>CAZEDW010000008.1:0-112523 GCA_964510955.1 uncultured Phycisphaeraceae bacterium
TCGGCCTTGTTGCACACGAAGACGTCGGCGATCTCGAGGATGCCGGCCTTGTCCATCTGGATGGCGTCGCCCATGCCGGGGACCAGCACAACCGCCGTCTTGTCGACGTGCCGCCGGATGCGGGTCTCGTTCTGGCCGGCGCCGACGGTTTCGACGAACACGGTGTCGAACCCCGGCTCGCCCGACGGCGGCTCGCAGCCGCCGATCAGCTCGATCACGTCGTTCAGCGTGGCGTAGTCCTCGCCGCTGATGGCCAGCGAGCGGTAATAGACGCTCTCGCCCAGGCGGTTGAAGTCGACGCGCAGCCGATCTCCCAGCAGCGCCCCGTTGGTGATGGGGCTCATGGGATCGAACGCGACGACCGCGACGCGCCCCAGGCCCTTGTTGTCCTCCGACCGGCGCGCATGCTCAGAAGCCAGCGCGGCGACCAGCGTGCTCTTGCCCGCCCCCGGCGAGCCGGTGACCCCGATGACCCGCTTCGGGCGCTTGCGCTTGGCGCCGGCCCGCAGCGGGCGCCCCAGGTGCGCCAGCGTGATGTCCCGCGCCAGCTGAGCGACAGGATGACCCGACGGGACCGACTGAACAAGCTCATGCACCTCGCTCCGGGCGGCCTCGACGATTTCGAGCAGGCCAACCCCGGTGGTGAAGCACTTCTTGACGCCCGCGGCGAGAAGTGTCTTGATGTCGTTCTGCGGGATGATGCCGCCCATGTGGACCGGCAGGTCGGGACGCCCAACTTCCTTGAGCGCCGTCAGGAGGTTCGGACCCAGCACCAGGTGCGAGTTGGACATCATCGACGCGGCGATGACGTCGCAGTCTTCATCGCGGGCGCTGATGGCGAGGCTCTTGGGGGTCTGCCACAGGCCGGAGTAGATGACGTGGACACCCGAGTCACGGAGCGCGCGGGCGATGACCTTGACGCCGCGGTCGTGGCCGTCGAGGCCCATCTTGCCCAAGAGGACACGGGGGCGATGGTCGATGCCGCCAGCTCCAGGATTGCCGGGGTTGCAGCGATCGAGTTTCTCGAACTCGGTGGTTGGGGTGTTGAGGACCGAAGTCATAAGGTCCTGATGATACGCAAACTCGGCCTGATTCCGGCAGTCGCGTGCCGAAAGGACGCGAGGAAGCGCTTTTGCTGCCCACTGGCCGGGAACGGCACGCGCTCGTCCGCGACCGGAAGTCCCGATGCCTGAAGCGCCTCAAACGCCGCGTCGTACACGCTCGCCTTGATCAAGACAATCCTGTCGGGGCGCAGCGCCAGGCAACGGCTCACCAACCCCGGCACGCACGGGGCCAGTTGGGCCGGCGTGGGTTGAGAGACATTTTCCTCATGCAGGTCGATCAGGTACACGCCGGCGGCACGGAGGGCACCGAGCTGGCGTGGCTTGTCGGCGCGGTCGGGCTTCTGACCCGTCAACCCCTCCCACACGTAGCGAAAGAGCCAGTCATGCTCGCGGACCTCCTCGAAATAGAAGTACCGATCGAGCGAGCAGGGCGGAGCCTCGGCGACAAGCAGCAGCTTGACCTCCGAGGGCCTGTAGCGTTTGGCGGCTGCTCGACGGAGGGCCAGCGACATCGGCGCGCTCTGCGGGTCCGGATTGCTTACCCAATCCCCTTCAGCCGCATCCTCAACTCATCCGGATTCGGCGTTGTCTCCATCGCCACGCGCAAGTGGATGAACTCCTTCTCCACCAGCTGCACCAGCGACCCGTTGAAGTCCATCATGCCGATCTGGGTCGACTCCTGGCTCTTGATCACGTCGAGCAGTTCGTTCTCGCGCCCTTCCATGATGTACTTGCGCACCACGGCGTTGTTGATCAGAATCTCCAGCGCCGGGATGCGGTGGATGTCCTTGTGCAGCGTCGGAAGCAGCTTCTGGTACACGATCGCCCGCATCTGGTACGCCAGGATCTTCCGCACCTGCTCGCGCTCCTCGGCGTGGAACAGGTCGTAGATGCGCCCGAACGTCTGCGAGCAGCTCGAGGCGTGGATGGTGCCGAACACCAGGTGGCCCGTCTCGGATGCGTGCAGCGCGGCCTCGAATGTCTCGCTGTCGCGCATCTCGCCGATCAGCACCACGTCGGGGTTCTCGCGCACCAGCGCCCGCAGGCCGGTCTTGAAGTCCAGGACGTCGATGCCCACCTCGCGCTGGTGCACCGTGGCCTTCTGGTCTTCAAAGATGTACTCGATCGGGTCTTCGATGGTGATGATGTGGACGGGCTTCTGCGCGTTCACATAGTTCAGCATCGAAGCGATGGTGGTGGATTTGCCCGAGCCGGTGACGCCGGCCAGCAGCACGATCCCCTGCGGCTGCATGGCGATCTCGGCCATCACCGGCGGCAGGTACAGGTCCTCGAACTTGCGGATCTTGCTGGTGACCAGGCGGGCCGCCATCGAGAGCTTGCCGCGGCTCTGGAACAGGTTGATGCGGAAGCGGTTCCCCTTGTCGTAGTCGTAGGCAAAGTCCACGCTGCCGAACTTGTGCAGGTCGGCCCACTGCTCCTCGGTGAGGACGTGCTTGGCAATGGAGACGAACTCCTCGAACTCGACCTTTTCTGTGTCGAGCGCCTTGAGCGAGCCGCGCAGGCGGATCTTGGGGCAGGTGCCGCTCTTGATGATGAGGTCCGACCCCTCGAACTTGATGCACGCCTGGAGAAACTTCCCGAAGCGCGTGGCGTGAGGGTCGTGCTTGCGATCGGGGTCAAGGGTTGTGTGCCCGGCCATGGCCGAGCTGGGGGCGCCGACGGCGGATTCGTTGAGGATGTTCATGGGAGGCGGGGAGGAGTCCTGGGTCCTGGGGTCCAGAGTCCTGACAGGACTCTGGGGATCGGGGCACATCCATACGCCGCCGAGGGGGATTGTGATGCAGTTTAGCGGGGGGGAGCGCCCATTCCTGAGCCGCCCCGTGAAAAACACCTCGCGGCCTTACGGCTCCAGGTTGACCACCCTCGCTGCCCAGATCTGGCTCGACGGCTTCGCCTCGCCCTCGCGCTTGGGTCCTCGCTGGCTGGTCCACATCATCCACTGCGACCCTCCTGAGACCACCGGCAGGCCGTCGAAACCGGGGGCGTGAGTGATGCGCCGGTGCTTGAGCTCGCCGGGCTTCTTGGCGGCGTTGTCACCCACCGGCGCCTCGACGCTGAACACCTCGTAGTTGTCGTGCCCCACCTCGCTGGTGGCGTAGATGAGGAACTTGCCCGATGTGTGCCAGAACGGGCCCCAGTTGACGTGCGGGTTGTCGGTCACGCGGCGCTCCTCCTTGATGCCGAGGATCGCGCCCGAGGCGTCCTTCTGCAGCTCGGCCACGTACACCTGCAGCAGGTCGTCGCCGTTGCGATCCGATCGGTAGCAGATGAAGTTGCCGTCGGGGGAGAAGAACGGCCCGCCGTTGTAGCCCTTGTTCCGCACCAGAGGCGAGACGTTCGTCGTCTCGGTGTCGTAGACGTACAGGCTGAGGTTCGGGCGCCCGGTTTTCTCGTCAATGTCCTCCTGCGACGAGAACACGATGAAGCGCCCACTGGGGTCAAACGAACACTCCGCGTCATAACCGGGATGCTTGTAGAGCACCGTCGGCTTGAGCATCTTCGGGTCAAACGTCAGCTCGCGGGCGCCCGGCATCCTGATGGTGTCCCGGATGATCTGGGGCACGGTGACGCTGACCATCTCCATCTCGGCGGGAAACGACCACCGGTAGCTGCGCGTGCCGCGCTGGTAACCGGGCGAATCAGTGCCGGCCGGGGTGACCAGGGTGGATCCGAAGATCACCGTGCCGGGTTTGCGGGGGTTGAAGAACCCGCAGGTGTTGGCCGACCCCTCCGGGCTGATCCGGATCGGCTCATCGATCCCGGTGATCTTGTCGTCGGCGTCGTGCCTGAGCTTGGCGACGAACATGGAATAGTTGGCGTCGGGCTCCTTGCCCGTCCCCGGGGGCGGCACGGGCACCGCCTGAAACACGATCCACTGATCGTTTGGACTGAAGTACGACTCGCCAGCACGGATGTACTTATCGGGCGTGGTCAGTTGGACATAGTCGGTGAGCGACCCCGCTTCGGCGGTTTTCCAGTCAACGGGGGGCGTGGCCTGGGCCGGCACCTCGGCCGGCGCTCCCTTGGGCTTCTCGTCCGCTGCAAAAACGGAGGCCGCCGGGATGACCATGGCGAGGGTTGCGATCAAACGGGTGTTCACGGTGTACTCCGGGTGCGAGAGGGGCGGGCGCTTATGGTAGGTGCCGATGGAGGCACCGCCGGACATCCGGGTGATCGAGGCGACCGACTTGTGGGTGGTGGTCGAGAAGCCCGCGGGGATGCTGAGCGTGCCGGGGAAGGGCGAGGGCAAGCAGCGGTGCGTGGTGTCGCGAGTGCGGGAACTGTTCCCCCAGGCCCAGGGGCCTCTCATCGTTCACCGGCTGGACATGGACACATCCGGCGTTCTGGTGCTGGGGCTAACGCCGGCGGCGCAGGCCGCCCTGAGCAAACAGTTCGAGGAGCGCCGGGTGAGCAAGCGATACGTGGCGCTGCTCGATGGGATCGTTCATCACGCCGATGAGGGCGTGGTGGACGCCCCGCTTCGTTTGGACGTGCGGAACAGGCCGTACCAGGTGCACGACTGGCTCCACGGCCGCGGCGCGCTCACTCGCTGGCGTGTGCTCTCGCTGGAAACCGACCGGACGCGCGTGATGCTCGAGCCGATCACCGGGCGGACGCATCAGCTGCGCCTGCACGCCGCGCTGCCCCGGCCCATCGGCATCGGGCACCCGATTCTGGGAGATCCGCTGTACGGCAGCGCGGCGTCCGCCGAGCGATTGCTTCTGCACGCCGGCGAGCTCAAGTTCTCGGACCCCGGCTCCGGACGCGGCGTGAGCTTCCGAGTCCCCCCTTCGTTCTAGCGGTCCCCGAAACGAGTGGAATCGATCAAAGCCCGGAGTGACCGGCGCCCGGTCCTTATCGACCACGGGAATCGTGCCGAACAACCGCTATTCACCGGCGCCCCGGCGCGCGGTTCATGCAGCATCCAGATCAGGAGCCCGTCCCATGATGAACTGGTACAAGAACCTGAGCCTTGCGACGAAGATCATCAGCGCGACCATCGTTGTGCTGCTGGTGGTGGTCGCGGTGAACTATGTCGTGTTCGTGCGCGGCTTCCGTCAGGACGCGATCGAGGCAATGCAGGCCAAGGCCGGGGCGTTCACGGCCGTAGCCGACGAGGCCAAGAACCACGCCGCCAAGGTGGCCAACAGCGGCGCCATCGACACCGAGGAGCTCCTGAAGGAGTTGAAGGAAGTCCAGGCCAAGGGCAAGAGCTATCGGGAGAGCAAGATCTTCAACACGATCCCCGTGGTCGTGGGCTGGACCGCCGCCCAGCAGGCCGCCAAGCGCGAGAACATCGACTTCCACGTGATCGCGTTCGAGGCCCGCAACAAGGAAAACGAGCCCGCTCCCGGGAGCTTCCGCGAGAAACTGCTCCGCAAGCTCGGTGAGCAGGTCAGCGCCGGCGGGCAGGAGTCTGTCGGCGACATCGACCCCGCCACCAACACCTACCACTACATGCGGGCCATCAAGCTCACCGAGAGCTGCATGATGTGCCACGGCGACCCCGGCCCCGGCAGCGACGGCAAGGACCCCGTCGGCTTCAAGATGGAAGGCTGGCGCGTCGGCTACATGCACGGCGCCTACGAGGTGCAGCTCCCGGTCAAGACCGTGGATGACCAGGTCGCCTCGTTCATCACCGGCGGGCTCATCTGGTCCACGCCGCTAGTCATCACCGGCATCGGCCTGCTGGTGTTCATGCTCCGCTCCACCATGGTCAAGCCGCTCAACTACCTCATCGCCAGCATCAACGACGTCGCCGACGGCGAGGGCGACCTCACCCGCCGGATCAACATCGACCGCAAGGACGAGATCGGGCAGATGGCCGGCGGCTTCAACAAGTTCATCGCCTACCTCCACGGCGTGATCAGCGACGTGCGCCGTTCGACCGAGGAGGTCGCCGCGGCGTCCACCGAGATCGCCGCCAGCGCCGAGGAGATGTCCGCCGGCATGAAGGAACAGTCCGGCCAGGTGACGCAGATCTCCAGCGCTATCGAGGAGATGACCGCCAGCGTGTCGGAAGTGGCCAAGCGGGCCGGCGACGCGCAGGTGAACGCCACCGACTCGGGCAAGCTGGCCCAGCAGGGCGGCGGCGAGGTCGAGCGCACCATCAACGAGATGAAGTCCATCAGCGACGCGGTCACCGCCGGTGCCGCCAGCGTCTCTGAGCTGGGCCGCCGCAGCGAGCAGATCGGGCGCATCACCGAGGTCATCAACGACATCGCCGACCAGACCAACCTCTTGGCCCTGAACGCCGCCATCGAGGCGGCCCGCGCCGGCGAGCACGGGCGCGGGTTCGCGGTTGTCGCCGACGAGGTCCGCAAGCTCGCCGACCGCACCACCAAGGCCACCAAGGAGATCGCCGAGAGCATCCAGACCATCCAGGCCGAGACCGGCCAGGCCGTGGCCCGGATGAACGAGGGCACCCAGCAGGTCCAGACCGGCGTCAAGCTCGCCGGGCAGGCCGGCGAGAGCCTCACCAAGATCGTGTCCAGCGCCCAGGGCGTCGCCAGTATGATCGAGTCCATCGCCTCGGCGGCGCAGGAGCAGTCCAGCGCCAGCGAGGAGATCAGCCGCAACGTGAGCTCGATCGAGCAGCTCACCCGCCAGACCGCTCAGGGCGCCGACCAGGCCGCCAGCGCCGCCAGCCAGCTCTCGGCCAACGCCGAACGCCTCCGCGGCATCGTCTCACGGTTCCGGCTCGAGGCCGACGGCAAGTCCGGCGGCGGCACCGCCACGGTCGAAGCCCCAGCTTCGGGAGCGACCGAATCGTTCACAATGCCCAAGCCGAACTACACCAAGAGCAAGTTCCGCAAGGCGGCATAAGCACCAACCTCTCCCCAACGCCACTCAGAGCCGTGGAGCCAAGCTCCACGGCTTTGTTGTTTCGAAGCGCTGAGCAACGCCGTACCCCGCCGGTCCCCGGCGGGTTCCGTTCGAGCATGGCACGGCCGAGCCCGCGAGTAAACGCGGCAGGTCAGTAGGAGAGGCGAGGGGGAGAGGTGAGGCGAAAGGAAGTGCGATCGGGGCTCGAGGAGCGCGAGAGCAGGGCGACACGTCGCAAGCGTCGCCCCGAAAGGGCGCACCGAAGTTAGCCACGGGCGAAGGTCGCCAACAACGACCGCAACCCGTGGTGTGAGTTGAGAAGGGCAGCCGCCCTGAATGGGCGGACGAGCCGCGCATGGTCCGGCGGGCGCGGCGCCGGCGTCGACACCGACCACCTCATCATCCACGATCGCCGACGCGGCGCTCTGCGACTGCGTGGTCACCAACCCGTGCACCATCCCCGCCTCCACTCGCCCCTCAGTCGCACCACATCCGGAAAAAAAAGCTACGCGCACTGACCGCTCCCGTGCGCAATCTTCTGTACCTGCGCGAGCCCGGCCTTGCCCGGATCAAAACGCGCTGAATACTCAGCGCATGATCTCCGGGAACCCCAACAACCATGCCGTGGCGCTCACCGAGTCCAAGCCCGCCCCCGCCCCGCGCGATGCCGCCGGGTCCGCACCTCCCACGCTGGAAGCCCCACCTCACGCATCGCCCCCACCACCATCTCCTCTCCCTCCCGACATCGCAGACGCCCTTCTCACCGCTTTTCTCTGCAGCGCCGAACCGCTCTCGGACATCTGCGCACGCCTCGACGTCACCCATGAAGAACTGCTCGCCTGGCACGACGATCCGCAAACGCAGGCCGCCCTCGACGCCCTCGACCGCATCGCCCGTTCCCGCGCCGAGCGTCGCAAATCGTGGGCCGCCCCCGCCATGGTGGAGCACCTCATCCGCATCGCCGCGATCAGGGACTCAACCAAAGCCGAGACCGCCAGGAAGGCCGCCGCCGCCGTCCTCAGGAGCGACCGCAAAGCGCCGCCACCCACAACCTCCCCGTCCCAGCCACCGCCCAATCCTTCGGGCGCCGGGCCGGCGGGGCCGCAACAGCACCAGCCGCCGCAAGACCCCGATCAACCCCCGGAACCCAGCTGCTCCCAGCCCGCACCGACGATCGCCGCCGGCGCCGATCTCGCATGCACACCCGGCGATGCGCACGCCAACGCCGAGCATCACCAACCCAGACGAGCCTCGCCCGCCGGCATGGCGCGCCGCCATCCGATCACGTCAGGCGACACCCCGTCCATCCCACCGCGTCACCACCCTGCGGCGCCGCGGGCGCCCGATGGCCCGGAACCTCAAGCCCCCGCAGCTTCGGTCTCAAAAACCAGGTGTGTGAGCGGCGCGGCCGCGATCAAACCACCGGGTCCACCGCCCGGATCCACTCGATCACCGAGCTCTGCGGCAGCGGGCTCACCCCGAGCTGCCGCAGCATGTTGATGCACTGCGCCCGATGGTGGACGCCGTGGGTGAGGACCTGCATCAGCACGCCGCCGCGGGTGAACTTGTGGGCCTTGCCTTCGCGGATACGGGTGACGACCGCGTCGAGTGCACCGGCCCGGGCCGCGTCATCGAACTCGGCGGCCACCTCGTCGAGCTTCATCAGGAGCTCGCCGGGCGTCCCCTTGATCTCCGGCAGCCCGGGCACCGCCCCGTTGCCCTTGAGAACCTGCGTCCACACCCACATCGCCCCGATGATGTGGGCCAGGTTGTCGTGGAGCGAGCCCAGCCCGATCGGGAACTTCTGGTGAAACTGCTCAGGCGTCAGCTTGGCGCACGTATCGAGGACGTTGCGCGTCGCCCAGTGGTTGTGGGCGAGAAGTATGTCAAGGGGTTCGGACATCGCCATGGCGTCGCTCCTTTGTGAGAGGGAACGCTAGGCCGCGATCTCTGCCGGTGCACCGCCGGAAAAGACCGCGGCCCTCGACGGATTCCAATCTGGAATCGGGCGAGGGCCGCGCAGTTCTGACGGTTCACCTGCTGATCCCGCTGACCGGGAAAGGTGACTACATGCCCATCCCGTAGAAAAACTTCGCCTCCGTGATCTTCCCGCCCTTGACGGTGTAAAGGGCCTGCTCCTTCATGTTCATCCGCTGCCCGGCCATCGGGCCCTCGCTGCTGGTGCAGTCCATCTGCATCTCCACGATGAACTGGTCCCCGTTGACCAGCGGCTTGCCGCACGAAGCGCTATGGACCGTGGTCGTCTTGTTCCAGTGGTCGCACATCTGCAAGAGCGTGGCCTTGCCCTCGGTGATCCGTTTGTAGGGCGAACCCGGGCACTCCATCACTTCAACGTGCCGACAGTTGTCGGCGTACAGCTCCTTCATCGCCTGTTCATGTTTGCCGACGCTGCACAGCTCATACAGGCGGTCGGCGACGGTGTGGGTCTCGGTCCTGGGCGGTGTGAATGTGGTGCTCATGACGCAAATGCTACCTCACGGGCTGCCGATTCGGGGTTGCAGTTCGTCAGATTCGCACGAAATTGTCTGGTTTTCTTGGGACAAAACGCCGGCGCATCTTTGACCGTCGCGCAAACAACAACCGTGCCTGGAATCCCCGGCCCCACCCAGGAGTTGTTCGCGCGGCGCCCGGTCCAGCTCTGGCAGTTCTGGCCGAACTTCGATAGCAGGATCACCAGGTCATTGGTGTTGACCACGCCGTCGCCATTGAGGTCGGTCAGCGCACACGCCCCGACGCTCACGCCGAAGTTGCCCAGGAGCCGCGTGAGGTCTCCGGTGTTGATGATGCCGCTCGCGTCAATATCCCCGGGACAGTTCGCACCCTGCTACTCGTACGCGCCCCTGTCGGCATAGGGGCTGAACGCGGCGCCGGCAACGCAGGGGTCATCGTGCTGGCCCGGGACCCTGGCGAGATCCAGGGCGATCACCTCGAAGCTGTCGCCGTCGCCGTCGGTGTCGGTGACGTCGAACGGGAGGCGGGTGCCGTCACCGAACCAACGCGAGAACGGCCCCGGGGCAGAACCCGGGGCCGTCGCGTGGAATTAGCGATTTGAGACGAGCATGGGCTTCAGCGGCGCCGCCGAACTCCCACAAACCCCGCCAGCGAGGCCAGCACGCCGACGCCCGGCCCGGGAACGACGGTCAGCGAGAAATCGTCCACATAGAACGCCGCGTTGTTGTCGTAGCCGTGGAATACCAGCCTCCAGTAGTCGCCAGCGGGAACCACGAAGTTGAAGCTGACCTGCTCCCAGCTCTCCAGCCCGGTGCCCACGGGGCCATCGAAGAACGCCACGTCGGTCGGGACAGGGTCTGAGGTGTGCATGTAGCCGGCGAGAAGATCGTTCCCAACGCCATAGTTCAGCACCCAGAAGCTCAGTTCGTACTGCTGCCCGGGCACGAACGCGACGGCCTGGCTGAGATTGATGACGTCCGCTGCGGTGGAAAACTTGAACGAACGCTGGCCCGTGTGGGCGGCCTGCGTCGAATAGCCCGTGTCATCGCCGAGCGTGAAGATGTAGGCCCACGCGGTGTCGTCTTCGAAGCCCGCGTTGGTAAGGATGTTTCCCAAGGCCCCGGACGCCAGCCCGCCGAGGGCCGCAATGAGGGTCAGGGTGCGGACGGACGTGGTCGATCGATTCGGCTGGCTCATGGCGGTCTCTCCTGAACAGTGACAGGTGCGTGTGGCGCCGGTTACGGACCTGCCCGGCCCGACGCCTCGCCCCAGGGAGTGCCAACCAACCGCCGGTGTGACAGGCCGCTTGCACACATTTTTCCCGTTTGTTGGGTTCACCATTACGGCGGTCTGGCCAGCCTGGTACCGCTCGCGCTCGACGGCCCCGGCCCGCGAGCGGCCGTTCTCCTGTCTTACTTGTTCCGATACTTCGCCGCGTCCTCGGGGCGGCCCCACGCCTGGTACAGCTCCACCAGGCGCCGGTCGAACCTGGCCCGAATGTCATCCTGCTGCACTGATTTCTCGGCGTACTGCTTGCGGCCCTCCAGGAGCATCTGCTCGGCTTCGGGGTAGCGCTTCAGGCCGATGTAGCAGATCGCGAGCACGAGTTCACCCATCGCAACCTTGTCAGACTCGCGCTGCGGCCCGCCGACGTACTCATCGAACACTGGTCGGAACAGGTCCAGACCCTCCTGAAACCTCCCGAGCTGACCGGCGTACAGCGAAGTCATCGACAGCGCGCTCGCGAACACCACCCCGTTCCCCGGCGGCAGCAACGGGCGAAGCCCCTCAAGCACCCTGCGGTGCCACAGGGCGCTGTCCTCGACGCGCCCGGCGAGGTGCACGACCCCGGCGAGCTCGTACATCGTCTGATACCTCTCGAAGCTGTCTTTGCCAAGCTTTTTTTCCTGCAGGTCAATCAGCGCCGTGAGCTGGGCGACGGCCTCGTCGACGTCGCCGCTGTACCCCGCGCTGCCCGCCAGCAGGCGCCGAGCGGTCATGGCCTGGGGAGACTCCAGTTCGCCGCGACGCTCGAACGACGCCACGACCTCCTTCATCACCTCGCGCGCCTCGGCGAAGCGGTGATTCCCGCCCAGGTACGCGGCGTAGTCCATCTCGACCGCCAGTCGCACCGGGTCGTCCATGGGCAGGACCCGCCGGGCCTGCTCCGTGGCGGCGCCCACCTCCGCGGCCGCCTCGGGCGAGTTGGCATCTCTCCAGCGCACCGACGCCAGCGCGTGGCGCACCCGGATCGTGGGCGCGGCCTCGGCGCCCAGGGCCGCGGATCGGATCTCCAGTGAGCGTGAAAGCTGGCGATCCGCGTCCCGGGCCTGGTCCAGCGCGGTGTACACCATGCCGATCGATTCGCGAACATCGGCTTCCACCAGCGGCTGGTCCCGGAACTGCGCCTCGATCGTCCCCGCTGAGAGCCGGACCGCGTCGAGCATCTTCGCGTCCTTTCCGAGAATGCTCGGGTCGGCGGCGCCCATTACGCTCTGCAAAAACGCGTTCACGGCCTCGGCGCTGGCCCGGGCCTTCTCGGTCTCCTTCAGCTGCGCCGCCGTCGCCGCTTCCGCCGTCACGGCCCGATCTCGCTCGTGGGCGATGTTCACGATGTAACGCCACAGGCCGAACGAACCGAGCAACAACATGGCCGCGACAAGACCGACGACCGCGCGGTTGCGCCCGGCCCACATCGCGCCAGTGCGCACCACGCCGGCGGGGCGGGCCGACACCGGCCGCCCTTCGAGGTACGCCCGGAGGTCCGCGGCCAACGCCTCGGCAGAGAGATACCGCCCGGCAGGGTCGGCGGCCATCGCCTTGTCGCAAATCGCCGAGACGTCCTGCGGCAGGTCGGAGCGCTCCAGACCAATCGGGCGTAGCTTGGCGGCGCGCACCTGCTCGATGACGTCCCACGCCGCGTCGCGGCTGAACTTGCCCGACGGTTCGAACGGTAGCTTTCCGGTGAGGGCGAACCGCAGCGTCGCGCCCAGCGCATAGACGTCGCTGGCGGGGGTCGCCGGTTCGCCGCGCGCCTGCTCCGGGGCCATGAAAGCCGGTGTGCCCGTGACGCGACCGGCCCGAGCGACTGTCTCAGACGGTCCCGAGGCGCCCTCGGCCGGCCCGGTCATCGGACCGGCGAGCAGCGACAGCCCGAAGTCGCTGAGCATCGGGCGACCAGAACCGGTGACCAGGATGTTCGAAGGCTTGATGTCGCGATGGACGATACCGCGGGCGTGAGCGGCGGCGGCCCCGCCGCAGACCAGCGCCATTACCCGGCACGCTTCGCGCACGGACAGGCCTCCGCCTCCCAGGTCGGCCACCACCGCGGACAACGACCTCCCGGGCTCCACCCGCTTGGGGTCATCCCGGGTCGGCGCCGGATTGCCCGCCAACTGGGTGTCGATGTAGCAGCGGGCCGATCCGCCGAACTCGCCGGCGTCGTGCACCTTGACGACATTCTCGTGATCAATCGCGGCGGCGCTCTTGGCCTCACGCAGAACCGCGCTCAGGTTTGACCCCCCCGCCCCCACCGACGGCAGCAGCTTCAGCGCGACATATCGCTCGAGCGTCGTGTCCCACGCCGACCAGACCTCACCAAACGTGCCGGCGCCGAGCCAACCGACCAGGCGGTACTTGCCCAGCGTGGCGCCCGGAAACAGCTCGGCGGCGTTCTCGCCGGGCAACGGCCCGGATGAACGCATCAGCGCGACCATCTCGACAACCGCCGATACCTCCTCGGAGAGCTCGGGGAACCGCCGGAGCATGTCGGCGAGCACCGCGTCGGAGGACTCGGCGACCCGGCACGAGCACTCAAGCATCAGCAGCGCACGGGCCAGCTCGGCGTCGCCGGCGTGGGCGGGGAGCGCCGTGCGGTAGTGCTCCAGCGTGTAAGGCAGTCCGCGCCGGGCCCGTTGTTCTGCGTCCTCGACCGCGGCGTCGATCACGCGGGCAAGGGAACGATCGGAGGTTGTTTCGATCAGCACCGCCAGATCGGGCTGCCTGCCGCGTTCCCACGAGCGGGCGACAAGTTCGGCAAGGGTGTGCTGGGTGGAACCATCCATGGTGGTGCAGTCTGCTCGGTCGTGGAGTGAACATCAAGAGCAGCCCCGCTCAGCGGCGACTACAAGTCCGCGTGCGGTCTCACGGGCCCAAACCCGGTGTCAACGCGACGGGACCGTGGTGGCAGCCCAATAACCCCGACCGGGACCTCCCGAACGGGGGACACCACGAATAGTGCGCTGACATGACCCTTGTGACCGCGCCGGCGGAGATTCCGGAGGTATGCTGGTATCAACCCAATGGCCCAGGCAAGCAAGCTCAGCGCCCTGCTGACCGACGCGTGCGGCCACGGCGACCCCGCCGCCCAGGAACGCGCCTTCGAGGAGGTTTTCCGCCTCCTCTCTATCTTCGTTCGTTCGTCAATGGGTGAGGCCCTGCGCCGGCACCGCGAATCCGTGGATGTGTGCCAGACCGTGGCGCGATCGCTGGTGGGCGACATGCGGGCGGGTAAGCTCTCGTTCCCCAACGAGGCGGCCCTCGTCGGCTACCTCCAGACCGTGGTGCGGACCAAGCTCGCGGAGTTGGCGCGCCGCGACCGCGCCCTGAAGCGCGGGGGGCCTGGCGCGGCGGGTGAGAGGCCGGCCCGTGCCGCGGTCGGCAGCATCAGCGAAGTCGCCGCCGGCGACCCAACAGCAAGCCAGCACGCGGACCTGGACGAGCGCCTCGGGCGCGCCCTGGGCGGCATCACGCCTGAGGAAATGGAACTCATCCGGCTGCGGCGAACGGGCATGGATTGGGAACAGATCAGCGCGCACACTGGCAGGTCGTCCGCCGCGCTCCGCAAACAGTGGAGCCGGCTGGTCGAGCGGGCCGGGAGCGCGGCCGATTCGCTCGATGCGCCCGGCTAACCCGCCCGGAGGCCCATCCGGCCACACGGGCGCGGCGAACGCGCCGGAATACCTGAATGTCGCAATCACGGGGCGTGAGCGTTGCCGGTGGTTGACGCCGAAGGCGTGTCCTTTCGAGCTTCCACACAGGAGAACCATCATGACCGCGCTTCCCCGAGCCATCGCGCTGGCGTTCGCCGCCGGCGCCGCTATTCTTGCCGCCTGCCCGCCCGCCACCGCCGTCTCGGTGGCCCCGCTGACGCCCGAGCAGGTCCTCGCGAACTCCGACATGGTCATCCTTGGCCGGGTCGAGAACGTCTCGACGCGCTGGTCGGGACCCAACGAATCCATGATCGCGACCGACTACCGCGTCCGCCTGGAGCGCGTTTTGTGGGACCCGGGTGCGCTCTACGGCGTCAAGCACGACGGCGACAGCATTGTGCTCAGCTTCGCCGGCGGAACGATCGGCGAGAAAACCGTCTGGGTGCCGGGCGTCCCGAGCTTCGGCCTGGGCGAGCGCGCGTTCTTCTTTCTGAGCGAGGCAGACAAGGGCGCGGTGTCACCGTTGACAGGCCTGGTCGCGGGCGTCAACCGCGTCGCCGACGGGCGGGGCCGCGGCGAAGTGCTGGGCGCAACGACCGGCGTGGCACTCACCGGCACATTCTTCGGCCCGGGCCAGGACCGACCGGTCGGGTTCACGACCGATGAGTACGCCGCCGAGATTCTCCGAGCGATGCCGCTGGCCAAGTCCGACCCGGCCCTGATCTTCGCCGACAACCACCCGGCCGGCGACACCCTGGTGCCAGAGGCGATCCCTGTGGCTACGGCGCGGGGCGCTAGCGCCCCGACCCCCGCGCGCCACGAGGCCGCCGATGTCGCGACAGACCCGCTGCTTGCGCCCAAGACACCCGCCATCGTTCACCCGGTGCCCGAGACGATTGAACGCGAGTTCCAGAGCCGGCCCGCGGTGGACCCCGATCGCGGCGTCGGTCGTTACACCTACCTGTGGGCCGCTCCCAACGCGCCCAGCGTGTTCAACATCCCGCCGCAGTATTACGGCGCCTCCAACTGGGGCCTGAACTTCGAGTACAGCTGCTCGGACTGGAACCGCTACGCCACGCTCTTCCGCAAGTACGTCACGTCGGACAACACGTTCGGGCACCAAGGCCGCAACGACTACGCCTTTACAACGCCCGCGACGTTCCAGACCGCCTACGGCTTCGCCCTGGGGAACACCACCCTCGGCATCGCCGTCATGTACAACTGGCTGGGGAACCAGGTCGGCAACGGCCAGAAGATCTATGAAGCCGACGTGATCCTGAACTCCAGCAAGAGCTGGACAAGCGACTTCAAGTACGCCTACACACACCCCGGCACCTACTACGTCCGGTCCACGACGATCCACGAGCTCGGGCACTGCTTCGGACGTGAGCACCAGTTCACGGGCGAGCCGACGTCGGTGCTGAACAGCGTGATGAACTACACCCCGGCGGGGGCGCTGGACGCGGAGTATTTCCTGCCCTTCGCCGACGATGCGCTCTCGATCCGAAACCGCTACCCCCAGAACGCGATCACCGACGCCGGCGTGCACCTGTTCCGCGAGCAGGGGACGCTGAGCGCCTCGGGGTACATCAACATTGCGTGGGCAGGGTTCCCCGGCAACGTGACGGCGGGCAACACTTTCCAGGTTACGGGCTACGCCATCGAGAACCTGGGCACCGCCGCCACCGCCGCAACGATCGACTGGTACCTGTGCCCGACGCAGTTCAGCTACACGGGCGCGGTCTATTGCAGCCGGAGCACCTACCCGAACATCGCGGTGAACACCGTCTACAACGTCAACGGGACGGTACGCGTCCCCCTGGGCACCGCCGCGGGCCAGTACTACATCGCCGCCGCGCTCCCCAGCGACGGGTTTGACAACAACCGCTCGGCGTGGTCGAACACGAAGATCACAGTCGCCGCGGCCCCGCCCCCACCGCCGCCACCCGTCGCGAACGACCACTGCTGGTACGCCTCGTCGCTGGCCAGCGGGTCCACCGTGGGCGGGACAACCGCCGGTGCAACTCCCTCGGTGCTGGGCATGGTGTGCGGCGGCTCGGCCAACGCCAACGACGTGTGGTACTACGTTGACGCCGGCTGCCAGTCGAACCTGAGCATCCGGGTGTGCTCGACCCAGGCGGCCTTCAGCCCCAACCTGAGCGTCTACAAGACCATCGGCGCCAGCCTCGACTGCCCGGCCGACGCCAACGCCATGGTCGCCTGCACCACCTCGGGTTCGTGCAGCCCGCCGCCGGGCGGGTGCTTCTCGTCGGCGTGTCTCAACATCGCCAACGCCACCGGCAGGTACATGATCCGCGTGGCCAACGCCCTGTCGGACGGCACCTTCACCATCAGCTACGACGCCGTGGCCGCGGGCACGTCCGGCAACGACGCGTGCGCCGGGGCCGCTCCCCTCGTCAACGGCTCGGCGTTCAACCTCTGCAACGCCACCGCCTCGGGCGTCATGGTGAACTGCAACGGCGCGGTGATCCCCGTGGGCAACGACGTGTGGTTCCGCTGGATCGCTCCCTCGGCGGGCGAGGCCGAGTTCTCGGTGTGCGGCTCGCTCGACACGGTTCTGTCGGTCCACGGCGGAGCGTGCACGGGAGCCATGATCGCCTGCAGCGACGACGACTGCGGCGTGGGCTCGGTGGTGCAGTTCACCGCCGTCGCTGGCGGCAACTACTACCTCCGTGTCGCCGGCTACGACACGACCGTGGGCGCCGGCACCGTGACTGTCGGGTTCACCCCAGCGTCCTCCTGCTTCGGCGACCTCAACCAGGACGGCCGGATCGACACCGCCGACCTCACCATCCTCATCGGCAACTTCGGTCGCCTCGCGGGCCCGGCCCAGGGCGACCTCAATCGCGACGGCGTGGTGAACACCAACGATCTCGTTGCGTTCCTGAGCGTGTTCGGCCTCTCGTGCTTCTGAACCGCGGAACCGCTTTCCCGCCTCGAACCACCCGGCGCACGCCGGGTGGTTCGTTTGCCCGCCCCCGAGCCGGTCCCGTGCAACGGCCACGATGAGGATCACATCGACTCGTAGCTGGAAAGCCGATCCACGCGTCGTCCCACCTCGCTGGCGTAACGCCGCCCGAGTTGTTCCCGGTGCATCGCGGCCCACTCGGTCAGCTTGGTGCCGCCCGCCGCCGGCTTTTTGGAGTCGAGCAGTCCACGCATCAGGCCCTTGATCTCCTCGCGGGTGATCACGATGTCACGCACCAGCGGGTTGACCAGCCGCGACACCGCGAGACCGATCGACGGCGGCAGCGCCACGACCGGGCGGCGGGCGTCGATAATCGACGCGATGCGAT
The DNA here is from genome assembly GCA_964510955.1 of uncultured Phycisphaeraceae bacterium. Classification (GTDB taxonomy): domain Bacteria; phylum Planctomycetota; class Phycisphaerae; order Phycisphaerales; family UBA1924; genus JAFLCM01. The sequence continues at coordinate 17,632 of CAZEDW010000008.1, forward strand.
TCACCAGCTCGCGGTAGGTGAACCGCTCCGGACCCACAGCGTCAATCGTGGTGTTCCCCTCGTGGAACGCCTGCGCAAGGGCGAGATCCGCCATATCGTCCACGTGCAGCGGGCGCACGGCGTACGAGCCGTCGCCGAACAGCCCGAACAGGGGCAACCGGCGCAGCACCCAGGCGATGTTGTTGACCAGGATGTCCCCGCGCCCGAAGAGCACGCCCGGCCGGAGGATCGCGTGCGAAAGCCCCGTGGCCCGGAGCGCATCCTCGAGCTCGTGCTTACCGCGGAAATACCCCAGGTCGTCCGCCTTGTCGGCGTGCAGGATGCTGACATGCACGATGCGCCGGACGCCGGCCCGCTTCGCCGCCTCGAACAGCGCCCGAGTGTTCCGAACCGCCTGATCGAACGTGAAGAGCCGGTGGTTGAACCGGACCCAGTAGGTGTTGTAAAGAACCTCGCACCCGCGGAGCGACTCGGCGAGGCGCTCCGGATCATCGAACGCAAGCGGGTGAATCTCAAGCGATGCGCCGAATGGATTGGGCCGCCCCGGCGAGTTGGTGAGCGTGCGGACGCGCACCCCGCATGCGAGCAATCGCTCGGTGATCGAGCGGCCGGTGTAGCCGAGAGCCCCGGTGACCGCGTGGAGGGGTGCCGTCATGCCGACACCTCCGCACGGTTGTCGCGCGCGCCCAAACCCACCGGAACGCCGGAACGGATCAGCCCCCCGCTACAGCCACGGGTGATGAAGCACTCCGTTTGCATGCCCTTGAATCGTATCGTTGATTTCGAGATTTTCAAGTATTTCTGAAAATAATCTGCTTCCGTGTTATCGGTTCTTCCTATGCTCGCCGATGCCAAGGCTCACGGGCGTCTATGAAACCGTGCTGTATCACCCCGATCACGCCGCCGCAAAGGCCTTCTATGGGGGCACGCTGGGGCTGCGGCAGGTGTCCGAGTCGGCGAGCCTGTCATGCGCGTTCCGTATGCCCGACGGCGGCATGCTCCTGATCTTCGACCCCGCCGAGAGCATCAGGGCAGGTCGCGGCGTGCCCTCGCACGGCGCGACCGGGCCGGGGCACGTGGCTCTGCGCGTGCCCACGGGAGAGCTGGATGCATGGCGAGAGCACCTGCGCAAGACGGGCGTCGCGGTGGAGCAGGAGATCGCCTGGGCGTCGGGGGCCCGGAGCATCTATGTGCGCGACGGGGCCGGGGCCGCGGCCAACTCGGTGGAGCTGGTTGAGGGGGAGATCTGGGCCCGATGATCCGTGGCCCTGCGCCGCTACGCTAGGGGTCATGCCCGCATCGACGCCCCGCGCCATCCCCGGATCGCTGTTCACGTCACCCGTCGTGGTGGACGCGGCCCCGGTGGCACGCCACCTCGTGGTCCTGTCGTCGAGTTCCTCCGGCAACTGCTCGGCGCTGATCCACGGCGAGGGGCCGATGCGCCGGGTCACGCTGATCGACGCCGGGCTGTCGCCGAAGCGGACGCGGCTGCTGCTTTCCCAGCTCGGCCTGTCGCTCGATCAGGTGGACGACGTGTTGATCACACACCTTGACGCCGATCACTGCTGCCCGACGTGGGCGCGGCAACTGCCGGCGCACGCGCGCCTGCACGTCCACAAGCGGCACGTTCGGCGCGGGATGAGGTCCGGGGTGCTGGAGGCCCGCACCGAGGTGTTCGAGGATTCGTTTGAGATTCGCGCGCCGGGCGGCGGCGTGAGGGTGCGGTCGGTGCTGGCGACTCACGACGATCTGGGGACGGCGGCGTTCCGGCTTGAGTTTGATGACGCCGATCCGCGGGACTCGCTGGGGTGGGCCACGGACGTGGGAGGGATCACGGGGGCCCTGGTGGAACTGCTTCAGGGCGTCGGCGTGCTGGGGATCGAGAGCAACTACTGCCCGCGGATGGAGGCGGCGTCGGGGCGTCCGGAGGTGCTGAAGCAGCGGATCATGGGAGGTTCGGGGCATTTGTCGAACCAGCAGTCGGCTGACGCCGTGCGGGCCATCGGGCCGCGGAAGCACGTGGTGCTGCTGCACCTGTCGCGCGAGTGCAACCGCCCCGAACTGGCCGCGGCAGAGCACGCGGGGGCTTCGTACGGGCTGACGATCGCGCACCCGAGCGAGCCGACGACGCTTGTGCGCATCGCCTAGCGGAAGAGCGGGTTTGGGCCGGTTTTTCAGGCCTGAATTCGAACCCGCGGGACCGACTCCGCGCGGCGATTCGACCTACAATCCGTCCTATGCCCGACGAGCAGAATCCCGCGAATCCCAGCGAGCCAGCGCCCCAGAACATCGGCCAGGTCCTCGACCTGCAGATCGAGTCCGAGCTCAAGGACTCGTACCTCACCTACGCCATGAGCACCATCATGGACCGGGCCCTGCCCGATGTCCGTGACGGCCTCAAGCCCTCGCAGCGCCGCATCCTCGTCGCGCTCAACGACCTCAACCTCCGACCCAACCGCAAGCAGATCAAGTGCGCCAAGATCTGCGGCGACACGTCGGGCAACTACCACCCGCACGGCGAGGGCGTCATCTATCCCACGCTGGTGGGCATGGCCCAGCCATGGAAGATGCGCGTGCCTGTCGTGGACCCGCAGGGCAACTTCGGCTCGATCGATGGCGACCCACCGGCGGCCATGCGGTACACCGAGGCCCGCATGGCCTGGGCCGCGGTGGACATGCTCGAGGACCTCAAGCTCGACACCGTTGACTTCCAACCCAACTACGACGACCGCCTGATGGAGCCCACCGTGCTCCCGGGCAAGTTCCCATACCTGATGATCAACGGCGGCGTTGGCATCGCCGTGGGCATGGCCACATCGCTGGTGCCGCACAACCCCGGCGAAATTTTCGACGCCATCACCGCCCAGGTGGATAACCCGGACATCACGCTGGCCGAGCTGATGGAGATCGTCCCCGGGCCGGACTTCCCCACCGGCGGTGTCATCTGCGGGCGGCGCGGGATCGTCGAGGGATACGCCACCGGGCGCGGGCGGCTGTCGTGCCGCGGCGTCGTCCACGTCGAGGACCTCGCCAACGGCAAGCAGCAGATCGTCATCGACACCATCCCCTACCAGCTCGTGCAGGGCACGCTGATGGAGCGGATTGTGGACGCGGTGAAGGAAGAGCGGATCAAGGACATCACCGACGTCCGCAACGAGTCCGGTCGCGGCGCCCAGACCCGCATCGTCTGCGAGCTGCGGCGCGGCGTGGACCCGGCGGTGGTCGAGAACCAGCTCTACGAGTTCACGCCGCTGCAGAGCACCGTTTCGATCATGAACATCGCGCTGGTCAACCGCCAGCCGCGAACGCTTCCGCTGAAAGACCTGATCCGCCACTACATCGATCACCGCATCGACGTGATCGAGCGTCGGACGCGGTTCCTGCTGCACGAGGCGCAGAAGAAGGCCCACATCCTCGAAGGCCTGATCTACGCCGTGTGCGACATTGACGAGGTCATCAGGATCATCCGCGCCAGCAAGACGCGCGAAGAGGCGATCACCAGGCTCAGCGAGAAGCGCTTCAGCATCGCTCCCGGGCACCAGCACGCCGGAAAGATCCCCGAACGGCTGATGAAGTCGGTGCGGTCGTTCGACGCTTCCGGGGGGGTGCCGCTCACCCGCGTGCAGGCCGACGCCATCGGCGCAATGCGCCTCATCCAGCTCGTCGGGCTGGAAATCCAGAAGCTCGTCAACGACTACACCACGCTGGTGGAGGAGATCGAGGGGTACGAGCGCATCCTGGCCCAGCGCCAGCTCGTGCTGAACATCATCAAGGCCGACTGCGCCGAGATGAAGGCCCGCTACGCCCGCCCGCGCCTGACCAAGATCGAGGAGACCGAGGGCGACGTCGATTTCGAGGCGCTCATCCGTGAGGAGGATGTTGCCGTCACCATCAGCCACCAGGGCTGGGTGAAGCGCACACCGCTCAGCACCTACCGCGAGCAGAACCGCGGCGGCCGAGGGATCATCGGCGCCGACGCCAACGACGAGGATTTCATCGAGCACCTCCTGGTCGCGTCCACGCACGACGACCTGCTCGTTTTCACCGACCGCGGGCGAGTCTTCAAGATCAAGGTGTACGAGATGCCCGAGATGGCCCGTACCGCCAAGGGCCGCTCCATCGTCAACATGGTCGAGCTGCGTCCCGCGGAGACCGATGCCAACGGCGTCACAACCCACCCCGCCGAGAAGGCGGTGGCGTTCCTGCCCATCAAGGACTTCGAGAAGGCCGAAGACTACCTCGTCTTCGCAACCGCCCAGGGCAAGGTGAAGCGAACCAGCCTCAAGCTCTATCAGAACGTCAACAAGGGCGGCATCATCGCCATCAGCCTCAACGAGGGCGACACGCTCATCGGCGTCGTCGCTACCAGCGGCATCGATCACCTGCTGCTGGGCACCCGCCACGGCATGTCGATCCGGTTCGAGGAGACCGACGCCCGCGCCATGGGCCGCGACGCCGCCGGCGTGAAGGGCATCGAGCTGGGTGAGGGAGACGAGGTTGTCGGGCTGGTCCGCATCGAGATGCGCTCCGCAGATGATCCCACCTCCAGCGTGCACCCGGAGATCGACCTGCTGACCGTCACCGAAAACGGGTTCGGCAAGCGAACCGACCTCACCGAGTATCTGGTCCAGACCGAAGGTGACGCGGACAAGGATGAAGAAAAGGAGCACCGCTCGGAAAGCGGCGCCGCCGGCAGCTACCGGGTCCAATCCCGTGGGGGCAAAGGCCGCATCGACATCCGCACCACCGAGCGCAACGGCCCCGTGGTCGCGGTGGCCGCGGTCACGCCGGATCAGGGCGTGGTGTTCGTCACCCAGGGCGGCCTGCTGGTGCGGATCCCCGCTGCACAGATCAGCCGTATCGGGCGGGCCACACAGGGCGTTCGGGTCGTCAACCTGAAAGAGGGCGACAAGCTGATCGCCGCGGCGGTGGTGCCGGCGATGGGCGAGGAATCCGAGGGCGGTTCACCCGCTCCGGGCATGGAATCGACACCCTGAACCGGAACCGCGGCTCACCGGCACCGCTCCGGGCCTGTTGTGCTAGAATCATTGGGTACTACTCCACCGGGAAGGATGACCGCCGATGGCTACCGACTGGTCCGACAACATCGTGATCGCTGACCTGGCCGATGAGCCGGAGTTCTCCGAAGAGCTCAACGATCTGCACAGCCGTCTCAAGGACGAGAAGCCACACAAGCTGCCGTGCGTCGTGCTCAACCTCGCGGGCGTGTCGTACCTGAACTCGTCCAACATCGCCCAGTTGCTGCGGCTGCGCAAGCTGCTGATCGAGAACGATCGGAAGTTGCGCCTTTGCTCGGTCGGCGACTCGGTGTGGTCGATCATGCTGCTGACCGGGCTGGACAAGGTGTTTGCCTTCGCGCCCGACAAGGCGACGGCCATCGCCGGCCTCCAGATCGAGGGCGGCAAGGCGGCGAGGTAACGCTCTTCCAAAACTGATTAGCCGTGGCGCCGGCTTCTCCCTGCGCTGATCTCAATGGGGCTCGGACTCAGGCTGGAGGCCTGTTCCACCCGTCAGGCGGGCGCCGATGCCCGAACTCCCGGATATCCAGCTCTACATCGACCTGCTCCGGCCCAGGGTCGTCGGCGCACGAATCCAGCGGGTGCGAGTGCGCGCCGTTTCGCTCCTGCGCACGTTTGACCCGGCGCCGGAAGCGGGCGAGGGACGCCTGGTGACCGCGGTCTCCCGCCTCGGCAAGCGCATCGTGCTGCACGCCGAGGAAGAACTTGCCTATGTGATCCACCTGATGATCGCCGGACGGCTGCGCTGGCGGGACGGGCCGCAGGGCGCGGGCGTGAAACCGAGCTCGGGGCGCATCGATCAGGCGAGCTTCGAGTTCGACCGCGGCGCGCTCACGCTCACCGAGGCGGGCGCCAAGAAACGGGCGACGCTGCACGTCACCCAGGGGCGCGAACCGCTCGCCGCGCTTGACCCGGGCGGTCTGGACGTGCGATCGTGCGACCCCACCGCCTTCGCCTCGGCTCTCCGCTCGGAGAATCGGACCGTGAAGCGCCGCCTGACCGAGCCGCGTGTCTTTGACGGGATCGGCAACGCCTACTCCGACGAGATCCTGCACGCCGCCCGGCTCAGCCCGGTGAAACAAACCGGTTCAATGACGACGGAGGAGTGCACGCGTCTGCACGAGGCCGCCCGTTCCACGCTGGCCTCTTGGACCCAGCGGTTGCGCGAAGAATTCGGCTTGAACGGCGACGGCACATGCCGGGCGCCGGACGACCCGGGCAGATTCCCGGGTGCCGGGCAGATCACCGCGTTCCGCCCGGGCTTCGCGGTCCACGGGCGGTACGGCAAGCCGTGCCCCTCGTGCGGCACTGCGGTGCAACGCATCGTGTACGCCCAGAACGAGTGCAACTACTGCCCGCGATGCCAGACCGGCGGCAAACTCCTGGCCGACCGCGCGATGTCGCGCCTGCTCAAAGGCGACTGGCCCCGGACCATCGAGGAGCTTGAGGGTGCCGGGTGATGCGCCGCCGAGCCCGGTCGGCTCACGCGTCAGTTAGCCTTCGGCTCGAGCTTCAGCACGCTGACGGCGGCGCCCGGCGTCAGCGGCGTCGGCTCACCCCGGACCCAGGCGCCCTGCATGTCACGGTAGTGGTCCGACATCGGGTGTCCCGACTGGCCGCACGGCAGCTCGCAGATGCCGGTCTCCTCGCGTCCCGGAGAAACCACCAGCCGCTCGCTGGCCCCGAAGCCGGCGGCGTTCACGCGGACCGTGTTGGTGTCTCCCGGCAGCGGGTCCGGCGGCATGTCGAGCAGCCCCTTGAGTGCCGGCACCACCGCCAGCGACGCCGAGAGCGGGTGCTCGATCTTCGCGCGGCTCAGGTCGCCCCATGTGGTTGCCAGACCCTTCTTTGGTCCGGTTGTTTGGAGGTCCTTGACGGCATCGGCGAGGGCCGCTCGGAACAACGCCGGCCAGTCGGCGTACTTCGGGGCCAGCAGGTGCATCGGGCGAGCTTCAAGCAGCGCGCGCAATGGTTCCTCGTCCTGGAACCAGCGGTAACGGAACCCGGGGTCGAGCTTTTCACACGCCTGCACAAGCGGCCCGATCGCCTCGGTGCGCAACCGCTGACGGAACCGGTGCAGCAGCGCGAAGCCCGCCTGGTCGACGTCGGCTCGCCCGCTCCATGAACGGACGACCGCGGCAACCCCGCCGAGCGAAGCGTCACCCTTGCCAGCCTCGCACACCTCCAGGGCCAGGTCTTTGTAGAAGTCCATCAGAGACTGGCGGGTGTCGAGCTGGATTGCCAGGAGATCGGCCTCGTTCAGTTTTTCCCTGGCGTGGAGCAGCTCGCCGATACGCGCGGCCCTGGCGCCGTTGGCCCACGCCGAGCCGAACGCGCCGGCACGATCCGCGGGCATGGTGCGCTGGTTGGCCGTGGCCAAAGCCCCACCCGGCGGATCAATGATGCGGGGGCGGTCCTTGTCGTCGAGCCAGCCGACCCATGCGGGCGTCTCGCCGCCCGAGCCGGGCGCGGCCCACGACGCCGGGAAAGACCCATCAAACCCGCGCCGCAGAGGGATCGCGCCGCTGATCACCCACGCGATGCGCCCGGTCGACGACGCGAGCAGCACGTTCTGAGGGGGGCCGTGCCACGAGCCGGCGATGCGCACGCCGTCCTCGAGACTCCCGGCGGTGAAGAGGTCGAGGAGATTGAGGTTGGTCTGGTCGGTATCGTGCGCGATCCAGCGCGATACCAGCGGTCGCTTCTGGGCATCGGTGCGGGTGACCGGACCCCAACGCGTGACGCGCAGCTCCAGCCGTTGGGCCGAACCACCCGCGACATCGAGCTGTTCGACGCGCCGGCCGAAGGCCTCGGTTCCGCCGTCGGGCGTCCGGTAGCGGTCGGGGTTCTTCGGGTCGGTCTCAACGACAATCCAGTCCTCAAAGTCGCCCTCAACGTTGGTGAATCCCCAGGCGAGCGAGCCGTTCGATCCCGCGATGATCCCCGGGACCCCGGGAAGCGAAAGCCCATCGAGCCTGCGGCCCCCCCACGCCAGGCGCACCCGGAACCACATCGCCGGCACCTTGAGCGCCAGGTGCATGTCGTTGGCGAGGATCGCGGCGCCTGTCGGAGTTCGGTTGCCGGCGACAGCGAAGCAGTTCGAGCCGACGGGCGCCGCCTCGTCCACGATCGCGTCCGGAGTGTCGGCGAAGGACCCCTTGATGGCCGCGGCACGGCCTCCCGAGGGGGCGCCGCGCTCACCCTCGGGGATCGTGGCGGGCCTGACCGGGTCGCGGAGGTTCATCACCTCCGGGCCGGGCACTCGGGGCTTCCCGGCCGGGGATGCGGGGTCCTGGAGAAGCGGCGCGTCCCATCGAGTGCGATCGGGCGTAAGGAATCGCACCATGTCCTGTGGCAGCGCCTGCCGCATCGTGCCGGTCATGAACTCGAAATCGCGGTTGAGCGCCAGCGTGTCCCACATGGTGTACTGCACCAGGAGCGTGTCACGCTCGGACCAGGGCTTGAGCGGGGCGCGGAGGATCGCGTGTTCCGGGGGAGGCGCCCCGAGGTGAGCCAGCCCCGCGTTCACGCCCCGCGCATAGGCGGCCAGCATCGCCCTGTGGTGTGCCGGCAGCCGCCGGAGCACCTCGTCGGCACGGCGCTCGAAGTCGTGCGGCCGCAGCTTTTTGTCGAGCTCGATGGCCGCCGCGCCGAAGAGCTCAGAAAGCCGCCCGGCGGCGTAGCGGCGCAGGGCGTCCATCTGGGCGAAGCGCTCCTGGGCGTGAACAAACCCCTCGGCCTCGAACGCGTCATCGGACCCTGAGGCGGAGACCGTGACGACGCCCTGGGCGTCTCGCGCGACTTCGACCGGCGCGAGCAGACCCGGGATGGCCAGCGTGCCGCGCGTGACCGGCAGCGATGCGATCAGCACGCCGCGGGCGTAGAGAAACCCGACCGCCCCGAGGATCACCGCGAGCGGGAGTGCGAGCAACGCGAATCGCTTGATCCATCGCCACATGCTGGGCATTGTGCGCGAAAAAGCGCCCCGCGGTGGCCGCGGGGCGCAAGTGGACGGATTCTTTCAGTCTCACGGCGTTCGGAGCCACTCAGGGGCAGGGCACGCCGAACACGCCCAGGAGCGCGACGAGGTCCGAGGTGTTGATGCAGGCGTCGCCGGCGTCGAGGTTCGCGTTGTCGTTGTAGTTGGGGTCGCCGCGGCAGGTGCCGAAGGCGCCCAGCAGCTGGGTGAGGTCGGCGGTGTTGCGCTGGCCGTCGCCGTTGATGTCGCCGGGGCACGGCGGCGGCGCGATGGTGGTGAAGTTCTGGCTGAACGGGACGGAGTTGGTGGTGCCGTTGGCGTTGGTGGCGGTGGCGCCCCAGTAGTAGGTCTGCCCGTTGGAAAGGGCGCCGCCGGGAACGTTGTAGCTCAGCGTGCCCAGGCCGCTGGCGGATGCGACGACGTTGGTCAGGCCCGCGTCGGTGGCGACCTTGACGCCGTAGGTGGCGGCGTTGGACGAGGTGCCCCAGGTGAGGGTGGGGGTCAGCGAGACGCCCGTGGCGTTCGGCGCGGGCGACATCAGAGCCATCGCGAAGGGCGCCTCGCACGTATCGGGGATGGTGTTGTTGTTGGCGTCGGCGACCGAGCCGTCCATGATCTCCTGGCAATCCGGGCGACCGTTGGCGTTGCAGTCGGCGGGGGCCGTGCCGCCGTTGCGGACGATCTTCCAGACGGTGCCGGCGGTCGTGTTGTGCCCGGCGGTGATGTAAATCTCGCCGTAGGCGTCGCGCCCGAACGAGGTGATTCCGCCCATGCCGGCATTCTGCAGCGAGCTGGTCCAGTTGGTGGCGGCCGAGAAGGTGTTGGCGGCGACGTTGGCGCGGACGGAGAAGAACCAGCGGTTGCAGTAGTCGGCGAAGAAGTAGGTGCCCTGCAGCCCCGGGATGGCGCAGCCGCGGTAGACCATGCCGCCCGTGATCGAGCAGCCGGTCAGGTTGGTGGGGGCGACGGCCGAGGAGTGCCCGTACTTGAGCAGGATGGGCACGTTGTTGACGCCGTACGCCGGGCAAAGCCCGCCGTTGGAGTTGAACGACACATCCGACTCGAAGCAGCGCCAGCCGTAGTTGCGCCCGCCCATGTTGCCGTTGATGTCGGCGGGCTGCACGTCGATCTCTTCCCAGATGTTCTGGCCCACGTCGGCGATGTAGAGGTCGCCGGTGGCGGGGTCGAAGTCGTTGCGCCAGGGGTTGCGGACGCCGTAGGCCCAGATTTCCTTGCGGATATTCGGATCGCCGCTGCCTGCGAACGGGTTGGTGGGCGGGATGCCGTAGAGGCCGCCGGGGCCGTTGTTCCCGTCGACGTCGAACCGGAGGATCTTGCCGAGGCAGGTATTGAGGTCCTGGCCGTTGCCGATGGTGGCGTTGTGACCGGTGCCGGAGTCGTTGGCGCCGCCCCCGTCACCGATGGACAGGTAGAGGTAGCCGTCGGGCCCGAACTTCAGCCAGCCGCCGTTGTGATTGGTGGCGGGATCGGACTGCGTGAAGATGATGGTGCCCGGCGTGAGGAGCTGGTTGGGGTTCCCCGGGTTGCGCTGAAAGACAGCGAGGTTGTCGGCGCCGGACGTGGTGTAGTAGATGTACACCTTTCCGTTCGTGGCGTAGTTGGGGTGGAAGGCCAGGCCGAGCAGGCCCTGCTCGTCGCCGGTGGCGACGGTCTGGGTCACAAAGGTGCCGATGAGGTTGTAGTTGGGCAGGCCGTAGATTTTCACGGCGCCAGCGGACGCCACGCCGCCTGACTGACGCTGCTCGCACACGAAGATGCGGCTGTAATCACCGGGGGCGTTGGTGACCCACACCGGGTTGGCAATGCCGCTGATCACCTGCTGCGAGGTGATCGACTGAGCGCTCGCGCCACCGGCCAAGAGCCCCACACCGGCGACAATCGCACCGGCGATGAATCCGCTGAACTTGCTCACGTTTGGTCTCCTCCGAGGGCCCGATCAGGGCCGATGCACAAGCGCGGCGTGGCCGCTCCACGCCTCATTTCTTCGGACATTCCCCCACGACTCCCAAGCCTAGCGTCCCGCCGCGCCGAAACGTACGAGTGTTCCGGAATCCTGTCGGACCGAAACTGGCCGCCATGTGCCGGCGCACGCGCCGCGGCGGCCCACCGGTTACCGGACAGGCGACTCCGCCGACGACAGACGCTTACACTCCGCTCCGACTCTGGGTGTCACGCCCACCCCATGACCTGCTCCTCACCCAATCAACCCCCTACCAAGCCGCAAGTTGCGGCGGCCGCGGGTTCTCAGCGTCCGGCCCCGGGCAAGTCCGTCCCGCTGACGGTCATCTCCGCAAACAAAACTGTCATCAAGGCGTCCAAGAGCGGCCCGCGCCGCGCAGCGGCGCTCATTCTCGTCCACGTGCTCATGGCGGTTCATATCGCGTGGTGGCTGCTGCGCGGGGACGTGCTGACGCCAGTCGAGCCATCGGAATCCATGCAGACGCTGGAGCAGGGTGTCGTCAACGCCGGATTCGTCTTCTTCGCCTCGGCGATGGCGCTGCAGTGGGTCTTCGGGCGGTTCATGTGCGGCTGGGCCTGCCACCTGGTCGCGGTGCAGGACCTGTGCGGGTGGATCCTTGGGAAGTTCGGTGTGCGCCCGCACCCGTTCCGATCGCGCCTGCTGATGTGGGCGCCGCTGGTGCTGGCCCTGTACATGTTCGTGTGGCCCACGGCCAAGCGTGTGTTGCTTTTCCCGTTTGTCGAGCCCCGCTGGCCGGCCCTCGCTGAGCTGATGGGCCGCCCCGCGCCGTTCCCGGCGCAGGGCTTCACCCTTCGCTTCGCCACCAACGATTTCTGGGCCACGTTTGGGTCCATCGCGGTGGCGGTGCCGTTCCTGCTGGTGTGCGGCGGGCTGTGTGTGTACTTCCTGGGCGCCAAGGGGTTCTGCAACTACGGGTGCCCGTACGGCGGCTTCTTCACGCCCATCGACCGAATCTCGCCGGGTCGCATCATCGTGGACCACGCCAAGTGCGAGAGCTGCGGCCACTGCACAGCGGTGTGCACCTCCAACGTGCGCGTGCATGAAGAGATCAAGCTGCACGGCATGGTGGTGAACCCCGGCTGCATGAAGTGCCTCGACTGCGTGAGCGTGTGCCCCAACGACGCGCTGCGGTGGGGCCTGACGCTTCCCCCCGTTCTGAAGAACCATCCGGCGCCAGCCTCCTCGCTCCGGGCGGCCGCCCCGCCACGCCGGCGCTACGACCTCACTTGGCCGCAGGAGCTCGCGCTGACCGTGGTGTTCCTGGGGTCGTTCTGGAGCCTGCGTGGGGCGTACGAGCTGATCCCGATCCTCTTTGCGATGGGGCTCGCCGGCTGCGTCACATTCCTGTGCTGGAAACTCTGGCAACTGCTTACCGCGCGCGACACCCGCGTGCTGGGACTGCAACTGAAGCGCCAGGGCCGGCTGCGCGGAGCCGGGGTGACCTTCGCCGGGGCGATGATCCTGCTGCTGGTCCTGATCGCCCACACGGGGGTCGTCAACTACTTCCGCGTGCGCGGCGACAGGATCTTCGAGCGCATCGCGGTCCCGAAGGAAGCGCTGCTGACCCCCGGCGCCCCACCGCCGCCTGAAACCGCGGCCGCGGATGCGCGGCGGGCGCTGGCGTACTACGAGCGGGCCGCCCCGTGGTGGCGCGGCGGGATCGCGCTGGGCAACAACCTCTTCATCGAGAAGAACGCCGCCCAGCTCTACCTTATGGCCGGCGACCCCGGTTCGTGCGAGGCGGCACTGCGCCGGCTGCAGGCCAGCGCGGGCGAGCAGGACGAGCTGACCAACGACATCGCCCGCGTGATGCGTCTGCGGGGCAACGGCGCCGAAGCCGACAAGCTGGTCGCCGATGCGCTGCAGCGCCGCCCGGAGTTCTGGAGCGTGCGCGAGCGCCGGGCCGGCGAGTGGATCGGGTCCGGGCGGGCCCGGGAGACCCTGGACGACGCCCTGGCGGCGCTCAAGGTCATCCCGATCGGGTGGGAGACGCGCGCCGCTCGGGCCCGGACCCGCGTCATCGCGGCGTGGGCTTTGTCGTCGCTGGGTCGGTCCGACGAGGCCCTTGTGCAGTTCGAGGAGAGCGTCAAGGAGGCGCCGTCGTACGCCCCGGCGCGAGCGGCGCTCGCCCGCGCACTGCTTCAGTTCAAGGGCGACGCGCCCAAAGCCGCCGAGCATCTCAGAAGAGCCGCCGAGCTTGACCCCGGCGCACCGGAGCACCTCTTCACCCTCGCCCAGATTGAACTGGGCAGCGGCAATACCAAGGACGCGATCAAGCTCTTCGAGCGGGCGCTGAAAGTCTCGCGGGGCGACCCCCGGCTTCGCGACGCGGTCTCGCAGATGCTGGCGCAACCGGGGCTGGAGAGCGAGGCCAGGGCCTGGGACTCGGCGCACCCCGCGGGGAAGAACTGAGGTTCACAGCGGCTGACCGGACGCGAGCTTCATCGCGAGCTCCTGGTCAGGGAGCTTAGTGAGGCACTCCTCGCCGCGCCAGACCTTGAGGATGGCGCCGTCCTTCACGATGAACACCGTCGGCGTTGGGAACCACTCGAACTCATCGATGCCGAGCTTGGCCTTCAGGTCGGGGATGGCGAACTGGCGGACACGCAGGTTGGGGTCGCCGGCGTCGGATTGCTGCTGGTACTGCTCGACGAAGGGCTTCATCTGCTCGCAGATGTGGCAGGTAGGGTCGAACACAAAGACGTACCACGCGGGCCCGCCCGCCGGTTGATCTCGGATGTCCTTCATCAGCTCCGAAGCCAGGAGACGGTCCTGGCCGGTTTTGCCCGACTCAACGGTCTTCAGCGGCGGGGCGTTGTGCTGGGCGAAGCAGTAGCCGACATACGTCAAGCCGCCGTTCAGCAGCAGCACGAGCACGATGAGGCCCTTGGACAGCCGCAGCCCGCCGGCGACCATCAGCGCGATCAGCGCCAGCCCGATGTCGAGCGCGAGTGTGACACCCAGCGGCGGGGTCCAGAGCACGCCGAAGCACCCGCAGCTCTCGTTGCGGATCGTCCAGTACAGCGAGTAGCCGGCGAATCCGGCGAACATCATCGAGACCAGCGGCCACACGAACTTCCGTCCGTGCCAGGCCATGAGGAGCAGCACGAACACCAGCTCGCCGGCGGCGGCGGCGTAGTCGAGCAGAAGCCCGCTCTTGAGGCCGTACTCTCCGGGCTGAAGCAGAAACACCTTGGGATTAGGCCCGAGGATCTTTCCCACGGCCGCGAACTGGAGCACGAGCGACACCGACAGGGCGACAACGAACGCGCACGCCCGGCTAAAGCCGCCGGCGCGAGCGTCACGCCCCGACTCAAGCGCCGGAGCCGTCATTTCACCACCGCGCACGCCCAGGTGCGGTTGGTCTTGCCGTCGGTCGTCACATACACGGGGAAGAGCTGCATCCCGCGCGCCATCTCGGTGAATGTGGCCTTGATCTTCAGGCGGGTGTCGTCGATGCGCGGCATGGACTCGGTGCCGATGAGATCGAGCTTGACCTTGCCGCCGTCGGTGCGGACTTCGACGGGCTTGTCGTAGAGCTTTGAACGGGTGATGGGCACGTCGAACTCGACCGAAGCGCCGGGCTTGAGGACCCCGAGGTTCACCATGTGGCGCCCGATGGCGACGTCGCCCCATGCCTGGAAGTACGGCTTCTCCAGTTCGGCGATGACGCCGTCAGAGAATCGCAGGTCGAGCACCGGCGACTTGGGGTGGTCGGTCTCGACCACCAGGGCGTACGGCTTGAACTTGTAGAGGTTGTAGCGGAGGGTGTACGACAGGGCCTTGTCCGCACCCTCGGGGCTCTGCGAGACGATTTCCGGCGGTTCGCCGCCGACGCTCAGGACCTTGAAGGGCGAACCATCGCCGCTCTTGAGATTGAACTCGACGACGCCGCCCGGACCGGCGGTGACCTTCGGTGGCGGCGGGTCCACGCGGACGGCGTACTGCAGCTCGCCATGCACCCGCACCTGCACCGGCGTGGCGAACCCGGCGCACTTGATGACGATCGACTTGTCGAGCGGGCCGACGGTGCCGCGAACGTCCACCTCGTAGGTCATGATCGTGTCGGCGTTGGGCGGGATCACCTTGTCTTTGAAGCTCGCGTAGGTGCACCGGCAACCGGCGTCCACTTTTTCGATGGTGAGCGGCTGGGAGCTCTCGTTGCGGAACTTGAACTGGCCCTTGTAGATCTCCAGCGGAGAGACCGTGCCGACTTCCTGCGTACCGGGGCCGACCACGCGGATCGGCGGCACGCCCTTGGGCATCTGATCGGCGCCGCCCGCGGCCCCGGGCAGAGGAGGGGTCTGCGGCGGGACCGTGCCCTGCCCCAGGGTTGTCCCCGCGCCGAGCATCACCGCGCCGAGGGCGGCCAACTGAATCCTGATCTGGTTGAACTTCATCGCTCGGCTCTCCGGGGTTTGGCCCGACCATGGCGCGGGCACTCGACGCTTCAAAGTGATTCTAAGCCGCACGCCGGGGCACCGTCTCCCTCGCGTCCCAACCCGGTTCCTGATACTGTCGGGTCCCGCACATGCCCGCCCGGGCGGCGGCGCTTCGCCCATGTCCAAGGACCGGATCATCATTATCGGCGGGGGTGTGATCGGCGCGTGCATCGCTCATTCGCTCGCGGAGCGGGGGCGCTCGGTTGTTCTCCTGGAGCGCGGCGAGGTGGGGCGGGGCGCAAGCTTCGGCAACGCCGGGCTGATATCGGTGGGCCACCTGCCGCTGCCGCGCCCGGGGCTTGTGCTCAAGAGCTTCAAGTGGATGTTCGACCGGACCAGCCCGCTGCTGATCGTGCCGCGCGCCGACCCGGCGCTGATCGCGTGGCTGGTGCGCTTTGCCCGGTCCTGCACGCCCGAGGCCCTCGAACGGAACATGCGGACCATCGCGGCCATGAGCCTGCGGACGCGGGCGCTGTTCGATCGCTACGCGGACAGGGCCGCGGGGGGTTTCGACTTCGAGTACCGGACGGGCGGTTACATGGACGTGTTCCGCTCGGAG
This sequence comes from uncultured Phycisphaeraceae bacterium, assembly GCA_964510955.1. Taxonomy (GTDB): domain Bacteria; phylum Planctomycetota; class Phycisphaerae; order Phycisphaerales; family UBA1924; genus JAFLCM01. Next base: position 33,653 of record CAZEDW010000008.1, read on the forward strand.
GCCTCGTTTGAGCACGCCCGCGCCGACGCCGAGATGGTGGGGCGCTCGGGGATTCGCGAGGAGGCCATCAGCGGCGACGAGGCGCGCCGGCGCGAGCCGGCCCTGCTGCCGGGAGTCGCGGGCGCCGTCTGGCGCTCGGACGCGGCGTTCGCCAACCCGCACAGATTCGTGGTCGGGGTTGTGGAAATGGCGAGGTCGGCGGGGGCAACGGTGCGCACCGGCGCAGAGGTCGGGGAGATCGTCGTGCGTTCCGGACGCGCGGCGGGCGTGCGTCTTCCTGGGGGCGAACTGATCGAGGGCGACACCGTCATCCTCGCCGCCGGGGCTTGGTCCACCCCGCTGGCGCGCACCGCGGGTATCCGCGTCCCCATGCAGCCGGCCAAGGGCTACCACGTGATGATCGAACAGCCCGGGCCCGAGCCGCTGAAGGTGGCGTGCTCGCTCGGGGAGGTGTTCGTCGCCGCGACGCCGATGGACGGCGCCCTCCGGCTGGCGGGTACGCTCGAGCTCTCAGGGCTCAACGAAACGATGCGCCAGGAGCGGTTGGACATGATGAAGCCCGGCGCAGCAAAGTACATCAACGGGGTCGCGGGCTGCCGCGTGCTGAGCAGTTGGTGCGGCCTGCGTCCGTGCGCGGCCGATGGGCTGCCGATCATCGGCTGGTCGCCGTCTGTACGCGGCCTGCTGGTCGCCACCGGGCACGCGATGATGGGGTTCTGGCTTGCCCCGATCACCGGGAAGCTGGTGAGCGAGATGATCTGCGACGGTGAGGCGAGCATCGATTGCGAGCCGATGCGGGTGTCGCGTTTGTAGCGGCGGGCTCGGTCGGCGGCGCGCAGGTACCATGCGTCCATGCCCCCTGCCGTCGGCATCATCATGGGCTCGCGATCCGATTGGGAGACGATGCGCCACGCGGCAGAGATGCTGGAGGCTCTGGGCGTGGAGTTCGAGTTCGGCGTGGTCTCCGCCCACCGGACCCCCAAGCTGCTCTACAAGTACGCGACGACGGCGCGAGAGCGAGGGTTGAAGGTGATCATCGCGGGCGCCGGCGGGGCGGCGCACCTGCCTGGCATGTGCGCCTCGATGACGGCGCTGCCGGTGCTGGGCGTTCCGGTGGAAAGCCGGTCGCTCAAGGGGCTGGACTCGCTGCTGTCGATCGCTCAGATGCCGGCCGGGGTGCCGGTCGGGACACTCGCCGTCGGCGCCGCCGGGGCGAAGAACGCCGGGCTGCTGGCCGCCGCCATCCTCGCGCTGCACGACCCGGCGCTCCGCAAGCGGCTCGACACGTTCCGCGCCGAGCAGACCCGGCGTGTGATCGACAATCCCGATCCCACCGCGCCAGATCGCGGCGGCCCCAAGGCCCGGAAGCGGCCCGCGAAAGGGTCGCGCCGATGATGGTCGGCGTGCTGGGCGCAGGGCAGCTCGGGCGGATGCTGGCCCTCGCCGGCGTGCCCCTGGGGCTGCGGTTCCGATTCCTGGACCACACCCCAGGCGCCCCGGCCTCGCACGTCGGTGAGCAGGTGGTCGGAGAGTTCGAGGACACCGCCGCACTGGACCGATTCGCTCAGGGCCTTGATGTCTGCACCCTGGAGTTCGAGAACGTTCCGGTGTCGGCGGTGCAACGGGTGGGCGCTCGCGTGCCGGTATTCCCACCCGCCGAGGCGCTGGCGACCGCGCAGGACCGGGGACTGGAAAAAGCCTGCTTCACGCAGCTTGGCATCCCGACGACCCGCTACGAGCTTGCGCAAGGCTCGGCCGAGATCGGCCGAGCGGTACAGGCGGTGGGCACGCCGTGCGTGGTGAAGACGAGACGTCTGGGCTACGACGGGAAAGGTCAGTGGGTCGTCCGCGGGCCGGCCGACGTGGGCGCCGCCGCCCTCGGCGCGGGCGACGCGCCGGTGATCGTGGAAGAGTTCATCCCGTTCGATCGCGAGCTATCGATCATCGGGGTGCGGGCGCGGTCGGGCGATGGCGTTTTCTATCCGCTGAGCCAGAATCACCACCAGGGCGGGATCCTCCGCTCATCGATCGCGCCGGCGCCCGGGGAGGAATCCGAACTGCAACGTCGCGCCGAGGCGTACGCCGCGCGGGTGCTCGAACGCTTCGGCTACGTCGGCGCCCTGGCCATAGAGTTCTTCGAGCGCGCGGGCGAGTTGATCGCCAACGAGATGGCTCCGCGGGTGCACAACTCGGGGCATTGGACCATCGAGGGCGCTTCGTGCAGCCAGTTCGAGAACCACGTCAGGGCGGTGTGCGGCCTGCCGCTGGCCAAGCCGGAGTGCCTCCCCAGCGCGATGCTCAACTTGATTGGGACCCACCCGCCGCTGGACCGCCTGCTCCGCGTCCCCGGGGCGCGCGTGCACCTCTACGGCAAGCAGCCGCGGGAGGGACGCAAACTCGGGCACGTCACGCTGGTGGGCGCCACCCAGGCGCAGCTTCAGCCGGCCGCGGCCGAGTTGCAACGCCTGATCTGTGAGACTTCCCCCTCGATGCCTTGATGCCTTGATGCCTTGATGCCTTGATGCCTCATGGCCTCGATGCCTTCCCCCGTCAACATTCACTCACACTCACCGAGACATTGACCGCCAGACCGCCCTCGGCAGTCTCCTTGTACTTGGCGCCCATGTCCTTGGCGGTTTCCCACATGGTCTTGATCACGCCGTCGAGCGAGACGCGGGCCTTGGCGGGGTCGCCCTCCATGGCCATGTTGGCGGCGGTAATGGCTTTGATGGCGCCCATGGTGTTGCGCTCGATGCACGGCACCTGCACGAGCCCGCCGATAGGGTCGCAGGTCATGCCCAGGTGATGCTCCATGGCGATCTCGGCGGCCATGAGCACGCGGGCGGGTGAACCGCCGAGCACCTGAGTCAGCCCCCCGGCGGCCATGGCGCTGCTCACGCCGATCTCGGCCTGGCACCCCCCCATCGCCGCGGAGATGGTCGCTCCCTTCTTGAACAGGCTGCCGAGTTCGCCGGCGGCGAGCATGAAATCGATGATGCGCTGCTCCGACGCCGCGCGACCCGACGGGGTGTCGGCACCGGTGTCGTTGAACAGGTGGTCGTACATCATCACGGCGGGGATGACGCCCGCGGCGCCGTTGGTCGGAGCGGTCACGACCCGCCCGAAGCTCGCGTTCTCCTCGTTGACCGCCAGGGCAAAGGCGCTGACCCACTTGAGAACTTCCTGGAACGTCCACCGGCGCGCACGGACGCGGGCTTTCCACGCGGCGAGGTCCGGCGGGGGGCCGCTGCGGGGCTGGGGATGGGCGTCTCCGAGCAGCTTGTCGTTGAGGCCGGCGGCCCGCCTCACCACGTTCAGCCCGCCGGGCAGGACGCCGTCGGTGTGGCATCCGCGGAGGATGCACGCCTCCATGGTGCGCCAGATGTCCAGAAGCCCCGAGCGGATTTCCGGGTCGGTGCGCCACGCCCGTTCGTTGCGCATCACGATGTCCGGGATGGTCGCCCGCTCGCGGGCGCAGTGGTTCAGCAGCTCGTGGCCCTCGTGCACGGGGAACGGGAGCGCGACCTGCTGGCGCTCATCGGCTGGCTGGTGCTCCTGCACCACGAAGCCCCCGCCGACGGAGTAGTACGTCTCGGCGTGCTCGGCGCCGTTCTGAAGCGTCGCGGTGAATCGCATCGCGTTGGGGTGAAAGGGCAGGGCCGTGTCAAAGTGAAAGGCGATGTCGCGCTCGTAGCTGAAACCAACGCGGCGCGAGCCCTTGAGCCTCAGGGCGCCGGACTGCTTGATGACCTCGACACGGTCCATCAACCCGTACGTGTCGCAGGTAACGGGGTCCTCACCGGCGAGGGCGAGAATCACCGCGACGTCGGTGCCGTGGCCGTGCCCGGTCTTGGCGAGCGAACCGTACAGATCGGTTCGCACGCGCGTGACAGTGTCGAACTCGCCCCGCTTGACCAGAGCTTCGACGAAGCGCTGGGCGGCACGCCAGGGGCCCATGGTGTGCGAGCTGCTGGGCCCGACACCGATCTTGAAGATGTCGAAGACGCTGATGGATTCCATCGGTCGCTCGGGTTCGTGGGCCGAGACGCGCACGGGCGTGGCGGGCAACGGCACCGTCCTTGGCGCTCGCGATGCTGTGGTCATGGTCGGACAAGATACATCGGACCGGGCGCGGGATCCCAGCACCGAGGCGCTCAGCCCCCGCACCCGAAACCGGCCAGCAGCAGCGTCAGGTCCGCGGTGTTCACCACGCCGTCGGCGTTGAGATCGCCCGAACTGCCCGGCGTCACGACGTGACCGAAGTTCGCCAGCAGGATTGTGAGATCGGCGGTGTTGGTGTGACCGTCGGCGTTCAAGTCGCCCTGGCAGCCCGCGGGGGATCGTGCCCCCACCCACAGGGCCGCGTCGTAGCTCTCGGGAGTGCCGGCGTTGTTGTAGGTGATCTTCGCGTTGACCACGCAACCGCCAAATGCCAGCGGGCTGGCGGGGTCCGTGGTGGTGCGACCGGGCAACTGCTGCTGGAGCAGCGCGCCGGCGTGGAACGTGCCGCTGGAGATTGAGTCTGAATCGGCGAGCGTCAGGCGGCTGATCGTGTACGTCCGGGTCGAGTTGACCCCCGCGACCGTTTGCCCGGCCTGGAGGATCCGCTCAAGCTGGTACGACCCGTCCGGGCGGCGCACGCCCTTGAGCAGCGCCTGGGTGGGCGATCCGCCCGTCGGCGTCACCTGGGCGACGAAGTAAGCGTTGCCGAGGCGGTCGAGCGCTGGCGCTGAGAACGTGACGGGCGAGGCTTGAGTGATCGTGGCGACCGTCGAACCTCCCGGCCCGCTCAGGATCGGCGTTCCCACGCGGGCGGCGACCGTCCACGTAGGCGTCCCCGCCACGAACCGCGCGACCGCGATGCACTCGCCGCCCCCGGCTGGGTCGACCAGAACTCCCGCCGCGCACACGCTGGCCGAGCCGGGGTCAAACCCGACCGCCAGATGCCCGCTGGGCCCGCGAAACAGCGATTGGTTGTTGTACTGCTTGAACTCGGCGTTGCCTTGCCCGTTAGTCGTGTAACCGCCCGGCCCCGTCAGCGGCACGGGCGGGCGGGCGGACCGGGTCGTGACCACCGAGCCGGATGCATCCACGGCGAAGAGATTGAGCGAATCGGCGCGATGCGAGGCCGCCGAGCGGCCGATCACCCCGACGATCCCCGCTCCGCCCCAGTTGGCGAGCGTGGCCGCCGACGGGTTTCCCCGGTGGCCCTCGATGCCGGAGGCGAGGTGCGTCGTCGCGGCGCCCACGCCACCGGGGCGGTACGCCATGGCGAAGTCGATCAGCAATGGCAGCGACGGGCTGGGCGTAATGGGCATGAGCGCCGGCGTATTGGTTGAAACCGGCGCGTTGTTGAGGACCCACGACGATGAAGCCGGCTCCGAGAGCTGGTTGGCGCCGTTCGACGACGAAAGGGTTGCGACCGTCGAACCGTGCTGGGCGGGGTTGAGGGTCACGACATTGTCGCCGAGAACCGCCGCCGCGGTGGCCGTGTTGAACCCGTCGGCCCGGGCGCACGCAACGCCGGCGGGGTCGACCGCTCCGAGCGCGAGCGTCGCGGTATCCGGGCCGGAAGAGGCTCCGCGGCTGCACAGCACGGTGGTACGCCGGACCAGAAGGCGCAGCGGGTTCGCCGCGTTCTGCCCGATGCTCGTGGTCACGATGTTGGTCGCGCCGGCGGACACGCCCGTCAACGCGACGCCGAACTGTCGGTCAAACCCCGTGACCTGAACGCTCTGGGTCGCGGCCGCGTTGGGGCCTGGGGCGTTGACCCCCTGCCCGGCGGCGGTCCACAGCGCGTAGGTGCGCTGGGGGAAGCTGGTCGGCGCGAACTGGTCCGCGCTGACCGCCGTCGAACCGGCGATCTGGGTCGGGAACAGCGGGTCGAGCTCAGCGGGTGCCTTCAGCAGGGGGCCGACGGAAAAGGCGCCGCCCCACGAGCTTGTGATCGCTGCAAGGTCCAGCACGTAAGAAACTGTCTGCTTGCCGGTGTCGTACGCCGAGAGGGCGTCGGTGGCGCCCGGTGCCGTCGCGACGCTGTCCTGCGCGCGGGACAGCGACACGCCGACCGCGAGCACGCCGCTGATGCCGACAAACACCTTGTGCGCAATCGAAGGCACGGGGATCATCCAACATAATCGGAAGAACGCGACTGGGCCTGCACCCGGCCCTCTCTCCTAAGTCGCCCAAATGATAGGTACCCGGACCACCGGGGGTCGTCAGGCCAATATGAAGTGCCGGATGGCCGTGAGCTGCTTGCGGAGTTCGCCCCGGAAATCCGGGTGGGCCAGCGAGATCAGGGCCTCTCCCCGCTGGCGGAGGGTCATGGCGTGGATATTGACCGCGCCGTACTCGGTCACCACCCAGTGGACGTGCCCGCGTGTGGTCACGACGCCGGCGCCTTCCTTGAGCTGGTGGGTGATCCTCGAGAGCTTGCCCCCCGCGGCGGTGGCGGGCAGCGCGATAATCGCCTTGCCGCCCTTGGACAGCGCCGCCCCGCGGATGAAGTCCATCTGCCCGCCGATGCCCGAGAAGATGCGGTGACCGATCGAGTCGGCGCACACCTGACCGGTCAGGTCGATCTCGATCGCGGAGTTCACCGCCACGGTGCGCTCGTTGCGCCGGATGAGCGACGTGTCGTTGGTGCGGTCGGCGCCGTGGAACTCGACGATGGGGTTGTCGTCCACGAAGTCAAACAGCCGATCGGTCCCGACGACGAACGACGTGACCAACCGCCCGGGGTGCACGCTCTTGTTCTTGTTGGAGATCGCCCCGCTCTCGAACAGGTCCACCATGCGGTCGCTAAACATCTCGGTATGAACACCCAGCTCGCGCTTGTTCCCCAGCCGGGCCAGCACCGCGTCGGGGATGGCCCCGATACCGACCTGAAGGCACGAGCCATCCTCGACCAGCCCGGCGACGATCTCACCGATCCGGGCCGACACCTCGTTCTCGGGCTCGGGATCGTGCGCCTGCAGCGGGCGGCTGGTCTCGCACCACGCCCTCAGCGCACACCGGTTCACCGCCGAGTTGCCCCGCGTGTGCGGCATCCGGGCGTTCACCTCCGCGATGACCAGCGGCGCCGCGTCGACCGCCGCCCGCGCCACATCCACCGAAACCCCAAGCGTGTGATACCCGTGCCGATCCGCCGGAGAAAGTTGCACCAGCGCCGCGTCCAGCCTGATCCTGCCCGAGCGGAACACCGAGGGGATGTCCGAAAGGAACACAGGGACGTACTCCGCCCGCCCCTCGGCGATCGGCGTCCGGGCCCCGGCGCCGCAGAACAGAGAGACAGAGATGAAGCGGCCGGCGTGCTCCGGGGCCAGCACCGGCAGCGGCCCGGTCAGGTGCAGGTGGACAAGCCGCACGCCGTGCAGGTCCTTGCGGCGCGCCAACGCTTCGAGCAGGGTGGTGGGCGTGGCACTGCCCCCGTGAACGAACACGGTCATGCCGTTGCGGATGTGCGACACCGCCTCATCAGGGGAGACGGCGGGGGCGGGTGGGGAGGCCGGCGCGGCGGTGGTGTTCTTGGGCATCGACGGATGCTATGAATTCGACCGGTTGGAATCACTTGAAATCCGATCCAATCCCCGCACCTTTCGCGGGCGTCGCGCGTCGAATACAGTTGAGAGGGTCCGGGGAAACTCGCGCCGGGGGCGTTGCCCGGTGTCGCCCGGTCGGCTTGTTTGCGCACGCACGGCTCACGCCATGGCCACTTTCCGCCTGCTCCCCAACAACCGAAAGCTCTCCGTGCTCGAACTGCGCCAGAGCCCGGTGGCGATCGGTCGGCACCCTGAGAACGACCTGGTGATCGACGAGGAGATGGCCTCGAGGTTCCACGCCGTCATCGAGCCCGCGGGCGAAGCGGGGTTCCGGCTGAAAGACCTGGGTTCGCGCAACGGGACCAAGCTGAACGGGCAGAAGATCAGCGAGGTGCTGATCTCCGGCGGCGACATCATCACCATCGGCCAGCACCAGTGGCATGTGGAGGTGGTGGAGAGCAAGCAGGAACGCCGCCTCATCGCCCGCGCCAAGACCAAGGAGGCCGACCCCGTCTGGGTGGTCGACCTGCGCGAGGTCATCGAGAACCTGCCCCCCAAGAGCAGCGCCGACGAGGCGATCGTGCTCATCGACGCCGACGGACGTCCGTCGGACGCGCTGGCCTCGGACGACGCCGAGGGCGCCCGGGCCGTCCGGCTGATGCTGCTGGCCGCGAGCAAGGCCAGGGCCACCGACATCCACCTCGAGCCCAAGGGCGACGCGGTGATCGTGCGCATGCGCGTCGACGGGCAGATGATCACGGTGGTCGAGCTCCCCAACGCCGTGGGCGAGCTTGCCATGGGCGTCATCCGCATCGCGTGCCAGCTCAAGATGCAGGGGCGTGACGCGACGTACGACGGCCACTGCTCGGCCCGGTACCAGGACCGGCGCGTGGACTTCCGCGCCAGCTTCACCCCCACCGTCCAGGGCCAGAAGCTCGTGCTGCGGCTGCTCGACTCCCGGACCGCCCCGCAGAGCCTTAACGAGCTGATGTTCCCGGCGTACATGCACCAGCGCATCCGCAAGCTCTGCGAGCAGGACGCCGGGATGCTGCTGTGCTGCGGGCCCACCGGCTCGGGCAAGACAACCACGCTGTACAACTGCCTGCGCGAGATCGACCGTACCCGCCGAAACGTCATCACCATCGAGGACCCCGTCGAGTACCACATCGAGGGCGTGACGCAGATCCCGGTGGGAGCCAACTCATCGTTCGGGCAACTGCTCCGATCGGTGCTGCGCCAGGACCCGGACGTCATCCTCGTGGGCGAGATCCGTGACGAGGAGACGGCCCGCACAGCGATGCAGGCCGCCATGACCGGGCACATCGTGTTCTCGACCGTCCACGCCAAGGACTCCATCGGCGCGGTGTTCCGCCTGCTGGACCTGGGGATTGAGGCCTACCTGATCGCCAACTCGATGGACGTGATCATCGCCCAGCGCCTGGTCCGCCAGTTGTGCGAGCACTGCAAACGCCCCGTGCGCGTGACCCCCGGCGTGGCCACCAAGATGGGCCGATTCCTTGAAGGCAAAGACCACACCTACACCGCCACCGGCTGCCCCCGATGCCTCCGCACCGGCTTCCACGGGCGGCGTGGTATCTTCGAGATGCTCGACTTCAACGACGAGCTGCGCGACATCGTGCTGAAGAACCCGACCATCCAGAGCATGAAGAAGGTCATCGAGCAGGGCGTCTTCACCACGCTGGGCCAGAGCGGCTGGCAGCTCGTGGCCCGCGGCGTGACCACGCTGGAGGAGTCGGAGAAGGTGGCGAGCTGGAGCTGAGCACGAGGCCCACACGACAGTTGCACAGTCATCCCTGCGCGTTGGTCGACCTCCCCATCATCGCCACCGCCACTCCGGCGAATACCAGCACGAACGCCAGATAGTCCGCCGGCCGCATGCGTTCCTTCAACACCCAGGCGTTGAAGGCGACAAAGACGCACAGCGTGACCGCCTCCTGGATGACCTTGAGCTGCGGCGCCGAGAACGGCCCGCCGAACTGGACGTGCCCCAGGCGGTTCGCGGGGACCTGCAGGATGTACTCGGGCAGCGCGATGAGCCAGCTCACGCCGATGGCCACGGGGATCGACCACGCCGCCTTCTTGAGGTGCCCGTACCACGCCCATGTCATGAACGAGTTGGAGCAGATGAGCAAGGCAACAGTGGTCGCGGCGCGCTGGATCATGGCGCGAGTGTAAAGCCAGGGGGCTCAAAGACCCGAGCCCGGCATGTCGCCGAGCCCGGGCGGACAGTGGAGAAAGCAGAGGCTGTGATCCGTGCCTGCGGGGACTACTCGCGGCGACGACGCAGACCAACCACGCCCGCCGCCCCCAGCAGGCCCAGCATCCCCGGCGCGGGGACTTCCTGGGGCTCGCTGTAGACGAAATCGTCCATGACGACGATGTCACCGCCTTCGCCTTCCAGGTTCCCGGCGCCCAGGGCCAGGTCGCCCGAGTGGATGCGCACGCGGGCGATGCGCTCGCCCGCGTCGAAGGCAACGCCGAGAAAGCTAAGCCCGGCGTTTCGGGGAGTGGCAAAGGCGGTGGCCAGCAGGTTGCCGCCGAGGTCGAAGTACTCCATGAAGGTGGAGGCGTCGGAGTCCACGTCGGCGAACACGGCGCCGAAGCTCGCCACCGTGGCGGGAACGGTCGGAGAGGTCGGCACGAAGAAGAACACGTCTGTCACCGTCGAGTCCCTGGCGGCGAACAGGCGCTCGGCGCTGAAGGTCTGGAACTGCGACGCGTACGCCGCGTTGATGTCGCCGAAGCGCGCCGAGCTGAATCCCGCCTGGCCGGGTCGCTGGCTGACAAGGAAGCCGGTGCCGGGCGTGATGAACGCCGCCCCGCGCTTGGAGTTGTTGTTGAAGAAGTTGTTGGGCATCAGTCCGGGCGAGGCGAAGGCGTCGAGCGGGTTCGCGTCCCAGTTGATCTCACGCCGGCCCGAAGCGAACGGGCCGGCGCCCGGCGCGTTCAGCGGCGTGCCCGCGACGGTACGGAACGAATCCACCGTCGGGGTCAGCCCCGCGGCGTCCGCGCCCGAGTTGCTGGTGACCACGGCTGCGGCGCCGGCGGCGCCGGTCATGGCGGAAATCACGAGGCTGCTGACAACGATCCTGTGCATGGGTTCTCTCCTGCGAATATGGGGATTGGGGATTGGGCCGTCGGGAGATCGAAGTTGGCGCGGCGATACCGGGCCGCCCTGTGCGGGTCCGGTTGGGCGTCGGGGCCTGTTCCTGCTGGGAATCGCCGGGCCGTGCTCGCTCCGTGCCGGTGAATGTCGGCCCGCAGCAAGGCCATTGCACCGACAGGGGAAAAAACCAGGTGCGTGTCCCGGTGAGCCCGACCGCACGAAATCCGCCACTACTTGCAAGGCCGGGCGCTTCCCGACACATTGAGCCTGTGGAGACCCCTTCCGGCACCCAACCAGCGACCGAACCCGCGGCTATTGCCGCGCGCTCGGCCCCCGCTCGGCTGACGCCGCAGGGCTTTGCTGAGTTGTTCCGGGCTTCGGCCCGGGTGTTGTGGTGTATCGCCGTGGGCGTGATGAACGACCGTTCACGCGCCGACGATGTGCTGCAGGAGGCGGCGATCGTGGCACTGGGAAAGCTCGAACAGTTCGACGCTTCCACGAGCTTCCAGGCCTGGGCCGGGCAGATCGTCCGTTATGTCGCGCTGAACGAGGGGCGCAAAGCGCAGCGCGAGCGAGGGTTCAAAAAGGAGCTTGCTGAAACAGCGATACCGCTCGAGGCCGCCCCCTCGACACCCGCGCACCGCGGGGCGGGGTTGCCCGGGGGAGAGTCTTTCGACGACGAGGTCAACACCGCGCTCGGCGAGCTCGACGACATCGCCCGCTCGTGCCTGCTGATGAAGACCACGCTCGACATGGCCTACGCCGACATCGCGCGCATCCTGGCCATCCCCGAAGGCACCGCGATGAGCCACGTCCACCGCGCCCGCAAGGCCATGCGGGCACGCCTGATCGAGCGTGGCTACGACGGCGCAAGCGAGAAAGGGGGTCGCCCATGAGCGCGTCTCCTGAGATGCTTGATCGGCTGGAGCTTTACCTCGACGGCCTCTTGACCGGCGAAGACCTCCGCACGTTCGAGCGCGAGTTGGCGGCGAGCGGCGAGCTCCGCGCCCACGTTGAGATGCAGCGGCGCGCAGACACCGCCATGCGTGCCTCACTGTCGCCGCCGACCGCCATCGCATTGCCGAGCCTTGACGCGGCCGTCCGCGCGGCTGATTTGAGCGCGCCCCCCGCGCCGATCAAGATCTCCGCGGCCCGTGCCGCGCAGCCGAGACACCCGTTGCATTTCACGCGCTGGATCGGTTACGCCGCCGCCGCCGTCATCGGCATCGCCGGGGTTGTCTGGTGGTCCAGCACCGTGCCCAACCCCGAAGCACGCCGCGTGCTGACGGCCATGGAGGTCTTCCGCGAGACCGAGAAGACCGGCTTCAAGCCCGTGTTCGTGTGCAAGGACGACGCCGAGTTCGCCGCCACCGTGAAGGGCCGCTTCGGCACGCCGTTGCTGGTGGCGGCCCAGCAAGGCATCGCGGTGCTCGGCTGGGCCTACAGCGACAGCTACGACGCCGACATCATCACCAAGAACACGCTGGTACTCATGGCCCGTGTTGACGGCAATGATGTGCTGGTATTCATGGACCGCGCCGGACCGTCGGAGGGCGCCTCGCCGCGCGAACTCGCGCTCGGCGAGCAACCCGACGGGCGCCGGCTCTTCAGGAAGTCGCTCGACGGCCTCGTGCTGTACGAGCTGACGCCGCTGGGCAAGCCCCGGGTGCTCGACGCGGCGTATGTGCCGCGCTGAGACGGCTCCGGCGTTACGCGGCGCCGACCAGCTTGACCAGTTCCCGGCGCACAATCTTCCCCGTCGGGTTCCTCGGCAGTTTCCCTGCGTCGCGGATGTCCCGCGGCACCTTGTACCCCGCCAGCTTGTCGCGGCACCAGCCACGCAGCGCCGTCTCGTCGAACACGGCCCCCTCGGCAAGCTCGATGAACGCGACGGGCACCTCGCCGCGAACCGGGTCTCTCACGCCGATCACCGCCGAGGCGCCCACACTGGGGTGTTTGTTCAGCACCTCTTCGATCTCACGCGGGAACACGTTCTCGCCGCCGACGATCATCATCTCCTTCAAGCGCCCGGTGATATAGAGGTGCCCGTCGCTGTCGAACCGCCCGATGTCGCCGGTGCGGAACCACCCTTCGGCGTCGAACGCCGCGCTTGTTTCCTCCGGCAGCTTGTAGTACCCCTTCATGATGTTGGGGCCCTTCATGCGGATCTCGCCGTCGCAGCCGGGCCCGAGCGTCCGGCCTGTCTCGACCTCCACGATCCGCTCCTGCATGAACGGCATCGTCCGCCCGACCGAATGCGGTCGGTACTCGTGGGGGAGGCACACGTTGGTCGCCGGCGACGTCTCCGTCAGCCCGTACCCCTCGGCGATCCGCACGCCAAACCGCTCGTGGAACCGCTCCGCCACGTCCATGGGAAGCGGCTCGCCGCCGGAAACCGCCAGGCGCAGCGACGCGAAGTCCTCGGGCCGCGCGTCCTTGGCGCCCAGCAAGGCGTTGTACATCGACGGGATGGCGACGAAGATCGTCGGGCGATGCTCGCGCATCGCCCGCACCACGCGCCCCGGCACGAACCTGGCGCTGTACAGGGCGGTGCAGCCGATCGTCAGCGGGGCCATGGTCAATACCGTGAACCCGAAACTGTGGAACGGCGGAAGGATGCCGAACATCTTGTCCGACTCCACGACGTTCACATGCGCCTTGTACTGCCGGATGTTCGCGCTGATGTTCGCGTGCGTGAGCATGACGCCCTTGGGCCTGCCGCTGGTGCCCGAGGTGTAGATGAGCACCGCCAGGTCGTCCTTGGGCGCCGGCGCGGGCCATCGGAGCTCGGGGACTCCGTGCAGTCCAAGCTTGTCCAGCTCAAGAAACCGCACGTTCCTGGGGGGTTCGCCGAGCGCCGCGAGCATCGGCGACACCGTGATGACCGTGTCGGCACCGCAATCGTCGATGACGTACTGAAGTTCATCGGGGCGCAGCATGAAGTTCAGCGGGACCACCACGCGCCCCAGCGTCCACACCCCCAGCGCCGCGGCGGGGAAAGCCCCTCCCGCCGGCAACAACACGCCCACGGTCCGTGAACGTGACGCGCCAGCCACCAGCGACGCGATGTGCTGGCTCGCCGCCAACAGGTCGATGCCGCGCCAGGCCCGCTGGTCGTCGGACAGCCAGGGCCGCAGGGGGCGTCCCAACAGATGGCGCAGGATTGGCCGATGGATCGACGGCATCATCCGTAGCAGAACCGATGATCGGCGACGAGGCAACCCGTGCGCCCGCCGGGCCATCTCACGAGGGTACAGTGGGCGGATGCTCCCCCCCGCGCCGAGCCTGTGCTGGGCCTCCGATTCTCACCTCCGTGTGGAACTCGGGAACGACGATTCGGCCCGCACGCGCGGCCTGGTACTGGCCGCCGCGGCACGTCTGCGAAAGCTCGCCGGCTCCATCGAGGCCGTGCCCGGCGCCGCGACCGTGATGGTCACCTTCGACCCGATGGTCCTCGACCACCACGCCGCCGCCGCACGGGTCGCGGCGGCCCTTGAAGCGCTCAAGGAAGCCGACACCGATGCGGCGCCGCCCCGCGTGGTCGAGTTACCCGTCGCCTACGGCGGCGCCGCCGGCCCGGACCTGCCCGAGGTCGCCCGCCTGTGCGCTCTGACCGAGCAGCAGGTCATCGAGCGGCACGCCGGGGCGGAACACGTGGTGCGGCACCTCGGGTTCGCCCCGGGCTTCGCCTACATCGATGGGGTGCCGCCCGAACTGTGCGTGCCCAGACTCGATCGGCCCCGAACCCGGGTCGCGCCGGGGTCGGTGGCGATCACGGGAGGTCAAACCGGCGTGTACCCGCGCGCCTCGCCGGGCGGCTGGCGCGTGATCGGGCGAACCTCCAGCGTCATGTTCGACCCGGCCCGCGCAGAGCCGGCGCTGCTGCGCGCCGGCGACCGCGTCAGGTTTGTTCCCGTGCCGCCCGAATCGATCACGCAAGAGCCGCGCGGAGAGCGCTGAGATGGCCAGCCTCCGCGTGATCGAGCCCGGACTGATGACCACGGTGCAGGACCTCGGCCGGACGGGCCTGGGCGCCGTCGGAGTGCCGCGTGGGGGCGCCTTTGATTGGCTATCGTTGGTGACCGCAAACCGCATCATCGGCAACGATGACGGTGCGCCCGGGCTGGAGTTCACGCTGACCGGCGGCGTATTCGAGCTTGATTCGGACACTGTTCTGTGCCTGGCCGCTGGATTCGCCTCGCCGGATGAAGCACTGCTCCGCCGGGCCGACGGACACACCGAGCATCTCACGCCGTGGTCCGCGGCCCGGGTCCGCTCTGGTGAACGCGTCGCCGTCGGCGCGTTGCACCGCTCGGCACGCGGGTACCTGGCTGTCGCCGGCGGGATTGACGTGCCGCGGGTCTTGGGCTCCGGCTCCACGCTGCTCGCCGGCGGTTTCGGCGGGCACCACGGCCGCGCGCTCCGCGCGGGCGATTCGCTGTCCCTCGGCGCGCCCGTCGCGGGCCGGATTGCGGCCATGCCCCGCCCCCGCGAGGTCGAGAAGGCGGTTCTGGATTGGAACGCTCCCGGCCCGCTTCGCGCGGTCGATGGTGCGCAGAGCCGACTGTTCTCGCCCGACGCATCCGACGCGTTCTGGGGCGCCTCGTGGCGCGTCGCAACGCAATCCGACCGCGTCGGTGTGCGGCTCGATGGGCCCGCCCGCCGCGACTTGGTCCGCGCTTCCGGGGTCACGGGAGGGCGGATGCTCAGTGAGGCGATGATGACGGGGGCGGTCCAGGTACCGCCCGACGGCCGCCCCATCGTCCTGGGAGTGGACCACCCAACGACCGGCGGTTACCCGGTGATCGCGTGCGTGGCGAGCGTGGATATCCCGCGCCTGGGGCGCCTCCGCCCCGGCGACGAGCTGCGCTTTGAGCGCGTTACACTCGCGCGCAGTGTGGAGCTGCTGCGCGAGCGGCGGCGAGAGATGGACCGACTGCTGCCCGCAGCACCATGAACGCAACGGGACAGAGCCAACCCGACTCGCTGCTCGCAGTCAATGGTGGCGCGTGGCGGGCGCTGCTCGCCGCCGGTGCGGGGTGGATGCTCGACGGCATGGACGTCATGCTCTACGCCCTGGCGCTCGACAGCATCCGCGCCGAGTTCTCGCTCAGTTCGACTCAGGCTGGACTGGCGGCATCGTTCACCTATTTCTTCGCCGCCATCGGGGGCGGGCTGTGCGGGCTCCTGGCCGACCGCTTCGGGCGTGTCCGGATGCTGACGGTCTCGATCCTGGTCTATTCGGTGTTCACCGCCATGACCGCCACTGCGCACAGCTTCGGTGAGCTGGTGCTCTGGCGGTCGCTGGTGGGGCTGGGCATGGGCGGGGAATGGTCCGCGGGGGCCGTGCTCGTCGCAGAGACCTGGCCCGCCAGGCACCGCGGAAAGGCCATCGGCCTGATGCAATCCGGCTTTGCACTGGGATACCTGGCGGCGGCGCTGCTGGCCGGGCTGATCATCCCGCGGTGGGGCTGGCGGCCGCTCTTCGTCGTTGGCATCGTGCCGGCACTGGTGGCCTGGTGGGTGCGCTGGAGCGTGGACGAGCCGGCGGTGTGGAAGCAGCACGCGCCCGCGAACCGGGGCCTGACCGGCGCGTTGCCCATCCTGACCCGCCCGCCGTACCTGGCGAGGGCGTTGCTGGCCACCGGCTCGTGCACGGTCCTGCTCTGCGCGTATTGGGGGTTGTTCACCTGGATGCCGACTTACTTGGCGCGTCCGATCGAGCAGGGCGGGGCGGGGCTTGGACTGGCAAAGAGCACGGGCTGGATCGTGGCGACGCAGGTGGGGGCGTTCTTTGGCTACGCCTCGTTCGGGTTCATCGCGGACAGATTCGGGCGCAAGCCGACGTTTCTGACGTTTGTATTGGTGTGCGCCGCCGTGGTACCGGTCTACGGCTGGAACGCCCGCAGCGAAAACGTGCTGCTGGTGGTGAGCCCGCTGATGGGCTTCTTCGGGCACGGTTACTTCAGCGTCTTCGGCGCGATGCTGGCGGAGCTGTTCCCGTCGAGCGTGCGCGCCACGGCCCAGGGCGTGTGCTACAACGCCGGACGCGCCGCGAGCGCTCTGGCCCCGTGGAGCATCGGGTACTTCTCCGGCAAGTTCGGCCTGGGTCCCACGCTCGGCATGACCAGCGTGCTCTACCTCATCGGAGCAGCCCTGATCCTGGGGCTGCCCGAAACGCGCGGGAAGGAGATCGAGTGATCCCGGCAAGCGGGCCCAGGCGATTCACCGCGCAGATCGCGGAGAGGCCGTCGGGCTATGGGCCTCGGTGCACAAGACCCTCGGCGTGAACACCGATACCTTTCTCTGGCTCGTCCCAGGTCTCCCTCCGAGCTCTCCGCGACCTCCGCGGTGAATCCCGTCTTCCAGACCGAGCTATGCCCGACACTGCCCGCACCATCGACCTCAACTGCGACCTCGGCGAAGGGCTGGGCGACGACGCCGACCGGATGCTCATGGACATCGTGACGTCGGCCAACATCGCCTGCGGGGGGCACGCAGGCGACGAGGCCACCATGCGCGCCGCGGTGCGGGCGGCTCTCTCCCGCACCGTTCCCGTCGGCATCGGCGCGCACCCCGGCTATCCGGATCGGGCCCGCTTCGGCCGCGACGAACTGGCGATGGACGCCGCCGCGCTGGAACACTCGGTGTTCCAACAGGTTTCCTCGCTGCGGCGTGTGGCGGTCGAGCTGGGTGGGACAATCGGGCACGTCAAGCCCCACGGGGCGCTGTATCACGCCTGCGCGGCCCGCGAGCCCGTCGCTCGGGCCTTCGGCGCGGCGGTGCTGCACGCGACGCCGGACGCTGTGGTCATCGGGCCATTCGCCGGCGCCGCCGGTTGCCTCGAACTGTGGCGCACGATGGGGCTCCGCGCCGTCGCCGAGGCGTTCGCCGACAGGTCGTATGAACCCGACGGAACGCTGCGGTCACGTGCGCTCGCGGGCTCGCTGGTGCCGGGCCCCGGCGCGGCCGCCGCGCAGGCCCTGTCCATCGTGCGCGACGCCCGCGTCCGCGCCGTCGACGGCTCGTGGGTGCTGACACCGGGTATCGAGACCATTTGTGTGCACGGCGACACCCCCGGCGCGGTGGCGATCGCACAGGCGGTCCGGGACACACTGGAAGCGGCGGGCTGCCGGCTGCGGTCGCTCAGGGCCACGAACTCAATCGCTTGAGGGCAGGAAGTTCAGCCGCCCGCTGCCTTCGGCGCCGGCGGGAGCCGCTTGAGCCGGTCAAGGTAGGGTCGGAACTCGCTCTCGTGGAAGCCGTACGCCGCCTGGTCATCGGCCTGCTTGGCGTACTTCTTCCTGACAAACCCCGTGAGGTCCTTGATGCGCGTGTCGGGGAGGGGGTGGGTACTGGTCCACTCCGCCCCGCCGCCCTTGCCGGAGGCCTGCTTCAGGATCTGCATCACCTCGATCTGGGCCTTGGGGTTGTAGCCCGCGCGGACCATGTACCGCACGCCGAGGTGGTCGGCCTCGGTTTCCTCGCCTCGGTCGAACTTCAGCGCGTACAGGCCGCCTCCCTGCAGGATGCCGGCCTCGACGTACTGGCCGTACTGCGACCCGGCGGCGGCGCCTCCGATCGCCGCGCCGATCTGAAGCAGTCCCTGGCGGCCCATGCGCTGGTCAACGTGCTCGGCGGTGACGTGCCCGATCTCGTGCCCCAGGACACCCGCGAGTTGGGCCTCGTTGGTCATCCGCTCCATGAGCGCCCGCGACATGAATACCTGCCCTCCGGGCAGGCTGAAGGCGTTGATCACGTCGGAGTTAAGCAAGGTGAACTTCCAGGGAAGGTCGCGGTACTCCTTCTCGGCGCCCTGGGCGAGCTTCGTGCCGATCCGGGTGACGTAATCGCGGAGCTCCTGGTCGGGCACCTCGCCCCCGTACGCCTTCACCATTTCCGGCGCGGCGTCCATGCCCAGCTTGATCTCGTCGCTGCGCCCCAGCAGGTTGAGCTGGCGCTTCCCGGTGGCGGCGTTCTTGGTGCACGAAACCATGGCGGCGGTGCCCGCCAGAACGAGAACGGCGGCGACGTGGCGGCTGAGGCACATGATTGGTTCTCCTTCATCGTTACCCGGCGCGGCGGGGCCCCCGCGCAACGCTCATCATCTTATCCGCGGGCGGCGTGCCGGATAGCATCTCCCCCTTGTCGATCACCACGCCGAAACCTCCGATGCCGCCCGACGCCCCCGCATGGAGCACCGGCGAGCTGACGGCGAACCCGCACGCCAACCCGGACAAGCCCGAGAAGGTGCGGCGCATGTTCGGCGCCATCGCGGCGAGCTACGACCTCAACAACCGGCTGCACTCGTTCGGGCGCGACGTCGCCTGGCGGAGGCGGGCCGTACGCCTGGCCGGGGTCAGGCCGACCGACGACGTGCTCGACGTCGCATGCGGCACCGGCGACCTGACGCGGGCCTTCGCCGCGGCCAACCCGCGACGGATCGTGGGCCTTGATTTCACGCCGCAGATGCTGGACATCGCCTGCTCCAAGAGCGGCGTCAGGCTGGGCCTGCGCTCTGGGGAAGCACCCGAAGCGCGGCGTGCCGCGGCCCCTCGGCGAGGCGAACTCGGCGGGCCAACACCGGAGTACCTTGAGGGCGACGCGACCAACCTCCCGTTCCCTGACCGGTCGTTCGACATCGTCGCCATCGCCTTCGGCTTGCGCAACGTTGGCCAGCCGCTGCAGGCGCTGCGCGAGTTCCGGCGGGTGCTCCGCCCCGGCGGGCGCGTCGTCGTGCTGGAGTTCGGGCGCCCGCGCAACCCCCTGATCGCCTGGTGCAACGACCTGTACACCCGCCGCATCATGCCAGTCACCGCCACCATCATCAGCGGCGACCGCAGCGGCGCCTACCGCTACCTGCCCGCCAGCGTGGAATCGTTCATGCCCCCGGAGGAGCTTTCCGCGGCGATCACCGGGGCCGGGTTCGCCTCCGTCTCGTACACCCCGATGACTTTCGGCGTGTGCCTCTGCCACGTTGGAAGGTGCTGAGACGCCTCGGCGGGCGGGGCTATGCTCCCGCGACACGCGGAGGTGCCTGTGTTCGACAAGGATTGGTGGGAACTCGCCAGCTACGTCGTGACGGTGGTCGGCCTGCCGTTCGCCATCGGCGTGTTCATCTGGGAGCAGCGGCGCGAGCGCCAGAACGAAGAAGAAGAGATCTATCAGAGGCTCAGCGACGAGTACACGTCGTTCATGCGGCTGGTCCTGGAGAACGCGGACCTCGGGCTCCTGCAGCGGACCCGCGAGCTGCACCCGCTCTCGCCCGAGCAGGAAGAGCGGAAGCTCGGCATCTTCAACATCCTGATCGCGCTGTTCGAACGGGCGTTCATCCTCGTGTACGAGGACGAAATGCCTCCTCAGACCAGGCGCCTGTGGATGTCGTGGGAGGATTACATGCGCGACTGGTGCCGGCGCCCCGACTTCCGCGCCGCATTGCCCGAGCTGCTTAAGGGCGAGGACGAGGCCTTCGCGCGCCACATCGCCCGGATCGCCGAGGAAGAGCGACAGTCCTAGGCCACCGGCAACCGGCCCCCCGCTGGACCCGCTGGAGTCGTTCCAGCCAAACGCCGGTCGGCGCCCGACCGTGCGTGGCCCCAACCGGTACACTGCGGATATGACCAAAACATCCACCGGCCTCGTCCTGACCGCCCTTGTCGCCGCCGGCGTGACCGCCTGCTCGACGTACCGCGAGTCCGAGGGCAACCCGTCGGACGACTCCTACTTCGTGTCCCGGAGCGACAGCACCATCCGACGCTTCGAGTCCGGCGACCCTTCCATCAGGAAGTTCCTCAACGAGTCGTACGCCTACGCCGTGTTCCCCGAGGTGACCAAGGGGGCCGCGGGGATCGGCGCGGCTCACGGCAAGGGCGGGGTGGTGTACGAGCACGGCGGCCATGTGGGCTTCGCCGAGCTTGCCCAGATCACCGTCGGCGCCCAACTGGGGGGTCAGAGCTTCAGCGAGATCGTGTTCTTCCAGAACGCCACCGCGTTCTCCGACTTCAAGATCGGGCGCACCAAGTTCAGCGGCAATGCCTCGGCGGTGCTCGCCAAGTCGGGCAGCGCCGCGGCGGCGGACTACCGGGAAGGGGTCGCCGTCTTCGTCATGCCCACCTCCGGCGCCATGTTCGAGGCCTCGATCGGCGGGCAGGAGTTCAAGTACCGGGCAAAGTAAGGCACGGGCCCGTCCGCCAGCCCGGGCCGCTTGACCAAAGCCCGCCCAGCGATCAATCTGCCCGCCTCCCCGGCACCGGACGTGCCGCGGTCGGCTTTGGAGATCCGCGAGGTCATCGATGGGGCGAGGCTCAAGAAACAACGCGTTGGCCGGCGGGCTGCTCCTGGCGGCGATCGTCGCCTCGGTAATCGCCGTGTCGCTTCTGGGCGGCCTGCTTGAAATGGTCGGCAAGACTTCGCGCACGGTGCGGTTCGCGATCACCGAGGGCGTCACCGGCTTGAAAAAAGGCTCCGAGGTGCGGATGGGCGGGCTGAAGATCGGCTCGGTAGATTCCGTCCGCCCCATCCTCGAAAACGGGAGCGTCTCAACCATCGAGGTCAAGATCAAGATCAGCGAAAAGGAGGCGCCGTTGCACCAGGGCGCCGTTGCATTCCTCGAAACCGCGCTGCTCGGCTCCGCCAGCAATCTGAACTTCATCAACCTTGGAGACCCCGCCGCACCGGCGCTTACCGAGGCCGACATCATCCCCGGTCGCCTCGCGCCGCCGGGCTTCCTCGCCGCTGCGGGTTACGGCGATGAGCAGAAACAGAAGGTCCAGACCATCATCGACAGGGCCGAGTCCTTCATCACCAAGGCCGACGATTTCGCCGCCAAAGCCAACACCGAAGCCGACGTCTTCAAGCAGAAGCGCGAGGTCTGGTACAGCGACTTCGACGTCATGACCCGCAGCGGCAAGAAGCTGATGGAGCAGGACGTGCCCGAAATCACGGAGAAGATCAAGGCGGGCGCGACCGACGCGGGCGAGTTTTTGGCCAAAGCCAAGAAGGTCATCAACGAGAACGAGGCGTCGATCAACGAGTTCATCGCTCACGCCAGGCAGACCAGCATCGACGCCGAGGCCTTCGGCAAGAAGATCAACGACGGCGCCGACTGGTTCAAGGGCACGGTCGAACCGCTCGTCGAGGACCTTCTCTCCAAGGGACGCGACAAGGCCGTCGCGGCGCTGGACAAGGTGAACAGCCTGCTGGGCGAGCAGACGCCCGTGGTCCGCACCGCCCTGGCCAAGCTGCGCCTCAGCGCCGACCAGCTCGCCGCCACGCTCGCTGAGGTCCGACGATCTCCCTGGCGGCTCATCTACCGCCCCGACAAGCGCGACCTCGAGTTCGAGCTGCTCTACGATTCCGCCCGCGCGTACGCCCAGGCCGTCTCTGACCTGTCCAGTTCCGCCGAGGCGCTCAAGGGCCTGTCCGACGGTGGGTCGCTGAAAGCAGGCGACAAGAGCGTTCAAGAGCTTCTGAACAACCTCGACGCCTCCTTCAGGAAGTACGAGCAGGCCGAATCCGAGTTCCTGCGTCAGGTCCAGGCCAAGAGCAAGTGAGGCCCGCGTGCGCGTTGTCACCCTCGGCAGCGAGCTGCGCCCGTTCCACGCCGGTGTCTTGGTGCCGACCATGGGCGCCCTGCACGACGGTCACGCGGCCCTGATCCGGCGCGCCGCCAGCCTCGCCGAACCGCGCTCGCTCCCTGTCGTCGTCACGGTGTTCGTGAACCCCACGCAGTTCATCGACCCGGGCGACCTGGCCCGATACCCGCGCACGCTCGACGCCGACATCGAGGTCTGCCGCGCCGCGGGCGCCTCGTGCCTGTTCGCCCCTGCGGTTGAAGAGGTCTATCCCGGCGGCGACCGTGCCCTCGCCCGCGTTCCCCCGCTGCCGCCCGCCGCCGCCGAGCCGGCGCTCGAAGACGCCCACCGTCCCGGCCACTTCGCCGGTGTGTGCCAGGTCTGCCTCCGCTTGTTCGAGCTGACCCGCCCGCTCCAGGCCGTGTTCGGCGAGAAGGACTGGCAGCAGCTCGCCGTCGTGCGCGCAATGGCCGCCCGTGAGATACCCGACCTCCAGATTGTCCCGCACCCGACGGTTCGCGAGCACGACGGTCTGGCCATGAGCAGCCGAAACGCGCTGCTTTCCCCGCAGGACAGGCGCCGCGCGCCGGCCATGGCCCGCGCCCTCGTCGAAGCGGGCCGGTTCACAGACCCCGGCGAGGCCGAGACGGCGGGACGCCGAGTGCTGCTCGCCACCCGATTGATCCCCGAATACGTCGCGGTCCGCGACGCCCAGTCGCTGGGCCCGGTCCGGCCCGACCGCCCCGGGCGCGTCCTGGCCGCCGCGCTGTGCGGGAAGGTGCGCCTGATCGACAACGCTCCGTGGCCGGGGTTCTCGCTCGCGTAGCTCCTACACTCCCGCCCTCGATTGAGCCAGCCGATTCTCCAAACCGGGCCCGCCGATCCCGCGCGCTCACCGCTGGCGGAGATGCTGCGCGTCGCCATGCCCACGGTGCTCTCGATGGCGTCTATGCCCGTCATGACGCTGGTGGACCGCTATTTCTGCGGCCAGCTCGGCGTCGAGCAGATCGCCGCGGCGGGCAACGGCGGCATGATCGCGTGGGTCCCCGCCAGCGCCGTCATGGGGATCATCGGTGTCGTTTCCACCTTTGTCAGCCAGAACTTCGGCGCCGGCCGCCCCCGCGACGGCGCCGCCTACGCCTGGAACGCCGCGTGGTTTGTCGCCATCGTCTGGTGCGTGCTCTACCTGCCCCTTGCGCTGTTTCTTCCTGACATTCTCCACGCCGTTCGTCAGGCGTGCGGCGCGGCCCAGGCCAGCGAAACCGTCGCGCACCTGGAGGTCTCCTACGCCAGAGTTCTCATCGTCGGGCTCATCATCACGCTGCCCGGGCGCGCCCTGCACCAGTACTTCTTCGGGATGCACCGCACCCTCATCCCGCTTGTCGGCGTGCTGGTGGGCAACGTCGCCAATGTGTTCCTCACGTGGGGGCTGGTGCTGGGGCGGTTCGGACTGCCCGCCTGGGGCGTCCCCGGCTCGGCGGTGGCGAACGTCGTCGCGGCGACGATGGAACTCCTCATCCCGCTGGCGTTCTTCCTCTCACCGCGCTACCGGCACGAACTCGGAACACACATGGCCTGGCGCCCGTGTGTCCGACACATCCGCGAGATTCTGAAGCTGGGCTGGCCCGCCGGGTTGATGTTCGGCAGCGAGATGGTGTGTTGGGGCGCGTTCATGACCGTCCTGGTGGCCCAGTTCGGCCCGGCCCACAACGCCGCCGGCGTCATCGCCCTGGGCTACATGTCGCTGTCGTTCATGCCCGCCGTCGGCATGAGCAACGCCGTCGCCGCGATCGTGGGCAAGTGCATCGGCGCGGGGCGCTACGACCTCGCCGAGCACCGCACCCTCCTGGGGATCAAGGTCACGCTGGTTTACATGACGCTGTGCGCGGCCGGCTTCGTCGTCTTCCGGCATCCGCTCGCGGCGCTGCTCGCCGGTCACGCAGGCCATCCAGGAGCCGACGGCCCGGAACAGGTCATCCCCATCGCCTCCAACCTGCTCATCCTCGCCGCCACGTTCCAGGTGTTCGACGCCGTGGGCATCACCATCATCGGCGCCCTCCGCGGCGCCGGCGACACCCTGTGGCCCGGCGTCATGACCATGTTCCTGTCCTGGACCGTGATCATCGGAGGCGGCAAGGCCCTGACGGTGCTCTGCCCGCAGTGGGAAAGCCTGGGGCCCTGGATCGCCGCGGCGGCCTACATCATCCTGTTCGCCCTGGGCGTTGCCTGGCGCTGGCGCAGCGGGGCGTGGCGTTCCATCAAGGTGCTGCACGAGCCGCGGGCCGCTCCGATCACGGCGCCCGCCGACGCCTAACATCGCACGCCCAGAACCAGGAAACCCCGGATGCACCTGCGACACTCCGATCACGACCATGGCCCCGAGACCGTCCCCGTCACATTCATCGTGGAGGACCCCGAGAGCCTCACCGGCACCGGCAAGGCCGAGTGGAAGATGATGGCCGCCAAGGGCGAGCACCTGCTGGAGGTCGCCGTCGAGGGCGGCGTCAATATCGAGCACGCCTGCGGCGGCGTGTGCGCGTGCTCAACCTGCCACGTCTACATCGAGCAGGGCATGGACCAGCTCTCGGAGTCCACTGAGGCCGAGGAAGACCGCGTCGAAGAGGCGCCCGCCCTGCAGCGCAACAGCCGCCTGAGTTGCCAGTGCACCATCGTGGGCGACGGCCCCATTGTGGTGCGCGTCCCCGCGTGGAACCGCAACGCGGTCAAGGAAGTACCGCACTAGAGATGAATGACCGAGGACCAGGACCTTCTACTTGATGCCTCGATGCCGGCCTGCCTTGATCCCTTCCAAGCCATGCCTCCCCCCTCTTTCCACTGGCTGGACGTTGACCTCATCGCCGAGGAACTCGCGGAGGCTCACCCGCACATCGAACCACTGGGCATCCGCTTCACCGAACTTCGAAAGCTGGTCGAGGCTCTCCCCGGTTTCTCCGAACGACCGGGGCACCCGGTCAACGAAAAGATCCTCGAGACGATCCAAATGAAGTGGCTGGAAGAGCGCGGCGACGCACCCCGGTGCGACGCAGACTGACCCGTCCCGCCGGGCTTGTTCCCGCCGGGCGGCACGGACCGATCTTGGAAGCATGGACGGCGAACCGAACCTACCGCCCAAGCGGCGCTTCAACCCATGGACGCTCCTGATCGGTGCGGCCTTGTTCGCCGGCCTCGCCGGCGTGCTCCGCTGGCAGGAGAACTCGATCCGCCAGGCGAGCCTCTCTGACGCTCCCCTCGCCGGCGCCGGCGTCCGCGTCGAGGCCGGCGTGCTGAAAGCGGTGCGGGCGGCGAAGCTGGTCACGATCGAACTGCAAACCACCGTCACCGCGCAGTCTTCAAGCGAGAGCTGGCGTGGCGACGTCGCCGCGACCGTGAGGGCGCCCGTGCGAATCCTGTTCGGCACCGACCTCTCGAACCTCGCCGACAACGCCCTGAGCGCCGACCCGTTCGGGCGCTCGCTGGTCGTCACCGTACCCCCGCCGACCCGACTGGCCACCGAGGTGCTGGGAGAGGGTGAGAAGGTCGAGGTGACCACCGGCTGGCTGAGGCTCCGCAGCATGGCGGGCGAGTATCACCTTGGCGTGGCCCGGCGCGGGCTGTACGAAGCCGCCCGCAACATGACCGTCAAACCCGACGACGCCAGGCAGATCGAAGACGCGACGCGCCAACAAGTCGCGCAGCTCGTCCGCGCCGTCGCCGGCGAGCGCGTCAGCGTGGAGGTCCGATTCGCCGAGGCCCGCCCGTGAACAGCGCACGGATCATCGGCTCACTCTGGCGCCGCCGCTGGGCGCTGCTGCGCATCGCGGCGGCGAGCGTCCTGCTGGCCCTCTTTGTGTCCGATACCGCCCAGCGGCTTGCACGCCTGCAGCTCGCCTCTCTGCCGGGTTACGACTATCTCGCCGAATCGGGCAAGCTCCGAAAGGAAGGGCGCTACACCGAAGCCCTGAGCATCATCGACGCCGGGCTCACCGACGCCGACCTGGGGCCCGATCGGCTCGGGCAGCTTGCGCAGCAGAAGCAGGAGGTCATCGATGAGCAGTCGAGCTGGCTCCGGCGGGCCAGGGAAGTGGGCATCGGCGCCGTCAGCGGGCAGGGCCACACGCTGGAGGGCCTGATCGGCGCGGTCGGCGCGGACCTTTTCGTCGTCGGCGACATCCGCGACCTGCTCATTCAGGGCACCAAGCTGCTCATCGACAACGACGCCGACGAGCTAATCCTCCTGCTCTCCGCCGCCGGCGTTGTCACCACGCTGGCCCCGGAGATCGACTGGGCCCCCTCCGTGCTCAAGGTGGCCCGCAAGGCCGGGGCGCTCTCGACGCGTCTGGTGGACGAGCTCAAGCTCATGCTCCGCGGCGGGCGGAGCGCCGAAGCCGCCCGGGTTCTGGCGGACACCGCGTCGCTGGCCAGGCGAGCCTCGCCCGGCGGCGCGATCCGGCTGCTCCGCCTCGCCGACTCTCCGGCGGAAATCAGCGCCATGGCCCGGTTCGCCGAGCGATCACCACGCGGCGCATTCGCCCTGGGCATCACCGGTCGCGCTGGCGCCGACGCCGTCATCGAGCTGGGCGAGCAGGCCGACAAGACGGTGCTCAAAGCGGCGGCCAAGGGCGAGCACGGCGCGGCGTGGCTCCGCACGCCCGCCGCCCGCGCGCTGATGCGTCCCCACCCGGTGATCGGCTTGCTCAAGGGGCTGCGCAAGGGCACGGTCGCCGACCTGCTGATGAGGAGCATCGAGCGCCTGGACACCCAGGCCTGGTGGATCATCCCGGCGCTGGCGTGCTGGCTCCTGATCGAGCTCGCGTCCGTTGCCCGGTCTGGTCACCGCGCCGACGCTCAGCGCTCCTGATACAGCACGCTGCCGGCGTGCGGACCGATCTCGATCTTGCCGGTAGCCACCGCCCGTTTCTCCGGTGCGAGCGGCACAAAGTGCCCGTCCTCGATGACGGCCCGCCACGCGCCCGGCGGCAGCGTCGCCGTCACGCTCTTCCCTCCCCCGTTGAAGAACAGCGCCGCACGCCGCCACGGGTCCGCGCCGGTCGGATCGTCCAGCGTGTACCCCACGACGCCGCCGGGCAAACCGTCGACAAACCTCACCGCCGCCGCGATCGACTCCTTGGTGCGCAGCCTGAACATCGGGTGCTCGCGCCGCATCCTGATCAGGGCGCGGTAGTAGTCAAAGAGCCGGTGGTTCTGCTCTTTCAGCGCCCAGGGGATGTTGTTCACCTCGTCACCGAGGTTGTAGGTGTTGTCGTGGCCCTGCTTACCGCGCCCCAGTTCCTGGCCGCTGTGGATGAACGGCGTGCCCTGGCTGGTCAGCAGCATCAGAGCGCCAAGCCGGTTCATCCTCATGCGGTCGGCCACGGTGACGCCCTTGCGCTCGGCGGTCGACAGCCCGAGCCGGTCGCTCAGCGTGTGGTTGTCGTGGCACTCGATGTAGTTGATTGTCTCCGCTGGGCTGTCGGCAAAGCTGGTCACCGCGCCGCCGATGCCGGCCTTGACCGCATCGATCACCTTCGGCTCGCACGATTCGCCCGCGGCCAGGAACCCCGGCATCTTCGGCTTGAACACGTCGCCCCGCAGCGCGTCACGCAGATCGTCATTGAAGACGCCCCAGCCGCGCGACCGCTGCTTGCCCTTGGAGTTGACCTCGATGGGCGTCGGGCCGCCCGCCCACGGCTCGCCGTAGACCATGATGCTCGGATCGATCCTGTGCAGCTCGTCGGCGATGATCGCCATGGTGTCGCGGTCGATCAGGCCCATCAGGTCGAAGCGATAGCCGTCGATGCCGAACTCGTGCACCCAGTACTTCACGCTCTCGACGATGAACCGCCGCCCCATGGTCGAGTCTGACCGGAACTCGTTGCCGCACGCCGAACCGTTGCTGGGGGCGCCGTCGGCGCCGAACCTGAAGTACTCCATGGGCGCCAGCGCCATGAACGACCGCAGCCGCGCCGGCGCGGGGCGACCGTCGGTGTCGGCCCCCGGCGTACCGGCGAACCGCTCGAACGTGTGGTTGTACACCACGTCGAGCGTCACGCGGACCCTGTTCTCGTGCAGCGTGGACACCAGCCGCTTGAACTCTCTGATCGGCGCGTCAAGCTCCACCCCGGCCGCGTAGCCCTCGTGCGGTGCGTTGTAGTCCATGGGCATGTAGCCCCACTCGTACTCCGGGTGGTAAGGCAGCGAGAACGAGTGAACAGGCATCAACTGCACCACGTTGACGCCCAGTTCCAGGAGGTGGTCCAGCCCGGTGGCCGCCGAGGTGCCGTTGTACCGCGTTCCGCGCTGCGTTAGTCCCAGGTACCTGCCGCGCCAATCGTGGCGCACGCCCGACGAGGGGTCCCGGGTGAAATCGCGCACGTGCATCTCGTAGATCACCGCGTCGCAGGGCTCCAGCGCCGGGCGTGCCGTCACCGGCGTGCCGTCCTGGAAGACCACGCCCCTGCCCCAGCGGACCAGCCTCGCCCACGGGTCCACGATGTCGGCGAGAACCTCGCGGCCCCGCGCCAAGGTGAACGAGTACGTCCAGCCGCGCAGGTCGCCGGACACCTCCGCTTCCCACACCCCGGGGTCGGAATAGTCCGGGGCCATCTCGGCTTCGATGAGCGCCAGCGTGCCGGGGTGCACCAACCGCACCATCATCCTGTCGGCGTGGGCGAACACTCGGAAGATCGTGGACTCGGGGCCCACCAGCGCACCCAGCGGCTTGCAGCCGGGTGTCACCCAGGGGTACGGATTGGCGTTTTGCGGCGGGGCGTTCATCGGGGGAGCGGAGTGTACGAACTGGCGTCACGCCTCGGACGGCCGGAGCGTCCGGATCGCCGATTCGGTTCGTATCATCGATCCCCATGCACCGACTTTCGCGCCATGTACTGGTCTCGATTGCACTGATCATCGCCGCCGTGGGGGCCCTGGCGCAGTCCGGACCACCGGCCGGGCTGGCGGGCCCCGCCAACGCCGCGACGGCGCCGACCAGGGCCGAACCGGCTCACCCCACCCCTCTGCACGTGCTCCAGGCGTTCCTGGATTTCAACGCCGGCTGGCGCGACACCCGCTCACCGGGGGCGCGGGACCTCATGCTCGGGTGCATCGATTTTTCCGGCAGCGGGGCGTTGATCCTCGGCGACGCGCGGACCGAGGCAGCCGACCAGTTGGCGCGGCTGCTCCGCCACTTCAACGCCGTGGCTGCCGTCGAGCGACAGACCGCGCACGATCAACCTGGCTCACCGGCAAGCCCGTGGACGGGGCGCGAGGTGCTGCTCAACGACGGGCGGCAATCGTTCCGTCTCACCTTTAAGCCCACCAACGACGGTTGGCGCATCGGAGGCGAGACGCTCAGCGATCTCGACGCCGTCTACGCGCAGGTGTTCGCCTCCGAGGGCTCCGCGGCGCTCCTGCTCCGCGGGGCCGGGGCGGACTGGGTGGTAGATCGCTCGTTTTTGGGCCTGCGGCTGTACAAGTGGATCGGGCTGTTCCTGCTTCTGCTCCTGGCGGTGGGGCTGGACGCGCTGGTCCGCCTGGCGGCGCGAGTATTCGCCGAGCGACTTCTGGCCGGGCGCGCCGGCGCAACGGTGCTCAAGGGCGTGCAGCAGTTCGTCGGCCCCGACATGGTGAAGCGCACCGTGCGCCCGCTGGGGCTGCTGGCCGGCGGGCTGCTGGCATACTCGCTGCTCCCGGCCCTCGACCTGCCTTTGGCCGCCGAGAGCATCCTCCGGACCGCCGCCAAGGCCTTCGCGCTCGTGGCCACGGTATGGTCGGCGTACCGCGTGGTCGACCTGGTCGCCGAGGCCTACCGACGCCGACCCGGCGACCAGCACGACACCGGCGCCGAAGGCCTGCTGGTCCCCCTTGTCGCTCGAACCGTCAAGCTCTTCATCCTGGCCCTGGGCCTCGTCTTCATCGCAGAGAGCCTGAACCTGCCCGTCACCTCGCTTCTGGCCGGCGTCAGCCTTGCCGGCGCGGCGGTGGCCATCGCCGCCAAAGGCACGCTCGAGAACATCTTCGGCACCTTCAGCGTCATTATGGACAAGCCCTTCGGGGTCGGCGACTGGGTGAAGATCGAAAATATCGAGGGCAGCGTCGAGAACATCAGTTTCCGTTCCACGCGTGTGCGGACGTTCGCCGACTCGCTCGTCACGATCCCCAACGCTACCGTGATGCGCGCCTCGGTCGACAACTTGGGCCCGCGCGCCCGCCGGCGCTATAGCGACCGCGTTGTGCTGCCCTTCGACACCCCGCCGGAGAAGATCGACGCCTTCTGCAACGAGGCGCGACGCGCCGCGTCGAACCATCCCAAGAGCGTCCCCGGCTACACCGATGTCCGCGCGCACGACTTCGGACCCGGGGGTATCGAACTTTTGCTGAGCATGCTGATCGAGGCCCCCGCCCCCGCCGATGAGCTCCGCGTGAAGCACGAGGTGATGCTGGAAGTTCTCGGCGCGGCCCGCAGGTCGGGCGTCGCGCTCACCCGGGCCACGCCGAGTTGAGACGCCGGAGCCCCGGGGGCCCGTAGCGAGGCCGGCCTGGGCATCGGATGATCTATCGCGCCCTAGCGGGCATAACGCACCGTGCCGCGCAGGCGGTCCGTTGGCGACCGATAACCCCGTGACAAGACTGGCGCCTTGTTGCCTGGTGCGCGGACACGATTGGCGCACTTCACCCGTGCGCCGCAACGTCCGATGACACCGATAGGCCGCCATTCAGGCCCATAAGCCACACTCCCCCCGCGCGCGGAGGCCGCAGCAGAGATGTCAAGCGACTTCGGTCTGACAGTCCGTCGTCATGATCGCCACCAGCTCACGCTGACCGCGATCATCGGACTCGGCGCGCACCCGGCGCCGGTCATCGGCGTCGAAGGGTTCGCGGGCGGTCGCGTGCGCTTCAGTGGCGAGTCCGGCATCAGCGAAACCGGCGCACCGTGCACCGTGGTCGACCTCGGCGCCGGCGGCCTCGGCGCCAGGACCGGTGTTTTCTACCCGCGGGGCGCCCTGCTGCGGGTGCGGATCCTCGACGCCGCGGGCAACCTCGCCAGCCCGCGCCTGGATTCCTATGTCCGCGTCCAGCGCGTCACGATGATCGACCGCAAGCCGACCTACCTGCTCGGGACCGCGTTCACCGACCGCACGCCCTCGCTGGAGGCCCAGGTGAAGGCGATTCTTGCCGGCCAGCCCGCCCACGCGGAGGGCGCCCCGTGCTGAACACCGCTGAATACCTGCTGCGCTCGCTGGTCGACGAGGGGCTGCTCTCGCTGGCTCAGATCGAGCAGGCCAAGCGCACCGCGTCCGAGAAAGGCGTCGGGGTGGAGGAGGCCCTGGTGACGCAGGCCTTGGTGTCGCCACGCGACATCGGCCTGGTGCGCGCCAGCATGCTCGAGGTCCCCTTCGTGGACCTGTCGTGCTACGACGTCGACATCAATAACGCCCGCCTTCTGCCCCGCTCGGTCTCTGAGAAGCACCAGGCCTTCCCGCTGTTCGTGCAGGAGTCCGTGGTCACCGTCGGCATGGCCGACCCGTTGAACATTAAGGCGATTGACCAGCTCCGCCAGATCTTCAAGGGCGAGATCGAGCCGGTCCTGTGCGTGCCCGAGGCACTCGCGGGCCTGATGAGCAAGGCCTACAGCCTCGCCTCCGGCCCCGACGCCGAGGCGCCCGAAGCTCAGGCCGTCTCACGCGACCTGACCACCGGCGACGAGCCCATCGTGG
Organism: uncultured Phycisphaeraceae bacterium; assembly: GCA_964510955.1. Taxonomy (GTDB): domain Bacteria; phylum Planctomycetota; class Phycisphaerae; order Phycisphaerales; family UBA1924; genus JAFLCM01. The sequence goes on from CAZEDW010000008.1 coordinate 65,607, forward strand.
CCGCCGTAAACCAGATCATCGCCGACGCTGCCGCCGCCGGCGCTTCGGATATCCACATCTCGCCCTGCGAACACGAACTCCAGCTCCGCTACCGCATCGACGGCGAGCTGCAATCGCGCCAGAGCCCGCCCCTCAACGCCCACGCAGGGCTCGTGCAACGCCTGAAGGTCGTCGCCAACCTCGACCTCACCCAGACCCGTCGGCCCCAGGACGGCAAGTTCCGCTTCACCTCCCGCGGCGAGACCCTCGACATCCGCCTTTCGACCATCCCAACGGTCTGCGGCGAGAACGTCGTGATGCGCCTGCTCCGCCCTCACGGGCAGATCCTCGACTTCGCGGACCTGGGCATGCCCGAGGACGCCATCGGGGGCGTTGAAAAGATCATCGAACACCCGCACGGCATGCTCCTGGTCACCGGCCCTACCGGTTCGGGCAAGACCAGCACCCTCTACACCGCCGTCAAGAAGCTCAACACCCCCAACCGCAACATCATCACCATCGAAGACCCGGTGGAAATCCGGATGCACGGCATCCGCCAGGTGCAGGCCAACCCCGAGATCGGGATGACCTTCGCCGGGGCCCTGCGATCCATCCTGCGCCAAGACCCCGACATCGTGCTGCTGGGCGAAATCCGCGACGCCGAGACGGCGCTGATCGCCACGCAGGCGTCGCTGACGGGCCACTTCGTCCTGAGCACGCTGCACACCAACGACGCCGCCGGCGCGATCGCGCGACTGAAAGACCTCGGCGTGCCCAGCTTCGTCATCACCAGCGCCGTGCTCGGCGTGATGGCCCAGCGCCTCGTGCGCCGCGTCTGCCGCGACTGTGCCGCACCGGTCACGCCTGATCCGGTTCTTCTTCGCCGCTTTGGCGTCTCAGGCACGGACGACAAGTTCATGGCGGGCCAGGGCTGCTCCCGGTGCTCGTCCTCGGGCTACCGCGGCCGCACCGGCCTGTACGAACTGCTCCGTCTGACGCCGTCGCTGGCGATGGAAATCGAGCGCGGCGCCACCAGCGCCCAGCTCGCCACCGCCGCCGCACGCGAGGGGATGACCCCGATGTGGCGCGACGGCCTGAACAAGGCCCGCGCCGGTATCACCTCTCTCGACGAGGTCGCCCAGGCGGTGGCCACCTTCGACCTTGACGAGTGCGAGCCGGCGCCACGGAGGCTCGCCGCGTGAGCCAGTTCTCCTTCTCGTACCGCGCGGTGGACAAGGCCGGCGCCGCCGCGGCGGGCGTGATCAAGGCCGCCTCGCGCCAGGACGCCTACCGGCGCATCGCCGCCACGGGACTGACCCCGACCAGGATCACCGAGGGCGCCGACGCCGACCGCGTGGGCCTGATGGACCGCGTGCGTCGGCGCATCCGGCCCCAGGACATCGCCCATTTCACCTACCAGCTCAGCGTCCTGCTCGAGGCACGGATCCCGGTCGTTGAGTGCTTCGGTTCGATCGCGCAGCAGGAACCGAACCCCTCCTTCCGCAAGGTGGTCCTCGATATCGCCGGTGCCGTGCAGGGCGGCAAGAACATCACCGATTCGCTCTCGCGCCACCGCAACCTCTTCGGCGACGTCTACATCGAGACGGTCCGCGCCGCCGAGGCCGGCGGCAACATGATCAAGGTGCTTGGCCACCTGGCCGAGCAGACCGAGGACGCCACCGAGATGCGCCGCATGGTCAAGGGCGCGCTCATGTACCCCGTCACCGTCGTGATCGCGCTGTTCCTCGGAACCGGCTTCCTGATCACGTTCGTCGTGCCGAAGTTCGCGGAGATGTTCCGCTCGCGCGGCGTCAAGCTGCCGGTCCTTACCGAGGCGCTCGACGCCGTCGGTACTTCCGTCAGGGGATACTGGTACGCGTACCTCGGCGCAGCCGTTGTACTGGTTATCGGCGTTCACCTGTTGAGGGGGGTGCCGAAAGTCCGCGCCGCCTTGGACCGATGCCTGCACAGGGTCCCCTTTCTCAACGGGATCCTCACGGGTCTGGCCGTCGGACGGTTCGCCGCGGTCTTCGGCTTGTGCCTTTCGTCCGGATTGGGACTCATCGACGCCCTGCAGATGGCAGGAAAGGCCGCTGGACGGCCCATGATGCTGCGAGATACCGAGGTCATGATCCGGCAGGTCAAGAGCGGCGGACGCCTCGGTGATGTGCTCCAGCAGTGCGCCTATCTGCCCCCGTTTGTCAAGCAGTTGCTCCGTGCCGGCGAGGAGTCCGCCGAGCTGACCAAGATGTGCGCCATCATCACACGCCACTACGGGCGTGAGACCAAGCACATGGTCAAAAACGCCTCGACCGTCATCGAGCCCGTTCTGATCGCGCTGCTCACCGGCGTGGTCATGGTGGTGGCCCTCGCGATCTTCCTGCCCATGTGGAACATGGTCAGTCTCATGCAGTGACCATATCTGTCCGATGACACGCGGGACACGTACCCGGTGTTTGAAACTGGACCTGATACTCCGAGAAGAGTCTCTCCCTGCACGCACCCGGTGTGCGGCAGCCCGTTCCGAAGGAGAACCCCATGCGCGCCTCGAAGAATCGTCGCAACGCCGGCTTCACGCTCGTCGAGTTGATCGCCGTCATTGTCGTCCTCGCGATCCTCTCCGGCATCGCGTTCCCCAAGTACCTGGACTACTCGGCCCGCGCCAAGTCCGCGGCGCTCCAGGGCGTTCTCGGCGGCGTGCGCACCGGCATCGCCCAGTACTTCGCCGACCAGTCGGTCGCCGGCACCGCCGCCTACCCCACGCTCACCCAGTTGACCACACGCGGCACCGTGCTGCAGGAAGATTTCCCAGCGAACCCCTACAACGGGCTGACCACGGTCAGCGCCGCCACCTCCACCGAGGCCGCCGCGGGGACCCGTACCGTGACGACCGGCAACGCCGCGTCGGGCTGGAAGTACTACGTCGACAACACGCTGGCAACTCCTGCCGCGACGTTCTACGCCAACGACTCGACCGCCACCAAAGTGACCGACAGCACCGGCGCGTTCATCACCGCCAACAAGCTGTAAGCCGCTCCCGATCCGAAACTCCTACGGGGCACGCGGCTCGCCGCGTGCCCCTGTTTGTTCACCATGAGCAAGGCACGCCGCCAACGCGCGTTCACCCTGATCGAGCTGGTCGCCGTCATCGCGATCGTGGGCGCCCTCGCCATCGCCGCGATCCCGGCCCTGGGAACACTCACCGCGACCCGGCGTGCCGCGCTCGGCAATGAGGTCGAGCGCCGCCTGCTGCTCGCCCGCGCGTGGGCCATGAGCACGGGCCAGCCCGCAGGGCTCCGCTTCGACCTCACCGCGCAGACGCTGCAGATGCAGCGCATCGTCAGCGACGGCGACGCCCCGACACCCATGCCCGGCGTCACCGGATCGACCGACGCCGACTCAACCCTTGTCGTCGGCTCGGCCTTCGCCGGTGCGTCGGTGCAGAGCGTCTCGACCACCCCCAGCGGCGACACCGCCGTCTGGTTCGACTACACCGGAACCCCGCAGGCGCGCCTGGCCAACGGCAAGCTCCAGGGTTCGCTCACCGCCGACGCCGTGGTGACACTGACCGGCGGCGCGACGGTCACTGTCCGCGCGCTCTCGGGGGCGATCGAGAAATGACCCGGTTCCGCCCCAACTCCCGCCGGGGCTTCACGCTCCCCGAGGCGATCGTCGCCGTCATCGTCGTCTCGCTGCTGGTGCCCCCCGCTGTCTCGATGCTTCGCGACGCCTCGACCGCGCGGGCCGAGTCGCTCAACAACGTTCGGGCCGCGTTGCTGGCCCAGGGCGTGCTCGAACAGGTCGAGGCCGACGCCTCGAGTTCCAGCCTCGGCATGACGGCCTTCGCCGACGCCAGCGCCTACCTGAACACCGCCTCCACCGGGCTGGTGGCTCGGATGGACGCCGTCTCCTCCTTTTACACCGCCTTGGGCATGACATGGTCGCTGAACATCGGCGGCCTTGTCAGCCAGAACGGCAGCGCTACCGGCGTCGCGGCCCAGGACATCTACCGCTACGTGCAGGTGACGGTTTCGTGGAACTCTGATCGCTCGGGAACCAAGTCCTACACCGTCGGCGCACTTGTGACGGATCTGACGCCATGACTCTCCGCTCGCAACCACCCGGCGCACGGACCTCCAACGGGGCCACGGCACTTCGCGCCCCGGCGGACGGTTCCGCCATGCGCACACCGATGCCACGCGCGCCCGGCGACACCGCTCGCTCGTCGGCACGCGCGTTCACGCTCATCGAACTCCTGGCCGTCATGATCATCATCTCCACCGCCGGCGTGGTGACGTCCGGAATCCTGATGTCCGCCTCGCAGATGTACACCACGTCCGCCGCCCATCGGCGCGCCGCCGAGAACGTTGCCCTGGCCCTGGACCGCGTGGTCCGGGTGCTCCGCGAGGCCCCGGCCAAGCCCACCCCCGCCGGCGCCGCCAACATCTCCAGCGCCACCGCCACCGCCATCACGCTCAGCGACGGCAACGCCGTCGCTCTCAACGGAAACACCCTGAACCTGTCCAGCCCGACCGTCTCCAACGCCCCGCTCTGCAAGAACGTCACCGCGTTCCAGATCACCTACCTCGACGGCGCCGGCGCCGTCGTGGACCTGAGCTCGGGGACCGACACCGTCCGGCGCGTGCACATCCGGCTCGCCGCCGGCGGCACCGAGCTCCGCACCAGCACCTGGCTCCGCGCCGGCCTCAACGAATGAACCCCAGCAGCCGAGCAACCCCCGCCCACAGGGCCGGCCGACCCCGGCGCTCCCGGCGCGCCGCCGCGCTGGTCGTCTGCGTGCTCATCATCGGCATGGTGAATCTCGCGGTGCTGTCGGCGGTGAACGGGGGCGGTGACGACGCCCGCCTCGCGGCGGCCCGCGCCGACACCGTCCGCGCCTTCTTCGCCGCCGAGAGCGGCGCGGCCCTCGTCTCGGGCGAGTACAACGCCGGACGCACCATCCCCAGCGGCACGATCACCTTCGCCGGCGGCGAGACCGTCACGATCACGCCCACCGGCTCGTCCACGCCGCTCGACGCGGTCATCGTCGGCTCCTACGGCAACGCCCGGCGCCGGATCGAGGTCCACCTGGAGTAGCGCCCGCGGCTTATCGGAGCGCGAGTCCACCAAGACCACGCAAAGACACGGACCGATCGGGTCGAAACTAGTCGCATCCGTCGGCCCCGTGCCGCCCTGATCCGCACCAAGAGACACGCCGTGAGCCGAGCCACGCTCGTCATCGAACTGGGCCCCGGCCGCCTCCAAGGCGGCGTGCTTCGCTCCGGGCGTCTCACGCCGGTGCACAGCGTCACGCTCGATCCCGCCCAATGGGAGGCCGCCTGGAAGGACGCCTTGCGTCCGCTCGACGCCCCGCTCCGCGCCGTGCTGGCGGGCATCGGCGCCCCCGCGCTCCCCGCCACGGTCCTGCACCATTCTCCCACCGCGGTGTCCGACGTCTTCAGTTGCCCGGCACGACGCGGGTCCACGAATGAGGCGGCGCTCCTGGCCCTCGGCGACGCAGCCGGCTTCAGCCTCGACGAGAACCCGTCTGATGCCTACGCCCTGGCGACCGACCGCTCCGGCGAGCCTCGCCAGACCCACACCCTCATCGCCGCCGAGACCGACGAGGCCTCCACCGCCCTGGTGGAATGGCTCAATCGCGCCGGGGTGCGCTGCGAATCCATCATCCCCATGCCCGCGTGCCACCTCCGGTCGGTGGTCCTGCGCACGCTGAGCGAGTGCGCCCCTTCCCGGGGCTCCGGCGTCGCGCCCGGGGCCGGGACCGGCGCCCGCGTGTTCCTGCGCGTCGGCGAGAACCGCTCGCAGCTCGCCGCGGGAATCGAGGGGCGCGTCAAGCTCGTCCGCCATGTCGCCCTGGACATCCAGACGCTCGTCGATGCCCTCGCGCTCCCGCTCACGGTGCGCGGCCCCGACGGCACCTCCGAGGTCCGGCTCGGGCGCGACGAGGCCCGCTCAATCCTGTTCCGCATCGGCATCCCCGAGCGCGACACCGTGATCGACCAGGACCGCGGCATCACCGGCGCCGCGGTGCTCCCGGCGCTTCAGCCGGTCCTGCAGCGGGCCCTGGTCGAGATGCGTCAGTCGCTGCGGTTCGGCCTCGAAGAGCCCGAGCGATCGACCTGCCAGTTCGTCCTTCTCGGGTTGGGCGCGCTGGTCCCCCGCCTCGGAGACGTCCTTGCGGCGCAGCTCTCGCTCCCCGCGGCGCTTCCATCGATCCCGGAAACGGCCCATACCGACCTTGAAGAGGCAGTGGCCCAGCTCCCCAAGCTCCCGATCAACCTGCTGCCCCGCCGGGCCGCGGCGGGCGTCGGAGCGCGGCGCGTCAGGCTCGCGCTGGTGGGAGGGACCGCTCTCGCGCTGGCGGTCGGAGCCGCCGACGCCGGGCTGACGTGGATGCAGCTCCGCGAAGCCTCGGCCCACGCCGAGACCCTGCGCGCTTCCACATCGCACGCCCGGAAGTTCCTGGCCGCCCGCGAGCACCTCCAGGAGCGCCGCGAGGCGATCGACAAGACACTCGCCGCCGCGGACAAGGCCGCCGGGGCAAGCCCCGACTGGAGCGCCTGGTTGACGGAGCTCGCCGGCATCACGCCCGACGGTGTCCGCCTCGCCGAGATCACGATGTCCGCGGACGGCCCCCAGCCCAAGTGCGAGGTCCGTGGGGTGGTGCGCTCCGATTCCGGACGGGCCGACCCCATCGCCTTCATCAAGGCGCTCCAGGCGTCCCCCCTGGTCTCGCAGGTCGCCCTCGGCGCCACCCAGCGCGCGGCCAGCGGCGACGGCTCCACCGACTTCCAGGCGACCATCAGCCTCCTCGCGCTTCCCAGGACCGCCGATTCCCAGGAGACCCCGCGATGAGCCAAGGCGTCAAGAGCAATCTGACGGCCCAGTTGCTGATCGCCGGCGCCGCCCTGGCGGGCTTCTCCGCGCTGGTCCTGGGCCCGCTCAAGGCCCGCAGCGAGGAACTCCGGGCCGACATGGAACAGTCCCGCGAGCTGTCGGCCCGGGCCGGAGAGTTCGCCCAGCGGGCGCCCGACATCGCCCACGCCGAGGCCCTCGCCCTCCGCGAGCTCGACGCCATCCGCGCGCGCGGGGCCGTCGCCGCCGACGACGCCCAACTCAACGCCCTCATCCAGCGCATGGCCACTGAGTCCAACGTTGAGATCCAACGCCTGCAGCCGCGCGAATCGGCCCCGGTCGCGTCCGCCAAGCCGGCCCCGGAGAACGCCGCAGAGACCCAGATCAACCCAACCCGTGCGGTGACCTTCTCCATCGACGCATCGGGTTCCTACGCCTCGCTCACCCGATTCGTGCACGAGCTCCAGACTTCGACCGGTTTTACGAAGGTCAGCGCCATCCGCCTCTCCTCCGACTCCGACCACAACGACCGCGTCCGGGCCTCCATCTCGACCACCCACTTCTGCTTCCCGCCGCCGAAAACGGCAAAGCCCGGCCCGGCATCAGCCACCGCGGAGGTCGTGCCATGAGCCGTAAAGACCTCTTCAAGTGGAACCTGGGCGCGGTGGTGGCGGCCTTCGCCCCGCTGCTGGTGGTCGAGCTCACCCACGAGGTGCTCAGCCAGACCGGGCCGCGCCTCACGATGGCCTCGTCGCCGCAGGCCGATGCGGCAGCATCGCCGGAAACCGGTCCACGCCCGACCCGGCAGCAGCGCGCCGCGGCCACCTACGCCGTCGGGCTGCAGGGCAGACCCATCGGCATCTCACCCTTCAAGCCCGTGGCGGAAGCCCCCAGGCCCACGGAGCCCGTCCAGCCCGCCGCGCCGGAGCCTCAGCCCTCCCCGGCCCCGACGCTCGCCCCGCCCGACGTCTCGGTCAAGATGATCGTCCGTCAGCGCGACGGCGTCGCCCGGGCCCTGATCAGCGGCAAGCTCCGAACCGTTGGCGACGACATGGGCGACGGATGGACCATCTGGGCCATCGACGCCGCGGCGCGCACCGTCACGTTTGCCCACGACGGGGCCGAGCCGTTCACCGTGACCCTCAAGGGCCCGGCCCAGCCGTAACGGCTCACGCCTTCGGCGCGGGCATCACGTTCCGCACGTGCACTTCCTTGAGCTGCTCCTCGCCAACGGGCGACGGCGCTCCGGTCATCAGGTCCGCCCCGATCTGCGTCTTGGGGAACGCGATCACGTCGCGGATGTTGTCCGTGCCGCACAGGTGCATGACCAGGCGGTCGAGCCCCGGCGCGATCCCACCGTGCGGCGGCGCCCCATACTTCAGCGCCTCCAGCAGGAACGAGAACTTGGCCCGCGCCTGCTCCTCGGTCATGCCGAGCATCTTGAACACGCGCGTCTGCACCGCTTGGTCGTGGATTCGAATCGACCCGCCGGCGACCTCCGAGCCGTTGAGCACCAGGTCATACCCGGCGCTCAGCAGGCTTTCGATGCCCGCCGTATCGGAGAAGTCGGTCTGCATGAACTTGTCGAGCTGGTCGTGGCGCGGCGACGTGAACGGGTGATGGCTCGCCAGCCACCGGTTCGCGTCCTTGTCCCACTGGAACATCGGGAAGTCGATCACCCACAGGAAGTTCCACTTGCCCTGCGGGATCATGTTCAGGTCCTTGGCGACCTTCAGCCGCAGCTCGGCCAGCGCCTTGGAGCACGTCGTGTAGTTGTCGGCCCCGAACAGCACCGTGTCGCCGACCTGGAGGCCCAGCCGCTCGATCAGCTCGCCCTTGATCGGCTCGAGGAACTTGGCGATGCCGGTTTCAAAGCCGTTGGCGGTGAGCTTGACGACCGGGCAGCCTCCGGCGCCAAAGCCCTTGACGAACTCCGTGTAGCCGTCGGTCATCTTGCGGGTGAGCTTCTCCGCCCCGCCCGGCACGCGGATCGCCTTGACCACGCCCTTGGGCTGCGACAGCGCCGACGTGAACACGCCAAAGTCGATCTTCCTGGCGATGTCCGAGATGTCCACCAGCTCCAGCGCGAAGCGCGTGTCGGGCCGGTCGATGCCGAACCGGTCCATCGATTCCTTGTACGTCATCCGCTGCAGCGGCGGAACGTCGTAGCCGACCACTTCCTTCCACAACCGCCGGATGAACCCCTCGACCATGTTCATCACGTCGTCGCGCTGCACGAACGACATCTCAAGGTCGATCTGGCTGAACTCCGCCTGGCGGTCGGCACGCGGGTCCTCGTCGCGGAAGCAGCGGCAGATCTGCATGTACCGGTCGCAGCCCGACACCATCAGGATCTGCTTGAACACCTGCGGGCTCTGCGGCAGCGCGTACCAACTCCCCGGCACATGCCGGTTGGGCACCAGGAACTCCCGCGCCCCCTCCGGCGTGCTCTTGTAGAGAATCGGCGTCTCGATCTCCAGGAACCCGTTCTCGCTGAAATAGTCCCGCGCGATCTTGGTCACCTTGTGACGCGTCGCCAGGATCTGCTGCATCTTCGGACGGCGCAGGTCAACATAGCGGTGCTTCAGACGCAGCTCCTCGTTGGGCAGCGCCAGCATGTCGTCGGGCAGGAACGGCGGGTTCTCCGTCTTGTTCACGAAGTTCAGGCTCTTGACCACCACCTCGATCTTGCCGGTCGGCAGCTTGGGGTTTTCCCCTCCCGTGCGCACCCGCACCGTCCCCGTCACCGCCACCACGTCCTCGTTCCGCAGCTTGTCGGCCCGCTCAATCGTGTCGTGGTCGATCCCCGAGTCTTCCTTGTTGAACACAAGCTGCGTCAGGCCGAAGCGGTCGCGCAGGTCGATGAAAATCAGCCCCGTCCCGTGGTCGCGGTACGAGTTGACCCAGCCGCACAGCGTCACGCTCTGCCCGACGTGCGCATCGCGGAGCTCGCCGCAGGTGTGTGTGCGTCGGTAGGGCGACGGGGACATGACGTTTGAAGCGGGTGTGGACATAGGGCGGCCGATGCGGGTGAGTGGGCGGCTGGCGCTTGTGCGCCGGGATAATTTCAAGGGGCGGAGTATAGGGGTTCCCGGGGCCCCGGCAGCCGGCGAGCCAAATCACCGCGCCGCCACAATGGGCGGCGCGGTGAGCCGCTGATCAGTTGTAAGAAGCCTCAGTCCGCGCAGTTCTGCCCGAACGACCCGAGCAGCGCCAGCAGGTCCACCGTATTCACAAACCCGTCGCCGTTGATGTCGCCGTTGGTGTACGGCTGCACGTTGGACCCGAACGCGCCGAGCAGCGCCAGCAGGTCCACGGTGTTGATGGTGCGGTCGCCGTTCAGGTCGGTCGGGCAGTAGCTCGGGAACCGGACGATCTGGCGGATGTTCCCAGCGGTCGGGATAGCGTTGGCCCAGAAGATCGTCCGCTCTCCCGCGGTGTTGAAGAACCCGTCGTTATCCGCGTCGTGCAGCCTGACGACGTTGGTGCCGCCCGAGGCGTTGCTCGTGACCAGCAAGTCGCCGTTGTTAAGGCTGAGGATGTCCGCCGGCGTGAAGCCGGTACCGGGGCTGGTGTAGACCAGTACTGCTTCGCCGGCATCGTTGAAATCACCGTCACTGTTCAGGTCTGTCAGACGAATGAACTGGTGGGTCGGGCCGGTCACCGCCTGGTAGGCGTACACAGACCCGGGGCGCACGCGATCCAGGTCGATGGTCAGCCCGGCCGCCGGCGCGACGCCGGAAGAGGCATTGTTCCACACCGGGAAGAACTCCCCGGCGTCATCGGCCCGCCCGTTGAGATTCAAGTCCTCGAACCGGTAGACACCGAACAGGCCCGACGACGAGTTGCGCACGAACCCGACCGTCCCGCTGAAAACAATCTCCTGCGGCCCGTAGGGACCGTTCCCAGGCCCGAACCCTGTGGCCGCAGAGCCCACCCACTCGGTGATCTCTCCCGCGTCCTGGCAGTTGAAGTTGTTGTTGAGATCGGTCAGCCGGTAGATGCCGTCGTTGCCGTTGGCATTGCCCGTGTTGACGCCAAACGCTCGCCCCTGACCGTCGAACTCGCAGCCGGTCGGCGCGGCGAAGCTCACGCCCGATGCGTTGGTGGCGTCGGCGCACACGCTGCTCTCACCCACGTCGAGCGCATCGCCGTCGCCGTTCAGATCACGCAGGAACTGGAGCTGGCGCCCCGTGGTGTCGCCGACGAGCACCAGCCCGTCGCGCCGCGCCGCCAGGGCGCTGATGAACTGCAGCACCGGGGTGCCCGCCGCGTTGGTGCTGTTGTAGAACAGGGTCACCTCGCCCGGCTCCTCGATGGTCCCGTTGTTGTTGTCGTCGTGCAGGAACCAGATGGCGCGGTTCGTGCGGTCGGCGACGAGGAACCTGCTCTGTCCGCTCGCGGCGCCGGCGAGCGCCAACACCAAACCCGAAGCCAGGAGGGCGGAACCGTGTGCGCGCGTCAACTTCATCTCTCGTACTCCTTTGTCGGCGCCCGGTCGCCGATGGGAGGCTACCGCGCGCGTCGCAGCCGATCTATCCCTAATCTGTTGCGAACACCGCCCCAATCATGGGCAGGAGTGCACACCCCCATGCCAGACATCCTTATCCGACAAGCAACCCCCGCGGACATACCGCTGATCCTGCAGCTGATCCGTGAACTGGCCGAGTACGAGCGCGACCCGGACGCCGCGGTCGCCACGCCCGACCTCCTGCACCGCGCCCTGTTCACCGCCCCCTCCGGCGACAGCAGGGGCGCGGGCGTCGCCGAGTGCGTGATCGGCGAGCTGAACGGCGCGGCCCAGGGCTTCGCCCTGTACTTCCACAACTTCTCAACCTGGACGGGCAAGCCCGGCCTGTACCTCGAGGACCTGTTCGTGCGCCCGCCCGCCCGGCGCCACGGCCTCGGGCGCGCCCTCCTGAGGCATCTCGCGACCATCGCCGTCCAGCGCGGCTGCGCCCGCTTCGAGTGGGCCGTGCTTGACTGGAACACCCCCGCCATCCGCTTCTACGAGTCGCTCGGCGCCAAGGCCATGACCGAGTGGACCGTGTACCGGGTCACCGGCCCGGCGCTGACGGCGCTGGCCCAGTGAACTCGGCACCCAGGGTCTGAATAACCGCCGCGTCCATGAAGCTGTCCCCGCGCGTACCCGATAAGCCAGAAGCAGCGCTCGGTGCCCGGATGCATCGCGCCTCGCCCGCAGCCACCCCCGGAGGTGATCCATGAACGTCGAGTCAGTCATGTCACGGCACGTCATCACGGCGCTGATGGATGATCACCTCGACGCCCTCCGTCACAAGCTGGCTCAGCACCACATCCATCACATCGTGATTGTTGAAAACCACAAGGTTGCCGGCGTCGTTTCAGACCGCGACATCCTGGCCAACCTCAGCCCGTTCATCGGCAAGCCGTCCGAGCGTTCCGCCGATGCCGCGTGTCTCAATCGCCGCGCACACCAGATCATGACCCGCAAGCTCATCGCAGCGACGCCAGCCATGCCCGTCGACCAGGCCGCCACCCTGCTCCTGAAGCACGGGGTCTCGTGCCTGCCGGTGCTGGACGATGCCGGCGGCTGCGTCGGCATCGTGACATGGCGCGACCTGCTCCGCGCGGCATACCAGGCCCCGGCCTCCGGCGCGGCCAAGGCGGCCGCGTGAGGGCGATGCGGCATGCGACAGAGGCCCGGTTGCTTGGGAATCTTCAGCCCGAATGATGAGTCACCGGCTCGCACAATCGCTACCTTTGAGCGATGACCCGCACCGCCGCACTGCTCTCGATCCTCGCCGCCGCCCTGGCCGCCTGCGCTCCGCACCCGCGCCCCGCCAGCGCCGCGGCATCCGTTCACGTCACGCTCGCCACCAGCATGGGCGACATCGAGCTCGAGCTCGACCCCGCCCACGCCCCGATCACCGTGGAGAACTTCATCGCCCACGCCAGCCGCGGCGACTACAACGGCACCATCTTCCACCGGGTTGTCAAGGACTTTGTCATCCAGGGCGGCGGATGGACCCCCGACCTCAAAGAACGCGCCAAGACCGACGCCGACGCCGGACATCCCGACAAACCAATTAGGAATGAATGGACCAGCGGCCTCAGAAACGTTCGCGGCACCATCGCCATGGCCCGCGAAGAGCAGCCGGACACCGCCACCCGCGAGTTCTATATCAACCTGAAGGACAACCCCAGGCTCGATACCGCCCGTCCCCAGACCGGCAACGCCGGCTACGCCGTGTTCGGCCGGGTCACAAGAGGACTGGAAGTGGTCGACGCCATCGGGGCCCTCCGCACCACCCCGCGTGAGACGCCGGGCGTGACCGACGGGAGCATGAACAACGTCCCGAAGGACACGGTCATCCTCCACCGCGTCACCGCCTCGTCCCGAAGATAGCAGCGGCGCGGCGATTCCCTGCTCGCAGGTTCCCGGTCGGCTAGACCATCGCCGGTTCGGGCTCGTGAATCGCACGGACCATCCGCTCCACCACCATCGGAACCCGGCCCAATGCGTCCCGGCTCTCGGCGATCGATTGCGATGAATCCAGCGCGGCGAGCGCGAGCTTCGACGCTTCCCCGAGCAACGGGTACCCGTACGCCTCCGCGGACACCCGCAGCGACTGGCAGGCTGCCCGCGCCTTGTTGATGTCCTCCACATTCATCGCGTGCGTGAGCGCCTCGGCGGCTTCTTTCGCACGCCGAACATAGCTGGGGACCTTCCTCTTGGCCGCCAGCGCCGGGTCAAGCATGCTCTTCAAGGGCCGGTTGTCCACCCTGATGGGGATGGTGCTCATCACATGGCCTAGGACATGCAGCAAGACCTGCGGCTCAAACGGCTTTCGCAGCACTTCCTTCGCTCCCACCCGCACCACGGAGTTCAGGCGAACCGGATCGACCACCGACGTGACCGCGACGATGGGGCCTTGGTATCCGCTGTCACGGATCTTCGCGATGGCCTCTTCGCCGGTCATGTTTTCCAGGTTCAGATCGCAGAGCAGCACATCGACAGGTTCGGACTTCAAGATGTCCATCACGGCTCCGACGTGATTCACAGCCGTAAAGGTCACGCCGGTGTCGGCCAGCACGACCTCCAGCAGCTCCGAGTCGATCGCGCCGTCCTCCAACGCGATCACGCGGCCGGTCAGCGCTTCGGGGTTGGCCACCTGCGACTTGCCCAGCGCCTCACTTACGCGCTCGATGTTCACGAACTCACGCAGATCGATCGGTGCATTGAACTTGATGCCGACGCCGTGACACACCCCGGAGCAGTGAGCACACCACGCGACCTTGCCGGCAACTTCGGCCATCTGGCCCGCATCCCGTGGCTTCAGCATGAGCGCACAAGAACTGCCCTCGTGCAGGTAGCCGCCGTGCACGACGCTTATGCCCCCGGCCGCGATGTTCACCGGGTGCACCCTGAAGCGGGCTATTCCACCTCCGGGGTGCGTGACCTTCATCTCAAGTCCGCCGTCGATCCGGTACGGGACCGACGGCGCATCCGCCTGGCCCTTCTCCAGGTTCGCCTTGTCAACCCGCTCGATTTCCGCCGTATAGGCGGACAAGAGCGGGGGCGCCAGGTTCAAAGGTCGGATCGCGGCTCGGGGATCACTTGGGGTCTGCATGACATTCTGCCCTCGCGGGCTGCCTCCAGTAACTCACTGCGGTCCGCTGAGACACTGGACCTACGCCGCGTCGGAAACCCGTACCGCCACACCATGCCCCTGCGCATTGACTACCGCCGCGCTGCGATCAGCCAGCACGCGGTTCCATTCGTTGGGCGGCACCGCGCTGATCGAGGGCAGCCCCATGCGCGGGACGCTTTTGTGCCCATCCGGGAATACTTTCAGCATCACCCCGCAGGTGATATTCGCCAGCTCCTGGAGCGCATCGGACGACGCTTCCTTGGCGCTGCTCTCCGACGGGGCACAGCCTTGCATGTTGGCCGCGACAAGCGTCCCGAACGAATCGTCTGCGATGATCTGCATCACGCCGCTCGCTGGACCCTCAAACCCGATCGACGCCATCAGCGGATGCGCCGGGGCGGGAACCGCCTCGGCGTCAACGGCCGCCTCGGGCGACACCGATGCCGACGTCTCCAACGCCGTAGTCAGCGATTCCCGCAGTAACGCCGGAAGATCTGCCGCGAACGACGCGCCCGTGCCCGACGGCACCGATTCGTGGCGATCAGGCTCGCTCCAGCCCGCGCCCATAATGCGATTCACCAGCACGCGCAGCTCGTCGACCGTGAACGGCTTGGGCAGGTGACCCCTCGCTCCGGCCTGAAGCAGCGAACGCACAACCGCCGGGTCGGGTTCGGAACTCGCGATGATGACGGGGATGCTCCGAGTTCTTTCCTCAGCCAACACCCGGCGCACTAGGCTCACCCCGCTCATCTGAGGCATGTGCAGGTCGGTGATCACGAGGTCCACGGGTTCACGCGAAAGCACGTCCAGCGCTTCCTGGCCATTGCGAGCCTCCAGAACGGTCGGAGCCCCGGGCTGTCCCGCGCCGAAGGCCCGCCGGACAAACGCCCGCGTCGTCGCCGAATCGTCAACCGTCAGTACTACTCGCTTCATCCGCGACCTCCTGGCGAAAACCAGTTCAACCATGGTCCCCGGTGTCCGTCCCCAGACAGAGGGCGCGGTGCAACGGGAGATTTGCTCATCCACCAAATGTCGTATTTCTCAACGCCACGGTTCAACCACAGCACAGTTATCGCCACCCGACGGCGCACCTTTGAGATGGATGGGGTGTACGCAACAGCCAATCCACCCAATGCGGTGAATGACGGACGCCCGGCTCCTAATTCCGACCGCCACTTCAGCCCGTACCCGGATAACCAGTTGAGCTGAAGCTCATCCGCGTCCTGTTCGATAATTCGCACGGCGCTCGAGGAAATTGGGCGGCGCTGCGGACATGGGTTCGATCGCAAAGCCCCCGCCAGCACCGCGACGCCAGGAAGGCAGGCCATGCGGACCATTCTCGTCGTGGACGACACGGCCATCTTCCGCGAGCCGATCGATGCCGTCCTGCGCAACGAGGGCTATGAAGTCTTGCTCGCATCCGACGGCGCCAAGGCCCTCGAGTTGCTCGCCACTTCTCAGCCCGACCTTGTCATTCTGGACATCGGCCTGCCCCTCAAATCAGGCTTGGATGTTCTGCGTCTCATGCGCGCGCAGGAACGCCTCAGGTGCCTCCCGGTCATCATGCTCACGGCGGACACTACCCGCCAGACCATTCTCGAAGTCGCCAGGCTGAACGTCGCGGGCTACATCCTGAAGTCGCGGTTCTCCCTGAAGTCTCTTCTGGAGAAGGTACAAGGGGTCTTTGACAAGACCCAGGCCCAGGAGAGCCACAGCGACGGCCCGCAGAGCGCGCGGCGACCGGCGTCAGACTCGCTTACGCCGCACCACGCTCAATGCTCATACGGACAATCCTCGCCCGCGGAGGTACTCAAGAGCTACAAGCCGCTCGTCAGCCGATCCGACCTGCTCGCCCGCACGGTGAGCGAAGACGACCTTGCCGGATTCTCCCCCGCGGTGGCGCATGTCCTTCGTTTGACGGACACCACGGCGTGCTCGATGGACGAGTTGGCTAGCGCGGTGGGTCGAGACCACGCGATCGCGCTGAAGGTGCTCCGGCTGGCCAACTCACCGCTGTATTCGCGGGGAGAGCCGATCGACTCGGTTCACAGCGCCGTGACACGCATGGGCACGCAGCACGTGCGCCAGGCCGTGCTATCTCTCGCCGTTGTCGATCGGTTCACGGGGCCGGCGTTCTCGAGCCGTCTCAACACCGAGCAGTTCTGGGAACACGCAGTGGCGTGCGGCGTGATCGCCTCCATGCTGGTCCCGCCCGACCACGCACGCCGCGAGCACGAGTCGCACTCGGCCTTCACTGCCGGCCTGCTGCACGATGTCGGTCGCCTGATTTACGCCGAGAGACTCAGCGAGGTGTACTCGCAGGTTCTCGACACCGCCGCCGAGCTCCACCTCCCCTTGGAACTGGTCGAGTCTCGGTTGCTTCTGCTCAACCACGCCGACATCATGCCCCACGTGATGCGCACCTGGGGGCTCCCGCGGAATCTCATCTCACCGATCGCGTACCACCACCTCCCGGCATCCGAAGCCCAGAAGCTCCCCGAGCGCGACCGCGAACCGGTTCTCCGCGTTTCGCTCGCCAACCGCCTGGCGCACGCCATGCTGCTGGGGATGAGCGGGAACCCCGTGGTCTATGCGATTGAAGACCACCTGACAGCACTCGCGGTTGAGCCATCGACGATTCACTCGATCGAGCAGTCCATCTCGGTCCGCGTCGAGGAAACGAAGCTCGCCTTGATCGCTGATTCTCCTCTCCAGGCTTGGAAGCCGCTGGCCGAGGCCGTCAGGGCAGGTCTGACCGCGCCGTTCCGACCGCTCTTCGTGTCGACGATCGGTGCATCGGACGCCTTCGCCCTGCTCTGCGGCAAGCTGGCCACCTTCGAGCAGGAAAGCCCGGCGCCGAACATCGCGGTCGTTCACGCCGCTACACCGCGAGATCGCGCCTCGCTCGCCGAACGACTCCGGAACGCCGAACGTCAGGCCGGGGTATCGCCATTGCCGCTTCTGGTGCTTTCCAATGGGGCACAGGCCGCTCTCCCCGAACAACTCCTCGCGGCCCGCAGGTTTCTCGCGCTACCCCTACCCGTGGGCACAGAGGACTTTGTTCAGGCGGTCAACAAGCTCATGGGAAAGCACGCCGTGCGCGCCGCCGCCTGAGCCGCGCCGTAAACACGATCCCAATTTCGCGCGGTAGCTCCGCACGGCCCGGGTCGGCTGAAGCCCGTCGCAGGCGCTGCACGCCAGCACTTCCAGACGAGCTCTCTGGTTCCACATTTTGAGAATCAACGCGCCTCACATTCGCGAGGAATGTTGGAACTAGAACAGTTCCGAACGTCGTGGGCGTTCTTTCACGTTTTCATTGGGTCTTGGGGCGACGACAACCCGGTTCCGGCTTGGCAAACACTTTGCAGCCCCCCTCCCGCTTACTATGTTCCGCGAAGCCCGGGAGAGTGCCTCAGAGAACCGCGCCGCGCCGCCTCCTCCCTTCGGTTGGGCCGGGCGTCCAGGCTGGGAAACCGTGCCATGCAACTCGTTGTCCTCAAAGAACTCGCTCCCGGTGAACACCGGGTTGCGCTCGTCCCCGAGACCGTCAAAAAGCTCTCCAAGGAGGGTTTCCGAATCATGGTGGAGCAAGGCGCCGGCGACGGCGCCTACTTCACCGACAAGCAGTACCTCGAAGCCGGCGCCACCATCGAGCGCGACCCCGAGGCGCTCTTCGCCAAGGCCGACTGCATTCTCAAGCTCGGCATCCCCCTGAGCGGCCTCGGCGCCCCGCGTGACGAGGTCGCCATGATGCGCCAGGGCCAGATGGTCCTCGGCTCCTTGATGCCCACCCGCAACCCGCAGGTCATCGGCGCCCTGAACGACCGCGGCGTCACGGCCCTCTCCACCGACACCATCCCCCGCACCACCCGCGCCCAGGCCATGGACACCCTCAGCGCCATGGCCAACATCGTTGGCTACAAGGGCGCCCTGCTGGCGGCCCTCGAGCTGAGCCGCTACACCCCCATGCTCACCACCGCGGCGGGGACCGTCCTGCCCGCCAAGTACTTTGTCATCGGCGCCGGCGTCGCCGGCCTGCAGGCCATCGCCACCGCCCGACGCATCGGGGCCCACGTCTTCGCCACCGACGTCCGCCCCGAAGTCAAGGAGCAGATCGAGAGCGTGGGCGCCAAGTACGTCGGCATCCAGCTCAAGGCCAGCGCCTCCGCCGGCGGGGGCTACGCCGCCGAGCTCAGCGACGACGACAAGGCCCGCCAGAAGCAGATGCTCGCCGAGCAGCTCGCCGTCTCCAACGCCGTCATCACGACCGCGCTGATCCGCGGCGTCACGGCCCCCAGGCTCATCAGCGCCGACATGGTCCGCACCATGAAGCCCGGCTCGGTCATCGTCGACCTCGCCGCCGACGGCGGCGGCAACTGCGAGCTCTCACGCCCCGGCGAGACCGTCGAGGAGTTCGGCGTCAAGATCGTCGCCCCCCTCAACCTCCCCGCCACCATGCCCACCGACGCCAGCGTGCTCTGGTCGCGGAACATCTACAACTTCCTGACAGCCTTCTGGAAGGACAAGGCCTTCAAGCTCGACCTCAACGACGAGATCATGCGCGGCGCCGTCATCGCCCACAAGGGCGAGGTCCTTCACCCCTGGGTGAAAGAGGCCGTCGCCTCCGCGCTCGCCGCCGCCCGCTGAACCTCACGCTTCAACCGAAAGGAGTTCGCAGTGCGACTCTCCCGATTGTCTCTCCCGCTTCTGACCGCCGGCGCGGCCCTTGTGCTCGCCGGCGCCGCGAGCGGCGCGGACGCCACCGTGCCCGCCGCCAATCCCGCCGTCGAGCACGCGGCCGGCGCCACCGAAGCCGCCGCGTCGGTCGGGATGGATTACATCTCGATGCTCTTTGTCTTCATGCTCGCCAGCTTCATCGGCATCGGCGTGATCCGGCGCGTCTCGCGCTTGCTCCACACGCCGCTCATGTCGCTCACCAACGCGATCTCCGCCATCGCCGTCGTCGGGTCGATCATCATCGCCGGCGGCGAGCACTACCCCGTCTCCATCCGCATCCTCGGCGCCATCGCCCTGTTCTGCTCCATGACCAACATCATCAGCGGCTTCCTCATCACCAACCGCATGCTGAAGATGTTCAAGACCGCCCCGGCGGGTGAGGAGGCCAAGTCATGACCACCTCCGCCTTCATCATCGGCGTCGCCTACGTTCTCTCCACCGCCCTGTTCATCCTCTCGCTGCACTGGCTGAGCGACCCCAAGCTCGCGCGGCGCGGCGTGTACTCCGGCGTCATCGCCATGGGCGTCGCCATCGTCGCGACCTGGGCACGCCAGGACGTCTCGCACCACACAGATATCGCCCGCCACCTGTGGGTGCTCATCCCCATCGCGCTGGCCGTGTGGCCCGGCGTGTGGCTCTCCCTGGTGCCCATCACCGCCGTCCCGCAGCGGACCGCGCTCTCCCACGCCTTCGGCGGCCTGGCCGCCGGCCTGGTCGGTACCGCCGAGTACTTCCACTGGTTCAGCAGCACCCCGGAGGCGTTCACGCCCTTCCGCATGGGCGCCATCGTCGTTGAGATCACCCTCGGCTACCTCACCTTCACCGGCAGTCTCATCGCCGCCGCCAAGCTGCAGGAGATCAAGTGGATCCCGCAGCGGCCCTGGGTCTACCCCGGCCACAACCTGGTGAACCTGCTCGCCTTCGGCGCGGCGGTGGTTATCGGCGCCTCGCTCATCTTCAACCCAACCGCGAGCTGGGCCCCGTACGGATTCGCCGCGGTCATCTTCCTGGCCCTCAACTTCGGCTGGATGCTCGTCATGCCCATCGGCGGGGCCGACATGCCGACCGTCATCGCCATCCTGAACGCCTACGCCGGCCTCGCCGCCGTGGCGATGGGCTTCGTGCTCGACAACAAACTGCTCATCACCGCCGGCGCCCTCGACGGCTCCAGCGGTCTGATCCTTTCGATCATCATGTGCAAGGCCATGAACCGCTCGTTCAGCAACGTGCTGTTCGGCGCCTTCGGCCAGGTGCAGCAGAAGGCAGCCGGCGGCGAGCAGAAGCAGTACAAGGCCGATACCCCCGAGAACGCCGCCGCCATGATGGAGCAGGCCAGCAGCGTCGTCATCGTCCCCGGCTACGGCATGGCCGTCGCTCAGGCCCAGCACCGCGTCCGCGAGCTGTATGACCAGCTCACCAAGCGCGGCGTCAGCGTCAAGTTCGCCATCCACCCCGTCGCCGGACGCATGCCCGGCCACATGAACGTCCTGCTCGCCGAGTCCGAGATCCCCTACACCGACCTGGTCGACATGGGCGAGATCAACGGCGACATGGGCCAGTGCGACGTGTGCCTGGTCCTCGGGGCCAACGACGTGGTCAACCCCGCCGCCCGCTTCGACAAGACCAGCCCCATCTTCGGCATGCCCATCATCGACGCCGACAAGGCCCACACCGTCTTTGCGATCAAGCGCAGCAAGAACCCCGGCTTCGCCGGCATCGACAACGACCTCTACTTCCTCGACAAGACCTGGATGCTGTTCGGCGACGCCAAGGCCGTGGTCGGTGACCTGGTGAAAAACCTCTCCGGCGAGACCGCCATGCACTGACCTCCTTCTCCCGACCGGGGACGGTCCACCATGTCCACGACTGATGTGGACGACCCGCGACCTCAGGCCGCGGGTTTTTCTTTCGTGATCACATCGACGCGCCAACGCCGCCATTAACTGCCTGGACCACTCCCTCGCGTGATCCACGCCCACGCTCGCTCGCATAGCGATGCCACGCACGCAAACACGAGCACGCGCAGCCGCATCACCATCTCTCCGACTGCCGTGATGACGAGCGCCAGCCCAACGAGAGTTGCGACCACCAACAAGTCAAGCAACAGCGTTGGTACAACCGCACTGCTGAACAGCCAAGGCTTCGGGATAAGAAACAGCGAAAACGCGCTCACCGCTGCCAGCGGAACTCCGATGGCTAGCGCTGTACGCGGTCGAACCGTCTTCACACCCCCACCGTCCCCACATCCGAACCCACCAGAATCCTCGCCGCCGTCTTGCTCTTCACCTCATCCACCGTCACCCCCGGCGCCACCTCCGTCAATCGGAATAGCCCTTCCTTCGGGTCCATCACCAAAACGCACAGGTCGCTGATGACCATGTCAATGCACCGCTGCCCCGTGAGCGGCAGCGTGCAACTCGGCACGATCTTGCTCTTGCCATCCTTCGAGCAGTGCTCCATTGTCACGACCACTTTCTTCACCCCCGCCACGAGGTCCATCGCCCCGCCCATCCCCTTGACCATCTTGCCGGGGATCATCCAGTTGGCGATGTCGCCCTTCTCGCTCACCTCCATCGCGCCCAGGATGCACATGTCGATGTGCCCGCCGCGGATCATGGCGAAGCTGTCGGAGCTGGAGAAATAGCTCGCCCCCTTGCGCGCGGTAATGGTCTGCTTGCCGGCGTTGATCAGGTCGGCGTCCACCTTGCTCTCTTCCGGGAACGGCCCGATGCCCAGAAGCCCGTTCTCGGATTGCAGCCACACGTCCATGCCGGCGGGGATGTAGTTGGCCACCAGCGTGGGGATGCCGATGCCGAGGTTGACGATGTACCCGTCGCGGAGCTCTTTGGAGGCGCGGATAGCCAGTTGGTCGCGGGTGAGGGGCATGGGGGGATGGTAAATCGCCAATCGTAAACCGCAAATGGCACCGAAGTTCACGAAACCGATGGGTACCCCGCCGGTCCCCGGCGGGTCTTATCCAGGTTCCCCGCAACTCCACGCCCCATCGCTGCGACTAGGCAAGCCTCGTCATCGCAACCGCACACCCCGGCGCGGCGGCCTCGACAGCCTGCGCCACCGCCGGTACGTCGTCGCCGTCCGCGCACACGACAAACAGCGTGCTCCCGCTCCCGGTCACGTGCACGGGCCGCCCGACCGCCCGCGCCGCCGCC
The DNA here is from genome assembly GCA_964510955.1 of uncultured Phycisphaeraceae bacterium. GTDB lineage: Bacteria > Planctomycetota > Phycisphaerae > Phycisphaerales > UBA1924 > JAFLCM01. The sequence goes on from CAZEDW010000008.1 coordinate 88,003, forward strand.
GCCCGCAGCGGCCCCAAGTCCGGCGCCACCGCTTCCGCCGCCGCCGCCAAATCGTTGAACAACCGCTCGCTCACCACGCACCCCGCGCCCGCCATCCGGCGAACCTCGTCCTCGCGCATCGCCGCGCCTGGGATCGCATCAAACGCCCGGTACACAGGCCCCGTCGGGCAGCCGAACGCCGGCAGGATCAGCACCAGGTGCGCCCCCACCCGCCCCACCGACGTCACCTTCTCTCCCAACCCCTCCACCAGCGCCGGCGAGTCGCCCAGGAAGAACGGCACATCGCTCCCCAGCCTGAGCGCCAACGCCGCCAGCTCCTGGTCACCGACATCCAGCGCGAACAGCTCGCGCACCGCCCGCAGCACCGCCGCCGCGTCCGAAGATCCGCCGCCCAGCCCCCCACCCACGGGGATGCGCTTCTCCACCTTCATCTGGATCGGCAGCGACCTTCCCACGTGCTGCTCCAGCAGGTGGTGCGCCCGCACGCCCAGGTCCTTGGTGATCGGCCAATCGATCGGGCTGCTCCGCGGCGCCGACTCGTGCCACACCACGGCGTACCGACTCAGCCGATCATCCTCCAGCCGCGTCAGCGTGATCTCGTCGCACAGGTCAATCGGCGCCATCCACGAGCAGATCGGATGAAACCCGTCCCCCGGGCGCGCAGGCCCCACGGCGAGCGCCAGGTTCACCTTCGCCGGCGCCTTCAGCTTCAGCGTGGGCCGTCGGCTGGAGGCGTTCTTCAATGTGTTCGGGATCTCGTGCACGCCGGTGATTGTTGGCGCCCCGGACCGGCGCGTGCCACGGGCTCGCCGTCCGCGGCGCGTCCGTGCCGCAGGAGGCGCGGTACGCTCCGACCGCCATGGGCAATCTCTTCACCTCCCCGCCGCCCAATCGCCTCCCTCTCGTCGCCCCCTCCATTCTCTCGGCGGACTTCGCCAACATGGCCGCCGACTGCCGACAGGTGCTCGGCACGGTCGCTTCCGGGGGCGGGGGCGGGGGCGGGGGGGCCGGCGCCGACCTCCTCCACGTCGACGTCATGGACGGCCACTTCGTCCCCAACCTCACCCTCGGGCCCGACATGGTCCGCTGCCTCCGCAGGCACCTGCCAAACGCATTCCTCGACGTGCACGTGATGGTGAACGACCCGCAGCAGTACCTCGCGGCGTTCGCCAAGGCCGGGGCCGACCACTACACCTTTCACGTCGAGCCGGTGATCGACCCGCGCTCGGGCACCGGCCTGTCGCCGCTCAGCCAGGGCTACGACCCGCGCAGCCTCGCAGACGAAGCCCGAAAGCTCGGCCTCACCGCCGGCCTGTGCATCAACCCGCCCACGCCCGTCGAGGCGATCCTGCCCTTCGTCCCCGACTTCGACCTGATCCTCGTGATGAGCGTCAACCCCGGAAAGGGCGGGCAGAAGTTCATGCCCGAGGTCCTGGGCAAGGTCCGCGAGATCAAAAAGCACCTCCGACCCGACCAGCGCCTCGAAATGGACGGCGGCATCGCCCCCGCCACCGCCCCCCAGTGCCGCGACGCCGGTTGCGACGTGCTCGTCGCCGGCTCGGCGGTCTTCGGCCTGCCCCCCGACCAGCGCGCAGGCGCCGTGCGCGCCATCCGCGGGGGCTAGCGCAACTTCCCTGCGAGCGACGCGATTCCCATCACGGCTTCGTGTGAGCGCCCTGCACCGCCCCGTGCGGCTGCGACCTCAGCGCCTGCGCCCCGCCGACCTTTAGCTTCACGAGCACGACATACAGCGCCACGACCATGACCAGCCAAACCACGAGCAGGCCGAGCAAGGCCAGCTTGCCGCTGAATCGCCTGGGTTTGACCTGCTGCGCCTGAGTCGTCATCACGCAATGGTACGGGCCCAGGTGCGCACGAAAAGGCCCCGCTTCAAGCGGGGCCTGTTCGCTGAAAGGATGACTCCGCGAGGCCTCAGCCGCGCCGGCGCAGCATGAACCCAACCGCCAGCAGCCCCAGCGCCGCCGCCCCGGGTGTTGGCACGATCCCGAACTGCAGGTGATCCACCTCCCAATCCACGCTCGCGGGCATGCTGATCTGGATCGCCGAGATGCCCCCGGCGTTGGTCGCGCCGAAGAAGCGGTCCTCCGCGGTCTGGCTGAACGCGGTGCCGTCGCCGAGGAAGAACGGGCCCGAAACCCCGAGGCTCACGCCGCTGGCGTCGAACGCTTCGAAATACACGTCGCCAAAGCCCAGCCCCTGCGCCGACTGACCGACGTCGGTCCAGACGATGCCCGCGTCGGTCGGGTAGGCCCCGAGCACGCCCGCGTCGAATGTGAACCGCATCGTGGTAACCGCGTTACCCGAGTACCACGAGTGCCCCGCCGCGCCGGACCCGTTGATCGATCCGTCATCGGCGTCCACCGAATCCGTGAACACGCCCGGCGAGGCAACCACGCCGAACGAAGCGCTCACGCCCGGCACGCTCAGCGCCCCAGACTCGAAGTTCTCCAGGTAAAAGGACGTGTACGACCCACCGGCGAACGGGCTGTCGGCAAAGCTCAGGTAGGGCGACGGGCCCAGATACACGCGCCCGGACGCCACGCCCGGCGGAGCGACGACGACAGCGGCCACGGCAGCAACAAAGACACCACGATTCATTGCAAGACTCTCCTCCGCGTTCCCCATGCAGACCGCCAGTGCGAGCGGCGACCGAAGCAAGCCCGGTCCAAGCGGCTTTCGCCGCTCAAGCTCCAATCCCTGCCACACATCCCTCCTGAGGACTGAGGCAAGCCGGGTGCTCCCAGAATCATGCCACGGATAACCGCGAGAGCAACCAGATTCTCGGAAGCAGGAATCTTGAGAATCAAGTCTCGACATTACCGGACCTCAGCGAGGTGGGACTCAGGCTCCCTGGCGGTTCCTGCCTCGTGGTCCACGTCCCCCGGCCATGTTCCGGCCCAGAAAAACCGCGAATAGCACCTCCTGATCCCCCTGGTGCAGTCCCCGCCGAGATGTCTCGAACCGCCCGCTCATTCCGCAACATCCACGCGGTTTCGGGGTTACAATTTGACTAGGAAACCCGCTTGGCCCATCGGCGCCGCCGATCCCGGGCCCACGCACGCGGGATTCTGAAAGGCTGAGGGGAATGTCCCGGGTCCGTCATGGGAGAGCTGGCGTTTCGACGACGCTCGTCGTCGCGGTGATCCTCGCGCTGAGCGGGAGCGCTCTGGGCGCCAAGAAGCGCGACGACGCGGATTCCAAACCCGCGCCGCGTCCCGCCGCCACGCAGCGCGAAACCAAGGCGGAGCAACGCCCCGCGCAACCGGCGCCGCAGCCCAAGCCGCCCAAAGTCGCTCACGCCGACCTGCCCGCCAACATCGCCCGGCCGCAGGGCCTCGCCGGCCCCACCAACTCCGCCGCCGACATCCGCGAGCTCCAGAAGCGATACGCCCAGAACAACGGCACCGCCCCCAAGGTCGCCGGCCAGCCCGCGCCCAGGCCGGAGCGCGACACCGATCGCCGCGAGAGCCCGCGCGACAATCGCCGAGACGACCGTCACGACGGTCGAGACGGCGTGTTCAGCTCACGCGCCGGCTTCGGCCGCGACGACTGCCGAACGCCGCTCGTCCCCTCATACTCAGGATTACGCGATTCCTGCGCCCCGGCCGTCACCCCGTGCGGGCCGGTCTACACCTCATCGTACTGCGACGATTACCGCTGGCGCCGTTACGACTCCACTTACTACTACCGGCGCCCGAGCACCGTGTACTACACGCCGTCGACCGCCTATGTGCTCGTCGACCCCGATCCTGACCAGGCAGCCGTCCGCGGGCGCTACGACGCCGCCGGCGACTCCGCCTACCACGCCTGGCAGCGTGAGGTCCGTCAGAATCAAATCGCCCAGGAACCCGACGGGTTCGCCCCGGCGCCGGTGACGGTCTCGCCGCCCGCCGCCGGAATCGCGCCGCCCCAGGCGCCCCCCGGCTCGATCTCGGTCTCCTTCGACGCCGCGTGGAACGCCCTCCGCGAGGGCCGGCTGCTCGATGCCCAATCTCTTCTCTCGCAGCAGGCGAACCTTACCGGCGCCCCGGGCGCTCGGATCGCCGCCGCGGATCAGGCGCTGCTGAGCGCCGGCTATTCGCTGGTCGCCTCGCTCCTGGGCCGCGAAGAAGCCGCCGCCTGGGCCATGCGCCGCGCCCTGGACCTCGACCCGACGGTCAACTCGCGCTTCCCCGCCGACGAAGCGTTCCGGGCACGCCTGACCGAGGCGGCCCGCCACGCGACCGATCTGGCGAACGCCGCTCCCAACCCCGACCGCGTCCTGCTCGCCAGCCGGCTGAGCGAATGGGCCGCGGCCAACAGCGCGCGTTGAGCCGCCCGGGCCGGGCTTCTACCGGCGCCGTTTCATCTCGATCACGTCGGTGGTGTGAACGCCCTTTTCGTCGCCCTCCAGCTCGGCGATCAGCCACGCCGTCCCATCCCGCAGTCCCGTCGAATACTGGATGACCTTCGGGAAGTCATGCTCGGGGTTCTCAAACCGCACAAAGCAGGAAGTTTTCGTGCACCCCCACCTCGTCATCACAAACTCCGTTGGCGCCCTGCCGGCGGGCTGGGCGAAGTAGACGACCTTCCCGTCCTTCAAGCCGACCCGCGCGAACTCGAAGAACACCGTCTTGGCGTCGACAACCAGCCTGCTGGTCGAGGTCATGACACCGCCCGCGTCCGTGGTCCAGTACTCCTCATATTCGCCGCCGTCGTGCGCGCCGGACCACGACCCCGCCAGGAAGCCCGCGCACCTGATGTCACGCTCCACCGGCATCGCGGCCCGAACCGGCCCCGCGTACCGCCTGAAATCACCCGTGGTCGAACACCCTCCCGCGAGGACCGCGCCGACCATTACCCCCGCCACGATCACTCGCATGCCGTTCACCCCTTGAGTGTAACCAACCTCAGTTCTTCACCCGCATGTGGCGGATCTCCTCCATCCACGCCTCCTTCCCCTTCTCATACCAGGTCCACTGGCTCGAGAAGTGGTCGGCGTCGATGAACTTGAACACTACCTTGTCCATGTGACCCTTGTCGCGCGTCGGCAGGTTGGTGGCGTCGAGAAACTCGAACGTGTAGACGCCGGAGTTTTCGTCGGCCCCGGTCAGCACAAGCCGCGGCTGGTTCCTGGCCACGCAGTAATGCGTCAGCATCAGCCGCCCGTTGTCGGGGTGGATCATCGTCACCATCTGCTCGCCCGGGTGCGCATCGAACGAAGACTCCAGCACCGCCGACCCGCCCGCGATCACCTTGTACGTAATCCGCTCGTTCCAGCCCTTGGTGCTGTCGCCGCCCCACATCCCTTCCAGCGCCTTGAACCTTTCATAGGCCGCGGTGGCCCGGGCCCCCGTCAGCGCGCCCCTTTCACCCGGTGTACGCTCCCGCTGCGGGCCGGAGGCGCACCCGACCATCGCCATCCCCGCCGCCACGCCGAGAGCCACGGTCATCGCTGTCGTTCGCATGTCGTCCTCCACGAGAAGGGGTTCGTCGGTCAAGTCTGACGCCCGGGAAGCAGGGCGGTTCCCGCCGCCGGTCCGCCGGCCCCCTCGAACCCGGCGTTAGCATGGGCCGGTGCATGACCCCATGCTCACGAAGCTCGCGGAAGTGCTGGTGCACCACTGCACCCGCGTCAGACCCGGCGAAGTCGTAACCGTCGTGGCCGACGACGGTTGCATCCCCGCCGCCGGCGCGGTCCACACGTCCGTGCTCAACGCCGGCGCCCACCCCAGCCTCCACCCGCGAAGCGAAGCCCTGCGCGAGCTCCTGCTCACCCACGCCGACGACGACCAGCTCCGCCACGTCTGCCCCCTGGAGGCTCACCGCCTGACTGTGTGCGACGTGCTGATTGTCCTCTCCCGACCAGGGAATACCCGCCGCTTCGCCCGCTTCGACCCAGCGCGCCAGGCCTCCGCCGGCGCCGCCCGCCGTGAACTCATGACCCTGTCCATGGCCCGCGCCGCCCGCGGCGAGATGCGCTACTGCCTCACCGAGATCCCCGGCGACGCCGCGGCCCAAGAAGCCGAGATGTCGCTCCCGCAGTACGAGCGATTTGTTTTCCGCGCGGGGTTCCTCGATCTGCCCGACCCCATCGGCGCCTGGCGCACGCTGCACGATCAGCAGGCCCGCGCCGTCGAGTACCTCGGCACGTGCTCCACGCTCCGGTTCATCTCGCCCTCATCGGGCCGAACCGAGGCCACCGACCTCACCGTCGACGTCTCCGGGCGGACCTGGCTCAACCGCGCCGGCGACGAGAACTTCCCCGACGGCGAGATCGAGACCGGCCCCCGCGGTGCCGACGGCGTCGTCGCCTTCGACCACCCGTGCGTCTACCGCGGCTGCCGCGTCGAGGGCGTGAGGCTCCGCTTCTCCGCCGGGCGCGTCGTCGACGCCTCGGCACGGGCCAACGAGCCGTTTCTCCACGCCATGCTCGATCAGGACCCCGGCGCCCGCGTCATGGGCGAGATCGCGCTGGGGACCAACCACCACATCGCCGAATTCACCGGCAGCCCCTTCTTTGACGAAAAGATCGCCGGCACGTTCCACCTCGCCCTCGGCGCTTCATACCCGCAGAGCGGCCTCGTCAACCACTCGGCGCTGCACTGGGACATGGTGGGCGACCTGCGCCGGGCTGGCGAGGTCTACGCCGATGGCGAGCTGATCCAGCATCACGGCCTGTTCACGCGCCAGGGCTGGCCCGCCCCGCTTTGATCGCGTCGGCGCGCCGGCTCACTCCTCGTCGAAGCCCGAGTCCACAAGCTCCTTCAGCTTGACCGCCGCCACCGCCGCGTCCTCGCCCTCGGCGGAAATCTCAAGCTCGGTCCCCTGCGTCGCCGCGAGCATCATCATCATCATGATCGACTTGCCATCGACAGGGTCGCCCGGGTTGCCGTCGGTGCGCCGAACCATGATCTCACTGGCGAATGTCGAGGCCAGGTCCACAAACGCCATCGCCGGACGGGCGTGCAGGCCCAGCCGGTTCTTGATCGTCGCGATGGAAGTGGCCTTGGGCACGGTGTGATCGGTTCGGGCAAGCCGGTCGCGCTGGTCGGTTCGAGGGGCATACGGGCCGGGTCGCCGGCACAATCCCATCGCCGGGGCATGAACCCCGCGGCTCAGCCGGCGAGGACCCCGTTGTCGGCGTCGTCCATCAGCTTCAGCACCTGCTCGGTGGTCGCGGCCTGCCGGAGCAGCCGCCTGAAGACATCCTGGCTGAGATTCTTGAAGATGATCTCCATCGCGCGCAGGTGCGCCTCGGGATCATTGGCCGGGCTGACCAGCAGGAACACCAGGTACACCGGCTGCTTGTCAAGGGCCGAAAAATCGATCCCGCGCTCGGAGACCCCCACCGCCGCCGCCATCTTCTTCAGCCCGCTGAGCTTGACGTGGGGGATCGCCACCCCTTTGCCGAAGCCCGTGGAGCCCTTGCGCTCCCGCTCCATCACCGAGTCCAGCATCGCTTTGCGGTGCCGGGCCTCGATGGTTCCCGAGCCGATCAGCGCGTCCACGAGCTCGACGATCGCCTCGTCGCGCTCCACCGCTTTCAATCTCGGGACGATGGCCCCGGTCGCCACGATCTCGCGCATCTTCATCGAAACGGTCTCCGTGTCCGGGGACGCCGAACCGCGGCGCGGCGGCGTGAGGTCGCCGGCCCTGGTTCGGCCCTATTTGTGCTTGTTGTTCTTCAGGCGTTCCTTGAAGTCCGCGAGCTGGCGGTGCACCTTGTCCACCGCGAGGTCGATGCACTCGTACACGTCCTGCCCCTTCACCTTGGCGATGAAGTCGTCGTGACGCTCAACGTCCGCGCGGATCTCGACCTCGACATGGTCCGACGACGGACGCTCGACCACCACCGAGATTTCCTGCACGCCGTCGTAGTAACGCGGGAGCTTCCCCGCCTTCTGCTCGGCGTATTGCTGGATCGCCGGGGTGAGGTCCATGTGCTTGCCGGTAACTTGGATTCGCATAGTTGGTGTGCCTTTGCAGCACGGGTCGACTGAGCCGGTTGGTCCAGCCGGGACGGCCCGTGCCGGAGAGTACTTACGACACCCAAACACCCCCCGCTCCCGACCGGGACCGGGGGTCATCGGCATGGTACTCAGTCCGGCCCCGCGGCATCGCGGCGCCACCCCGCCGCTCAGAACCCGCCCATCTCCTCGGGAATCTCCACCAGCGTCACCTCCAGCACCAGGTTCAGCGTTCCCCGGTGCACCGTCACCTTGACCTTGGGCCCCGTCCGCACCGGCGGCTCGGCCAGCGGGTCTTCCACGCCTGCCGGCGGTGTCGGCTTGGCCGGTGCCGGCGGGTCCAGACCCTCCTGGAGCTCGCCCAGCACCCGCACGTAGTCGTCCAGGTTCCGAACCGGTTTCTCCCCGATCCTGACGATCACGTCGCGCAGCCGCAGCGGGTTGGGCACCCCACGGGCCAGCCGGGAGCCCGTCACCACCCGGTCGATGACCACGCCTTCTCCCCGCCCCCCGGACACCGACACGCCAAGCCCGAACTTCGCCGGCTTGGACACCTCCGCCGCCTCCGGCAGCTTGACGGCCCAGGCGCGGAACTTCGCGTCCAGCTTGCCCAGCGGCAGATCAAACACCTCCTCCAGGGCCTTCTTGCCCGAGGCATCCTCGTCGTACATGCGGACGTACGCCGCGAACCAATCCTGCAGCTTGCCGCTCTCGCGCAGGAACATCATCACCGCCCGTGCCTGCGCGTACCCCGCCCGCGGGCGCTCTTCCATGAACTTCTTGTCCGGCAGCGAGACGAACCGCTCCAGCGGCGTCAGCCCCCCCATCTTCGCCAGCCGGCGCACGATGTTGGTCCGCCACGACGGGCGTATCTCGAACACCCCCGACGCCGGCTCTCCCGGCATGTCCACGTCTTCCAGCAGCGACGCCAGCCCCTCCATGACCCACAGCGGGTGGCGCTGCCCGCGCCGCTCGCAGAAACGCCAGTGCAGCACGTGCAGAAACTCATGACGCAGCGTCGGCCCGATGTCCTGTGTCACCAGCCTGCGCCGATCCTTGTCGTAGTAACCGCCCACCCCGTCGCTGAACACCAGCTTGAAGAAGTCCAGCGGCGTCGGCAGCACCACCGCCACCCACGGGTCCGGGCGCGGGTCGGGCTGCTCGGCGGTCTTCTCCTCGGGGAACAGCTCGCGCCGCGCCCACGCCGTCACCCGCTGCACCTGCGCCTTGGCATCCTTGAACGACTCGGCCCGAAACGCCGCCGCGTAATGCAGCCGCAGCACAGTGTCGGTCTCGAACACATACGCCTGCGGCGGCGCACCGGGGGTGAATCGTTGCTTCATCGCCGCCAGGTCCGCGTCGCCCCGCGCGTCCAGCAGTTCGCGCCAGCCCCTGATCAGCGTCTGGTACGTCTTGCCGGCGCGGATCGCCTCGAGCTGCGCGTCGCGCTGCATGTGGAAGAAATCAACAAAGCCGTGCGCCACCGCGTCCTCGAGCGCCTGCTCGGCCCCCGCCTTGTCGCCGCTCATGGCCCGGGCGCACGCCAGGTTGTAACGCACGAACGCGTCGCGCGGCACCAACGGCGCCAACTCGCCCAGCAGCTTCGCGGCCGCGGCAAAGTCCCTGGACGCCAGCGCGCCGTCAACCTGCCTGCGCAGCGACCGCTCCCGCGCCGCGTCGTCCAGCGCCTCCGGCTCGCCCCCAAGGGCCGGCATGGCCGGCGGCATCAGCAGCGCGAACAACACCCACACGCCGACCATGAGCCTGTGTTTGGTCACGCCTGAGCGTAGGGTGCGGACGGTCACCGCGGCGCGAGGGTTTCACCATGACCGGGCCGGCACATCGGTCCGGTCAGCGAAGCCGCCGAGGCGTGCGACCGAGGCTCGCCGGCTCAGACCGCCGTCAACTGAACCTCGATGCGCCCGATCCTCACCTCAAGCCGGCGCTCGAGCTGCGTGATCGCATCTCGGGAAATACCGGCCAGGATCGCTTCGCTCAGGTCTTCCGGCACGTCCATCAGCCCGCCCTCGGGGGTCACCAGGTGCAGGTGGTGCGAGGTGTCGGCGTCGTACCGTGCGCCGCCCGCGCCGGTGTTGATCTTGCGGCAAAGGCCGGTGCGGGCGAAGAGGTCGAGCGTGTTGTACACGGTGGCGAGGCTGGGCTCGGGCAGGTGCTCGCACACCATCCGGTGCAGTTGCTCCGCCGTCGGATGGCACTTGGTGCCCGCGAGCGTCTGGTACAGGTCCATCCGCTGACGGGTCCAACGGACCCCGTGACGGGCGAAAACGTCTTTGGTATCCAGCATGGGATCACTCCTTGTGTCCATGACAGAACAACTCTTGGCGCGCCGGCCCGGGGCGGCAAGGTCGAACCAGACGAAATCTAGAAAGAATTGTCCGAGTTTTCTAAAATAGGCCCGCCGGACAGGTCTTCGTCCGCAATCTGTTCGGTGCCGACGAGATCCGGACGCGCGTCCGGGCGGAAGATCATCTTGTGGTGCGGCAGCCCCGCTTCGACAAACCCGTCGCCGTCGGTGCTCCACCCCAGACGCTGGTAGAAGCCGATGGCCGTGTCCTGCGCATGGCAGTACAGCTCGCCCAGGCCGAGCTCGCCGAACGCGCGCCGCTCCAGCGCCGAAAGCAACTGCTGTCCGAGCCCCTCGCCCTGGCGCTGTGGGTCCACGCACATCTGCGTCAGCCGACCCGAGCCCGCCGCCGGGTGCCCCGGCAGCAGGCACACGTTGCCGACCACGCGCGGCCCCTTGGGGTGATCGATCACCGCGACGAAGTGCTCCAGCTTCTCCTCGAAGCCCGGGTATTCCTTGCGCAGCTTCTCCAGCGTGTACCCGATCGGCCCCAGCAGCACCCGGTTGCGCAGGTCGACCGCCTGCTGGTACAGGGGGTCGTCGCGGGTGATGCGCCGGATGCTGGGCATGGTGCGGTGCTGGCGGTGCTCGGCCCGAGATTCTTCGGCCGTTTCTCAGCCCAAGAGTAGCAGATCGCCCCGCCCCAACCATCCGCCTTCGCGCGGGCCATCCCAGCTACCCTCCGGCGTGCGCAGGCCCGACGAGCGATTCCTTTGCGAGACGTGCGGCTACGACCTCGGGGGCACTCCCTCAGAACGCGCCTGCGCCGAGTGCGGAACCCCCGTGGCCGCCTCCGCCGCCGGGGCCCGCCCGGGCACGCCGTGGCAGCTCGGCCCGTCACCCTCCGCCTGGCTGTCCACCCTCACGCTTGTGCTCCGCTCGCCCCGCGCCGTCTGGCGGCGCGTCACGCCGGAGTTATCACGCTCCACATCACTGCTGCTGGTGAACACCGCGCTGAGCGCGGGGATCGGAACCGCCGGGGTGATGTACAGCGGCATCACCCACCTGGCGCCGCGCGCGGCCTACGCCGCGACCTTCTTCATCGCCGGCTGGACCGTGATGCTGGCCATGTCGTTCATCGAATGCACAGGGGTTCGCTTCTTCGGCTCACGCCGGGGCTGGCGGGTTGATAACTGGGTGGCGGTCGCGGTTGTCGGCCACGCCTCGTTCGGGTGGATGGCCCTGGGGCTGCTCGTCCCCGCCGCGTGGCAGCTCGTGAACTGGTTGCTCAACGCCGGCATCCTTCGGACCTACTTCCGCATCGCGGGCGCTCAACTGTTCGCCGCGATACCGTTCCTGGCCGCCGCGTTCGTGCTCGGCGTGATCGCCTTCGAGATTCTGGTGTACTTCGGCGTTCGAAGCATGAGGTTCGCCAACGCATCTCCGCGCGGCGCGGCGGGTAGCATCGGGGCAACGCCGTGAGCGACCCGACCACCGACATCGTGGACCTGCCACCGACGCCCCCCGCGGAGCGCCCGCCCCACGCGTGGTCGCCCGAGCGTCTGACGCCGCGCGAGCCGCCCGGCCAGACGGCCCCCGCCCCCCAAGCCCAGCCGCCCAAGCCCGACCCCATCGCCCCGCTCCGACGCCCGCACTTCCGGCTGGTATGGACCGCCGCCGCCGTCAGCTCCGTCGGCACCTGGATGGAAACCTTCGGCATGACCTGGGCGATGACGTACATCGCCCAGGACCCCGCGTGGGCGGCGGCGGGACGCCCATCGGCGGCGACCATGCTCGCCTTCATCGCGGCCGCACAACTTCTCCCCATGTTCTTCCTGGGCATGGCCGGGGGGATCGTCGCCGACCGGGTCGACCGGCGCCGCATGCTGATCGTCACGCAGACCGTCCTGATGCTCACCGCCGCCGCCCTCGCCGTTGCCAGCGCGATGGGGCGCGCCTCGGCGACGGTCCTGATCCTCGTGAGCATCGTGCAGGGCACCACCATGGCCTTCAACGTCCCGGCCTGGCAGGTGATGACCCCCCGTCTGGTCCCGCGCGACGAGCTGGCCCGCGCCATCGCCCTGCAGAGCCTCCAGTTCAACATGGCCCGCGTGATCGGGCCGCTGCTCGCCGGGCTGCTGATGTTCGACAAGGACGCCACGGTGCTCTTCGCCCTGAACACGCTGAGCTTCCTGGGGGTCATCTTCGCGGTGGCGAAAACCCCCCCGCCGCCGGCGATGCCCGAAGACAGGCGCCAAGGGGGCCTGCTCGCCGGCGCCCTGCGCGACACCCGTGAGGCCACCAGCTTCGTCTTCCACAACCGCGGCCCCAGGGCCGTGTTCATCGGCGTTGTGCTCTTTAGCGTCCTCGCGGGGCCCCTGCTCCGCGAGATGCCCGCCTTCGTCACCCAGGTCTATCAGGAACAGGAAAAACTCGGCAGCGCCCTGCTCGCCATCATGGGGCTGGGCGCGGTGCTCGGGGCGTTCCTGCTCCCGCGCCTGCCCTCGTGGTACCCGCGCCACCACTTCATCCCCCTCGCCATGGCCGGCGGCGGGCTGACCATCAGCCTCTTCTGCGCCGTCCCCGACCCCCTGTTCGGCGGGGCCATCATGTTCGCGATCGGCTTGTTCTGGATCTGGAGCTTCTCCAGCTCCATCGCCGCCATGCAACTTCTCGTGAACGATTCGATGCGCGGACGGGTGATGGCCGTCACCAACACCGCCGTCTTCGGCGCCTCGCCGCTCGGAGCGCTCATGACCGCCGGCATCGAGTGGATCGTCACCCGCACCGGCTGGGCCAACGCCGAGGCCCTGGGCGTGCAGATCGGGCTGGGAGCGCTCTCGGGGGCGCTGCTGATCGCCGCGGTGGTGATGCTCACCTGGCGTACCCCCGAGGTGGACGGCCTCAAGCCCGGCGACGACGGCTACGACCGCAAGCCCGGCCTTATCCGCGGCATCCTCGCCAGCGGCCACCGGCCGCGCCCTGCTGAGGTCGAGGCCACTGTGGACGCAACCGGCCGGTCGGGTCCGATGTGACCGGGGCGGGCCGTCAGTCTCACGCCACCACGTCGATGATCCGCCCCGTCGGAGCGGTCACCCGCAGCTCGTACCGCGTCAGCACCCGGCGGATCGGCGGGCCCTCGGACGCGGGCGACACGTCGCCGATCCGGGGCCCTCTCGCCCCGCACCCAAGGGGAGCGGGAGCTCCCTCGCTCCCGCTCGACCCTTCGGTGGTGGGTTTGGGCGCCGGTCCGGCGTAGTGGGTGCACGCGCCGACGCCCTGCTTCATCCAACCCCTCATCCCCGCGTGCCCGCCTTCATCGCAGCGCACGCCCTCTTCCATGGTCCTTCCCCCTACCCACGCCCCCGCGCCCCCGCGCCGGTTCGACCGCTCCAGCCAGTCGGCGAAGTCGATCGCCAGCCGGTCCGGCTCGCGGTGCGCCCCGCCCAAGCGTGACGCCCCGCACACGACGCGGTGCGCACGGCAGGCCGCCTCGCGCAGCGGCTCACTCGCGGCACGGCGCATGTCGGCGGGGCCGATGGACACCGCCGGCAGGTACCCCGGGATCTGCGGTTCAAGGCGCAACACCGGGGATGTGCGAGCCCCGTGCCGCGGGCGAGTTTCAGGACGGCGCCCATAACATCACGGCTCCCGCCGCGCCGCCGCGTGGTGTTGCACGCGGGTTCGGATCACGCTCCGCGGGCGTTGCCGCGGCGCATCGGCGTGTTTCACCCGCTCAACACATGCTCACCTCGCAGCTCGACTTCCACCTCCCCGATCGCCTCATCGCCACGCGCCCGGTCGAGCCGCGCGACGCCTGCCGGCTGATGGTCATCCATCGCAGCGACCCGTCAAAGGTCGAGCACCGGCGCTTCAGCGACCTCCCCGAATACCTCCGCGCCGACGACCTGCTGGTCTTCAACACCTCCGCCGTCCTCCCGGCGCGCCTCCGGGGCAAACGGGCCGACACCGGGGCGGCGGTCGAGGGTCTGTTTGTCCGGGAAGTGGGCGGCCCGCGCTGGCGCGTCATGCTCCGCACCGGCACCAAACTCCGCCCCGAGATGGTCATCGCACTGACCGACCGCGCCGGAAGCCCGACCCCCTTCGCGCTCCGGCTGATCGAGCGCGACGAGGAGCAGTGGCTGGCCGAACCGCTGGAGCATGGCCAGATAACACCCGCCGGCCCCGGCTCAATCCTCGCCCAGGTCGGGGCCACTCCCCTGCCGCCCTACATCCGCAAGGCCCGGCGTGACCGCGCCGAGGACCTGCCCGACGAGCAGGACCGTGACTGGTATCAGTGCGTCTACGCCGATACGGCGTCCGGCGGCAGCGTCGCCGCCCCCACCGCCGGCATGCACTTCACCCCGGCGCTGCTGGATCGGCTCGGCGCGATGGGCGTCGCCCGCGCCGACGTGGTCCTCCACGTGGGGCCGGGGACATTCAAGCCGGTGGAATCGGACACGCTCGAGCAGCACCCGATCCACTCCGAGTGGGTGAGCATCCCAACGAGCGCTATGGCGGCGATGGACCGAGCCAGGGCTGGCCGAGGCCGCGTGGTAGCGGTGGGCACCACCAGCGTGCGGGCGATCGAGAGCCTCCCGTGGCCGGTGGACGCTTCGGTGCAAGCATCCGGTTTCGCGGGCGACACGCGGCTGTTCATCACGCCGGGCTTCGCTTTCCGGCACACCGACGCTCTGCTGACCAACTTCCACCTGCCACGCTCGACGCTTTTGGCGCTGGTGGCGGCCATGCTCGTACCCAAGGGCGGCTCGCCCGAGCAGGGGCTGACGCAGCTGCTGGCGCACTACAACGAAGCGGTCCGCGAGGGGTACCGGTTTTACAGCTACGGCGACGCGATGCTGCTCATCTAACGCGAGCGTTCCGCGCGGGCATTCGAGCACCACGTCCGACAGATCGCGTCCGTCGCGCACAACCCGCCGCGGGCCTTGCACACCCGCCGCCCGTGGAAGATCAACAGGTGCGACAGCATGCACCAGCGTTCCGGCGGGTACAGCGCCATCAATCGTTTCTCCACCTGCGCGACGTTCGCCCGGGCCGGCGCCAACTCGAAGCGCTTGGCGAGGCGCTCGACGTGCGTGTCCACCACCACACCCTCGGCCAGCCCGAACGCGTTGCCCAGCACCACGTTGGCGGTCTTGCGGGCCACGCCCCGAAGCGTGAGCAGCCCGTCCATCGTGCGCGGGACCTCACCATTGAAGTCTCGCACCACGGTGCGCATCGACTCAACGATCGCCCTGGCCTTGTTGCGGAACAGCCCGATGGACTTGATGTACGGTTCGACATCGACCGGCTCGGCCCCGGCGAAGTCGGCGGGTGTCCGGAACGCCTTGAACAGCTCCGGCGTCACCTTGTTCACGCTCACGTCGGTGGCCTGCGCCGACAGGATCGTCGCGATGAGCAGCTCGTGCGGCCTCCTGGGGTCAAAGTGAAGTTCGCAGTGCGCGTCGGGGTAGCGCGCGGCCAGGGCCTCATAAATCGCGCCGGCCCGGCGCCTGGCCGCCGGGGTCACACGCGGGAGAGAGGGCGACACCGCCGCGGTCCTCACGCCGCCGCCCCCGCTGCCAGCCCCCGACCCGCGCGGATCACGCCCGCGACCAGCAGCGCCCCGACCAGCCCCGCCTGCGTGGTGAGCGCCCCGCTCGACCACGGGTGAAGGGCATCGAACCGCGGTTTCGCCGACTCGGCCCGTTCCAGGTCGCCCGCGCGGGCGGCGGCCCAGTACTCGTCGAGGTGGGCCCGCATCGGCAGGCCCAGGCCCGTGAGCGTGCCGACGGCCAGCAGCAGCGACAGCACACAGAGCACGCGCCGGGCCGCCCCCAGCGAGCGCCACGCACCCAGCGAGAGCAACCCAAAGCAGATGCCCGCGATCATCACCGCGAAGAACATCGGGTTCATGATGTGCCCGGCGGCGATGGACCAGTGGTCGTCCTGCGGCACCCGAAACCCCGGGAGCGCCGGCCCCAGCGCCTTCATGGCCGGGAAGGCCACCGCGGCGGTCGCGCCGACCGCCGCCAGCGACCCGAGCCACAATCCCAGCACGCCGATATGCAGCGCGTGCAAGCGGGCCGCGGAACTGTCCGACCTGGCGCTCATCAAACCGATGATACGCCTCCCGCAGACGGCGTCGATATGCTGGCCGGCTCCTTCTCGCATCCAGCGCGGCCCCGATTCACCAACCGCCACGGAACTCCTCATCATGCAACCCGCCACGATCAAACGGCGTCTTCCAGTCCTCGCACTGCTGGGCGTGCTCGGGGCCGGCATCCTGCTCTATTCCCAGCCCCCGCGTGCCCAGGCCGCCGAGGCGGGTTCGGAGGCAAAGGCCCTCGCCGCGCTCGACGACCAGTGGTCGCACGCCGCGGCGTCCCGCGATGCCGCGAAAGTCGCGGCGTTCTACGCCGAAGACGCCACCGCCTACCCGCCCAACGAGCCCCTCGCCGTCGGGCGCGCCGCGGCCCAGAAGACCTGGGCCGAGTACTTCAAGGACCCCAGCTTCAAGATCAGTTGGAAGACCACCAGGGCCGAAGTCGCGGCGAGCGGCGAGATGGGCTACACCGCGGGCACCTACGAGGTCGGCTTCAAGGGCCCCGACGGCAAGCCCGGCAGCGAAAAGGGAAAGTACGTGTGCATCTGGAAGAAGCAGAAAGACGGGTCGTGGAAGGCGTCACAGGACATCTGGAACAGCGACTCGAAGTGACGAGGGCGTGGCCGTTCAGATAGGTCCGAACCTCGGACCACCCGGACGCGCCGATACACTCGCGCCGTGCTCCCCGCGCTCGACATCCCGCGCTCGCTGGCACTGGCCGGGCTGACGGCTCCCACGGGGCTTCGCGCGCAGATCGAGTGGGCGCGGTCGCTCGGCCTTCGCGCGGTCACCCTCGACGCGGCGTCGCCCGAGGCCAGGCCGCGCGACCTGGGACGCTTTGCCCGGCGCGACCTCGCGTCGCTGCTGCGCCGCAACGAGCTCACTTTCGCCGGCGTGGACCTGTGGCTCCCGACCGAGCACCTGACCGACCCCGCCCGCGCCGACCGCGCCATCGCCGCCCTGCTCGACGCGGCGGACTTCGCCGCCGAGATGGCGTCCCTGACCGCCGGAGTGCCCCTGCTCTCCACCGTCCTCTGCCCACCGCCCGCCGGCCCCGGCAACGACCCGGCGCGTGACGCCCTGCGCGAGCGGGCCGCGGCCCGCGGTGTCCGCGTCGCCGACCATCGCTGGCCCCAGTGGCTCAGCCCCGACAAGCCCGAGCACCGCATCACAGAGCCGCCCGAGTCGCCCATCGGCGTGGGCGTCGACCCCGCGGCGATTTTCATCACCCAAGGGCCCCTCGGCGACCCGGCGGCGGAGGTGCTGCGGTTGGGAGCGCGCGTCGCGTGCGCCCGGCTGACCGACGTCAACGCCACCGGGCGATGCGCGCCGGGCGCCCCCGGGGGTCGGCTCGACGTACTGGCATACGGCGTGGCGCTCGTCACCGCCGGGTACCGCGGGCACCTCGCGATCGACCTGCGCGCCGTGCCCGATCAGGCCACGGCCGCGCAGCGCGCCGCCGCCCCGCGTTGAGTTGCCAGGGGGCGCCTCACGCCGCCAGCCCGAAGTCGTCCTGCGAGTCCTCGTCGCCGAAGCCCGGCCAGTCGGCCTGGGGCTTGTGCCGGTTGTGCACGTTGATGACGCGGGCCAGTTGCTGCGTGAACAGGTCGCGCATCAGCCGCATCTGCGACATCACTTCCGCGGTGAACGGCCGGCTCGGATCTCGGAACAGCACGGCGACCCCCAGGCACTCGTCTTCCTTCCGGCACGCAAAGACCAGCGCCGTCGAGCCGGCGATCCAGCCCGGGCCCTGGTTCATCCAGGCGTGCAGGTCGGCGTCCGTGTCGGAATGCACGATGTCTTCGAGGTGCTCGAAGCGGTGCGGGAGCTCGTCGGCCAGGTGGTCGAGCAGAACGTCCGCGGTCTCGCGCGGGATGTCGTAGTTCACATACGCGCCCAGGCTGTACTCGCGCGGGCCCGTGGGCAGGAACACCGCCGCGTTCGTCGGCCCCGTGCGGGTGAGCATGAACTCCAGCGTCGTCCGCAGCAGGCTTTCGACGTCGAGCTCCTGCCGGATAAGCGAGCCGAACTCACCGGCCAGCGAGACGTGCTCCATCTGCTCGGCGAACCCGTGATACGCGTCCACCAGGTCGCCGCACAGGTCATCGACCCGCTGCGTCACCTCGTGGCGGGCGTTGTTGAGCTTGCGGCACAGTCGCCGGAGGCGCTCGACACGGCGCTCGCGCTCGCGGCTCTTCCGCGCCCGCTCGACGCCCGCGTTGACGCTGCGCGCCAGGGCTTCGGGCGAGACCGGGCGGATGAGGCAGTCCGAGCCGCCGCTGCGCATCGCCAGCGCGCCGGTCTCGAACGTGCCGCTCTGCGCGACGTAGACGACACGGGCGCCCGTGTCGCCGGAGGCGATACGCGCGCCCAGCTCCGGGGCGCCGGGCTGGTCGAGGTCAAGAATGAACACGTCGGCCGCCCCGGTGTCCGCCGAGGACACCGCTTCGGGGCTCGTATAGGCGGTGCAGCGAGCGCCGATCACCGCCCCCAGGCACGTCGCGTAACCGTGTGCCCGCGCTGTGTCGGCGTCAACGATCACCACCACCGCCGGCCCGGTCGCCCCCAGGGGCAGCGTGCCCCCGTGAGCGTGGCGCGCCGATCGCGCCGGACGGGCCTCGGACCCGGGGGCGACGCTGGTGCTCTCGCCCGGTGTGACGGCGGCCGCGTTGTTCCGACGCTTGGACATGACAGATGATCCGGAAGTGCCTCGCTTGCTCATGCCGCCGCCCCCTGCTTGCGTGCCGGCACGCTCATCCAATCCGCGATCGCCAGCGTCGCCGTCGTCCCCTGCCCCGGCTTGCTCGTGAGTGCGAGCGAACCGGCGTGCAGCTCGGCGAACCGGCGAGCGCGGGCCAGCCCCAGACCGATGCTCCGCCCGGCCTTGGGGGCCGAGAACAACGGGTCTTGAGCCTGGGCCAGTTCTTCCTGGCTCATGCCCTTCCCGTCGTCCTTGACCGCGATCAGCAGTCGGCCCGACTGGGGGTCCGCATGAACACGAACCTCGACAAGGCTCCGAGGCTGGGCCCTGATCGCGTTGGAGATGAGTTCTGTGACGCCCTGGGTCACCTGGGCCGGGTCCAAGTGCGCAAATCTCGCCTGCGACTCGACCGTCGCGCGGATGGAGATCGTCGCCGAGCTGCCACGCTGGCCCGATGACCCGCCCCCGGTCCCAGACGCCGCGCCCGATGGACCGGGAACCTGCGTCCGTTCACGGGCCGCCTTGCACGCCCGCGCCACCAGGTCGTTCATGTCGGTCTCGACCCGCCTGGGCGGCGACGCGTCCGCGAACACGCGGAGGGTCTGCATCAGCTCAAAGATCCGCTCGGCGGAGCGCTCGATCGCCGTCACGTTCCGGTAGTCGGTCGGGTTGCTCAGCCGCGTCGATAGCGGCTGGGCGCTGGAAATGATCACCTCCAGGGGCGCGTGCATCTGGTCCGCCGCAACCGCCGCGATGCGACCGACCACCGCCAGCGCCCGGCCCCTCGCCACTTCCTCCTCGGCCTTGCTCAGCCGCGCGTTTGCCTCCACCATGCGCTCGGAGAGACGGATGGCGCCCTCGTGCCGGGCGGCGGCGCTGAGCACCGCGCCCCAGCACGCCACCAGCGCTGCCGGGGCCGGCGCAGGCGACGGCGCGTTGTGCGTGAGCAGTGCGGAAGGCCCCTGCCCCACCGGCAGACGCAGCGACGCACCCTCCGGCGGCGCCTGCTTGGACTCGGCCTGCGACGTCGCCTTGGCGACGCCGTCGGTCACCGTGAAATCGATGAGCCGCCACGGCGCGCCCTCGCGGGCACACCACGCCAGCGTCAAGCTCGACGCGCCGAACCACGCCCCCGCCGACGCCGCCAGCGCCCCCGCCACGGGGATGAAGCCGTTCTCCTTCGCCGACGACGACAGGAACTGCTCGACCGCCTTCAACGCCGTGGTGGCGTTGAGGTCGCCCCTGACCGCCTGCTCGGCCTTCTTGTGGCTGATCTTCGCAAGCCTGCGGTTCGCCTCACGCAGCGACTCCAGCAGCACCTCGCGGTCGGTCAACGTTTCCAGCCCCAGCACCGCGCACCGCTCGGCGACACGCTCGATCACCGACGGCGCCAGCGCCTCAACCTCGTTCGCGTTCATCCCCAGCTGCGCGGCCAGCTCTTCCAGCCGGTCCAGCCCCGCGAGGTTGCCCGAGAACCCCACGTGCAGCCGGCGCGCCAGCGTGTCGGCCAGCGTCACCAGCGCCACCGTCGCGCGGTGACCGATCTCCGGCAGCTCGTTCAGCGACCGGCCGTGCAGCCACATGCTGTCCTGGATCGCGTGGGGCAGGCCCCACCGCTCGGCCAGCCGCTTGCCCGCAAGCTGGTGGTCCAGCCCCAGCACCCGCTTCTCGATCTGGGCCAGGTCCGACTGCGCCTGCTCGGCCAGCGCCAGCACCTGCCCGTACGCCTTGGGCAGCACGCGCTCCAGCGCCGGCTTGCCAAGGTCGTGCAGAAGCCCGCACAGGTACGCCTCGCCGCCCTTGACACCTTGAAGCTGCCCCTTGAACCGCTCGGCGATCATCTCGGCGCTGCACGCCACCGCCACGCTGTGGCGCCAGAACCCCGCGGCGTCAAACGCCTTGATAGGCTGGCCCGCGTCGGACTTATCCTCCGGCGCCGGGCGGAACATCTCGTACAGCTCGGCGCTGAGCAGCGCCGCCCGCAGCGCGTCCAGCCCCAGCAACACCACCACGCGGTCGATGGATGTCACGCTGCGCGACACGCCCACGTCCGCGCGCCGGCACAGCGTCAGCACCCGCGCCGTCAGGGCCGGGTCGGCCTCGATCAGCCGCGTCAGCTCGCCGATCCCCGCGTTGTCATCGCCCGTCAGCTGCAGCACCCGAACCGCCACCGGGCTCAGCGTCGGGAGCGCATCGATCTGGCTCAGGATGAGCTCGACCTGGCGGGCACGCTGCGCCGCGGCCTGTGACGCCGGGGCATTCGCCGGCGCACCGGGGCGGGCGTTCGGCGCCGGGCGGGTCTGTGCGGGCGGTGGAGGAAGGGTTGCTGTCTGGGGCATGTGCGTGGATCTGTTGAACGAGGCCCGGACTCACAAGCCCGCAAGGGCCGCGATGCGCTCGACGAGTTTGGACGGACTGATCGACTTGGACACGATCGCGTCGGCGCCGGCGCGCCCGAACCGCTCGGCCCCCGCCGCCTCGCCCTGGCGCGTGATCACCACCACGCGCGTGTGCGTGTTGACGGAACCGCCCCCCTGCTCAACCGGCGCATGGGCGCGCCGGCACAGCTTGGCCAGATCAACGCCGGGCACATCCGGGTCGACCACGACCACGCTCGCCCGCTCCCCCGATCGCCCCCCCGCGAGCAGCCAGCCCGCGTCGAACGCGTCGCCGGCGATTTCGAGGGCAAAGCGGTCATCGCCCGCCAGCGCGCCCCGGAGCGACGCGCACGCCGCGGCGTCATCGTCGATCAACAGCACCCGACGAACGCTGGATTCCAGCGCCCCGGTCGGGATGTCGTTCTCGCGCATGAACCGGATCAGCTCATCGCGGGGGATCCGCCGGAACTTCGACCCCGGCACCCGGAACCCGCCGATGCGCCCGGCGTCGAAGCAGCGGATGATGGTCTGCTGCGAGACCTTGCAGATCTCGGCGGCCTCGCCGGTGGTGAAGATGGCCTTGGACGCCGGCACGGGCGCACCGCCCCGCCCCTCAAGGCGCGGACTGGCCGAGGCGGACTCCGAGCCGGAGGGTTGTAGTTCTGGGGCGTCCATGCCGAGTGGCGGGCACGGGCGAGCCGACGCGGCTTGCCCAGCCTGCACAGACTGCATCGACGACCCAGCGTGACAACTTCACGCCGGATCTCAGGATCGCGCGGTTATCCGGACAGTTATCCGGTGGAGGTGGCTATTCAGTTCTCACGCCACCGTCACGCTCTTATCCAGATACACATCCTGTACCGCGTGCAGCAGCGCCACGCCGTCCTTCAAGGGCTTCTGGAACGCCTTGCGGCCCGAGATCAGGCCCATGCCGCCGGCCCGCTTGTTCACCACGGCGGTCATCACCGCCTCGGCGACATCGCCGGCGCCCTTGCTCTCGCCGCCGCTGTTGATCAGCGGGATGCGGCCCATGTAGCCGTTGGCGAGCTGGTAGCGGCACAGGTCGATCGGGTGACCGCCGTTGCCGTTCTCGTCGCTGCCGCACAGGTTGGTGTAGACGCGCTTGTCCCACTTGCCGTACGACGAGCCGCCGGAGTTCAGGGCGGCGTAGCCGCCGTTGTTGGTCGGGAGTTTCTGCTTGATGATGTCGGCCTTGATGGTCGCGCCCAGGTGATCGGCCTGACCGGACAAATCGGCCGAGGCGTGGTAGTCGGTGCTCTTGCCGTCGGCGCCCTTCACCTTGAACGCGTTGGAGCGCGTGTAGCACCACAGCACCGTCACCATGCCCAGGTCGTGGGCTTCCTCGAACATGTCGCTGACGTACTTGATCTCCTCGCGGCTCTCGGGCGAGCCGAAGTAGATGGTCGCGCCGACCGCCGCCGCCCCCATCTCGAAGCACTGCTTCACGCTGCCGTAATAGCTCTGCTTGAAGATGTTGGGGTACGTCAGCATCTCGTTGTGGTTGAACTTCACCAGGAACGGGATCTTGTGGGCGTACTTGCGGGCCACCGAGCCCAGCACGCCGATGGTGCTCGCCACGGCGTTGCACCCGCCCTCGATGGCCAGCTTCACGATGTGCTCCGGGTCGAAGTAGTCAGGGTTGGGCGCGAAGCTCGCGCCGGCGGAGTGCTCGACGCCCTGGTCCACCGGCAGGATCGAGACGTACCCGGTGCCGCCCAGGCGCCCGTGATTCAGGATGTTCTGGAAGTTGCGCAGCACCTGCACCGGGCGGTCGGTCTGGCTGAACACCCGGTCAATGAAGTCCGGGCCGGGGACGTACAGGCGGTTCTTGCTGATCCCCTTGGCCTCATAGTTGAGGAGCTTGGAGGCGTCGGGACCGAGGATTTCGGCGATGGATGGCATGGGGTGGCTCCGATGAAAGCGTGGGCACGCTGGCTCGGCCTACGCCGACAAACCAGCCGGGTAAGTGTATCGCGCCAACAAAACGGCCCCGCGCGAGCGGGGCCGGGCATCGCGGTACGTCGGCTCTCCGAGCCGACTCCTGTTCACCTCTCTTCGGTCCCGCCCTCGCGCCCGGACTCACTCATAGCCAAGCGCGCGGGCCAGGGCGATCAGGAACTGGATGTGCGTTAACTGCTGTTCCGGAGTCAACGCATCGACGTAGGTCTGGTACTGCTCAGGCGTGTCGAATCCCAGCGCGCTCAGCAACGGGCCAGTGGGCGGGGCGACGTTAAGCTGCTGCCCGGGGGCTCCGTTGCCGTTCTCGTCGGCGCCGTCCTGATGTTGAACGGCGTGGTCTGCATTGACACCGACCGCGTAGCCATGGGGCAGCGATGAACCGGGGTGTGCGTTGCCTCCCATCAGCGATTCGCCGGGGTCTGTGTACGCCCCGCATTCGCCCGAGGCGTTCATCGCGGGGCACACCTTGCCGAAGCGAACGAGCAGCAGCGTGAGATCGTCGGTGGTCACCGCGCCGCTCCCGTTGATGTCCGCGTTCAGAATCGGGTTGGTCGGGCTCACCGCGGCGCACGCCGGCTGGTTGCGCCCGAACTGATTCAGGAGGATTGTCAGGTCGCCGGTGTTGATGACCCCGTCATCGTTCAAGTCCTCCTTGCACGCGCATTGGATGAGGATCGTGAACGCGTCGCCCAGTGCGTCATAGTCTCCGATGAAGCTGCGGAACGCCTCGTGGCCGGTCGTGGCATCCGAGCTTGGCCTGAACCGGTAGGAGTAGCCCTTCTTGAGCAGCATTCCCTGGGCGCCGTTGTGGGCCGGGAACCAGTTTGTGGGGAGCCCTGCGTATTGGCCGCTTGGGTTGAGGTCGTACGCGAACTCACCCACCACATCCAGCGTGGTCGGCGTCCGCTGCCACACCATCAGACCGACAGGGCCCGCAGCGGTCACCGGCTTCTGCCAACACTGATAGGTGCCGCCCACGAGTTGCGGGATCAGATACTCGAATGCTTTGTCCAGAACATGGCGCAACCGATGTGAATCTCGTGCGTATCACTGTGCATGAGCAAGCGGAAGCGGCAGCGGG
>CAZEDW010000009.1:0-107469 GCA_964510955.1 uncultured Phycisphaeraceae bacterium
GTGGGCGGGTGCTGGGCGGCGATGTGTGTGATTCTCGCGGCCCGGGGCTTGGCCGCGGATATTCCGGTGTACCTCCTTGTGGCCGGGGTTACCGCCGTGGTGGGCTTTGTGGTCTTTGTGATCTGCTCCATCCTGTGGATCGGCTTTGACCAGCCGCTGGGGGTTTCGGCGCTGCGGCTGGCGGCGATCTACGCGATCACAGACCTGGTGCTGGTGGGGATGGCGACGATCCCCGGGGTGGGGCAGATCGGCATTCTCCGCTGGCTCGCCTCGATGTTTGTCTACTACACGCTGATGACGCGGTGGCTGGACATGGAGGGGCGCGACGTGTTCATCGTGTCGTTCCTGAGCACGCTGGCGCGGGCGGCGGTGTTCATCACCATCGTGATGATGTTCTGACCGCGCCGGGGCGGGGCCGGTGCTGGTACCCTATGGCGATGCCTCCCGCGACGGCCGACGCCGCCCCGAGTCTCGCCCAGCCCGCCGCGCCACCCTCGCGCGGACTGCTGGAGCTGCGCGAGGTCTCCAAGCGGTTCAAGGACTCGACGGAGCTGGTGCTGGACCGGATCACGCTGGTGTGCCGCCCGGGGGAGTTCGTGGTGGTGGTCGGACCGAGCGGGTCGGGCAAGAGCACGCTGCTGAACATCGCGGCGGGGATGCTTCGCCCGGACTCGGGGTCGGCGACTCTCGACGGGCGCCCGATCCTGTACCCGGGGCCGGAGCGGGCGATGGTGTTCCAGGAGCACGGGTTGTTCCCGTGGCTGACCGCGTGGGAGAACGTCGAGTTCGGGTTGAAGATGGCGAGCGTGCCCGTGGCGGAACGGCGCGAGCGCGTGGACGCGGCGCTGGACATGGTGAAGCTGCGCGGGGCGGGGGAGAAGCTGGTGCACCAGCTCTCGGGAGGGATGCGCCAGCGGATCGCCATCGCGCGGTCGCTGGTGGTCAACCCGGCGGTGCTGCTGATGGACGAGCCGTTCGCGGCCCTGGACGCTCAGACCCGCACCAACATGCACATCGAGCTGCAGCAGGTGTGGACCCAGACGCGCAAAACGATCCTCTTTGTGACCCACTCGGTGGGCGAGGCGGTTCGCCTGGCCGACCGCATCATCGTGCTCAGCTCGCACCCGGGGCGGGTGCGCAAGGAGTTCGCGGTGGACCTCGGTCACCCGCGGCCGATGGACAGCAAGGAACTGGCGGAGCTGGGGCGCCAGGTGCGTGCGGAGATTCAGGACGAGGTGAACCGGCGGGGCGCCGGTGGCGCGGTCGGGGCGGGGTCGGAGGCTGACACAGCGTGATGAGGCGCCTGAAAATCGTGGGGGTGTGGCTGCTGATCCTGCTGACGTGGGAAGCGGCGTACCGCGCGATCGACTGGAAAGCGTGGGTGTTCCCGGCGCCCAGCCACGTGGTGGACGCGACGCTGGGGATGCTCAACGTGCGCACCTACCTGGGCGATCCGCTGCACGCGGGGTGGCCGCTGAAGCCCGACCCGGGGGCGGAGGTGATGGTGGACGGGGCGGGCGACGGCGGAGGCGCGGCGCACGTCTGGGGCAGCCCGCTGATGGTGGCGCTGCCGGTGAGCGGGCTGCGGCTGCTGGCGGGGTTCGCGGTTTCGCTGGCGCTGGGGCTGGTGCTGGGCGTGACGATGTGGCGGGTGGAGTTCTTCAACAGCGTCTTCGGGCCGGTTTTTCTGGGGCTCCAGACACTGCCGAGCGTGTGCTGGGTGCCGGTGGCGATCCTGCTGTTCGGGATCAACGAGACCAGCATCCTGTTCGTGCTGGTGATGGGGAGCTTTTTCGCGATGGCGATATCCATGCGCGACGGGATGCGCACGGTGCCGCCGATCTACATCGCGGCGGGGGTGATGCTGGGCGCGCGGAAGCTGCGGCTGTACCGGCACGTGCTGCTGCCGAGCTGCCTGCCGGCGATGGCGGGGACGCTGCGCCAGGGGTTCGGGTTTGCGTGGCGGAGTTTGATGGGGGCGGAGCTGATTTTGATCGTGCAGCGGCGGGGGCTGGGGTTTCTGCTGAACGCCGGTCGGGATTTCGCCGACGTGGCGCAGGTGGTGGCGGTGATGGTGGTGATGGTCGGGGTGGGGATGGCGATCGACCGGTGGGTGTTTGCGCCGCTGGAGAAACGGGTGAGGGTGAGGTTTGGGTTGGTGAGGGGGTGAGGGAGAGGGGGGCAGGGGGCTCAGAGCTCAGAGCTCAAAGCTCAAAGCTCAAATGGCGAATGGCAAATGGCGAGTGGCGAGTGGGGAGTGGGGAGTGGGGAGTCGGTGGAGTTTGTGCGGCTTGTGGCTTTGGGTGTGATCGGAACGGGAGGGTGGATGGTGGGCGACGGGGTTGGGTTGGTCGAGAGGGGCTGTGGGGTGCTGATTGAAAGCCTGCATGCAAGCGTGTGGTTGGCGCGGCATCGTGTGATGGCGCGCCGGCCGGCTTTCGCCGGCGGTTGAGACTGAAGCAACACATTCGAGATGTCGAAACACTGGATGTGCCGAGGGTCCACCCGCCGCGGACGGGTGGGCACTGGGCGGAAGGGCTTTGGTGTGCCCCTCTACCCATACAGGCCGCGCCCCTGGATTTGCGCACGGATGCGGTGATGCGTGGTGGCGGAATCGGCGCAAGTGCTTCTCCGGCGGGCGGTAACAAAAATCTTTGGCGCGCTGCGGATTTTGGGGTCGGGCTGGGCGTGTCGTGCGCACAGACTTGGTCATTCGCATTGGGGCGGGTGGCGCCCTGGGCTTTGCTCGATGGGCCGCATGGACGGACCGGGCCGATGCGGCCCGGCGGGGTGATTGCTACTTGCAGTAGGCCGCCAGTCGCTTCACGACGAGCTTGGCGCAGTCGTCGGCGGCTTTAGGCGACACGGCGTTGAAGTCGGCGTGGTGGTTGTTCTGGAAGTCCACCGCGACGAGTTGACCCTGCTTGTCGCAGATCGCGAAGTGGACGGCGCCGACATTGTTCCTGCCCATGATGTAGTCGGCGAAGAGCACGTAGTCCGCCTCGGGCGGGTTGGCCTTGACGTGGGCGCTGAACGCGCGGGCCATGGACCAAAGCACTTTCTGCTCGTTCATGTCGGCGGCGATGGCGAGCCTGGGAGCGCTGTCGGACGCGGTGGCGCTGGTGAGCTTGGCGGCGTTGATCTGGGCGGCGATGTCTCTGGCGCACGGGGCGCAGGGCGCATCGCCCGCGTGCGGGGGGTAGATGAGCACGGTGGACTTTGCGGCGGCCTTGCGGAACGCCGCGGTGCGCTGCTCGATAGCGTCGAGCTCGGGCTGGTCGGGGACGCCGGAGGCCTTGCGGAACTGGTTGGCGATCTTGCCGTGGGCTTCGCCGGCGGCGGGGTCTCCCAGCGCCAGCGCGGGGCGGAGGCGGTTGGCCACCAGCAGGCAGGCGTCCATGGGCTCGTGGATGGAGGCCTTGTCGAAGGCTTCCTGCCCCTTCATCAGGTCATCGGCCCACGCGAGCGCGCCTTGCTTGTCAACGATGAGGGTGCGGACCTGGGTGAAGCCGGTTTTGTGGGTGCCGAGCATGTCGGTGAACATGGTGTACTCGGTGGGCTGGGGGTTGGCGCGGACGAACTCACCCAGTGCCTCGGCGGTGCGGGCGATGTCTGCGCCCTCGGGCGGGTTGAACGCGGTGTCGCTGGTTTCGAGATCGGTCATGCCGGCCTTCTCCAGGAACATGGCGACGACACGGCCGACCTGCGGCATGGGGGTGCCGGCGAGTCGCGCCGGGAGCACGGTGAGCGGTGTGCGGCTGCCGAGGGCCTTGAACTTCGCCGCGACGGCCGGGGCGGGGGCGACTGTGGAGGCGGCGGCGGCGGGCTGCGGCGCCGGTTCGCCCTGCGAGCAGGTGGCGGCGCCGGCGATGGAGATCACGGAGGCGGCGAGGAGCATCACGGGGCGGCGCTGGGAACGGTTCATGGCGGGGTCCTTTCTGAATACAGTGAGTGTTTGCTTACATTTACGACACGATTGAAGCGTCGGGGCGTCCTGACCGCGGGGTCAGGGGGCGGCGCTGCCGAGGAGTTGGGTTCCGATGTCGATCATCAGGCGGCGGCGTTCGCGCTCGCTCAGAAGGTCGAGCTCGCGCACGATGCTGGCGACGGTGCCCAGGCCGACCAGGGCCCAGGCGGCCAGGCCGGGGTCGGCCGCAAGGTTGTTGCTCCTGCGTGCGCGCGATGCGGCGCTGGGGCGGTCGGGGGCGGCGGCGCGGTGCTTGTTCACCTGGTTGAGCACGAAGCGCTGGTAACGCAGGTACATGTCGGACATGGCCTTGCGGATGTCCGGGTCGTCGGTCTCGCCAAGGCCGGCGAAAATGATGCGGGAGTGGCCGAACTCGCCGAGGTGGGTGGACTCGTAGTCGAGCAGGCGTGCGGCGGTGGAGCCGGCTTGCGCGGTGTCGGCCACGCCTTCCCAGGTTCGGGCCGAGAGGTCGTAGACGTATTCGATGGAGGCGATGAACATGGCCTTCTTGTCGGGCCAGAGGCGGTAGAGGATGTTCTGCTGGACCTTGCAGCGTTTGGCGAGCTCCGCCGTCGTGGCCCGGCGGTAGCCCAGATCGACGAACGCCCGGGCGATCACGGGGATCAGCTCACGGCGTTTGACGTTGGCGAGGCTGGGGCGGGGCATCTGGGAGGGGGTAGGGGATGGGGCCAGACGAATACCGTCAGCGTACGCTTACAGTATTGGATGCAATTGTACCGAAGTCAAGCCTATGGGAAACTGCTTCCGTTCTCCGGGGGGGGAGTGAGCGGGGGCGGAGGGTGGGCCTGTACAACTTCGCCCGCGAAAACCCCGGAAACTGCCGGGGGCTACTCGGAAAGGGTGTACCGGTCTATGGAGTACCCACATTCGGGGCATACGGGATGGGATAGCCCCCGCAGGTCATAGCCGCAGCTTGGGCACTGATTACGGGGGCGACGCCACGATGCGAGAATGAGCCCACAGGGAAGCGCTAGGACCACGAGCAAATAGAACAACTGGCCGCGACACAGCGCGTTGAGGAGCCAGGGGAACGCCCACCAGTTGATCGCGTAGCGCGTCGATGTGGTGCGACCGCTCAGGAGCATCCGCTTGGTCTCGCGGGCGTGCTCGGCTTCGATGCCGTCAGGGTCGAACCCGGCTTGCGAGTCCAGGTAATCGGTGACGCATTTCGGATTCTTGAGTATGGCGGGCATTGGATCCAGCCCGCGAATCGTTCCGGCGTGGCTCGACTTAACCACCGCGTCAACTCTGCATGTGATCGATTCAACCAACGGGAAGAAGCGCAGAGTATCGACCTGGAACCCGAGACCCGCATAAAGCCAAGAGTACGGCGGCGGTTCATCGAGTTTCAAACCCAATCCGGCGGCGGAGAGTGTGACCCCCATCCCCGTACCCCTTGGCCCGACACCCGTCAACTCGCCGGGCCCAAGCAGCCACCGGAAGAATCCCGAAACGCTGACAAGGCCAAGCAGCGCCAGCCCGACCCGTTGGCGCATCCGAGTAGTCCGCAACTTCTCCATCAGGTATCGCCGCATAAGCTTCTCGCTTGCAGATTCTCCCGCATGGTATCCGCGCCTGTACTCTGCACTGATCGCGCGCACCTAAGGACGTCGAGCTATTTCGTTGAAGTGTGTCCGGTCTGCAGTCTCGCTGCCACCCATGCCCTCGAGTCCCACAATCGAATTCCGCAACATCTCCAAGTCGTTCGGCGGCGTCGCAGCGCTGCGGGGGGTTTCGTTTATGGTGGCGGCGGGCACCGTACACGCCGTGGTGGGGGAGAACGGGGCGGGGAAGAGCACGCTGATGAAGGTGCTGTCGGGGGCGATCCGGGCGGACGCGGGGGCGATGGTGCTAGACGGTGCGGTGTTTGAGCCGGCGAGCCCGGGCGCGGCGCAGCGGGCGGGGGTGGCGATCGTGCACCAGGAGCTGTCGCTGGCGCCGCATCTGAGTGTGGCGGAGAATGTGTTTCTGGGGAGGTGGCCGCGCCGCGCGGGGATGCGCGGGCTGGGGGGGACGATGGTGGACTTTGGCGAGCTTCGGCGGCGCGCGGAGGCGGTGCTGCACGGGCTGGGCCTGGACGTGCCGGGCGGCGTGACGGTGCTCGCGGGTTCGCTGAGCGTGGCGCAGCAGCAGATGGTGGAGATCGCCCGGGCGCTGTCGATGGATTGCCGTGTGCTGGTTCTGGACGAGCCTTCGGCGGTGCTGACGCCGTCGGAGGTGGAGAGGCTGTTCGTGGCAGTGCGGGGGTTGACAGCGCGCGGCGTGAGCGTGCTGTACATCTCGCACCGGTTGGAGGAGGTGTTCGCGCTGGCGCAATCGGTGACGGTGCTGCGCGACGGCGGGCATGTTTCGACGCGACCGATCGGCGAAGTGACGCGCGGGTCGCTCGTCCGCGAGGCTGTGGGGCGGGATGTGGAGGTGGCGGGCGGTGCGGCACGGCGGAGCGGCGTCGCCGGCGCTCCGGTGCTGCGGACGCGGGGGCTGTGCTGCCGTGGGCGGTTTGAGGATGTAACGCTGGAAGTTCGGGCGGGGGAGGTGTTTGGGCTGGCGGGGCTGGTGGGGTCGGGGCGGTCGTCGCTGGCGATGGCGCTGTTTGGAGCGGCGCCGGTGACGGGCGGGTGGTTTGAGGTGGGTGGGGGCGAGAGTGATGGGGGTGAAGGGGGAGATCGGGGTGATGGGGGTGATGCGGCGGCGGGGCGGGGGCGAGGCCCGTTCTCATCGGTCAGGGCGGCGATGGCGGCGGGGGTTGTCATGGCGCCGGAGGACCGCAAGCGGCAGGGGCTGCTGCTGGCGCGCCCGATCCGGGAAAATCTGGTGCTGGGCGACGAGCGCGCACTCGCGCGGATGGGCGTGGTGTCCGGGCGGCTCGAGCGCGGGTTCGCGGGCGAACTGGTGCGCCGGTTCGGCGTGAAGGTGGCTCCGCGGCGCGGGGCCGAGGCGCCGGCGTGGACGCTGAGCGGCGGGAATCAGCAGAAGGTGCTGCTGGCGCGGTGGCTGGCCCGCGGGACGCGCCTGGTGATCCTCGACGAGCCGACGCGCGGCGTCGACGTGGGCGCGAAGGCGGAGATTCACGCGCTGGTGCGCGGGGCCGCCGAGCGGGGGATGGGCGTGCTGATGGTCTCGAGTGATTTGCCGGAACTGATCGGCGTGTGCGACCGGATCGGGGTGATGTGCCGGGGGAGGCTGGTGGGGGTGCTAAACAACGCGGGGCGGGGAGTTTCGCAGGAAGCGGTGATGGGGATGGCGGTGGGGTGAAAAAGGGCCCCGAAGTCCCGCGAGTCAACCGCGCTTACGCCGGCAGCCGATCATTCCGGCGAGAGCCGCCAACGCCGGCGCGCCAGGCCCGGGCGTGTGGTGGATGAACAGCGCGACATCGAACGGGAAAGCGAACCCGGGGCCGTAGTTGGTGACGATCAGGGTCCACTGATCGCGGTGGTTCTCGCCGCCGGGATGTGTCTCGCTGTGGTTCTCAATGCGGAGGACATCTCCTACAGGATTGAAAGGAAACTTGAAGGCTTGGATGTGATCGTGGATGGCGGGTTCGACATCGTCCTCGTGGTCGATGCCCTTGACCTTCAGGTGATCGAATGAAAGCTTGAGCCAGTTGTGAGTATTGGGAAGGTTGAGATCGCGGCTGAGGTCCACGCTGGCTTTCCAGTTGACGCCGCGTTCGATCCCCTGGGCGTCCTTTGTATCGAGCGTGATGTGCTCCTCGCCTGAGATCACGCCGTCCCAGCGCCAGACCACTTCGAAGTCGAACTTGGTGTCGACGTTGATCTGGCCGCTTGCGATGTCGATCGGGTACACGACTGGCGCGCCGTGAACCGGTGCTGCGGCAGCCGCAACGAGAATCGCGATACGAAGTGTCTTGTGCATTGGCGCCTCCAGCGGGGTGCGGGACCTGGGTTCTGACGGCGCGCCGCGCGGCGCGCCGACCCCAAGACAAGCATCCCGCACCGGACCGGGTGCCTCCATAGGGTGAAATCCCCGATCTTGAGAGGGTCCGACGCGCCCCGTCGTGGAGTGGATACGGCGCTCGCGGTTCCGGCGGTCCATCTACTGGCTGGCGGCCACCACCGCGGGCAAGGCCTCGCCCGCCCGCGCCCGGATGGACAGGTCCACCAACTGTGAGATCGGCGTGGGTTCGAGGTTGATCTCCGCGGTGCGGGCTCCGCGCCGGGCGGCTTCCTGGATGAAGCCGGCGGCGGGGTACACCACGCTTGAGGTGCCCACGCTGATGAACAGGTCGCAGCGCTCGGCGGCGTCGGACGCGGCTTCCACTGCTTCGCGGGGGAGCGGCTCGCCGAACCACACGACGCTGGGGCGGAGGATTGCGCCGGGGCCGGTGGCGAAGGGAGACGCCGGCGGGAAGCGGTCGAAGGGGTCGGGTCCGGGCTCGACCTCGCGCCGGGTCTTGACACAGCGCCAGACGATGATGCTGCCGTGGAGTTCGACGACGTTGGTGCTGCCGGCGCGGTGGTGGAGGCGGTCGACGTTCTGTGTGAGGAGGATGAACTTGCCGCTGCGCTCGGTTAGGCGGCGTTCCAGTTCCGCGAGCGCGAGATGGCCTGGGTTCGGCTCGGCGGCGAGGCAGCCGAGGCGGCGCCAGTCGTACCAGCGGGTCACCAGCTCGGGGTCGCGCGCGAAGGCCTCGGGCGTGGCGAGGGTGGCGGGGTCGAAATCCTTCCAGAGCGCGGCCATGTTCCCCGGCATGGTCGGTGGCGGCGCGGCGGTTGACGCGGTGACGCCGCGGAAGGTGCGCAGGCCTGACTCGGCGGAGATGCCGGCGCCAGTCAGCACGGCGACGTGACGGGCGTCGCCGAGCCACTGGGCGAGTTGGCGGATCGCGTCGTCCATCGGATCGCCCCCCGGCTCGCGGCGGTGTCGCTGCTATTTCATCGACTCGGGCGCGGGGCCGACGTAGAGGATGAAATCGGCGCGGGACTTGTCCTCGTCGCGGAGGTGATCCGACGACTCGCTGACGAGCGAGATCGTGACGATGCGGGTCGCGGCGCGCTGGGCCTTGAGGGCCTGCACCAGGCCGCCGGTGTTGTCGACGTGGAAGCTGCCGACCTCGAGGTAGGTCGGCGTGTTGCCGGCGTCGATGCAGTGGGCGACGGACTCGCTCATGGTCCAGTCCCAGAGCTGCTGCGATCGGAACAGGGCGTCCATGCGCTTCTGGCGATCTTCGGGTGTCTCGGGCTTCTCGGCGTCGCCCTTGGCGGGCTTGGGCGGCTTGGCGCTGGGCTCGTCGTGGCCCATGAGCTTGTCGAAGGCGTCTCGGTAGGGACCGGTGGCGAGGAACTCGGGGATGCGGAAGAGGCGGCGCTGGGAATCGTTGAGCTGCTTCAGCCGGTCGTAGCCCTCGGTGCGGGCCAGGCGCACGTAGCGGCGCGGGGCGTTGGCGGCGATGACGGGGCGCTTGGCGACCCTGGCGGACTCGACCATGGCGCGGTGGCCGGGAGGGTAGTTGCCGGGGTTGCGCCGGGCGGCGGTCTCGAAGGCCTTGGCGTCTGTGACGCCGGCGAGGTAGTCGTCGAGCGCGAGCTGCTCGTCGCGCTCGAAGAACTCCAGCGCCAGCGCCCCGTTGGGAGATTGCTTGAGGGTGTCGCTGAAGAGCGCGGCGGAGGCGGCGAGACCCAGCGGGTGGCCGTGGCTCTCGCCGACGAGCACGGCCTCGGCGCCGGAGGCGGTGTTGACCAGATCGGACCACGAGGCTGACGAGCCGTCGCCGCGGAAAACCGCGACGGCGCGGGCGGCCTCGGGGGTGGGCGGGGGCGTAACGCGGCGGGGCGTTGAGGCACACGCGGCGAGGGCCAGGGCGGGCAGGAGCGTCAGGATGAGGCGGAGCATCGGGGCAGACTACCGGATCGCGGCGGTGTCACGGGGGCGTGGCTGTCGGGTATCCTCTTGGGCCCGTTTGGGATCGCGTCCTTCGGCTCTTTTCACCGCTGCGAACACATGGCCCACCACAAGTCTTCGGACCCCAATATCTTCATTCTGCCCGACCTCGGCGAGGGCGTTCACGAGGCTGAACTGATCTCCTGGAAGGTCAAGCCGGGCGACATGGTCGAGGAGCACCAGGTCGTGGCCGAGATGGAGACCGACAAGGCGCTTGTAGAGGTTCCAAGTCCGCGGGCAGGGACGATCGCCGAGCTGTTCGGGAATCCGGGCGACATTCTCAAGGTCGGGAGCCCGGCGTGGACATATGTGGGGGCTGGGGCGGGCAAGGCGGGCGCTTCCGGGAACGGGTCTTCGAGCGGGGCGGTCGCGTCCGCCCCGGCAAGGTCGGCGCCCGCCAAGGCGGCGGCGTCGAAGGAGGAGCGCGAGGACGCGGGCACGGTGGTCGGGACGATGTCGGGCTCGCTCGGGGCCGTGACTGCGGAGGCGGGCAAGGCGCTGGCCACGCCGGCGGTGCGGCGGATCGCGCGCGACCTGGGTGTGGACATCGACACGGTGCGCGGCTCGGGCATCGGGGGTCGGGTGACCGAGAGCGACGTGCGGGCGTCGGCGTCCGGGGGTGGCGGCGCGGCTTCCGAGGCTCCGGCTCGCCGGGCCGAGGCGCCGGTCGCTCGGCGAGTTGAGGTGCCCGCGACGACCGTGCCGCAGCAGACGATCATGCCGGCGCGACCGCCGGTGCTGGTGCCGGCGGCGGACTCGACCCGCATCCCCATCCGCGGCGTGCGGCGCACGATCGCCAACCGCCTGCGCGAGTCGGTGGACCGTGCGGTTCATTTCAGCGTGATGGACGAGGCCGACGTGACGGAGCTTGACGACGTGCGGAAGCGCACCGCGGCCAGCAGCGGCGAGAAGCTGTCGTACCTGCCGTTTGTCGTGTCGGCGGTGTGCCGGGCGCTGAAGAAGTTCCCGGCGATGAACGCGCACGTGAACGACGAGGCCGAGGAGATCGTCCGGCACAACTTCGTGAACATCGGCATCGCCACCGACACCGAGCAGGGGCTGAGCGTGCCGGTGATCCCGATGGCCGATGCGATGGGCGTGCTGGAGATTGGGCGGCACATTGCCGAGATCGCCCGCATGACGCGGGACCGCAGCATCCCGCGCGAACGGCTGAGCGGCAGCACGTTCACGATTTCAAACGTGGGCAGCTATGCCGGGCGGTTCGCCACGCCGATCATCAACTACCCGGAGGTCGGCATCCTGGCGGTGGGACGGACGCGCGACGGGGTGGTGCCCAAGAAGGGCGGCATCCACATCGTGAAGCTGCTGCCCTTGAGCCTGACGTGCGACCACCGGAGCGTGGACGGGGCGGAGGCGGCGCAGTGCCTGCAGTTGATCATGGAACTGCTCCAGCAGCCGGAGCAGCTTTTGACGCCGGCGCGGTGACGTTCGCGCTGCGGGCGGATGCTTTTGTCGTGACGGGAGCGGTTACTTCCCTTGTGTTGACTTTCCACCCGGCGCCGGCGTGCCGCGCTTGGGGTCGTCGCCGCGCCGGGCGGCGGCTTTGACGAACATCCGGAGTTCCTGGTCGCCGGTGACGGTTTCGGGGACGGGCACCCAGCCCCACAGCGCGGGGGCGCCGAGGTTGGAGCAGACCGTCGGCGGCATCCAGTGGAAGCTCACGGGGCAGACCACGTCGAGCTCTTCGCTGTGGCCGAAGAACTGCCAGCGCTGGGTGAGCGGTGGGGGGCGCGAGGAGAAGTCGCGCTGGCGGGCGATCTGGACGGGGACCCACTCGCCGCCGCCGGACTTCTCGTCGGGGAGGAAGAACTCGGCCCAGGCGCAGATGATGGGGATGGCGCTCTTGACGCGCGTGGTTGCCTCGGTTTCATCGACGGTCCGGGCGTCGTAGCCGATCACCAGGCGCGACGGGATGCCGGCGGCGCGCCACACGGCGACCAGCAGGTTGCTCATGTCGAGGATCGGGCCGCGGGCCTGGCGGGCGGCCTCGGCGGCGCCGTAGGCGGCGTAGCCCTGCACCAGCGCGCCCGAGGGGGCGATGCGGTTGGAGCCTCGCGGAGAGCTTTCGAGGATCACCGCCTGGGGCTGGTAGAACTGCACCACGCGGCCGGCGAGGTACTTGGCAAGTTGGTACGGCGGGGTGTTTCGCGGGTCTGGACCGCCGGGCGCGTCCCTCAGCCAGCTCTTGGTGAGGTTGACGACCGTGTCGCTGTCGCTCTCGATGAGCAGTTGCGGCAACAGGCACGCGGCGAGATCGGGGGACCAGGCCTTGGGCCACGCCTGAGCGGCGGCGCGCTTCTCATCGATCCGCGTCTCCCAGCACGTCATCGGGATCTCGATATGCAGCGTGAGGGTGTTGACGCGGGCGTCGCGGGCGTCCCACGCGCCGAGGCGGGCGAAGGCCTGGTAGCCCTCCAGCAGGCGCGGCGACTTGGCGATGATCCCGCCGTCGTAGCGCAGCTCGCCGGTGAGGCGGTCGGTCCAGACCTCGTGCGAGGCGGAGTCTTTGAGCAGGGGGAAGATGATGGTGGCGCTGTCGAAGATCAGCTTGCGGGTGGAGGCGATGGTGTAGGGGTCGTCGTTGTGGGGCTGCTCGCCGTGGATCTTGACCTCGGCGACGAGGGTCCAGTCGCGGTGGTTGGTGGGGTGGCGGGTGAGGGCGGGGTTCTCGGGGCGCGGGATCGGCGCGGGCGACTTGACCCCGGCGGCCCTGGTGGCCGCGGGTGACGCCGGGGGCGCGGCGGCGGGGGGAGCAGCTTGACGCGCCGCGGCGGTGGCACCCGCTGCGAAAAGGACAGCCGCCGTTCCCACGAGATGACGCCGGAAGCTGGGCATGCTGAACGATACGACGCGCAAGAAGGCCGCAGGTTCACGGTTGGGCGGCGGTGGGGGCCCGGCGGGTCGGGCCGCGCGGCGTGGGCGTGGTGGGTGAGGGGGGTGCCCGGCCTTGACTGGGGGACTGCTGGCGTGTGTTGCGCGAACCCGAATGGCTTGGGGCGCGTAGATCGCGGATGAATACCGCCGAGCCTGGTGATGCGATGTCGCTGCCCGTGCGCCGTTACATGGTTGTGGAACGGTTCAAACCGGGGAAGCTGAGCGAGGTGTACCGGCGGTTTGGCGAGCGGGGGCGGATGATGCCGGATGGGTTGCGCTATGTTGATAGTTGGATTACCGCCGACCTGACGATGTGCTACCAGTTGATGGAGACGGCGGACGCCGCGCTGTTTGGGGAGTGGACGCGGAACTGGGATGATCTGGTGGAGTTTGAGATAGTCGAGACGGTGTCATCGGCGGAGGCGCGGCGAAGGGTCCTGGGTTGAGTCTGGATCGTCTCGGCCCCGTGCCCGAACCAAAAGAGGTGGTTCATTACGCTTGAACACGAGCGGGGAGCGGCTCGCGGCGTTGCTGATCGAGCGAGTACCCGGCGACACGCAAGCCGTTATCAAGGGTCACTTGAGGCGCGTGCGGCGGCGCTTGCGCTTGCGGTTCTGTCGAAGTGTGATGTGATCCAACAACCACGCATGCCACGCTCGTTGCGCCGCGGGTAGTGAGTACATGGTTCCACACTCGGGGCAAGCTCCTGAGAAAGCAAGGCCGCTGAGGGCGTACTGGCATTTCGGGCACAGCTTGCAGTAGTGGACGATGATTCGCTTTCGCTGGGTGTGCCAGACCACGAACAGAGCGACCCAGGAGATCGTCGGACTGGCGAGGATCAACAGTCGGACGGTAGAGACCCAGACCGGAAGCGATGCCGTGTACGCCGACCCCATACTTGAACGGAGCACCTTGTCTGTAACCCGATCGATGATCGCGAAACTCGTTGAGGTCAACAATGCAACCCGAGCCCAGGTCTCGGCCGCGACTCGAGGTGGTTCGGGCGGCGGGCTCATGCTGCGCTCGGTCAGGCGTGCGATTCGGGAGACCTCACAACCCCTGCAGCCTCCCCCCATCCACCGGCACATTGATTCCGTTGACATAGCTCGCCGCCGGCGAGCACAGGAACGCCACCACGCTCGCGATCTCCTCAGCGGTGCCGAACCGCCCGGCGGGGATCGTCGCTCGCCACTCGTCGGCGATCTGTTCGGCCGTCTTGTTCGCCGCCTTGGCGCGCCCGGCCATGAGCGTGCGCAGGCGCTCGGTGTCGGTGTAGCCCGGCAGGACGTTGTTGACGGTGATGCCGTGCGGGCCGAGCTCGCCGGCGAGGGTCTTGGCCCAGTTGGCCACGGCGGCGCGGATGGTGTTGCTCACGCCGAGGTTGGGGATCGGGGCCTTGACGCTGGTGGAGATGATGTTGACGACGCGGCCCCACTTGCGGGCCTGCATGTGCGGGGCGACGAGGCGGGCCAGGATCTGGTTGCACACGATGTGCATGCTGAAGGCGGCGGTGAACTGCTCGGGCGTGGCGTCGATGGCACGCCCGCCGGGCGGGCCGCCAGTGTTGTTGATGAGGATGTCCACGGGGGCCGCGGCGAGGGTCGGCTCGACGGCCCGCTGCAGGCCCGCCGGGTCGGCGAAGTCGGCGGCGATGACCGCGTGCCTCGCGCCCTGCCCGACCGGCAGTTCGCGGCGCACCTGCTCGAGCACCTCGGCGTTGCGGGCCAGCAGCGTGACCGAGGCGCCCAGCTTGGCCAGCTCGAGGGCGCAGGCTTTTCCGATGCCCTGCGTGCTGCCGCACACCAGGGCGCGGCGACCATTCAGATTCGTATCCATGGGGGCAATGTAGCGGGTCGGCGCGTGCCTCGGCCGCGCTCGGGGTGATGCGTGGGGCATTCTCCCCGCCTTGGGGACATCACGATTGTTTGCCAATCGGGCGGAATAACTCTTGGAAGTCGCGGTTTGGACTGTTAGGCTGCAACCAAGCCAGGAGGTTCCGCCATGCGTATGCAAATGATCGCCGCTTCGTTTCTCGCCGCCGGTCTGGGCTCTGTGGCCCTGGGGCAAGCCCCGACGTTTTTCACCGGCCGGGCGTACACGTCGAGCACCTATACCGTGGACACGGGGTTCATCCCGCCGGACACTAACGGCTGGGTCGGCCCCAATCACTTCGCGGAGCTGATCAACGGTCGGTTCGCGGTGCGCAACAAGTCCAACGGCGTGCTGGTGCAGGCGATCTCGCTGGATTCGTTCTGGCTGAACGCCGGGGTGACGCCGAGCAGTTTCGCGTTCGATCCTCGGATCATGTACGACGAGGCGGCGGGGCGCTGGTACGCGGCGTCGGTGGATAACGCGGGCGGGGCCAACTCTTTCCTGCTGGCGGTCTCGGCGTCGAGCGATCCCACGGGCGCCTGGATCGGCTTCAAGATCGATAACGACGCGGACAACTCCAACTGGGCCGATTTTCCGATGCTCGGGTACAACCAGGACGCGGTGTACCTGTCCGCCAACATGTTCACGCTGGTCGGCGGGGCTTTTCGCACGGCGGTGCTGGTGGTGCCCAAGAGCAGCCTCCTGTCGGGTAACACCGCCGGCGCGACCCTGTTCCAGGACGTCAACAGCAACGGCACCGGGGCCAACGCGCACCCGGTGATCAGCCTCGACAACAACGCGGCGCGGCGGC
This sequence comes from uncultured Phycisphaeraceae bacterium, assembly GCA_964510955.1. GTDB lineage: Bacteria > Planctomycetota > Phycisphaerae > Phycisphaerales > UBA1924 > JAFLCM01. Next base: position 15,468 of record CAZEDW010000009.1, read on the forward strand.
TGATCTCGTCGTACAACACGGGCGCCGGCACGCTCAAGTTCACGGCGATTACCGGGGGCGTCAACTCGCCGGCGCTCGATACCGCGGGAGGGTTCGTGTCGCTGGCGGCCCGCTCCGACCCGCCCACCGCCGACCAGCCCGGCCCCAAGCAGAACATCGAGACCGGCGGCAGCAACTTCAAGTCGCCTGCGGTTCAGATGGGCAACCTGTTGTGGGCTGTCCGCACCATCGGGGTCTCGGGCAACGCGGCGCTGGAGGTGCTGCGGTTCAACGCCACGACCAACGCGCTGCTGGAGACCGTGGTCATCTCGGACGGCGTCGGCACGACCGATTACTACTATCCTTCGATCGCCGCCAACGAGCTGGGGGAGGTGGTCATCGGGTTCACGTCTTCCAACAACGAGACGCGCTTCGCGGGGTCCTATTGTGTCGTCGGACGCCTGGTCGGCAACACGACCTTTTTCTCGGCGCCGACCCAGTTGCAGGCGGGCGTGAGCGATTACCAGGTGCTCGACGGCACGCGCAACCGCTGGGGCGATTACTCCGCCACCAGCCTGGACCCGGCGGACCACAAGCGGTTCTGGACGATCCAGGAGTTTGTCTCGTCCACCGACCGGTACGCGACGCGTGTGACCGAGATCGTCATCTCGGACAACCCGCCGCCGCCGCCGGTGCCCGGCCCGTTCAGCCTTCTGACGCCCGCCAACGGCGCGACCAACGTGCCAACGAGCACGTCGCTGCTGGACTGGTCGGATTCATCCGGGGCGGTGAGCTACACGTTCACGCTCGATGACAACTCCGATTTTTCATCGCCCATCTCGAACCTGGTGACCGGCTCGAGCCAGGTCAACGTCAGCCCGGGCACCCTGCAGCAGTCCACGACGTACTACTGGAAGGTCGTCGCCGCCAACGGCTTCGGCAACACGACCAGCTCCACGCCGGTCAGCGCGAGCTTCACCACCGAATCGCCCGCTCAGCCCTGCTATTCCGACGCCAACGGCGACGGCACCATCAACACCGTCGACCTGACGCTGCTGCTTGGATTCTTCGGGCAGGCTGTCGCTCCCGGCACGTTCGGCGACGCCGACCTGAACGGGATCATCAACACCGCGGACCTGGTGACGCTGCTGGGCAGGTTTGGGCAGAACTGTCCGTAGCCGCGCGTGCGTCAGAGCTTGACGCCGTCACGCGCCGCCAGGCGCTTCGCCAGCGACGCGCCCGAGTTGAGCGCGCCCTCCATGTACCCGACGAAGCCGGGGCAGCAGTGCTCGCCGGCGAAGTGGACCTTGCCCAGCCCCTTGCGGAGCGCCGGACCTACGGTCGTGACCTCGCCGGGGGCGGGGAACGAGTAACCGGCTTTGGTGAGGGCCTCGCTGGGCCAGTCCATGAACCGCCCTGCGACGCGGGCGTCTTTGAAACCGGGGTAGAGCTTTTCGAACTCGGCGGTGAAGAACGCGTCGGTGGCGGCGCCGGGCTCGACGGCCCGGCAGTGCTCGGCGGCGGGGCCGCCGCTGAACGACGTCAGGCACGACTCGCCCTCCTCGCCCAGCGGGGGCTGGTTGTCGGTGGCGTCCCAGGTCATGGCGAGAGGGCCGTCGCTGGCGGCGTCGGGGCCGAGCTTGTCCTTGAGCCAGAAGCGGTTCTTGACGCGGGCGAGGTACTTGATGTTGACGCCCATCTGGGGCTTGAGGCTCCCCGGAAGTGCGGGTGACATCTCGATCTTGCCCCAGACGCTTGGCGGCACGGCGAGCACCACGTCATCGGCCTCGATGGTGCGCCCGTCGTCGCAGGTGACGACCACGCGGTCGGTCTTCTGGTCGATGCGCGTGACCTTGAGGTTCATCGCGAGGCTGTCGGGGCCCATCTCGGCGGCGAGTTTGGTTGCGAGCTGCTGGTTGCCGCCCTTGCAGCGGTAGACCTCGCTGTCGGTCCAGTACTTCTCGAGGCCGCCGCCCTTGATCTGGGCGAGGTTGGCCAGCAGGCTCTGCTTGGAGACGTCGACGCCGTTGTTGGAGGAGAACTCGCACGCGATGGCGAGGCGGCAATCGTCGGTGCAGCCGCAGGCGTCGATCCACGATCTGGTGGTGCGCTTGTCGAGGGCGGCGGCGTCGGGGCTGTCCCAGGGCGACTCGGCGTTGACGGGCCTGGCGAGGTCGCTGAGCTTGGCGAGCGCGGCGTCCATCTCCTTGTGGAGCGATTCGGCCTGCTCGTCGCTGAGGCGGCGCCCCCCCAGCACCAGCGGCGAACTGAGCGACTCGTCCTCGGTCACGTCGAGGAACTCGAGCTTGAACCGCTCGGCGTAGGCGACCCAGGTGGGGTGGTTCGAGCCGACGAGCTCTCCCCCGCCCTCGATCAGCCTTCCGGGGACATAGTCGGAGAAGGTAAGGACGCGCCCGCCGACGCGCGAACGGGCCTCGACCACCGTGACGTCGTAGCCGGCGCTCTTGAGCTCGAAGGCGCACGCCAGGCCGGCGAAACCGGCGCCGACGACGACGACGCGCTTGCCGGCGGCGAGGCGCGGGCGAGCCCAAACCGGCGACGAGCTCAGGAGCAGCCCCGCGCCGGTGGCGAGGGTGAGCTTCAGGAAGTCGCGCCGCTCTTGCAGCGAGACTCTGGGGCCGTAGCGCCGGGCGAGGCGGGCGTAGAGGGAGCGGGACATGGGTTGGTCCTCGGTTTTTGTGCCACCGAGGTCGGCTTTGCGACCTCGGTGGCATTCAGCGGTGCATCATCAAAGGGCACCGACCCGCCCCTTGAGGGTCGGTGGCGCGGCGGCTCCGCCGTTCAGCCTTGCGGGCTGTCGTGCGGGGAGCACCGACTTGTGCAAAGCCACAAGTCGGTGGCACGTTTGATCACTCGTCGTTGATGGGGCCGGTGCAGACGAGCCAGAGCTTGACGAAGTTGACAACCTGCTGCTTGGTGAGCTTGTTGGCGTTGAGGTTGTAGGTGACTTTGCTGGTGGCGGGGGTTTCGCCGCCGCCGACGAAGGTGTCCTGGTAGGAGATGCGCCCGGTCATGCAGGGCACCGAGCGGTCGACGGCGAAGAACGCCTCTTCGGCGCTCATTTTCTGGAAGGCGGCGGACTCGTCGCTGGCGCCCTTGTTCTTGTCCTCATTCCAGCGGAGGTTGAAGTCGTAGTAGCCCTTGCCGTTGGCCTTGCGGTCGGGGTCTTCGATCCACTTGATGGAGCCGGTGACGGTGTCTTCGATCTCCTTGCCATCGACGCTGTAGCGGAAGCGGATGCCGTCGGTGAGCCAGTTGCCCGTCTCGTAGTCGAAATCGAGTCGTCCGCTGACGATGCAACGCGGGTAGACCTCGGCGGGGCCCTTGGCGAGCACCAGGTTCTCGAAGCGCATGGGGTCAGTCTGCTTGACGACGACCTCGACGGTCTTGTCGCCCACCAGGCGCTTGTAGGTGTACGACGCGAGGTTGTCTTTCTTCTCGGCCTTGCCCATGAGGCGGCCTGTGAACTCGTCGGTGAAGGCCTTGGCCGCGCCGACGGCGTCGATGGCGATGCGGAGCGGCCGCTCCTTGGCGCGCCCGCCGGACAGGTCGTAGGCGCCGCTGGCGGGGTCGATGGGTATCATGCCGACCCACTTGCCGACGGTCTTCTTCTGCTTGGTGTCCTTGGGGTTCAGCACGCTGAGGTCGATGCTGAAGCCGAGCTGGGCCTCCTGCTTGCGCGACTGGAGGATGCTGGAGTAGAGGTTGGGCAGGCGGGTGATCTCGCCGGCGAACTCGGTGGTCTTGGCGACGCTGAGAACGAGTTTGTACTTGTCGGAAGCGCCCAGCGCCGGAGATCCGGCCTTGAGGTCGCCGGTGGTGTCCTGGTGGGTGCGGGTGCCGAAGTCGATGTCCATCGTGCCGGTGACGATGTTCTCCTCGGTGATGGGCTCGCTCTGGGCGAGCGCCGGGAGCACGGTCCAGGCCAATGCGGCCGCGCCGACTGCAACACGGGTGAAGAGTCTGCCGACGGTGGTCATGGGATGTCTCCTTCAGATCCCGGCGCGGGTGGGGGTTGGGAGCGCGCGATGTTCCTTCATCGGCGCCGCTCCCGCTGGCGCTGGGACGCGGGGAGTTTACATCAGTTTGGAACGCGTGCTTGTCGCATGGTGGATAACTCGGGACACACCCGCGGCGAGGGGAGTGCCCGGGAGGGCGCCACGTCAGGGATTGGCCGTTCTAACTCCCATGGAGCGGCGACCCACATGAGAAGGCAGGCGGCGACGCGGAACCTCACTGAGGTTGCGTGAATGCGTGGGGATGATCGGCTAGCAGGGTGGATTGGTGGGGATCGGCGCTATGATTCCGGTGCTCGCCGACCGGAGCACCATGAGCACACCTCCCCCCCCAACCCCGAGCCGGCGACAGTTCGTCGTCGGCATCACCGGCGCCTCGGGCGCTCTCTACGCCCAGCGTGTCGTCCAGGAGATCCTCCGCGCCGGGCACAATTGCCATGTGTGCGTTACCCCCTACGGGCAGCGTCTCCTGTACGACGAACTCGGCATCGAACGGCTGGATGCCCCCGCCCTGGCGGCGTTCGCTGGTCTGCCTGCCGGGAGCGACCCCAAGGACCACGGTCTGCATTACCACTCCAGCCGTGACGTGGGGGCCGCGATCGGCTCGGGCTCGTTCCGGCACGACGGCATGGTGATCGTTCCGTGCTCGTCCAACACCATGAACCAGGTGGCCCACGGCACCGGCGACACGTTGGTGACCCGGGCGGCGGCCGTGGCGTTGAAAGAGCGGATGAAGCTGATCATCGCCCACCGCGAGGCCCCGCTGACGCTCATCGACATCCGCTCGATGGAGACGCTGACACTCGCCGGTGCGATCATCTGCCCGTGTAACCCGGGCTTGTACCTGCTGCCGACAAGGGTGGAGCAGGTCGTGGACTTTGTGGCGGGACGGCTGCTGGACCTGTTAGGGGTGGAACACTCGCTCAAAGTCCGATGGGCGGAGCATCTGGCGGCGGGCGCGCCCGGGGGGGCCGGGCGTGAGGAGCGGGAGGGCTGATCGAGCATGGGTGGCCCGGCCCAACCTGCGACCGCGTCATCGAGCGTCTCGGCGGCGGCGGCGCTGCGCCTGGCCCTTTCTGACATCAAGCTCGCCCACTCGGTGTTTGCGCTGCCCTTCGCGGTGCTGGCGGCGATGCTCGCTTCCCCATCGGTCAGGGGAGAGGCCGGGTGGGGGAAGCTGTTGGGTCAGTTGGGCCTGGTTGTGCTGTGCATGTTCCTGGCCCGCACCTGGGCGATGTTGGTAAACCGGATCGCCGATTGGCGGATCGACGCCCGCAACCCCCGCACGGCCCGGCGAGCGGTCGCGTCGGGCCGATTGAGCGAGTGGGCGGCGATCAGGGTGGCGGGGGGATTCGGGGCGGGGTTTGTCTGTGCCACGGCGGTCTTCTGGATTGCCTATGGCAACCCGTGGCCGCTGATGCTCAGCGTGCCGGTGCTCGGCTGGATCGCGTTTTACAGCTTCACCAAGCGGTTCACCGCCTTTTGCCACGTTTTTCTGGGCGGCGCGCTCGCGGCGTCGCCCGTGGCGGCGGCGGTGGCGGTGGACCCGGCCTATCTCGCGACGGGGCCGGGCAAGGCGATCTGGTTTCTGGCGGCGATGGTGGTGTGCTGGGTCGCGGGATTCGACGTCGCGTACGCCCTGCAGGACATGGCCTTTGATCGTGCCGAGGGGCTGAGGAGCGTGCCGGCCCGGTGGGGGGTGGGCGGGGCGCTGTGGATCAGCCGTGGACTGCATGTTTTTGCGTTCGCGATGCTGATCATGTTCTCCATCAGCGATCCCAGGCTCGGGACGCCCACCCGGTACGCGTTGGTGGCCGTCGGGGCCTTGCTCGTTATCGAACACGCGGTCCTGGCTCGCCGGGGAGTTGCCGGGTTGCCGCTGGCGTTCTTCACTCTGAACGGGCTGGTCAGTCTGACGCTGGCCGGGGCGGCGGGGGCCGACGTGCTGCTGGCGTAGCGATTCTCGGGCTGGTCCCCGGAAGGGGGGAGTGGGGGTGGAGGGGGCGGGCGGGATGGCGCGGTTTTTTGGGATACGCCGCCCGGTTGACTGGACAAGCCGCCGAAGGGGGGTATGATGTACCCGTCAGCACTACCTTGCCCCCCGGAAGGGCGGCGCAGCGTCCTCGGATGCGCGCCGCCTTTTTCATTTTTGCCCGCTGACGGTCCGCGAGCTTGCCCGGCGGGCCGGCCCGACGGAACCGCCGGCACGGTGCGGCTAGCCTTCAAGCAGTCCCGGCGTCGCCTGTCGCGAGGCCGGCGGGGTGCGCCGAACTCATCGCACGGAGGCGACCGCATGGCCAGGCACAACTCCACGCCGCACCAATCGCCGGAGCGCCTCATCACCGAGGCCCAGGACCGATTCATCGCGGTGTGGGGCAAGATGGGCGGCGCCTGGGGCATCAGCCGGACCATGGCCGAGGTCCACGCGCTGCTGATGATCACCGGTGAGGCGTTGTGCACCGACGATGTGATGGAGCGGCTGCAGATCTCGCGTGGGAACGCGTCCATGTCGCTGCGGGCGCTGCTCGACTGGGGGATCGTCTACCGGGCGCACAAACGCGGCGACCGCAAGGAGTATTTCGAGTCCGAGCGCGACGTGTGGACCATGTTCACCACCATCGCCCGCGAGCGCAAACGCCGCGAGATCGACCCGGTGGTGGCGTCGTTGTACGAGATCCGCGACATGACCGGCGTGGGAGAAATCCCTGCGCCGGGCTCCGCGGCCGCGTCGGCGATGACCCCGGAGGTGGCCGAGCGCCTTCGGAAACACAACGAGCGGCTCGACACGCTGCTGCAGTTTATCAACGCCATCGAGAGGATGGCGTCGGCCTTGACGGCGATGCAGAGCACCCAGGTGGATTCGGCGGCGGCGCGGCTGGCGGGGGAGGGGGACTGACCGTCGGCTCGGGCCTCGCCTTAGACTGACGCCATGCAGGACTTCGAGAAACTCGGCCAGTTCTACCTCGGTCGCGCGTACGACCTCGCCGCCCAGAAGGGCGACCCGGACGCGTTGGTGCTTTACGACTCGCGCGATCTGGTTACCCACGCCGTGTGCGTGGGCATGACCGGCTCGGGCAAGACCGGGCTGTGCATCGGGCTGATCGAAGAGGCCGCGATCGACGGCATCCCGTCCCTCGTCATCGACCCCAAGGGCGACCTTTCGAATCTCCTGCTGACGTTTCCGGGTCTGCGGCCGGAGGACTTCCGCCCGTGGATCAACGAGGACGATGCGCGGCGCAAGGGCGTCTCGCCCGATGACTTCGCCCGCCAGCAGGCCGAGGCGTGGGGCAAGGGCTTGGCGGCGTGGGGGCAGGCGCCGTCCCGCGTCCAGAAGCTGCGCGACGCGGCGGACTTTGTGGTGTACACGCCCGGTTCATCGGCTGGGGTGCAGGTGAGCATCCTTAAGAGCCTCGCCGCGCCGCCGGCGCAGGTGATCGAGGACGGCGAGCTGCTCCGCGAGCGTGTGGGTTCGACCACGACAAGCCTGCTGGGGCTGCTCGGGATCGAGGGCGACGCGCTCTCGAGCCGCGAGCACATCCTGATCTCGAACCTGCTGGCGCGGGCGTGGGGCGAGGGGAGGGACGTGGACCTGGCCGGGCTGATCGCCATGATTCAGAATCCGCCGATCCAGCGCGTCGGCGTGATGGAGCTGGAGAGTTTCTTCCCGGCGGGCGACCGCTTCGCGCTGGCGATGCGCTTGAATAACCTGCTGGCTTCGCCGGGTTTCAGCGCGTGGATGGAGGGCGAGCCGCTGGATATCGGGGCGATCCTGGCCGCGCCGGGCGGCAAACCGCGCGTGGCGATTTTCTCGATTGCTCACCTGGGCGACGCCGAGCGGATGTTCTTCGTGTCGATGCTGTTCAACCAGGTACTGGCGTGGACGCGGCAGCAGTCGGGCACCACCAGCCTTCGGGCGCTGGTGTACATGGACGAGATTGCGGGGTATTTCCCGCCGGTGGCCAACCCGCCGAGCAAGGGCCCGATGCTCACGCTGATGAAGCAGGCTCGCGCGTTCGGCGTCGGGATGGTGCTCGCCACCCAGAACCCGGTGGACATCGACTACAAGGGCCTGTCGAACGCCGGCACCTGGTTCATCGGTCGCCTGCAGACCGAGCGCGACAAGGCGCGCGTGCTGGACGGTCTCGAAGGGGCCGCGGCGCAGGCCAGCGCCGCGTTCGACCGCGCCGCCGCCGATAGAACACTGAGTGCCCTGGGCCCGCGCCAGTTCCTGATGAACAACGTCCACGAGGACGCGCCGGTGGTGTTTGAGACGAGGTGGTGCCTGTCGTACCTCCGCGGGCCGTTGACGCGCCAGCAGATCAAGACGCTGATGGACGCCAGGCGTGCGGCGTCGGGGCCGGGCGGCGCGGCTTCGCAGGCGGTGCCCGGCGCGGCGTCCCCGCCCGCGATTCAGACTGCCCAGAGCGCGGCCCCGGCGCGCGGGGTCCCGGCATCGTCCGCTTCGCGCCCGGTGCTGCCGCCGGAGATTCCCCAGTACTTCATCCCCGCCAGGGGCGCCGCGTCGATTCTCTACAAACCGGCGCTGTTCGCGACGGCGAGGGTGCTCTACCGCGACGCCAAGCTGGCGATCGACACCGAAGTTCCGGTGGCGATGCTTGTGCCTCTGTGCGACGGTCCGGTGGTCGTCGATTGGGACCACGCGGTGACGGTTGATTGGGCCGAGGCCGACCTGGAGCGCGAGCCCGGCGCCGGCGGCGCCCCGAGCGCGACGTTTGAGAGCCTCCCCCCCGACGCCAGCCGCGTCAAGAACTACGACGCCTGGAAGAAGACGTTTGCTGAAACGGTCTTCCGTACGCAGGCGCTCGAACTGTCGTCCTGCGCCGCGATGAAGCTGACCAGCAGGCCCGACGAGAAGCCCGAGGCGTTCAGGGTCCGGGTATCCCACGCGGTGCGCGAGCGGCGCGACACCGAGGCCGAGAAGCTGCGCACCCGCTATGCGCCCAGGCTTGCGATGCTGCAGGACCGGCTGCGCCGGGCCCAGCAGGCCGTGGAGGTGCAGAAGGAGCAGGCTTCCAACGCCAAGTGGTCCACCGCGCTGTCCGCGGGTGCGGCGATCCTGGGGGCCTTCATGGGCCGCAAGGCGCTGAGCGCAGGCAACATCGGGCGGGCCGGCTCCGCGGCGCGGGGGGTGGGCCGGTCGATGAAGGAGTCGTCCGACGTCGGGCGCGCCGAGGAGAATGCCGAGGCGATCCAGCAGCAGCTCGCCGAGCTGCAGGCGCAGTTTGATCACGATGTCGCTGAGGCGACGGGCGAGCTCGAAGCGTTGGCGACGGACATCGTGAGCACGACGCTGCGCCCCAAGAAGACCAACATCACCGTCCGCGCTGTCGTGCTGGCGTGGGCACCCTACGAAGCTGGCGGTTCCGGGTCGCCGCTGTGGGGATGAACCGGCGCCGCGCGCAAGCGCCCTCCGAGGGTGCGGGTAGCGTGTCCGCACCTTGTGCCGGATCGCGGCGATCCTGGCGGGCATGCACGCGGGCTTGGCCGCGCTTCGCTACATTGCCGCCGATGAAAGCCCGCATGAAGCCGTTGTTTTTCGCAGCCGCGTGGATGGTGATGGCGCTGCAGGTCGGCGTCGGTGCCCGCCCGCCGGTGGAACCGCAGAGCGAGCCCGGTGCTCCGCCCGAGGCGCCCGCCGCGCCCGAGGCCGGAGGTCAAAGGGCGGCCCCCGTGGCCCCGTTCAAGGTGCGGAAGGGGTACGAGGTGACTCTGGCCGCGGACAAGCTCGGTAACGCGAGGTTCATGGAGTTTGACGACAAGGGGCGGTTGTACCTTTCCCGGCCCAACCTCGGCGACATCCTGGTGCTCAGCGAGCCGGACGCCGACGGCGTGTACCAGAAGCGGGCCACGTTTGTGCAGGGGAAGACGACCGTCCACGGCCTGTGCTGGGCCGACGGCTGGATGTGGTTCACGACTTCCGGGGCCGTCTTCAAGGCGCGCGACAATGACGGTGACGGCAAGGCCGAGGAGGTGCAGACCGTTCTCAAGGACCTCCCGGAGGGAGGTCACTGGTGGCGCCCGATCCTGGTGGGCGAAGACTTCTTTATCACCGGCATCGGCGACAGCGGCAACATCACCGACGAGACCGACAGCGACCGGCAGAAGCATTGGAAGTACTCGCTGGACGGCGTGCGACGCACGCTGTTTGTCTCTGGCATCCGCAACACGGAAAAACTCCGGGTCCGCCCCGGGACGACGGAAATCTGGGGCTTCGACCACGGCTCGGACAACTTCGGCGAGCGGCTGGGCGAGCGTGCCGGATCGATGCAGCCGACCACCGATCTCAACCCGCCCGACGAGCTGAATCTCTACGTCGAGGGGGGCTTCTACGGTCACCCCTTCATCGTGGGCGACAAGCTGCCGCGGTACGAGTACAAGGACCGCAAGGACATCGTGGAGCTGGCGAAGAGGGCGATCGCTCCGGAGTGGAAGATGGGGGCGCACTGGGCCTGCAACGGCTGGTGCTTCATCGATCCGCGCGTCAACCAGCGGACGCACGCCCTGCCGGACGATCACGAGGGGGATATCTTCGTGGCGAGCCATGGGTCGTGGAACAGCCAGAAGAAGGTGGGTTACGCCGTGTCGCGCGTTCTGTTCGACAAGGAGTCGGGCAAGCCCTACGGCCTGCTGAAGATCGTGAGCACGCTGAACGCCGAGGGGACGCGCCCCCTGGCCCGCCCGGTGGACTGCGTGCAGGCGCCGGACGGGTCGGTGCTGTGGAGCTGCGACATCACCAACAGGATTTACCGGATTCGCGCGGTGAAGTAGACCGCGTGGTGCCGGCGGTCGGCGGTGGGGGACGCGTCGGCACGTCTATTGTCGGTGGTCATGAACCGCGCCATCATCCTGTGTCCGCTGCGGATCGAGGCCGCCGCCGCGCGCCGTGCGGTGAGGGCCGGCGCGGACGTGATGTGCGTCGGGCCCGGGCCGGTGGCGGTTCGGGAGGCGGTGCGTGGCGCGGTGCTGTTGGGGGCGGAGCGGCTGGTGCTGTTCGGCGTCGCCGGCGGTTTGAGCGTGGCCTCCGGTGCCCCCGCCTTGGCGTGTGTCATCGATGAAGATGGGAACCGCTGGGAGTGCGCCGGCGTGCGGGGCGCCACGGTGCTCGGCGTGAACCAGCCTCTATGGTCGCCGGAAGAGAAACGCCGCGCCCGCTCCCGGTTCGGCGCGGACGTGGTGGATTGCGAGTCGCACGCCTTTGCGGCGGCCTGTCGCGATGCGGGCATCGCCTGGCGGATCGTGCGGGGGATTTCCGATGGGCCGGGTCACGCGCTGCCCCGGCAGGCCGGTGGGTGGGTTCGTCGGGACGGCGCGACGAGGTATTGGCGGGTCGCCGCCGATCTTCTCGCGCGACCGTCGATGATCAGCGATGTGCGCGCGCTGGGCTCGCGGACGCGGGCGGCGCTCGAAGCCGCGTCGGCCCGCCTGGTCGAGGTTCTTGCCGACGAGCAGTTCGCAGGCGCCGCCCGCGACAAGGGGGCGGCGGCATGAGCCCCGTGCCGATCGGGAGATGGCCCGTTCCGTCCGAGGCGCGTCGCATCGCGGTCATGGGCGGCACGTTCGACCCGGTGCACCGGGCGCACGTCGAGCTGGCGCTTGCCGCGCGGGACGCGGTGGGGGCCGAGTGGGTGGTGTTCATCCCGGCGGCCCGGAACCCGCTCAAAACCTCGGAGCCGCTGCTGAGCGATCGGCAGCGGCTCGAGTTGCTCACGGTCGCCCTGGAAGGCACGGCCGGCGCGGCCATCAGCACGATGGAGCTCGAGGACGGCGGCGCGAGTTACACCGTGGAGACGCTCCGCGCCATCCACGTCCTGGCGCCGCAGGCAGAGCTGCGGCTTGTCATCGGTTCTGACTCGGCCCGCTCGTTTCACCGGTGGCGCGAGCCGCGGGAGATCATCCGCCTGGCGGCGCCGGCGGTGCTGCTCCGCGCTCCGGAGGCGTCGGCAGAGGACATGCTCACGTCCATGAAGCCGCATTGGTCGGCGGAGGAGCTCGGCCGGTGGCGCTCGTGGGTGGTGCAGGCCCCGCTCATGCCCGAGGCGGCGACGGACCTGAGGCCGCTGATCGCCGCGGGGGCCTGGGGTGACCCCGCGTTATCCGGCGGGCTGGCCCCGGGGGTGCTATCGAGGCTGCGAGAATGGTCGCAAGGGGCCGGCGGGGCATAAGTTAGGATGTCGGCGCGCGCCGGGGGGCGCCGTATCTCTCTCGGCACACCCCGGCGTCGACGGCGCCCGTGGGCCCATCGCCTGGATCGAAGGCCTCCGCGAGCCATTGCCCATGCCCCAGAGCCCGCCACCTCCAACCCCGCCGGCAGGACGACCTCAAGGGGAAGACGCGACGTCGCACATCCCGGCGTCGTCATCGGTGCCGCGCTCAGACCAGGGACGGTCGGGCGGGTTCATCGCTCCCATCGAAGAGCCGCTGCCCAAGCGCATCGGTCACTACCTGATCAAGCGCTCGGTGGGGGCCGGCGGGATGGGTGTTGTGTATCTGGCGACCCGCGACGACCCCAGCTTCACCCAGCTCGTGGCCCTGAAAGTCGTCAAGCGCGGGATGGACACCGACGACATCGTCCGGCGCTTCAACCAGGAGCGCACGCTGCTGAGCGGGCTGAACCATCCCAACATCGCCCGCCTTCTCGACGGCGGCGCGACCGAAGACGGGCGTCCATACTTCGTGCTCGAGTTCGTCGAGGGCACGCCCATCGACCGGTACTGCGATTCGAATCGCCTGTCGGTCGCCGACCGCCTCAAGCTGTTCCGCAAAGTCTGCTCGGCGGTGCACCACGCCCACCAGAACCTCATTGTCCACCGCGACCTCAAGCCCGGCAACATCCTGGTGACCAAGGAGGGCGAGCCCAAGCTGCTGGACTTCGGCATCGCCAAGGTGCTCAACCCCAGCATCATGCAGGCGCAGGAGGTCACCGGCCCCGAGGTGCGGCTGATGACCCCCGAGTACGCCAGCCCCGAGCAGGTGCGCGGCGACCCGCTCACCACCGCCAGCGACATCTACGCGCTGGGGGTGCTGCTGTACGAGCTGCTGACGGGGCGGAGGCCGTACCGCTTCAAGACCCGCCTGCAGAACGAGATCGTCCGCGTCATCTGCGAGAGCGACCCCGAGCGCCCCAGCACCGTCGTCACGCGCGTCGATACGCGGCTCGGCCCCGGCGGCGAAGAGACCGCGATCACCCCCGACGAGGTCGCCCGCTCGCGCGAGGACCGCCCGTCGAGCCTCAAGAGCAAGCTTGAGGGCGACATTGATGACATCGTGCTGATGGCGATGGAGAAAGTGCCGCAGAAGCGGTACGCCTCCGCCGAGGCGCTGGCGCTGGACCTGCAGCGTCACGTGGACGGGCTGCCGGTTGTGGCGCGTCGGCACAGCGGGGCGTTCTACTTCGCGGGGAAATATGTGCGCCGGCACAAGGTTGGCGTGGGCTGCGCGGCGGCGGTGATGCTTGCGATCGTGGTGGGGGGGGCGGTGGCGGGTTGGCAGTGGCATCGAGCCGACGCGGCGCTCGACCTGGCGAAGGCCCGGTATGCCAACGTGGTCAGCCTGGCCGGGGCGCTGCTGCGGGAATCCGGCAGCAGCGTGTATTTTCCGAGCACCGACAACCGCGTCAAGATGACGGCGCAGTTGATCGAGGACCTGGATTCAGTAGACAAGGTGACGCCTGACCCGAAGTTGAAGCGGCTGATCGCCTTGGCCCACATGAGGCTCGGCGACCTCGCGGGGGGGCGCACGCAGAACACGGGCGACCCGAAAGAGGCGCGGCGTCGGTTTGATCTGGCGGCGCAGATCCTCGATTCGCTGGTCAGGGGCGACCCGGAAAACTCCGACATCAAGCTCGATCTTGTGACCGCGCTCCGGGGCCAGGCCGACGCGATGGGGCGGCTGGCGCCGGACTCGCGCGATCGGCTGGCGATGTACCAGTCCGCGTTCGATACGCTCGTCAAGCTGCCGCCGCTGGCCGACAAGGACCGCCAGGCGTCGGTCAACGGGGTCGGTACGTCGATTCTGATGTCGATCGCGGGCCTTCAGGCGACGCTCGGCGAACCCGCCAAGGCCGACGAATCGTATCAGCAGGCGATCGCGCGGCGTGAGGCGGTGTACCAGCAGGACAAGGGCAAGTCCGCGCGCCGCGAGTACGCGGCGGCGCTCGCCGCGTCGGCGCTCGTGATCGAGCAGCTCGGCGACAAAGCCCGCATGACCGAGACGCTGAACAAGGCGCTCAAGCTGCGCGAAGAAGCGGTGCGCGAGACGCCAGACGATCCAACCGCCGTCCGCGACCTCGGTTCCAATCTCTACCTGCTCGCGAAGTCGCTTATCGACAAGGACAACCCCGAGCGCACGCATCAGGCGATCGCTTACCTTGCGGAGGCCCAGAAGGTCGTTCAGGGAGCTATCGACAGCGATCCCAAGGACATCCGGGTACGCCAGGACCTGGGGCGCATCTACGAGATTCGGAGCACCGCATACTCTGCACTCAAGGACTACGAGAAGGCGTTGCAGGCCGCCGACGCGGAGGTGAGCCTCGCGGAGCAGTTGAGGCAGCGGTCGCCGTCCGATCGCATCAATCGGCTCCAGCTCGGCGCCGGGCTCCTCCTCGGCGCCGAGGCGGCGACGAAACTCGGCCAGCCCAGCGAAGCCAAGGCCCGCCTCGATCGCGCGATCGGCCTTCGCGAGGAAGACCTCACCGCTGATCCAGGCAACGTCACGTCGAGAATCCGCCTCGCCAACGCACACGAAGCCCTTGCCGCCGCTATGGAGAAGGCGATGGCGACGCCCGGCCTCGGGGCCGAGAAGCGGGCCGAGTACCTGGGAGACGCGATCAAGGCGGCAACGAAGGCCCACTCGCTTTTGCTGAAGCTCCGCGAGGAAGACAAGGGCGGTGACGGCGTCGCGAAAGACCTCGGCGCGGTCGAAGAGCAACTCCGCCGCCTTCAGGCTCCCACGTCCGGGAAATAGACCCTGGGCGGTCGTTCTTTGTCCAAACGGGTTGTTTTTTTCTTGCTCACCCGCCCAGCCAGTCGGATACTGAACACACCCGGCGAGTCCCGGGATCGCCGTTTGCCGGCGCCGCCGGCGGGGGCGAGAGTCTCTCTCGTGACTGCACAGAGCCGAAGGGCGTTTCGGGAAGCCCGAGCGGCGCCAAAGAGGAGATGCACATCTCGCAACGACTCCGCTTCAATCTCAGCACTGTTCGAGTTCCCGCCGCGGCGGTGCTGGCGGTGGCCGGCGCGCTTGCTCCCGATGCCGGTGGGCAGAGCTTCAACATCGACTTCAACCGGTCCACGGCGCCGGGCAACGGTGCGCCGGCCTCCACGTTCGCCGGAGCGGGCGTCGCTGGCGCGTGGAACGCCCTGACCGATTCGGCGACGTCCCTGGCCCTTGCCGACACCGCCGGCGGCGCGACCGCCGCCTCCATCACGCGGTCCGGCGGGGCGAGTTCGGGGAGCGACAGCCCTAACACGCACACGGACTTTCAGTTTCTCCTCGACGATTACCTCCTGGCGACGGCTTCGACCAGCATCACGCTGACGGTTTCGGGGCTCGCCGCCGGCAGGTACCGCGTCATCACCTACGCCATACGCACGGCTTCACCGAGCACGATCTCCTCGATCACGGTGGCCGGCGGTCTCACCTCCAACCCCCAGACCGCGGGCGGGGTCGTCCCTGTGGACGCATTGGCCGAGGGTGTCACGCACACCTCGCACCTCATCGACCTGAACGCCGCCGGGTCCGTGACCATCACGGTCGGGCCGACAACGCCCGGCACGAGCTGCGCCGTCAACGGGGTGCAACTCGTGTATTCGCAGCCGTCGCGGCTGTATGTGGATGCGTCCGCGCCCGCGGGCGGCGACGGGCTCTCGTGGGCGACGGCGTTCAACGAACTGCAGACCGGCATCGCTTCCGCCGCCTCCCTTTCGACCGTCACCGAGGTGTGGGTGGCGAGAGGAACCTACAGGCCGGCCGGACCTGGCGGGCCTCGGTCCGCGACGTTTGTTCCCCGCAAGAGGCTCTACGGCGGCTTCGCGGGCAGCGAGACCGCGCTGGCCCAACGGAACATCGGCGCGAATCCGACCGTCTTGAGCGGGGATCTCAACGGCGACGACTTGCCGGGCTTCCAGAACCGTTCCGACAACTGCTACCACGTTGTCACCGCCGACGCCCCGCAATCCGGCTCCCGCGTGGACGGCTTCACGATCTCGGGCGGGCAGGCCGACGGCGCCGCGGCAGCGGATCAGCGCGGCGGGGGCATCAACCTGATCGACCCGTTCCTTTTCAACATCGATAACTGCACCCTGATCGACAACAAGGCCAAGGACGACGGAGGGGCGATCTACTGGCTGCCCACTTCCGGCTCCCCTCCCAAGACCCTTATCGTGAGCCGGTGTCTTATCCAGGGCAACCGGGCCGACGACGGCGGCGCCGCCCTGCGGATGAACGGAACCGTCGGCATCACCGCCCACCTTGTCAACTGCCGAATCCTGAACAACGACAACGGGTTTGACGGGACCGTTCACGTCTTCAATGGTGTGTGCAATCTGACGAACTGTTTGATCGCGGGGAACCGCGCGGCGAACGCGCCGGGCGTCGAGTTCCGCGGGGCCGCGAACGGCTCCGGCGTGCGGAACTGCACCATCACGCAGAATTTCTGCCCCTCGGCTGCCGGTGCCGGCGTGTTGCTAAGCTCCGTGTCAGGCTCGGTCACCATCTCGAACACGGTCGCCCGGCTCCCATGGATCGATGGGACTCCGACCAGTGTCTCCGACCTGGGGGTGCTGGGCGCCGGTTCGTATTCCATCATCCGCAGCTCGGTGACCGGCGCCACCGGTTCGGGGGTGGTAGCCGCCGCCCCCATGTTCTGTGCCACGCTGGGCGCGGACATGACGTGGGCATCCGGCGACGAGGACTTCTCACAGTTGGCGTGCTCGGCGCTCAACGATCAGGGGGACAACTCCGCGCTGCCGACAGACGTCGCGGACCTGGACGGTGACGGGAATACGTCGGAGGTCATCCCGTACGACCTGGAAGGCGCACCGCGCCAGGTGGACCTGGCCGGCGCAACGAACTTCAATGCCCAATCGGCCCCGGTGGACCTCGGCGCGTTCGAGCAGCAGGTCGATTTTCTGAGATGGAACAGAGCGGCGGGCACCTCCGACGCATGGGAACGGACGACGGCCTGGACGCCGAACGGCACCCCGGGCCCGACCAAGGCCGCCTATTTCCCGTTCGTCGGCACCAGCTTCTCCACCACCGCCAACACCGGCACCGATGACGCGGATCAGCTTGTTGTCGCCAACTGGCATTACTTCTTCTTTGAAACCGGGACGCCGGACACGATACGCCTTTCCCCACTGCGGGGGCCCGCAGCCGTGTTCGCGGACCCGAGTGGCAACGATGCCTATCCCTGGTTCCGCGAGGGGCTGCTGGATGCGACGGGCGCCGACATCAGGGTTGGTGATCGCACGTTGGGCGCCTACGCCTACGCCAACTTCTATCGCGGCTCGGGTTCATCGCTCATCTGTCGGAATGTCCTGGTCGAATGGGGGGGCATCGAGATCGCGGGGAGCACGTGGGATATCAGCGGCGAGGTCAGGGTGGGGGGCGAAGAGGCATACCTCGTTGGCGGTGGGACCATCTCGGGCGATGTCGTCGTGCACGGGCTGATCAGCCCGAGTAACACGGTGCCACCAGTGCTCAACATCACCGGCAATCTCACGATGGCTCAGTCGCCCGTGGCGAGTGACCGTGCACCGATCACCAACTTCGACGTCTATCCAGGCGGGAACATCGATCAGTTCGTGGTGGGCGGCACCGCCACACTTGGCGGAAGCGTGAGCGTATCCTTGCACCCGACCTCTCCGGTCCCGCCCGTCGGTTCGGCGTGGACCCTGCTCACGGCCGGCGCTCGCGCCGGGACCTTCGGCACCGCTTTTCTCCCCGGCGACGGGCAGAAAATCGTCCGGCTTGTCTACGGGTCAGCCGCCGCCGAGCGCTCCGCAACGGTCGTGGCCCAGGTTGAGTACCAGACCAACGTCATCAACCTGCAACCCCCGCTGGGGTTCCCCGTTCCGGGAACACCCGCCGCGGCGGCCACGGGCAAGGTCCACGCGGCCGCGAATACCCAACCGGACCTGTGCGTGGTCGTGCCGGACTCCACCAATCCCACCGGCGCTCCCGGTAAGCTGCACGTTCTCATCAACCTGGGCGCAACCGCCAACGCCTGGAACGGATGGGCCGCGGTCACTCTGACCAAGACCACCCAGAACAACCCCAGCGGCGCGTGCCTCGCCGACTTCAACGCCGACGGACGCAAGGACGTCGCGGTGTGCAACCAGTCTTCCAACAGCGTTCAGGTGTTCCTCAATAACGGTGCCGACGACTTCCTCGCGCCCATCACCTTCGCCACCGGCTCGGCCCCGAAAGCCATCGACGCGGGCGACATCGATTCCGATGGCGATCAGGACCTTGTTGTTGCGTGCTCCGGCGTCAATCAAGTGTGGCTTCACAGGAACAACGGAGCCGCGGTCTTCGCGCACGCCTCACCCGCCGACGAGATCGCCGTGGGTACCGACCCAAGCTCCGTATTCGTCAAAGACCTCGACGCTGACGGCGCCCCCGACATCGGCGTGGCCAACCGGGGCTCCGCCAATGCCTCCATCATCCGCAACACCGTTCCGGTGCTGGCGAGGGGAGCCGGGGGTGAACGCCTCGCGTGGCAGGGGTTCCTCACACCCACGTTCCATGCCTGCGAATCCGAGCCGAGCAGTATCGAACCTGGCCAAATCGACAACGGTAAGGACACCGATGTTGTCATCGGCAACCACGGCTCAGGCTCGGTCACAGTGCTGCTTTCGAGTGATTCCGGGGGTTTTTCGAGCAGCAGCGGTCCTATCGGAAGTTCACCAAGCTCCGTGGCGCTGGTTGATCTGGATCAGGACGGGCGGCTGGATATCGCCGCTGCGGCCCAGGACCCCGCAGCGCCGGGGTCAAACGTCATTCGCGTTCTGCAGACCAGCGTGGATGCCGGCGGGACGTTGCTGCTGAACCAGGGCGCCAACATCGTGCCCGACGCCCCGCCCACGCTCGTTCTCGCGGATGACCTGGACGGCAACGGCATCGCCGATCTCATCGCCGTCAACCCCGACACCGTCGCCGAGCGGGGTGCAGACGCCCCACCCCGCGTCGCCACCAACA
Source organism: uncultured Phycisphaeraceae bacterium (assembly GCA_964510955.1). Classification (GTDB taxonomy): domain Bacteria; phylum Planctomycetota; class Phycisphaerae; order Phycisphaerales; family UBA1924; genus JAFLCM01. Next base: position 34,703 of record CAZEDW010000009.1, read on the forward strand.
CCATCAAGGTGCGTCTGAACCTCCGCCCCTGCCCCACAGACCTGAGCGGCGACCGCGTCACCAACACCGGTGACCTGACGCTCCTGCTCCTCCGCTTCGGTCAGGCCGCCCCTGTCGGCTCTCCCGCCGCGGCCGCCGATCTGAACCAGGACGGCACCGTCAACACCGCCGACCTGACCCAGCTCCTGCTCAAGTTCGGGCAGGCGTGCCCCAGGTGACGTGCTCGGTGGAATCTGCCCCGTGCCTCGGAGAAAGACAGTTGCGAAGCCGTCCGCACATGACCGCCCCTGCCCGGTTTTCTCGGTGCGCGTGGATCGCCGCCGGGGTCGCGGTGTGCGCCCCGACGGCTTACGCGGTGCGCTATTACGTCAACGCAGCGGCCCCGCCCGGCGGCGACGGCTCGTCCTGGTCCGGCGCTTTCAACTCGCTTCCGATGGCTCTCGCGGCGGTGGTGGACGCCGGCACAACCGAAATCTGGGTGCAGTCGGGGATCTACCGCCCCGGCGCTGCCCAGACCACGGGCGCTGTATTCACCATCCCCGCGGGCCTGTCGCTCCATGGCGGTTTCGCAGGCAATGAAACAGAACTTACCCAGCGCGACATCGCCGCCAATCCGACCGTCCTTTCAGGCGACAGGCTCGATAACGACATCCCTTACTCGGTCGTTGACTCCGCCTATTACGCGGCTCCCTGCCCCCCGGACCGCGCCGACAACCTCGGACCGGTCCTCCAGTGCGACGGCGGCGCCGGCATCACCACCCTGACCGGCTTCATTTTCCGGGGTGGGTACTCCCTCTCTGTGGCCGGCGCAGGCTTGCGCCTCGTGAAAGGCGTTTACAAGGTCCAAGATTGCATCATCACCGACAACCTCGCCAAGGGCCAGGGAAGCGGCGCCCACATTGAGTTCTCCAGCCTCACCATGTCACGGTGCGGCTTGGACCGCAACCGTGGCATGGGCTCCGGCGAGTCCGGCGGTGGAGCGCTGAGCGTCGTCAACGACATCCCGGGCGGCAACCAGCCGGTGTACATCGCCAACTGCGAGTTGACGGGCAACGTGTCGGGCGGGGGTGACAGCCCCAGCGCGTTGGCTCTGGCTGCCCGCGAGTTCACGGTGGTGAACTGCCAGGCATCGGGCAACTTCGGCGGCCCGGTGATGCAGGCCGCCCGCCCCCCGGCCCCGGTGACGATGCAGTTCGTCAACTGCACCATCGCGTTCAACACGATCCTAGCCCCGACCGCCGCCGGACTCGCAATCGTCAACTCGGGCACGACGCCCGTCGTGGTTTACAACAGCATCGTCCGTTTCAACACGCTCCCTGGCCAGCCCCCTACCAGCGGCGGCGGCGCGGTGATCCGCGACATCTCTGGCCCCGCGTCCTCTGCCACCATCGCGTTCTGTGACATTGCTTCCACGAACGCCGGCACACCCACGAGCGGCATCAATCTTGACCCGCTGTTCGAGAACCCCGCCGGCCCCGACGGCGTCATCGGCACACTCGATGACGACCTGCGCCTCCTGCCCATCTCCCCGTGCATCGACCGCGCCGACATCACCAAGCTTCCTTTCGACACCGCCGATCTGAACGCCAACGGCAACACCAGCGAGCCGGTGCCGTTCGACCTCGCCGGCGCGTCCCGCCTCGTGGACGACCCCGCCGTCACCCCGCCGGCACCGGCCACCCCCCTGGACGTGGGCGCGTTCGAGAGCGCCGGGCGCGCGGGGATGCTCATCCTGACGAACTCAACGCCGTACTTCTACAGCGCGACGGAATCATTTGCTCGACTCCTGGGCGCCGCCGCTCAAGGATTTGTTCAGGGCGGGGGCTCCGGCGCGCCGCTCAATCTCTCCGCCACCAATCAACCTGCCCTGCGCGTGACGGCGCCCGCGGGCGCCTCGAGCTACTTGCAACTCGACGAAGCGCCGGTTGTCACACCCGGCGACATTCTCATTGGTGACCGAGCGAATTCATCGTTTGGATTCCTGTCCTGCACCGCCGCGCTCGCCGGGCCACCGCCGCTCGTCGCCCGCAACATCATCGTGGACCTCGGCATCCTCGAGACCGACGGCCCCCTGACCGCCACCGGCGAACTCCTGATCAGGGCCCGCGGCGCGCTCGCCACGGGCATCCCTTCGGTCACAGGGATTCTCGCCAACGAGGGTTCCTGGGGCATCCGCGTCCAGTACCCGGTCTCGATCAACGGACAGTTCATCCAGCGCCGCTCGCCGGTTCCCGGCGACGCCGCCCCGCAGCTCCACTTCGGCACGATGTCAGACCACCAGGGCTCGTGGACCCTGTCTCCTCTCACTGTTTCAGGGTCGCTCACATTGACCGGCAGCGTCGAGGTCGTCGCTGACTCTGCGAGCCCCGAGCTCCCGCCCATCGGGACCAGCCTCACGCTGCTCACCGGTTCGTCCCGCGCCGGCCTGTTCGATACCGCCTTCCTCCCCGGCGACACCAGACGCAGGATGCGCCTTGTTTACTCCAGCACCTCCCGCTCTGCGAGCGTGAGCGCGGTGGTCGAGAGTGCCGACGCGGCGCTCAACATCCAGCCGCCGATCGGCTTCCCCGTCCCCGGCTCACCCGCCGCCGCCGCCGCGGGCAAGCTCCACGCGGCCAACAACCTTCAGCCCGACCTGGCCGTGGTGGTTCCTGATACGGCCAACCCCACAACCGCCCCCGGCGCCTTGCACGTCCTGGTCAACCTCGGCGTCACCGCCAACGCATGGAACGGCTGGGCCGCCGTCACCATCAGCAAGCCCACCGACAACAACCCTTCCGGCGTCTGTATCGCCGAGTTGAGCGGCGACGGCCTCAACGACATCGCCGTGTGCAACCGATCCTCCAACTCCGTCCAGGTGTTCCTCAACACCGGCGCCGACGACTTCGGAGCACCGCTCACCTTCCCCTGCGGCGCGGCTCCCAGTGCCATCGCCGCCGGCGACATCGACTCCGACGGCGACCAGGACCTTGCCGTCGCCTGCTCGGCGGTCAACCAGGTGTGGTTGCTGTTCAACAACGGCTCAGGCTCGTTCACCCACGACGGCGGTTCCGACGAAATCACCGTCGGCACAGACCCGGAGGCCCTCTTCGTCAGTGACCTGGACCACACAGGTGGCCCGGACATCGGGGTCGCCAACAAGGGCTCCGACAGCGTGTCAGTCATCTTCAACAAGGGCGTCGCGCTCACGCGCGACGGCTCGCAGCGCGCCTGGGGGGGTCTCCAGCTTCCCCACTTCTTCGCCACCGGCGCCGAGCCCTCCAGCATCGAGCCCGGTCAGATCGACAACGGCAAAGACCCCGACGTCGTCGTCGGCAACCACGGCTCCGGCAGCGTCACCGTCCTGGTGCCCACGGGCGCCGGGGGGAGCGGAAGCTATGTCGGCTTCACCGGTACCATCGGCAACGCCCCCACCTCCGTCGCGCAGGTCGACCTCGATCACGACGGCCGCCTCGACATCGCCGCCACGGCCCAAAGCCCGGTAATGCCCGGCGTCAACGTCGTCCGCGTCCTCCGAACCGACGTCGACAACCAGGGCACGCTCACGCTCACCCAATCTCCCGACGTGATACCCCAGGCCCCGCCCACGCTGGTCCTCGCCGCCGACCTGGACGGCAACGGAACCGACGACCTGCTCACCATCAACCCCGACACCGTCGCGTCCCGGCCCGCCGTGGCCGGCGCCAACCCGGACCGCACCGCCCTGCCGCCCCAGACCATCTCGGTCAGTCTCAGCTTCCTCCCCTGCCCGACTGATCTGAACCACGACCGCACGACCAACACCGGCGACCTCACGCTGCTGCTGCTCCGCTTCGGGCAAGCTGCCCCCGTCGGGTCGCCCGCAGCCGCCGCCGACCTGAACTTCGACGGCGTGGTCAACACCACCGACCTGACCCAGCTCCTGCTGAAGTTTGGACAGGCGTGCCCCGCGTAGCCAACACGGAGCAGAGCGGTTTGGATCGCGTAAGGGACGGGACTTTCTGTGGCGCGATTTGCACCTTGGCCACGCGAATTGGATGGTTCTCGTTCAGAAGCGAACGCCGTCCACCCGCGTACCAGGGAGAAAGTCATGCGCACCCGTACCCACCCGAAAGCATCAACCGCCGTCTTGTTCGCCGCACTGGCCGCCGGCCTTTCGACCGTCTCCGCCGTGGCGGTCTCCATTCCGATCACCAATCACGGCTTTGAAGCCGACCTCACCGCCGTCAACACGTTCCGCCCAGTCATCCCCCAGGGCTGGCAGGTGTATGACCCGAGCTTTATCGTGGATCAGGGCGCTGACGCGGTCGGTGTGCTTCGACCCACGAGCATTTCGTTTTTTCCGGGCGGCACAACCGAGGGCGTCAACGCGGCGTTGGTTTACCTCGCGGGCGATGTCGGGGCCGGTCCTGTGGGACTGGCCCAGACCGTGAACGCCGCGCTGCAGCCCCATACGCGCTACACCCTGCGGGCCGACGTGGGCAACATCGCTTCGGGCACCAGCGTGCCGCCCAACCCGGTGCAGTATTTCAATCTCGATGGGTTCCCCGGCTACCGGGTGCAACTGCTGGCCGGGGGCGTGGTGATCGCGCAGGACGACAACACGCTGGCGGGCTCGATCCCCGAGGGGGAGTTCCGCACCAGCACCGTGACGCTCGACGTAGGGGCATCGCACGCGCAGATCGGGCAGCCGCTCGGCGTGCGCGTCGTGAATCTCAACGCTGCGGGCACGCCGGAGGCGCCGGGCATCGAAGTTGACTTCGATAATATCCGCCTGGACGCCGATGCGCTGGCCCCGGTGTGCGTTGGTGACATCAACGCCGATGGCGCGGTCGGCACCGCCGACCTCACGGCGCTGCTGGCGGTGTTCGGACAGGCCGCGGCGGTGGGTAGCCCTGCCGCCGCCGCCGACTTCAACGCCGACGGCGCGGTGAACACGGCGGACCTGGCCGTATTGCTCGCGCGGTTCGGGCAGGCTTGCCCGGCGTGACCCAAGCGGCGGCGCCTACTGCACTCTCTCGAACACCCACTCGCGGGCGCGGACACTGTACTTGCGAGAATCAAGATCGCCCGTGCCGGGAGCGGCGACATCCGTCTCGGACGTGGAATCGTGGTGCAGCCGCCAGCCGCGACGCCCCACGACGCTGATGAGGTCCGTCTCGGTGCGCGTGGCAAAGGGCTCGCCCGGGCAGAACGAGTCGAAGAACTTCGGGGAGAGGTTGTACGTGGGCTCGTTCACCCGGTCCAGCACCTGCACCGCGCGGCCCGGCGTGACCCACAGCATCTCGACATCCCGTTGCGGGACGCCGGGGTAGCTGGTGCTGGAGACGCGCAGCGTGGCGTACTCGTAGCGGGGTGGTGAGGTGTAGGCGATCGGGGCATCGCCGCCGAGCCCACGGGCGGCGAAGACCAAGCCCGAGGCCAGGACTCCCAGGCCGATCGCGGCGTTCGAAAGTTTCATGGCGGATACTCCGGCGGGTGCGGTGGGTGCCAACCGCGAGCGTGCGTTCGCCCGCGGAACATCGAAATGTTACGAGGCTGGAACGGCCGGCGGGCCGGCGGGGCGCACTATCGCCTGCCCACCCACACGCCAAGGGCGACAGCGCCGAGCGACAACAGGTTGGAAAGCAGGACGTACGCAACTCCCTGGCCCGCGCGGCCGTCGTTCATCATGGTCACGGTCTCCAGGCCGAACGACGAGAAGGTGGTGTACCCGCCAAGCACGCCGATGATCGCCGCGGCCCGGAGCTCGTCCCGCAGAGACTCGGGTCCAAAGGCGAGCCCGCTGACGATGCCGATGGCCAGGCACCCCGACACGTTGACTGTGAGCGTCCCCCACGGGAAGCCCTTGACGTACACGCCGAGCCGCTCCTGCACCATCGCGCCGATCAGGTAACGCAGCACGCCGCCCGCGCCGGCGCCGAGGAAGATGAGCAGGAGCTTGAGCACGCCGGGAGGGTAGCGGGGCGGTCAACTGGATCCAACCGCGGCTGCCTCAGGCGCCGGTATCGCGGGCGAACAGGCGCGCCCCCAGCCCGAAGCCGACGACTCCCACCGCCAGGAGCACGCCGCATGGGAGGGCCATTTCCTGCGCCGAGAATCCGCGCCACAGCCCGCCCTCGACGGCGAGGATCCCCCATTTGACCGGGCTGAAGCCGCTTGCCTTCTGGAGCCAGTCGGGCATGGCGAACAGCGGGATGGACCCGCCGCCGGCGAGCGTGAACACGAGCATGACCGGCCAGGCTATCTGCGATGACTTGGCCATCCGCCCGATGACCGCCAGCAGCATCATGATGCCCACGAAGCAGACCGCGACGCACAGCAGCGCAATGACAAGCATGGGCCAGGAGACCGGGCGGACTTTGAAGACCACGACGGCGACCGCCACCATGACGGCGCCGACGAGCAGCGTCGTCGCGGCGCACGCGATGGCCTTGCCGCCCAGTACGCGGTTCCATCCCAACGGCGCGAGCCGCAGTCGGATGAGTGTGCCGGACTGGCGCTCGGTCAACAGCGAGATGGCGAAACCCGAGCAGCAACCAATCACCCCCCACATGATGGCTTGGGCGAACGTGACCGCGTAGGCGTTCCTGGGGCCCTTGAGCTCGGTCGGCTGCACTTCAAGCGTCTTGATGTTGACCGGGTTGAACCCGCTCGTCCCCGCGGCCGCCGTGTTCGCCGACGGCGCGGCGTCGTCCGGCGCCGGCTGCTGTGCGTTCACGCTGCCCAGCGAGTCGAGCATCCTGTCCAGGTCGTCGTAGAACGAGTTCATGACGGCGTGGCGCTCGGGCGACAAGGTTGCCAGCCCTTTCACCCGCGCCCGGGCGTCCCTGGCCATGTCCTTCATCCGCGAGGTGTCGGTGAATACGCGGCTGAGTCGCTTGAAGGCCTGCTCGGTCAGCAGCCCGCTGATCATGCCGCCCTCGGCGTTCCTGGAGGGGTCGCAGCCGACCTCGATCGTGGTTGCGCTGCCGGCGAACAACGAGTCCGTGCCGGCGCCGAACCCCTTGGGCAGCACGACCGCCGCGGCCTGTTTCCCGAGGCGCACCTGCTTCACGGCCTCGTCGCGCGTGGGGGCCGGCGTCACGTTGAAGTGGCCGCACTCGGCGAGCTGCTTCACGAAGGCCCCGGACTCGCCCGAGGCGTCCTCGTCCACCAGCGCGATCGAGATCTTGCGCGGTCCATCGTCGCCCGATCCCCCGGCGAACACGGTGCCGAAGAAGACGCCGATGATGACCGGGAAAGCGAACGTGAAGAACACCGCCGCCTTGTCGCGCAGCAGCAGGCGGATGTCCTTGATCGCGATGGCGAGGACGGGGCCCATCAGTCGCGCAGGCTCCTTCCGGTGAGGTTGAGGAATACTGATTCGAGGCTCGGTCGCTCGACGCGGACCGACAGGGTGCCCGGCGTCGCCAGGGCGCGTTGACACTCTCCCGCGGGGTCTGCCGTTCGCACGGGCGTCTCGCCGTCGGTGCGCTGGATGTAGACCACGCTCTCCCCGCCGTGCGAGGAGATCAGCTCATCGACCGTGCCCAGGGCGATCAGCTTTCCGTGGTCCACGACCGCGATGCGGTCGCACAGGCGCTGGGCCTCTTCCATGTAGTGGGTCGTGTAGACGACGGTGCGCCCGGTGGCTTTCAGCTTCAGCACCAGGTCGAACAGCGCGTTGCGAGACTGCGGGTCCACGCCCGCGGTCGGCTCGTCCAGCAGCACCAGGTCCGGGCTGTTCACCAGCGACGCGGCGAAGTTCAGGCGGCGCTTCATGCCGCCCGAGAACGTGCCGGTGCGGCTCCCGGCACGGTCCGCGAGCCCCACGGTCGTCAAAAGGTCGCGCACCACCCTCCGCTGCTCGGTCCCGGTGATCGAGTAGAGCGAAGCGAAGAACGCCAGGTTCTCCTCGGCGGTGAGCTCGTCGTACAGCGCGATCGACTGGGGCGCCACGCCGATCCGCGCCCGGACCCTGGGGTCGGAGGGGGGCCCGCCGAGCTCGTCGGTCAGGCTGACCGCCCCAGAATCCGGCTCGAGCAGCCCGACGCACATCGAGATGGTGGTGCTCTTGCCGGCGCCGTTGGGGCCCAGCAGGCCGAAGACCTCGCCGCGGCGCACCTCAAAGCTCAGCCCGTCGACGGCGGTCAGCGGTCCGAAGCTCTTTCGCAGGTCGCGCAGCCGCAGCATCGGCGCGCAACGTACCGTGCCGGTGGGAACCGGTCAAAGCCGGCTCATCCCGCCTTCCTGAGGACGGACTTTCCGGCCGAAGCCAGCACCGCGGCAAGTTCGTTGGGCGGGAGCATGGCGGATGCCACGCCGCGCTCGTAAACCGCCCGGGGCATCCCGTAGACCACGCACGTTTCTGCGGACTGGCCCAGCAGGATCCCACCGGCGTTTTTGAGTTCGACGGCGCCTTTGCCCCCGTCGTCGCCCATGCCCGTGAGCACGATGCCCAGGCAGCCGGCGCCCGCGACGCCGGCGGCGGTCTGCAGGAGCACGTCGACGCTGGGGAAATAGATGGTGGACGCGGGCTCGCGGTTGATGGAAGCGGAGAGTTTGCCCGCCACGCGGCGCAGGTGGGTGTTCTGGCCGCCGGGGCAGATGTAGATGTTGCCGGGCAGGATGGAAGCACCGGGCTCCAGGTGATGCACCGGGACCTTGCACACCTGGCGGAGGCGCTCGCTCATCGAACGGGTGAACACCTCGGGCATGTGCTGGGCGACCACGATCGGCGCCGGGAATCCGGTGGGCACGTCGCGCAAGACCCGTTCGACCACCGGGGGGCCGCCGGTGCTGCTGCCGATGCACACAAGCTCGAGCCGAGCGGGGATGAGGCGTTCGGGCCTGAGCGTGGGCGAGACGGTCCCGATGGTCTGTGTGGAATGCCCCGCGGCGGCCGCGACGGCGCGGCGCGTCGGTCGGGTCCGCCCCACAGCCTTGATCCGGCGGAGCAGCTCGTCCTTGAGCTTGATGATCCCCAGCGATACGTGCGACTGCTCCTTGGCGAGCACGTCGGCGGCGCCGAGCTGCAGGGCCGTCAGGGCCGCGTGCGAACCCTCGGTTGTCAGCGAGCTGAGCATGATGACGTTGACGGGGCACTCGGCCATGATCCGGCGCAGCGCCGTCAGCCCGTCCATCTCGGGCATCTCGATGTCCATGGTCATCGCGTCGGGCTTGAGCGAGGCGGCCATCTCCAGCCCCTCGCGCCCGTTGCGCGCCACGCCCACCACGTCGATCTCGGGGTCTTCGGCGATCATCGAGCTGATCGCCTTGCGCATGAAGGCCGAATCGTCGACCACCACGACACGGAGCTTGCGGGCGGGGAGTGTCATCGTGTGCTGGGTTCCGGCAACGGCGGCGCGGCGATGAGCGTGCGATCGAACGGTCTGGTCAGGCCGCGGCGGGCGCCTTGGCCATGGTCTCGTTGATGCGCTGGGCCAGGAGGTCCGGGGTGAACGGCTTGACGACGTAGTTGTTGACGCCCGCCTTGATCGCCTCGATGACGCGGGACTTCTCGGCCTCGGTGGTCACCATGATGACCGGTGACTTGCCGCCCTTGGCGCGGTACTGCTTGACGAACGTCAGCCCGTCCATGTTGGGCATGTTCCAGTCCACGAGCAGCAGTTCGGGCTGGACCGTCGGTACCTTGGCCAGCGCATCGGCGCCGTCCACGGCTTCCTCGATGGCGGTGTGCCCCATCTGGGTCAGGATGCCCTTCTGGATGTTCCGCATCGTCTTGGAGTCGTCGACCAAAAGGATCTTCATTGGGTGGTTCCTTGGCTCAGGGCCGTTGTGCTGTGGTGTTGTGCTTACGCCTGAGCAACCGCGGCGGCGGGCTGGGCGGCTTGGCCAGCGCCCGAGGACTTGACGGCGATTTCGATGGAGAACTCTCCGCAGTCACACGACGCGGGGATGCCGACCGTGACGGTGTCTTTCTTGCCGTGAACGATGTGCCCCTTGCCGATGACAACCGACGGGCACGAGATGCTGACCTTCTTGTTGGGGAACAGCGCCTTGGCGCCCCCCGCGACCATGTTGACCAGCTCGCCGACGGCGTCGGACAGGTCTTCCTTGGTGGCGGGGTCGGTTCCGGTGAAGAGCGTGACGATCCGGCGTGCGATCGCCTCGGGGAAGCTCAGGACAACCGCGCCCTCGACCTCGCCGGTGAAGCCGATGATCGCCGACACGTCGTAGCTGCCGCCGCCGCCTTCCTTGAGCGCCGGTGCGCCGCAGTTGAGCGGCATCTGGAACATCGTCTCGAAGACGTTCTTGGCGCTCTTGATGAACGGAACAATGTAGGTCGGGTCCACGGGGTTCCTCCTGGTTCAGGCCGGCTGGGCCTGGCGATTCCGCTGCGGCGGGGGGACGGGTGTCGGGGCCGGCGACTCAGCGCCGGCGGCCGAACGGACAAGCGTGACGACATCGAGAATGAGGCTGGCGTTCCCGTCCTCGCGGATGGTGGCGCCGCTGAACGGGCCTCCACGCGTGAACGAGTCGTCCAGCGGCTTGATCACAACCTCCTGCTGGCCGATCAGCCGGTCCACGATCAGGCCGGCTTTTTCGGTACCGACGCCGACGACCACCGCGAAGCCGCTGGAGCCCGTGTCCTTGGGCTCGCGGAGCGTGTCGCGCAGGTCCACCAGCGGCAGAACGTTGTCTCGCAGGCGCATGACCGGGTGCTTGGCGATCGAGTGCACGGTCTGGGTGTCGGGCTTGACGACCTCGTGGATCGCCGCCACGGGGATCGCGTAGTCGTGCTTGCCCACCCCGACGACCATGGCCCGCATGATCGCGACGGTGAGCGGGATGGTCACCTCGATCTCGGTGCCCTTGCCCTTCACCGACCGCACGTTGACCGAGCCGCCCAGCTTGGCGATGTTCGTGTTCACCACGTCCATCCCCACGCCCCGGCCCGAAAGATCGCTCACCTGGTCCGCGGTGGAAAGGCCCGGCGCGAAGATGAGCCGGAACGCCTCGGAGTCGGGCATCTGAGCCCCCGCCTCCGCGGTGATCAGCCCACGCTCGACGGCCTTGGAGACCACCTTGTCGCGGTCAATCCCGCGCCCGTCGTCACGGATCACCACCAGGACGTGCCCGCCCTGGTGCTCCGCGGACAGCTTGATGCTGCCCGTCGACGGCTTGCCGGCGGCGGCGCGCCCCTCGGGGTTCTCCAGCCCATGGTCGACGCTGTTGCGCAGCATGTGCACCAGCGGGTCGCCGAGCAGCTCCAGCACGCTCTTGTCAACTTCGGTATCGCCGCCCTCGATGTCCAGGCGGATCTCCTTGCCCGTCTTGCGGGCCAGGTCGCGGACAATGCGGGGGTAGCGCCCGAACAGCTTGCCGAGCGGCTGCATGCGCGTCCGCATGACGCCTACCTGCAGCTCGGCCGTGAGCCGGTCCAGGTCGCCCACCACGCCCGCCATGCTCTCCATCACGTCGTGGGGGAGGTCCAGGTCGCGCAGGGCGCGGGTCTTGCCCAGGATCTGATTCTTCGTGAGCACCATCTCGCCGACGAGGTTCAGCAGCGCCTCCAGGCGGCTCACCTCGACGCGGACGGTCTGCTCGGCGTGGGCGCCGGCGCCGACGCTGGCCTTGTCGCTCTCGCGGGCGGCACCTTCATTCCCCGCCGTTTCGGGCGCCGGAGGCGCGGCCTCCGCATCCGAGGCAGAGTCCGTGCCGGTCGAACCGATCACGCTCTCGGCGAGAATCACGCCGTCAAGTCGAAGCACGTTGGCTGGGTTGCCGGCGTGGGCGCCGGCAAGCTCGGTGGGCAACGACTGCCCGCAGCACACATCGCCGAACCGCGATTCAAAGGTGTCGAGGTTCCAGGTGAGCTCTCGTGAAGCCGACAGCGCCTCGGCGTAGGGGACCAGCAGAAGCGCGATCGCGTGGATGCGGACCACCGCCTCGCCGATGATCGCGTCGGGGCACTGCCCCAGCGCGGCGCCCGCGGCCGCCAGCATCGAGATCAGCCGGTTGAGCTGGGGCAGCTCGTAGTAGTCGGATACCGGCTGCATCGAGTCGACGAGCTCGCGGAGCTTGGCGGCTCCGTCGGTGCGCGTGGCGGCGTCCTGCAGCAGTTCCGCGGCCGGCGCGATCTGCTTGGCGGACTCCAGCAGGTCCGAAACCATGAAGCTGAGCAGGTCGGCCTTCTCGGGCGGGAAGCTCAGCGGGCGGGTCTTCGCCGCCGACACCAGCGCGTCCTGCAACCGTACCGGTGCCGCGGCGACAGGCGCGGGCGCCGTCGCGGGCGAGGTGGGTGAGACGGGGCCCGCGGCGGCCGACCCGGCAATCTCGTGCAGCGTCTGGATGAGGTCTTCGGGTCCCGGCCCGGCCGCCTCGCCGTCGGCGAGCTGCGCCAGTTGCCCGCGCAGCACGTCCACGCTGCGGAGCATCGCGTCCATGACCTTCTGATCGACCTTGACCTCTCCCTTGCGGAGCTTGTTGAGCGCGTCCTCGGCGGCGTGGGCGAAGCGCGTGAGGTTGTCGAGGTTCAGGAAGCTCGCCGCTCCCTTGATTGTGTGCAGCGCGCGGAAGATCTGGTCCAGCAGCGGCTGCGACCCCGGCTCGGCTTCGAGCTTGACAAGGTCCGCGTCGAACTGCTCGATCAGCTCGCCCGACTCGGTCAGGAAGTCCTGCAGGAGATTGGGGTCTGGTGCTTCAGCCATTGGTCGCCTTGGGCATCTCGGCCTTGACGTACGCGAACGATTCGGTCGAGTCGATGGGCTTGAACGGGACGTTGATGTTCCGCAGATTCTCGGAGTGCCCGATGAACAGCACCCCGTCGTTGGCGAGCTGGTTGTGGAACGTCTGCACCACCTGCGTCTTCATGGCGTCGTCGAAGTAGATCATCACGTTGCGGCAGAAGATGACGTCCCAGGTGCCGTGACGGCGCGCACCCAGCGTGTCTTTCAGGTTGTGCAGTTCGAACGTCACCATGCTCTGGATGGTGGGGTCGATCTGGAAGAACCCGCCCTCCTCGCGGAAGTAGCGCTTCACCAGCGCGGGGTTGATCCCCCGGAAGCTGAACGAGGTGTAACGCCCCTCGGAGGCGGTGGTGAGGGCCTTCTCGGAGATGTCGGTCCCGAGGATCTCGATCCGCCAGTCGGCCAGGCGGACCCCCAGCGTGCGGTGCACCTGCATCGCCAGCGTGTAGGGCTCCTCGCCCGTCGAGCACGCGGCGGACCAGATGCGGAGACGCCTGGCCGATGCCCGGTCCTTCATCAGCCGCGGCAGCACGCTGCTCTCAAAAACGTCGAGCTGCGGCTGGTTGCGGAAGAAGCTCGTCTCGTTGATGGTGATCCGGTTGAACATCTCCTGGAACTCATCCATCTGGTACGGACCCATGGTGAGAAACTGGAGATACTGCGTGAAGTTCTCGAACTCGAGTTCCTCCAGCCGCTTCGCCAGGCGGCTCTCGAGCACGTACTTCTTGGAGTCCTGGAAGTAGATGCCGCTACGGTCATACACGACCTTCCGCAGCGTCTGAAACTCCTGGTCGTTCATTTGGCAACTGAGGCTCGGCATCCGTATCTCCTGATGGCACAAACCAGATAGACGCGGGCGATCAAGGCCCGAACAGACCTTGATCGGCTCACGCGGCGACACGCTCCATCGCCGCGACCTCTTCACCGGCGAACAGGCGCTCCAGGTCCAACAGGATCAGCAGCCGGTCATCCAGCTTGCCGACCGACTGCACGTACTCGCTGTCGATCCCGCACACCATCGGCGGCGGGGGCTCGATGATCTTGCTGTGTATCCGCAGGACCTCGTTCACCCGGTCCACCAGGAACCCGATAACGCGTCCGGAAACTTCGACCACCACGATACGGTTATCGCCCGTGTTCTCCTTGTCGGCCAGTCCGAAGCGCTTCCGAAGGTCGACCACCGGGATGATCTTGCCGCGGAGGTTCACCACGCCCTCCACGAACGGCGGGCTCTGGGGCACCCGCGTGATCTGCATCATGCGGTTGATCTCCTGCACCGCCAGAATCGGCACCGCGAACTCCTCCTCGCCGACCACGAACGTGACCAGCTGGATGAGCTCGTCCCCGACGGAGCCGGGGTTGACCTGCTGGTTCTGGACCTCGCCCGTTGCGCTCTCGGTACCCTGCATGGTCAGCCTCCTTCACGACACCGGCGTGCACATGCCAACGCGACCCTGCGCGGCCATGACCGCCCAATCCGGCGCCGGGCGGATCACCCGGCGTCCTGCGTTGGGGTTCATCGTCGCAAGCGATTGGGTGCTGGAGACCGTCTCACGCCCCGATACGGGTGGCTTTTGTGGTCCAGCCGTTACAGACCCCCTCCCGGACCGCGATCCTGCACCAACATGGGCGTGTGGCGAACAGGGGGCCGGGGTCACCTGCCTGCCGGCATCGTTGAAGCACGCCCGGCCATGAACGAGGCCAGCCTGGACTTCAACGCCGCGCGGGGTGGGTAACCATGTGGGACCCAGGCGAGGTTTGGCGTGCTTCTCCGGCCTTATTCGACCTGCAATCCTCGATCCGGCCGCTCAGGAACTGGCCGCCAAGGGTGGGGCTGGTCTCCGCTATCCTCCCATCCCAAGAGTCCGCTCGAATCCGCCGCGCCTCGTCCGTGAACTCCTTTTTCCCAGAGACCAGCCATGTCCAAATACTCCATCGCCTGGATGCCCGGTGACGGCATCGGCAACGACGTCATGGAAGCCGCCCGCCTCGTGCTCGATGCGCTCAAGCTCGACGCCGAGTACCCGCACTGCGACATCGGGTGGGAGTTCTGGTGCAAGGAGGGCAACGCATTGCCCGACCGCACCATCAAGGTGCTGGAGAAGACCACCTGCGGCCTCTTTGGCGCCATCACCAGCAAGCCCCAGGACGAGGCCAAGGACGAGCTCGTGCCCGAGCTCAAGGGCAAGGGGCTGGTCTACTTCAGCCCGATCGTCAAGCTGCGGCAGATGTTCAATTTGCACACGAACATGCGGCCCTGCAAGAGCTACCCCGGCAACCCGCTGAACTATCGGGGGACCGCCGTGGCGAACCCGTCGGGCGCGGACGTGGCGATCGACCAGGTGGTCTTCCGGGAGAACACCGAGGGCTCCTACGGCGGCGTCGAGTTCTTTCCCCTCCCCGAGCCGGTCTACACCGCTCTGTGTGCCAACCCCAAGATGAAGCCGTGGAAGGACAAGGGCCTGGAAAACGTCGCCCTCTCCACCCGCATCGTCAGCAAGCAGGGCTGCACGAGCATCTGCCGCCAGGCGTTCGAGTACGCCAAGAAGACGGGCCGCAAGCGCGTCACGCTGGTCGAAAAGCCCAACGTGCTCCGCGAGACCGGCGGCCTGATGACCCGCTGCTTCCGTGAGCTGGCCAAGAGCTACCCGGACATCTGGGCCGATGAGGCCAACATCGACGCCATCTGCATGTGGATGTTCAAGAATCCGCAGGACTACTCCGTGCTGGTCGCCGAGAACATGTTCGGCGACATCATCAGCGACCTGTGCGCCGGCCTCGTCGGCGGCCTGGGCTTCGCCCCCAGCGCCAACATGGGCGACAAGTACGCCGTCTTTGAACCCACGCACGGCAGCGCCCCCAAGTACGCCGGTCAGTACAAGGTCAACCCCATCGCGATGCTCCTCACGGCCCGCATGATGCTCGAGTGGCTGAAGGAAGACGAAAAGGCCAAACGCCTCGAGAACGCCATCGCCCGCGTCGTGAAAGAGGGCAAGGTCCGGACCTACGACATGGGCGGCAAGGCGAGCACCATGGACGTGGCGAAGGAAGTAGCGAAGTACGCGGTTGGGTAACTTGCAGCGGTTTGTTCGGCGACGATCCCAGTTCCGCCTTGCGCCGGGGCTACTCAGCCTCGGCGCATGAATACGATGCGCACATTCGCCGCATGACGTTTGGGAGTAACCGCATGGGACTCACTGCTGTAGAGAAGCTCGCCACACGCTTTGCCCAGGGACTCGCTCCCGGTCAACCCGCCCGAAGCGGTGACTTTGTCACGATCCGCCCCAAGCACGTGATGACCCACGATAACACGGGCGCAGTGATCCCCAAGTTCAAGCAGCTCGGCGCGACGAAGATCAACGATCCCCGACAGCCCGTGTTCGCCATCGACCACGACATCCAGAACACCACCCCAGAAAACCTTGGCAAGTACGCCAAGATCGAGGCGTTCGCGCGCGAACACGGGATCGATTTCTACCCTGCGGGAACGGGCATCAGCCACCAGGTGATGGTCGAGCAGGGCTATGTCGTTCCCGGGTCGATGGTGGTGGGGAGCGATTCTCACTCGAACCTCTACGGCGCGATGTGCTGCCTGGGCACTCCCGTGGTCCGCACCGACGCCGCCAGCATCTGGGCCACAGGGGTGACGTGGTGGCAGGTGCCGCCGGTGGCCCGCTGCTCCCTCAGGGGCAGGCTCAATCCCGGCGTCGTCGGCAAGGACGTGATCGTCGCCCTGTGCGGGCTTTTCAACAAGGACGAGGTCCTCAACCACGCCGTCGAGTTCGCCGGTGAGGGCGTGGCGTGTCTGAGCATGGACCAGCGGATGTCCATCGCCAACATGACCACCGAATGGGGCGCTCTCGCGGGCGTGTTCCCGTTCGATGAGGTGTGCCGCGACTACCTCTTCTCACGCGCCGACTATTTCGCCACCGCCAAGCGCCCGGGCACCCGCCGGCCCGACTCGCTCGGCGGCTACACCCGCGCCGACGTCGAGCAGTGGTGGAAGGCTTCGCCAGCCCTGAGGGCGGACCCCGGCGCCCGCTACGCCGTCGAACTCGAAATCGACCTGGGGACCATTGTTCCCTGCGTCTCGGGCCCCAACGACGTCAAGACGATGACGCCGCTGCCCGAGATCGAGGCCAGGCACGTCAGGATCAACAAAGCATGGCTGATGAGCTGCGTGAACGCGCGCTACGAAGACCTCGCCGAGGCCGCCCGCGTTGTGAAGGGCAAGCGCACCGCTCCGGGGGTCGAGTTCTACCTCGCCGCCGCCAGCGCCGAGGTGCAGGCCCGCGCCGAGCGTGACGGCCACTGGCGGGCCCTGCTCGACGCCGGTGCCATCGCCCTGCCGCCCGGCTGCGGCACGTGCATCGGCCTGGGCGCCGGCACTATCAAGAAAGGCGAGGTCGGCATCAGCGCCACCAACCGCAACTTCGAGGGCCGCATGGGCGACCGCGAGGGGCTGGTCTACCTCGGGTCGCCGGCGGTGGTTGCCGCCAGCGCCGTCGCCGGCCACATCTGCGCTCCAGGCAAGTTCGAGCACTCCAACGTCTCCTTCGCCCTGCGCTCCCCGGCCCTCTCCTCCACCACTGCCCACTCCCCAACACCCACTTCCCCAGCCACCACCATCCCCGGCTTCCCTCATCGCGTTTCGGGGCGCCTGTGGTTCATGGACCGTGACAACCTCAACACCGACGGCATCTACGCCGGCAAGCACACGTACAACGACAACCTCACCAGGGACCAGATGGCCGCGGTGGTCTTCGAAAACTACGACCCGGATTTCCGTGGGCGCGCGAAGCCGGGCGACATCGTGGTGGGGGGCCTGAACTTCGGCACCGGCTCCAGCCGCGAGCAGGCCGCCACCGCCCTGAAGTTCTTCGGCATCCCCTGTGTCATCGCGGCCAGCTTCAGCGAAACGTACAAGCGCAACGCCTTCAACAACGGCTTCGTGTGCTTCGAGTGCCCCGAGCTGGTGAAGTGGCTCAGAGGAGGGGAGGGCACCAGGCACGAGGCACAAGGCATGAGCGGGGAGTCCACGGCCAAGTCGCGTATGGTCGGCCCCGCCGAGGTGGACTATGTCGCGGGCGAGGTGTGTGTCGCGGGCAGGAAGTTTCCGTTCTCTCCGCTCTCGGGCGTGGCTCAGGAACTCGTCGTGGCGGGCGGCGCCGAAGAAGTCGTCAAGGCCCGGCTCGCTCGGGCGTAGCCTCAGCGGGCGTGCAGGGCCTCGACCAGCGCCAGCGTCGAGCTGCGCAGCGACGGCGCCAGCGCCGCCGCGTCACACCGTGCCTCGCCTTCAATCCACGACCGCACCAGTCCCAGTTGGGCCCCGGCGATCTGTGCGGCCGCGAGCGCGAGCGGCACGTGCGTTGCGCCCCAACCGCGACGCTCCAGGCGCTCTCGGATCAACCCCGCGAGCGTGTCGTGCAGGGTCCCCGCCGTGTCGCCGCCGAGCATCCGGCGCGCCATCACGCGGCTCTCCCAGAAGTGCTCCAGCACCCATGTGAGCGCCGCCGGGTCCGCCTTATCGAGCACCGCGTCGGCGAGCATCCCCAGGGGGTGGGCCGCGGCGTGCCGCAGCACCTCGTCCTTGTTCCTGAAGTGGTCGTAGAACGTGGAACGCCCGACCCCGGCATCGCCCGCCACCCGGTCCACCTGGATGCGCTCGTACGGCTCATTGAGCAGCTTCTGGTTGAAGGAATCGATGATCGCCCAGCGGGTCTGGTCCGGGCGCGGGTCGGGCGACCTTGGTGGTGTTGAATCGGACATTCCGGACATCGTACGCCGTGTGTCCGGAATCCCTGGTTTTCACCCGGCGCGCGGTTGACGGGGGCGTCCGGTGGATGCAACGTTTACCCGCCCAATCACCCCAGGGAGCACACAGGATGTCCGATCCGCGCACCGGCTGGTTCTCAGGTTTCGACCCCCGCCCCTTCGGCATCGCGCTCATCGCCGGGTCGGTCGTGATGGTGGTCTTCATGGCCATGCACCCGTCGCCGCACGCCCATGACCTGCTTGAGTTCATCAGGGAACTTGAGGCTGGTGCGGCCTGGAACGCCGCGGTGCACGGCGTTCTGATGGCGTCCGCGGCCGCGACTTTCATCGGCCTGCTGGGCGTGGCGTGGCGGCTCGGCGCAGGATTCGGCACCGCCGCGGGGATGGTCGCGCAGGCCTGCGCCGCAGTAGCGGGCATGGGCGCCGCGGTCGTGAACGGCTTCGTCGAGGCCGGCGTCCTGGCGGGCCGGGCCAACGACGAGCCGGGCACCATCGACAAGCTCAAGCCGCTCATCCTGATCATGCGCGAGACCAACCAGACGCTGGCCCGCATGGACGTCGTCGCCGCCTGCGTGGGGACAATGCTGCTGTCGCTCGTGATGGTGCGCCGCGACGGCTGGCGCGCCGTGGGCTGGCTCGGCATCGGCGCCGGCGCGGCGCCCCTTGTCATGCTCGCCGTGGGCCGCCTGCCCATGAACGTGCACGGTTTCGGGCTGTTCGTACTGCTCTACGCGGCGTGGTGCGCCGCGGCCGGCGTGCGCCTTCTGCGTCCGCCCGGCGGGCCGGCGCACCACGCGGCGGCATGATCTACCGCTCGAACGCCGGCAGGTGATGGTCCAGGGAGGCCATCCGGAGATTCGTGAACGCCGCCCTGATGTCCGGCTCAGTCACCTTGTCGAGCAGCCGTTCGTACAAGGCCGCGTTCTCGCGCTCGAGCTGTGCCGCCACTTGCCGTGACTCCGCCAGCGAAGGCGGCACGGGAGGGACATCGCGGTTCGGCCGGTACTCCGTGTCCCGCACGTCGTGGCGACGCATCAGGTCCGCCACGATCGCCTCGTGGCGTTCTTCCGCGTTCACGATGTTCGAGAACGGGCGGACCGGGCCGTATCGCCCGATCACGTTGCGGTAGTACTCCTGAACGCGACGCTCGTCGGTGATGGCCGCCCTGAGCGCGTCGGCGGTCTTCTCATCGACCGACCCCGCGCTCGCGGCGGTTGCCGGGCCGCGCGGGCAGCACGCCCGGGGGCACTCGGTCGCGCCGCAGCATGCACCCGCCACGGGCGGCGTCCCACGCCGACACCACGCGGTCGTTGACTCGTTTCTGGTGCACCCGGCGATCGCACCCAGCAACCCCGCGCCGATCAGCACGAGTTGAGTGGTCGTCTTCATGGGTTGGTCCTTTCAGGTAACGCGGAGGCGTCCGCGCGGACAGGACGGCGACCGGACGCATTCCGCATGTGTTGTGTCGCTCGCGTCCTTTCCTCAGTTCAACGCGGGCAGGGTGACCGTATTCCCGATGAGGCGGTCGGCGATTTCGGGCCACGCGGAAACGGGGCGGTTTCCTCCTTTTTCCGCGCCGTCGGTCGTCCCGCCTCTCCAGCGATACACTCGTGTCAACTGCAAGACCCGACCGGTCCCGGCACGTCCCCCGCGACGCGCTTGGGCCGCCGCACTATGCGCGCGCCGACCCCGCCCAATCACCTCGACCTCTTCGTCGCCGATCCAGCGGTGCGCGCCGTCGCCGACGCCGCGCTTACGGAGCGCCCCGTCGCCGCCTCCGGTGCATCCGGCTCGTCCACATCGCTCCTCGCCGGCGCGCTCGCCCGCATCACCGGCCGCCTCATCGTCCTGGTCACCGCCCACCTCGATGACGCCGATGAGGCCGTCGATGAACTCGCCGCCGCGGGCGTCAGCGCTGTTCGCCTCCCCGCCCTTGAAGTGCTCCCCGGCGAGACCGGCGTCAGTCTTGACCTGTTCGCCGAGCGCCTTGCCGTGCAGCGCCGACTCGCCGGTGCCGCCGGGACCTTGCAGGTGGTCGTCTGCCCCGTCCAGGCCCTCATGCAGGGCGTCGCCTCCCCCGACATCATCGATGACCTGAGCCTCACCCTCCGTGCCGGCGACACCCGCAGCCACTCCTCGATCGTCCGCTGGCTCGAAAACGCCGGTTACTCGCGCGTCGACGCGATCTCCGAGCCGGGCGATTTCGCCGTGCGCGGCGGCATTCTCGACATTTTCCCTCCCGGCGACGGCTCCCCACCCTCCGGAGGCGGCGCCGGCGGGAGCGACGCCGCGGAGCCGGGCGTCCCCATCCGCCTGGACTTCTTTGGCGACGATATCGAGAGCATCAGCGAGATCGACCTCGGCACGATGGGCTCGGACCGGCGCGTGAGGTCCGCCGAGCTGGTCGGCGCCAGCCTGGAGCACATGACCAAGGGCGACGCGGCGGCGGTCAACCCCGTCGAGCTGCTCCCTCGCGGCAGCATCGCCATCATCTCCGAACTGCTCGAGGTGACCGAGCAGGCCCGCGGGTACTACGAGCGGGTTATCGACAGCCGCGGTATCTGGGGCCCGCCCGCGGTCTTCAAGCTTCTCCGCGAGCGATGCGCGTCGGTACTCGAAGTGGGACGCCATTCGGTCGCGGCGGGGGATGCGGGCGCCCGGCCCTCCGGACGCTTCCCGCTCCCGGTCAGCGTGCTTCGCGATCTGAGCGAAGACGCCGCCGAGGCCGTCAAGGAACTGGCGGAGATGGCGGGCGGGCCGGGGGGCAGGCCGGGGGGCGGGCCGGGGGGCGGGCCGGAGGGCGTGCCCGGGGAGCGGCACCGCGTGCTTGTCCTTTGCTCGAATGAGGCCGAGCAGCACCGCTTCGGCGAACTGCTCGCGGAGTTCGCGCCCGGCGCTCCCATCGAGTCGCGCGTCGCCTACCTGCACCGTGGGTTCATCTGGGGCGGGGGCGACGGCGAGCCCATCGCGCTGGTTCCGTACCACGAGCTGCTGCACCGCTTCCAGACTCGGCGCCGCATCCGCCGCCTGCGCGGGCGGAGCGACCGCGCCCAGGACGCCTTCATCGACCTCGAAGTGGGTGATTACGTCGTCCACGCCGACCACGGCATCGCGCGCTTCACGGGCATGAAGCTAATGGCACCCCGCGCCGTGAAAGCAACCGCTGAGCAGGAGGCGCAGGCGCGGCTCTCGCAGGTTTCACCGTTGAAGGTGGGAAAAGGAAAAGGGAAAAGCAGGGGCACGGAGGGACACCGGCTGGATGCCGGTGCCACCACGGAGGAGGAGTACCTCACCCTCGAGTTCGCCGCCAGCGCCAAGCTCCACGTTCCCGCCTCGCAGATCGACAAGGTCCAGAAGTACATCGGCGGCTTCCACGGCAAGCCCCCGCTCTCCACGCTCGGCGGGCGCAAGTGGCAGAACCAGAAGGAACAGGTCAAGGAGTCCGTCCGCGACCTCGCCAAGGAGCTCCTCCGCGTCCAGGCCGCACGCGAAACCCAGCCCGGCACCCGATTCCCCCACGACACCGCCTGGCAGAAAGAGTTCGAGGCCGAGTTCCCTTTTCAAGAAACCGAAGACCAGCTCGCCGCGCTCGGCGAGATCAAGCAGGACATGACCACCGCCCGCCCGATGGACCGCCTTCTGTGCGGGGACGTGGGCTACGGCAAGACCGAGCTCGCCATCCGCGCCGCGTTCAAAGCGGTCGAGTTCGGCAAACAGGTCGCGGTGCTGGTGCCCACGACGATCCTCGCCGAGCAGCACGAGCGGACGTTCCGCGGACGATTCGCCGACTACCCGTTCCGCGTCGAGAGCCTGTCGCGATTCAAGACGACAAAGGAAGTGAACGACACGCTCGCCGCGGCCCGCAAGGGTCAGGTGGACATCCTCATCGGCACCCACCGTCTGCTGAGCAAGGACGTGCGCTTCGCCGACCTTGGGCTTGTGATCGTGGACGAGGAGCAGCGGTTCGGCGTCGAGCACAAGAACGCGCTGCTGGGCCTGCGCATGACCGCCGACGTGCTGACCCTCTCGGCCACGCCCATCCCGCGCACGCTTCACATGGCGATGCTGGGGTTGCGCGATATCTCATCGCTCTCCACCGCCCCGATGGACCGGCGCGCCGTGGTGACCGAGGTGTGCCCGTACAACGAGAAGCGCATCAAGCAGGCCATCGAGCGCGAGCTCGCCCGCGAGGGCCAGGTGTTCTTCGTCCACAACCGCGTCCACAACATCAAAAGCGTTGCCGACGACATCCAGAAGCTCGCGCCGGACGCGAGGATCGTCATCGGGCACGGGCAGATGCCCGACGACGAGCTCGAGAAGGTGATGCGCACCTTTATCACTCGCCAGGCCGACATCCTGGTCTCGACGACGATCATCGAGAGCGGTATCGACATCCCCACGGCCAACACGATGATCATTAACATGGCCGACCGATTCGGACTCGCCGAGCTGCACCAGCTCCGCGGGCGCGTCGGCCGCTACAAGCACCGGGCCTACTGCTACCTCCTGCTCCCTCCGGACCGCCCGCTCACCGATATCGCGGCCCGTCGGCTCCGCGCGATCGAGGAGTTCAGCATGCTCGGCGCCGGCTTCAAGATCGCCATGCGCGACTTGGAAATCCGGGGGGCGGGCAACCTGCTCGGCGCCGAGCAGAGCGGCCACATCGCCGCCGTCGGCTACGACATGTACTGCCGCCTCCTCGAGAGCGCCACCCACGAGCTCAAGAGCGAGCGCGTCGTCGAGCAGAGCCTGACCACCATCGAGATCGGACTCACGGGTGTCATCCCCAAGCTCTACATCCCCAGTGACTCGCGGCGACTGGAGGCCTATCGGCGCATCGCCACCGCTCGCTCGCTCGAAGAGCTTCTGTCGTGCGTGAAGGCGATGCAGGAGGCCTACGGCAAGCCGCCCAAGCCGGTGGACCGACTCACCGACCTGGCCGCCCTCCGCATCGGCGCCCAGACGCTCGGCGTGCGCGCCATGAGCCTCCACGAGCAGGACGTCATCATCCGCTGCGAAGACCCCGCCCCGGTGCTCAAGGCGCTGGAAGGCGTGAAAGGCTCGGTGCGCCCCATCGCTTTGCGCCCGGGCGAAAAACTGCACGAGGTCTATTTCAGGCCCCCGCCGAGTTTCCTCGAGCCCGAGTCGCTGCTGCTGGTGCTGCGCCGGCGCTTCGCGCCGGAGTGGGGCGCTGAGCCGAAGAGGTAGCCATCACTTCAGGATGAGCTCCGCCTCCTCGCACGCCAGAAACCGCTCGTCTTCCGGCGATTGCCTGTATCCCGTCACCACGAACCCGCACTTCTCCAGCACCCGGATCGATGCGCCGTTGCTCCGCGCCGCGCGGGCGTACAGCGGCCGCTTGCGGATTTCGCGCAGCAGCAGCAGCAGCGCGGCGGTGGCGATCCCGCGCCCCCAGAACTCCCGGGCGATGAAGTAGCCCACCCAGTCAAGCCCGTCGCGCACGAAGCACGAAACCTGCCCGGCGCTCCGGCCTTGCACCAGAATTACCTTGGACACCGCGCCGCCCTCTGCGAAGATTGTGGCCCACCGTGCCTCGAACGCTTCTCGGGTGCGGGGCTTGACCGCCGCCATGGCGTTCGACGCCGGATCAAGCTGCAACTCGTAAAGGAACGGGATGTCCGTGGGCGTGACATCTCGCAGGGTGACTCGCAATCCGAAGCGGTCCAGGTCAGGCTCGTTCATCGTGCGATGGTATATGGTTGTCGAGGCGTCGAGGTAACATCGTGACAAGACCCCGACAACACATAGACCTCAAAGCCGCGCCCACCGCAAGATGCGTCTCCCATCGCGGACCGACAGAACGACCAGGAGCGTCACCCCCAAGCCCATGAGCACCCACCGCACCGCGGTGGCGGTCGGCACCGAGACGCCGACCCCGGTCAAGAGCAGCACATAGGCCGCCACGCACGCCGGGCACTTGGGCACCAGCGCGAGCACCGTCACCGGGACCGCCCAATCCACGAGGCCGATGAATCGAGATCCAAGCGCACGGCGCGACGGCGCTTGCGCGATCACATCCGCGGCGTGGTCCTCGCCGCAGGAACACGGGCATTTCATGGCCACTTCCTTTAGCGAGCGGGCGGTGCAGTCACACCGGGCTTTTCCATCCACGGCGGAACAAAGACCGCGTCGCCGTACCGATCGTGGTGCCGCAGCCAGCTCATCCCTTCACCTGGCGCTTCGCCTCGTCCGCCCGGGGTGATGTCGATGTACCGGTACGCCGTGAGAAAGTCCTCCAGCCCGCGGGCATAGGTCGAGTATGTATGGAAGATCGTTCCCGGATCGGAGGGATGGCGGACGAACACCGACAACCCCGGCAGCTCGCGGATCGCCATCGGCTTGCGGTTGAAGTTGTAGACCGCGCCGTCGCCGGCGAGCTCCTGGTCCGTGAACGAGACGCCGAAGTCACGCCCGAACGAGCCGTCGCCATAAGAGACCCACGGGAAGTTCCAGCCCATGCGGGAGCGGAACGGCCCGATATTCTCCATTGGAGCTTTCGACGCCGCAACGAGCGAGATGTCGCGCTGCGCCAGGTGCACCACGATGCCGTTGAAGTGATCGGCCACGAACGAGCAGCCCATGCACCCCTGAGACCACGTCGGGTCAAACATGAAGTGGTAGACGACCAGCTGGTTCCTGCTCCCGAACAGCTCCGGCAGCGTCCGGCGCCCGCTCGCCGTCTCGAACTCATAGCTCTTGTCAACGCGGACCCACGGCAGTTCGCGCACACGGGCCGCGAGCGCATCCCGCTGGCGCATCAGCTCTTTCTCCGCGTCCAGTAGCTCCAGCCGTTCCTTCATCCATTCATTCCGCGTCGCGACGCGGTGACCCGGCGAAACACTTCTGCTCATGTTGAGTCTCCTGTTCGGACAATACTCGAGGGATTTACAAAGCGGCGTTTGGGGGCGGTCGAGCCGGCGCGCTCACGCGCTGACTCGGGCGGCGCGATCAGCGCGGAGCTTTCTTGGCTTCCCTAGCTTCCGCGATCTCCTTCGCCCTCTTGAGCTTCGACTGCCATCCCTCGGGCATCCCGTCTCGGAACTCCCTGGGGAACAGCCCCATGGCGCGGTGCACCAGCGACACGCGCGTCCCGCCGTCCTCGGCCTTGAGCCGATACTGCACGAAGTTGACCGCCGGCATCGACATCGGCATCGGCCCGGTCAGCTCAAGCAGCGTCGGCGCCTTGATCACCTGCACGTGGCCCCACAGGTGACCGTACTTGTGCCCGCCGGTCTCACCCAGGTCGCGGAACCAGCGCCCGCCGGGCCACGGCTCGAGCTTCATCGGATACGCCTTCCCATCCATCATCTGGCAGCCCGGGCCCAGTTCTTCCAGCACGGCTTCAAACGCGGTCTCAACCGGCGCTGAAATAATGATCTCCTTGCGGATGTCGAGCGTCTGCACGGCCTCGTTCTCGGTCACGGCTTGCATGGTGTTCCCTTGTTCACGCGGGGTCTGATGGTCCGGCTCCGGGCCCGGGCTGATGCTGCTCGCCCCGCGTTTGGCGGTGCGCCCTTTCGGCCCGGTCCTTGATTCGATCCAACTGCTGATCCCAGAAGCGTTCGTACGTCTTCACCCAGTCGTACACCGGGCGGAGGTGCTCGGCGTTGACGCTGTACAAGCGGCGCTTGCCTCTCCGCGAGACGCTCACAAGTCCGACCTTGCGCAGCACGCCCAGATGCTTGGAAACCTGGGGCTGCGGCCACCCCAACGAACTGACCATCCAGGTCACGTCCCGCTCACATCTCTCAGCGGTCGCGCCCGCCAGCAACGACAGCAACTCCCGGCGCCGAGGCTCGGCGATCGCGTTGAATGCGTCTGTGGTCGTTGGGGCACGGGCGATGCTCAATCATATTCCAATAAGGGAATATGTCAAGGTAATTCAGAGCGTGAAGGTTGAAATCCTGACCTTGGCTTCACGCTGGCGGCCCAAAACCATCATTCATGGCGTCAGAACGCCGCTTTTTCACCGATTGGGACACGTGGGGCTTTCTCGCTTGCACCCGCGAAATTCGTATTGGACTCTTGGGGGGTCGCAGCAAGGCCACTTCGCCGGGCCTCCTTACCCGGTCACGGCCCCAAGCACGCGAAGCGAACGCAGGGAGATCGGCAAACAACCCGGCCCAAGGTTCTGCCCCTCGGGCCGGCGCTGTCACGCCGCGCAACGCCTGGAAGACTGGACCCCGGCCCGCACGCCGGAACTACCAGTGAAAACGCACGGGTTTGTCAGACCGTGCTCGGAAACACAGGGGCTTCAGGGTGCGGCGGACAATCCCAGGCCGTTCGCCGCACCGCCCCGTATGAACTCTCACAGGCGGACCTGCCACCGCCTGATCCACCGTCCCGGCGCTGACTCCGCCGGGACCCACTTCCAGGGGCTGTGCCGCCGACCGCTGATCCTGCATCAGCGGTCGGCGATTTTTTTGCAGGGACGATCAGCGGGGTTCGGGCGCCAGCATGCGCGTCAGGGCTTCGCGCTCCTTGCCGTCCTGGCACAGCGCCAGCCACGCGGCCATGGTGCGGTACGCGTCGGGCAGCCCGCCCCATCCCTGCGCGATCTGTCGTAGCTTCTCAGCCTTGTCCGGGTCGTTCGGGAATCCGCCGCCGCTGCTAAGTGGCCCGGGCTTGCCGGGGTCGGCGCCGGGGTTCATCCCGTTGACGCGGGCCTCGTACAAGACGCTCATCGCCTGGGCTGTGCGGCCGCTGAAAGCCGGCGGGTGGGCCGACTCCCACACCGGTCGGCTGCCCGACCGAAGGAGGGCGGCCAGCAACGCCTCGCACAACGGGTTGTCCCTGGCAGCACAGGCAGCGGCCAGCGGCTCGCCGAGCGCCGCGGCGTCTCGCGGCGCCAGCCTTGTCGCGGCTTCGAACACCAGCTTGGGGACCGAGTCCCCGGGATCGCGCCGCGCCCCGCCCCAGGCGATTGTCTCCAAAAGCACTTGTCGGGCCACGCCGGGCGCCAGGTCACGGCATTTGTTCAGGGCCCACATGGTGCTGGGCGCGTGAGAATGCTTGATCAGCGCCAGCAGCGCCCCGGCGGTGTCGGTGCCGGTCCGCCGAACCGCGGCCCCGGCCCGCCCCATGGCTGCGGGCAGTGCGTCGGTGCTCTGCGCCAGGGTGTCGAGCACGGAGAGTTCGGTCGAATCGCCCGCGTCCAGCGCCACCAGGCACAGGCGAACGCGGTCGCCGATGTCCTCGGCTTTCGTCCACGCTTCGCCCCACGCGGCGGCGCCTCCCGCGGGGTCGACCTGCATGAGCGTGCGCAGCGCATCGGCGCGGGCCTCATCGGTATCCGCGGCCCCCAGGAGCGCCCGCACCAGTGGCGCCGCTCCTTTCAGAGAGTCGCGCCGGATCGCCTCCAGCAGCGGCGCCGTCACGCCGGAACGATCCGACTCGTCCAGCTTCGCGAGCGAGCCGGTGAGCCTCGTGGTCGCTTCGGCGTCGCCGCCCAGCAGCCTCAGCAACTCACCCAGGGCGCTCGCGAGCCGGTTGGCGTGACCGGCGAGAGCCGTGGCGCGCTCAATGTCGACCTTCCCGCCCCGACTCGCCAGTGTGCAGCGCAGCGCGCCCTCGAGCCGGGCATCGATGTTGGGCCAGGACAGAATCGTCTCGATTTCGCCGGTCTCCAGCGGCCGGGAGCCCAGCGACTGCAGCACCACCAGCGCCTGCTGCTCCGGATCGTGGATGTCGCCGACGAGCCCCAGCGTCAGCTTCCCCTCCGGCGTCATGTCCGCCAGCGCGAGGATCCCCTCGCTCACCATGCCGGGCCGCGCGCCCGAGGCAAGGTCGGCCATCAGCGGGCGGAGCTTCTCATCACGCAGCGATCGCAGCGCGCTCAGCGCCGGGCCGGGAGTCTGCCGACCCACAAGCCCCGGGAACACCGCGCGCCGAAGCTGATCGGCGAGCTCGTCGTGAACAGTCACCTCACGGGCCGCCAGGCACGCCGGGCCGCTCCACGCCCCGGCGATCAGCGCGCCGACCGGGAGCGCCGCCCAGGCCGCGCCAAGCATCAGCGTTCTCAGAGCAACCCGCGCTTTCCCCGGAATGTTCATGCCTCCATTGCTACGGCGCGGCTCGCGCCCGGTTGCATCCGAAGGTGTCCGCGCGACAAAGAAAGCCCGCGGATGATCGTCCGCGGGCTCTCGGGTGCAACGCCCTTCCCTGTGCGGAAAGGGATGATTTCGTGTGATCACGCGGCCGGCCTCAGGCCCGCAGGTAGAACGGGCGTGGGGTGTTCTGATCGGCGGGGTCAACGTGGACCTTGCGGCCCTTCCAGATGACCTTGCCGTCGCACAGTGCGAAGAGCGTGTCGTCCTTGCCGCGCGAGACCATGAACCCCGGCTCGAAGTGCGTGCCCCGCTGGCGGACGATGATCGACCCGCAGTTGCACACTTCACCGCCGTACAGCTTCACCCCGAGATACTTGGGGTTCGAGTCGCGCCCGTTACGGGTAGA
The DNA here is from genome assembly GCA_964510955.1 of uncultured Phycisphaeraceae bacterium. Lineage (GTDB taxonomy): Bacteria > Planctomycetota > Phycisphaerae > Phycisphaerales > UBA1924 > JAFLCM01. Next base: position 63,628 of record CAZEDW010000009.1, read on the forward strand.
GCCTTGTCCCTTTTTGTGTGCCATGACGATTCCTGGAGGCGCAGGCCGGCGGCCTTTGAGCAGAGCGTGCGGAAAACAGGCGGCTGCCTGCTGAACGACACGGAACGAGCCGACCCGGCCCGCGTCCGTTGGGGCGGAGATGATACCCGAACTTCAGCGGAGTATCCACCGCTGGATCGAACGTGTTAGGGTGGCGTTCGATCTGGGGTCAACCTCGCCGCTCACCTCGTGCCGGAGCATCAGCGTCTTGCGGAGCACCTGGGTTCGCCCGGTATCAGGGCGGACGACCGACTTGGTCTCGCCGCTGAAGCCGGCCATGTAGATGGTGGCGTCGGTCAGTTTCAGGGTGGTCGCGGGCCACATCACCAGCCCCTCCTTGGCGTTCTCCGGCCCCTGCAGGAACTGGCCCTGGAGCTTGATTTCGTCTTTGAGAAAGGCGTTGTTGACGTACTGCAGCACCGCGGCGGTGGCCTCGGGCGGCACATCGCGTCCCGAACGAAGCACCGTCCCATCGCTCAAGGCCAGGTCAAACGACGGGGCGAAATACAGGTCCTGACCCGTCAAGTTGGTCGCCTTGAACGTGAAGTAAAAGAACGCCTGTTTCCCCTTCTCGGGGATGTCCACGCTCATGCACCGCAACTGGCCCGGCTCCACCCGAAGCTCCCATCGGCGGGGGATGGCCTCCGGCTCCGGCGCCGCCTTCAGCGTGCCGGCGATAAGGGTCAGGAGCGCCAGCACCGCGAGCATGAGGCTGAGCGGTCGAGCGAGCGCCGAGGCACGGGCCGAGTAGGTCATCCGAAGCTGCCTTTCCGAGGGTGGTGGGGGCCTTCCGCCGGCCGTCGTTCGCGAGCATCCAGGATTCCGGCCCCGGGGGGCTTCAGGGGCGGCCCCACTGGACTTGAGGGTAGTGTATGGGATGGAACCCCGGCCGGGGAAGCGCGATACGCACGCTTCCCGGAGCCAGTTGCAGCCGTCCGCCCCCCGCCCCGTGACCAGCCTCGGACCCCCATCTTCCGGCGTCGCCGGCGCCCGCGCCCCCCAGCCCGCCTACGAGGTCGTCGCGGTCACGGCGGTTCTGCGTGAAAACGCCGCCGCCCGCCTGGTGGCCGCCTCGTCGACCGACAAGTCCGCGGCGCGCCGATTCCTGGACGCGGCGAGGAAACACTCCATCGACCTGACCCATTTCTACGCCTCGCTCTCGCGCTCCGGCGGCGCGGGTCGGGTCCGCGAGGTGTGCCTGGCGGTGCCCGGGTCCGGGCGTACCGCGATGTTCTTCCTGTCCAATCCGTCCGGAGAGACTGAGCAGCAGGAACTCGGGCAGGTCGTCCGGCGCACCGTGGATTCTCTGCGCGGCCCCACGCTGGCCCAGGCGCTGTTGGAGACCGACGAGGGCGGCGCCCGCGCGGGCCTTCTCCACGCCGGGTTCCGCCGGCTCGATGAGCTGATCTACCTGAGGCGCCCGCGACCCGCCCCTCGGGAGTTCGATACCGGCGCCCTTGTGGCGGCGCTTCCGCCGGGCGTCGAGTTGCGAGCCTGGTCCCAAGGCGATGATGATGATGTCGTGGAGGCGCTCGACAAGAGCTACGCCGGGACGCTCGACTGCCCCGAGTTGTGCGGCCTGCGCGACACCCGCGACGTGCTGGCGAGCCACCGCAACACCGGCGCCTGGGACCCGCGATACTGGTGGATCATCCGCGACAGGGGCTCCCCCGAGGGCATGATGCTTTTCAACCCGTGCCCGGAGCAGGACAGCATCGAGCTGGTCTACTGCGGCCTGTCGCCCGGCCTGCGGGGTCGGGGCCTGGGCCTGCTGCTCATGCGGATCGGGCTGGGCTCGCTCAGCGCGCGGCCCGAGGCCTGTGTCGCGTGCGCCGTGGACGCGCGCAACACGCCGGCACGCCGGATGTACGAGAAACTCGGCTTCAGTGAGTTCGACCGTCGCACCGCGTTGATTCACCCCATTGCAAAGGCGTGATCGGTACCGCGTCAGCGCGGGCTGAACGCGTCGTTGGATTCGCCCTGGCCGAACCAGCCGATCCCCAGCGCCCCCGCGTCGGCCCGGTACAGGCCGCTGGACCACGAGAACGCCAGGCGTTCGTGGGCCACGTGCCCGTCGAGCCACGCGACGGCGGCCTCGCCCCGGTGCCGGAAGTGAACGGAAGGGTCCGGTCGCGAACCTGGGTATTCGGGCCAGAACACCGGCTCGGCGAAGCTGTACTCGATCAGTTCGTCGCCGGCGAAGGCGGCGTCAGCAAACATCAGCGTCCCCGCGGGGTGGCCAAACTGCGAACGGCGCGCACCCAGCGCATCGGTCTCGAGCACCCAGGCCTCGGCACGCTGCACGCGCGAGACGCCGACGAACGCGTTGTTGTACCCGTAGCCCCCGCACCCGCGCTCGAAGCCCGCACGGCGCGCCGCCAGGTCGTCGAGCACGGGCGCAAAAGACGGGCATCCGCGAACCCCGATCGCGTCCCCGCGCCTGCCGGCGTCCAGGTAACTGGGTATCGCGCCGCCCTCGGGTGAAAACGCCTGGGACGCGGCCTTCCGGGTGCCGTGCCAGCGCACCAGATTGCTCCGGGCGATCCCCGGCGCCCCCGGGGCGTACCGGTCGGCGTGATCCCCGGCGTACAACTCGTTGGCGAGCGTGAGTTGCCGGATGTTCGAGGCGCACTCGCCTCGCTGCGCCGCACCCCGCGCGCCGCCGAGCGCTGACATCAACAGCCCGGCCAGAGCACTGACGACCGCGACCACCGCCAGGAGCTCAACCAAGGAGAACCCGCGTGCGGCCGGCCTGTACCGATGGCCCCAGCGCCGACCGTTCAAGCGATCCCTCATCTCGCCGCCCCCAAGTCGGCCTCGTCGGCGGCGCGCACGCAACGCACCAGCGCCGCCAGGTCCGCCGCGTTCGTCGTTCCCTCGCCCGTCAGGTCGGCTTGAACCGGCGACGCCGGGGCGTGCCACGAATACAGGTCCTCGGCGTTGGCGGCGCCGTCGCCATTCACGTCGTAAAACGACGCTCGGGCCCGCACCCGCGCCGCGCCACCAACTTCGGTGCTCAGCTCGCCCAACGTGCCGGCGATGTAGTTCTCCGCCGTGGAGATGCGCAGGAAATCGAACCTGTCGAGCCTGGCCGGTTCGCCGGTCAGCCAGTCGAGGGCCCAGGCGATGTCAAAGCCGTCGCCGCCGCCGCTGCCCGGAGAAACCCCCACGACAAACGGATTGTCGGGCGAGGTGTAGAACTGACCCGCGGAGACGCCGGGCGAATCAACCGTGTCGTCGGCGTCGGTATCGCCGAGGATCAGCGTCGGAGTGCAGTCGGCGTAGCCCCACACGCCCTCAACCGTCGATGCGAGCCCGTTGGGATTCACCAGCACCGCGGCCTCAAAGAGGGGCGGCAGGTGTAACGTCGCTGTGATATACGCGGACGGCCAGTTCAAAAACCGCGGCGGCTGCGGGTACCACGCTACGTTTCCCGGCGGCGTCGCGCTGGATGCGTTGTTGTCCCACGCCTGTGATTGGTAGGCGTCCGACGGCACCGGCGGCAGGTGCGACCCGCGCACGACATACCACGCGTCGTCGGGCAACCCGTTGGCGTTGTCGTCGCGGCTGATCTCGATGACGCCCGCCTCGGCGAAGCGGCGTGACGGGTTGCCCCCGACGAAACTCGCGTTACCGAACACGATGCAATCAAGCCCGTAGGGGTTGCACGGATCGTCCATGACCGGCGGCGTGAATCTCAGCGTGATCGAACCGCCCAGCCCGCCCAGCGTCACGAGCTTGGTGTTGTCCGGGTTTGACATGCCGCCGCCCACCGGCGCGCCCTGCGCGTGCGATAGATCGTTGTAATCCGGGTTGTTGACAAACTGGCCCGGCGCGGGGAGGTAATCGACCACCTGGTCGGCGAAGTCTCCCGCGAGCGCGGCGCCGGCAGCCGATGCGGCCAGCGCCGCCGTGAGCCATCGCCTCGTCGAACGACTGCGCGTCGTCCGGTCGAGGCCGCCCCGACGGACCGGCTCGCCGCCACCGAGTGCACACCCAACCTCGCAGTGTGCCCGGCCCCCCGACCCAAGTGTCATGACAAACTTAGGCATCGCGCTTCCTCCATCCTGCCCAGATGAGCCCAGTCACCAACCCCAAGCCGCACCCCGGGGCCGGGACGGCGTACCGGAACACCGTATCAAACCCGTAGGCGCGAACCAAGACCTCGCTTGTGATATTGTTGAACTTGATCTCGTAATACTGCGGCCCCTGTGGCTCCAGGTGAAGCGACTGGGCGCCCGACACCCCCGGCCCGCCCGCCAGGGCCGCGTTGACCGCCGCCGGGTCCACCGCCGCGGCGAACCCGCTCTCGCCGGCGAAATCGCCGCCGCCCACCAGCAGGGCGCCGTCAGGGTCAAACCCCAGCGAGGCCGCCGAGAGAAGCCGGCCCACGTCCATGCCGCCGGTGGCAAAGTTAATCGGGGTACCTGCGCTCGACAGAGAGGAAAGATCAAAGGCGCGGATGTCGCCAGTCTCCGGGCCGTCACCCGGTGATAAATCAAACCCCACGCCGGTGAACAGCCGCCCGCCGCGGATCGCCACGCCGCCCGAGCCGTCACCGATGCCCGCAACAACCGTGCGCGACGTGAGCGCCGCCGTATCGAGCCGGTTGAGCACGGAATCAACGCCGAACACCGCGCCGGACACGAACAGCGTCGAATCCCCGCTCCACGCCGCGTCGAAGTTAGGCGTGGCGATCGAAGCAGTGGGGGAGGGCGCGGCCGGCGAGAGGTCACCGGCGTTCAGAAGCACCACGCTCGCCGCGGCGCCGGCGTTGCCGTCCCCGATGGCGATACGCGCCCCTGATGGGCTGATGCGGAGAAACGAGGCGCCGAACTGGTTGATCAGCGCAGAGTTCACCGACCCCACCTTGGCAAACGCCGAGCCGTTCACCGTGCCCTGCGCCCGCAGCTCCGACCCCACCAGCGCCAGCACCCGCCCGTCGGGAAGCAGGTCGAAAGACGAGGCGCCCGAGGGAATGTCGAATGACCCCACCAGCGAATACGCCGGGATCGCGCCGGACGCGTCGCGCACGCCCACACTCAAAGAGACCGCGCCGGCCGCCGCCAACGCAACAGCCGCACCCGAGACGCTTACATGTCTGAACACAGGGACACTCCGTTGTCGCGTTCCGAGTCGCGCGGAACGGCTCCCGCCTGCCTGTGCCCGGGCAACGGCTGACCCCGCCGAACGCTCGGCGGATTCAACGACGCGGTTGAGTGCGGTGGATCGCGGGGAGCGCGCGCCGACTCGACCGGCGTCCCGTTGCGCGAGGGCGCCACGTCCAACTGTCACAGGCAGGTCTTCCGGCTCGGGGCTTCTACAAACCCGCCTTCCCGCCGCCACGCCCGAAACGGGCAGGGCAAACAGTGGCATGGTGGGTTTGCTTCAAGCGCCCCATACGGCGGCGCGTCCGCGGCGGCTTCTCACCGCCTTCCCTTTTCATCCGCCACGTGGCGGACACCTATGACGCGAGGAGCATACACCACGAACAGCCAAACGCAAAGAACTCAAATCACATTCTCCCCAAGACCGGTACCGCTGCTGTCCTCTCGATGCACCCCCTACCATCCCCTCCCCCCTCATGCCTTGATGCCTCCTGCCTCGATGCCTTCCCCCCATGCCCATCCGCAACTTCTCCATCATCGCCCACATCGACCACGGCAAGTCCACCCTCGCCGACCGCCTTTTGCAGTCCACCAACGCCGTCTCCGAGCGTGAGGCCCGCGACCAGATCCTCGATTCGATGGACCTGGAGCGCGAGCGGGGAATCACCATCAAGGCGTCCGCCGTCACGGTGTTTCACAAGCACACGCCGCAGGGGGGTACGGGCGACGGGGCCAAGCCCGAGCTGTACATGCTCAACTTCATCGACACCCCCGGGCACGTCGATTTTTCGTATGAAGTCTCGCGGGCGCTGACCGCCTGCGAGGGGGCCATCCTCGTCGTTGACTCCACGCAGGGCGTCGAGGCCCAGACCGTCGCCAACGCCTACATGGCCGTTGAGAACAACCTCACCCTCATCCCCGTCGTCAACAAGATCGACCTCCCCAGCGCCAACCCCGACGGCGTGGCCATGGAGATCGAGCAGGTGCTCGGCCTCCCCGCCGAGGACTGCATCTACGTCTCCGCCAAGACCGGCCAGGGCCTGCCCGAACTGCTCGCCGCCATCTGCGACCGCCTGCCCCCGCCGCGCGCCCCGCAGATGACCCAGACCCGCGCCCTCATCTTCGACTCGCACTACGACGACTACCGCGGCGTCATCATCTACGTCCGCGTCATGGACGGGCGCCTCAGCGTCGGCGACAAGATCCGCATGATGGGCTCCGGGCGAACTTTCCAGATCACCGAGCTGGGCAAGTACACCCCCAAGCCCGTCAAGGTCGGCAAAGAGGGCCTCGGCCCCGGCGAGACCGGCTACCTCATCGCCAACATCAAGACCCTCAAAGACGTCCGCGTCGGCGACACCGTCACCCTCGACATCGACCCCGCCCCGCAGCCCCTGCCCGGCTACAAAGAGCCGCGCCAGATGGTCTTCTGCGACTTCTACCCCACCAGCGGCAGCGAGTCCAAGGGCAGCGACTTCGAAGAACTCCGCGAAGCGATCACCAAGCTCAGCCTCAACGACGCCAGCTTCACCTTCGCCCCCGTCCACTCCGAGGCGCTCGGCTTCGGCTTCCGCTGCGGCTTCCTCGGCCTGCTCCACATGGACATCATCCAGGAGCGCCTCGAGCGCGAGGGCGGCGTCGAGATCATCCAGACCGCCCCAACGGTCACCTATGAGCTCGAAACCACCGACGGCCAGACCCTCGAGATCAACAACCCCGCCGAGCTGCCCGACCCCAGCGTCTGGAAAGACCTCCGCGAGCCCATCGTCCGCCTCGACATCATGACGCCCAAGGAATACATCGGCGACATCATGGCCCTGTGCGGCAACCGGCGCGGCGTCTTCAAGCAGCAGACACTCGTCAGCGAGTCCCGCCAGATCCTCGAATACGAGATCCCCCTCGCCGAGATCATCTACGACTTCTTCGACAAGCTGAAGTCCATCACCCGCGGCTACGGCACCATGGACTACCACCTCAAGGGCTTCAAGAGCGACAAGCTCGCCAAGGTGGACATCCTCATCAACGGCGACCCCGTCGAAGCCCTCAGCCTCATCTGCCACCGCGACAACGCCGAGTACCGCGGGCGCCAGCTCCTGGTCCGCCTGAAGGAAGAAATCCCCAAGCACCAGTTCGAGATCCCCCTCCAGGCCGCCATCGGCGGCAAAGTTGTCGCCCGCGAAACCATCAAGTCCATGCGCAAGGACGTGACGGCCAAGTGCTACGGCGGCGACGTCTCCCGCAAGCGCAAGCTGCTGGAAAAACAGAAGGAAGGCAAGAAGCGGATGAAGGCGATCGGGGCGGTGGAAATACCCCAGGAAGCCTTCATGGCTGTCTTGGATCAAGGGGAGTGATTGAGCATGGCGCGAGCCCAAAGTCAGCCCAAAGATCGTTCGAATCAGTGGCGTCACGTTGAAGGCTGTCCGGCGCGCAGTTTTGTTTGTGGATGGTGCGAACACCGAGTGGCATCTGACGAACGATATAATTTTAGTGGCGAAAGCCGACACACGATCCACATTTGTCCAAATTGCGCATATCCAACATTCTTTGAACGCGATGAACGGCCGAATCCTGCGGCTCCATTTTCCGATAACGTGCAGTCTGTTCCAGCAGATATCGCAGCCGTGTTTGATGAAGCAAAGCGGTGCTTTGCAACCGATGCTTTTTCGGGTTGTGCGATGCTGTTGCGCAAGTTGCTCATGCACATCGCTGTAGCACAAGGCGCGGAGTCGGGCGGAAGTTTTCAGCAGTACGTCTCCCATTTGAGCGACCGAGGCTTTGTGCCTCCAAACGGAAAGCACTGGGTTGACCATATTCGTTCTAAAGGCAACGAAGCCAATCATGAACTGCTACACACGGAGCGCACGGAGGCCGAGCGGTTGCTAGTGTTCGCTGCGATGCTATTGCGGTTTATCTACGAGTTCCCGCAGCGATTGCCTCTTCCTCCGACGTTGAAATAATGCGGCCGGGTGCTGAGTGCCGGGGTACGACGTCCTCGTCGCACCCCGCCTGTGGCGGTCGCGTCCGCAATCGGGGTACGCCCAAAGCGGCGTACCCCGGCACCCGGCACCCGGCACCCGGCACCCGGCACCCGGCAGATAGTCGTGAGATATAATTAAGCATGAACACCGGCGCATCACGACGCATCGACCCCTGGTTCGCTTTTCCGCCCGACGAGGATTGGCCTCGGCTACTCGCGTGCATACGAGAAGATTCAGAGCGGCTCACGAGACTCGCGTTGGCTGCGATGGAACGGGCCGACGACGTTGGGACTGTCCTTGCTCCAATGCTGCTTTGTCTCTGTGAAGATCAGCAGGCATTTTCTCTAGCAGTCACGTCGCATCACGGCAGATTGGCCATGATCTCCGCGCGGGCGATCTTTGAATGCTCGGTAAATGCCATGCGCATCGCTGTCGGAGGGCTGGAGACTGCGAGGCTCGCTCAGCGTCATGCTGCGCAGAAGACGTTTCGAGACCTTGACAGACGTCAAGAAATCGCTGGCAGCGTAGTTGGTGTTCGTCATCCCATGGCCGACGCTGCTGTACCACCTCCGCTGGTTGCCGCCATCTCAGAGTTCTCGACGAAATCTGGGAAAGAAAAGCGCGATTGGCTTGACGAGTCAATTGAAGAAAAACTCGCATTGATTGCTGGGAGTGAGAGCCCCGCTCGAGCCACGTGCTTCTCCATGGCAATTCTCGGTATTTATCGTCACTCCTCAGAAATCTTGCACGGATCGTTCTGTGGCGCCATTTATTCTCTGGGTGAAGACGTTCGGCTAACCGCAGGGCATATTGCTGCAGATCCGCGACCCAAGAGACGCACCGAGCGGCTCGGGATCGCCATCCAGTCGGTAACTATCATGTACTCCGAGGCAGTACAAGTTATCGCTCGAATCCTAGAAGCACCAGAACTCGCTCGAGAATCACGTGAAGCGCTGCTTGTTTGCTTCCGCTCGTTAGTGTCTCGGCGAGACACCGTCAAGACTTCCGCCAAGTTGTGATATCCGCGGGTGAAGCCGACCTGTGCGAAGCCTGTGCCGCCGACTCGCGCATCGGCGGCGGGTGCCGGGTGCCGGGGTACGCCGCTCTGGGCGTGCCCCGTTGTTGGTGTCCGAAGGTCCTACGGGGTACGCCGAAGACGGCGTACCCTGGTGCCCCCTTTGGGCCACCCGCTAAAAGGGTTCGATCGGTGATATCCCTTGAGACGGCGGGTGGCCGGGCCAACCAGTGACCCCACGCGATGAAGCCGGGTGCCGGGTGCCGGGGTACGGCGTCCTCGTCGTACCCCGTCTGAGGTGATTGCGTCCGCAAGCGGGTACGCCCAAAGCGGCGTACACCGACCCCGGCACCCGGCCGCCTGCAGCGTCGTATTGATCTATTATCGCCGAAACCGGCGAGATGGGTGGCACAGCCCCAGTGCTACACGCGGGCAATCGATGACAAGGCTCCCCTCAAAATACCGCATACAACTGGGTCTATGGATGTTCGTCGCCGTCTGCTTCGTGTGGCTCGCGATCAACGTGTCGCTCGCGACCGTGTTTTTCAAACAGGATCGGCTGGAGTTGGCAGGGCGCGTCCTGATTCGGATGGGAGTCTGGTTGGTATTGATGTGGTGGCTCAACACCGGCTCGCGGCCAGCCCGGATACTGACGACCTGCCTGTCGGTCGTGGGTTCGATCGTTGGGTTCATCTATGCCGCGTCGAGTCATATTGACAGTCCCGGGTTCGCGATTCAGGCTGCGATGGCGATCTTTGCGCTGCTGACGGGAGCAATGCTGATGCTTCCCACGCCGGTGCGAGAGTATCTCGAGGGGCGGCGGGTGACCGGGCTAACCAGTGACCCCGAGCGTTGAAGGCCCCTGATGGCTGGCATGGCCAAGTCTTCTTGGCGATGCTCTTGGTGTGTGCCCGTGGGCAGGGTCACACAGCCGGGTGCCGGGTGCCGGGATACGGCGTCCTCGTCGTACCCCGTCTGTGGCCATTGCGTCCGCAAGCGGGGTACGCCCAAAGCGGCGTACCCCGGCACCCGGCTTCCGGCACGGACTTCCCCGCAACCCGTTCCATCGAGCGCATGTACGCTGCCTCAACCCCGCTGGTCCCGCCATGCCCGCCCCCCCCGCAGACCCCTACGGCGACCTCATCCCCGCTCGCCTTGAAGCCCTTGAGCGTGTCTTCGGCAAGCACGGGGAGTACTTGGTCAGCCCACTCCCGTTCTACCTCGGCGGCGGGCCGACGCTTGTTGGATTTCCCGATGCCGTGCCCGGAGCGATGGTGTATTGCACCAGCGATCTCACAGGCGGATGGGGATCCGGCCAGCAGCCGGGGCTCCACGGGGAGTACGAATTCGTGATGGTTGTCGAGCGCGCCGGGCCCCTCGCGCCGTTCAAGAAAAGCGACGGCTCAACCGTGGTCGGCCAGGTGGGCAGTCTGCTGACGGACCTCGCGAAGCTCAGTCTTACGACGCGGTTCCTTCCCGGGGAGACCGCCGGGCCGCTTCACCCGAGCCTCAGACCGCTGACTCAGGCGCTGTTCGTGGACCTGACCAAGCCGCGCAGGCCATTCGAGATCAAGAGGAAGACCTACGGCCTGACCCTCGTGATGCTCATCACCGACACCGAGTTCAAGTTTGCAAAATCAAATGGCCACGCCGAGGTGGTCCGCCGCCTGCGGGAACGCGCACTTTTCCCGATCAGCTCTCTCTCACGCCTTTCGGTCGCGTAACGGCGGGTGGCCCGGCCAACCAGTGCCCCCACGCGATGAAGCCTCCTGATGGGTGGCATGGCCAAGTCTTCTTGGCCATGCTCTTGGTGTGTGCCTGTGGCCAGGGGTAGGGAGCATGGCCAAGCGGACTTTGCCATGCCACCCCGATACAGGCTCCCTCTGCCGGGCGGACGCCCGTCTTGGGTGTCCTACTGGGTGCTTGCCCCCCTGTGAATCACCTTCCCCCCACACCTCCAAAATGCACACCGGCCCGCTCGCGCAGGCCGGTGCAAGGTGTTCACATCACGTCATTCACAATCGAAGCGTCAACCCCAGGACCACGCGCCGCCTCACCGTCGGCGTTTCACCATGATCGCCCCGGCCAGCAGCGCCAGGGCCGCCCCGCCCGGCGAGGGCACGCCCGTCGGGATGCGGAAGATCTGGTACTCCTCGAAGTTGTCCCCGCCGATCAACGGGTTCTCACGCTTGCTCGGGTTGCCCCACGCCCAGCCCGCATCCTTCGACACGCCGGCGATGTCACCCCACGGCGACATGCCGTTGTTCCCGCCGACGAACGGCGTGTCCCACAAGTGCTTGGCGTCCGCCAGGTCCACCCACGCGCCGATGTCGTTCACGCTGGGCGCCGGGTCGCCGTCGCCCAGGTTCAGGTCGGTCGACACATACTCCCAGCGCTTGTCGCTGCTGAGCAGCATGGTCTTGTCATCGAAGACGAACTGACCCAGCCACCCCTGAGCCACGGCGTCGTCGCTCCACACGGCGACGTAGATGTACGCGCCGGGGTCGAACTTCCAGGTCTCGGCCTGGCTCCAGTTGTACGAGCCGGGGCTGCCCGAGGCGCCCAGCTCGTTGCGTCCGATGAAGGTGATGTCGCCAGAAGAGTTGCCGGTGTACAGCGCGTAGTGGTTGTCCGCCGTCAGCGTGCCGATCACACCCGCGTGCGCGGCGCTCGCGGCCACACACACTCCACTGGCGGCGATCAGAGCCTTGACATTCTGCATACGGATCCTCCCGTGCCCACCGAGACAGAGACCCCGAACGCGTCGACGCGGTGGACGGCGCCGGCGCGATCACCTGGAACCCCAAGGCTCCGATTCAGGCACGCGCGCGGCAACGTCCACCGGGCGGATATCGACGCATTTCACATGATGGGACGTGGGCACGGCGCCCGCGTTCTCGGGCCCGCGCTGCCGGGCTGCGTGGCCTGTCCGAGTGAAAGAAAAAACGCTCCCTTGTCGGAAGCGTTGGGTCGGAGTGGTTTGGACCGGGCGGGGAAACGCCGTCAGTTGATCGGGGCGCCGCCCGGCGAGTTGGACCAGTTGGGATAGAACCCGGCGGCGTCGGCGTGGGCCGTAACGTTGGTGAAGCGGTAGCCCGAGGGGTACCACAGGGTGGGGTTGCGGGACTGCTGCTTGGTGAGCGTCTCGCCGTGGCCGTCCCACATGGTGGCGTTCATCTTGCCGGCGTGACGGTAGCTGGCGATGAGCTGCCCGCCGTGCGAGGAGCCCGAGGCCTGCGAGGTCTCGTCGCCGTACTCGGCGGAATCGCGGAAGACGGCGCCGCTGGAGGTGAACGAGCCGTAGATGCTCCCGCCCGGGCTGGCGTCAAAGTCGATGGTGTTGGACAGGGTCATGTACCGGAAGCCATCAGCGAGGCTGATCTTGCTGGTGGCGTTCTTGACCTGGTCGATTCTGGGCTTATACGAGGGCAGGTACTGGTTCTGCGGATTGACGGGGCCGGAGAACGACCCGTTCGGGTAGGCGTAGTTGGAGCCGTTGGAGGTCAAGCCGCCGCCGCCGGAGGTGACGGCGCCGGTCGCGGAGCTCGGGTCCTGGGCGTACCACTGGAACGTGGCGGGCATGAGGAAGCTGTTGCCCACCAGCGGCGTGTTCTTCTTGATGTCGTCTTCGACGAGCTGCGACCATGGATCGGTGGCGAAGACCGGGTTGGCCGCGTCATAGAAAACTCGCTGGGAGGGATCGCCGAAGCGTTCGAATAGCACACGGAAGCGCTGGGCGCGCGAGGCGGGCATGTCGGTGCCCGAGAGACTGGGAGAGGCCCAGTCCCATTTCTGCAGCGGCATGTCGCCGTTCTCGTTGGCGCGCTTGGTCACCGCGAACGCGGACGAGTCGTCGGTGTGCTTGATGCCCGAGCTGTTGCACCCCGGGATCCAGCCGTCGTTCGAGGAGGTGTATCCCAGGACCGCCGCGACAAGCTGCCGCTGGGTGTTGGCGCCGACGATTCCCTGACCGGCGGCGCGGGCCTGTGAGAGTGCGGGGAGCAGCAGGCCGATGAGCAGAGCGATCACGGCCACGACGACAAGCAGCTCAACAAGTGTGAAGCCGCGCCGATTGGGTTGGGTCCGGAACATCACTGGTATCTCCGAATCGGGTTCGCGGCAGCGCCGCGACGGGTTAGGCACGTGCCGGTGAACTGGTCACTTGGCCGTGTTGACCACCATGGTCTTGAGGTCGACGCGAAGTTGCTTGGCGTCGATCTGTTGTTCATCGATGGCCTTGCGCAGAGGCGACATGTAGTGGCCATCGAACATGTACGAGCCATCGGGCATCTTGGCGACGGGGAACCAGACCGGCTTTCCGGCCTCGTCCTTGAGCGGGATGTCGGTGTACGAGTTCCGGTCCACACCCTTCAGTTCGCCGGTGACCACGTTGACGAACTGGATGGTGTTCAGGACTCCGGGCGCACCCCGGAAGAAGGTCCACCAGACGCCCACCGCCAAGACGATCGGCCCTAAAACAAGAATGACAGGCTTGAGTTTCTTCATAATTGATCGACGGCTTTCCGTCCTTGAGTCGGCGATGCCCACCGCCGAACAGGAGTCTACCTGCCTCACCGGACTACTACAAGCCCTTATCCGCAGGGCACTTGGGATTGTCCGGCCGCATCGCTATAGTCGAGCCGGTCATGTCGTCCAACCCACCCAGCGACCCGATGCTGGCCACCCGCACCACCACGCGGCTGCTCGATGCCCTGAAGGACCTTTCCAACGAACCAGCCTGGGGACACATCGATGCCCGTTTTCGCCCTGTAATTGCCGGATTGGCGCGCCGCCTGGGCCTAACGGAATCCGACGCTGAAGAGGTGTCGCAACAGACGCTGTCTGAGTTCGTCCGGGCCTATCGCGAGGGACGGTATGACCGGACCAAGGGACGCCTGAGCAGTTGGATCCTTGGAATCGCTCGAAACACGGCCCTTTCCCTGCAGCGTTCCCGCAGGGCCGGGGAACTGGTCGGCGACGCGGCGATCTCCGCGCTGCCCGATGAGGCCGAGCTCCGCGGCATCTGGACCGATGAACGCGACCGCGCCATCCTCAACCAGGCCCTGGGCATGCTGCGTGACGAGTCGGCCATCGACGAGCGCACTTTGCTCGCCTTCGAACTGGTCGGTCTGCGCGGCGTGCCGGCGACCGAAGCCGCCCAGCGCTGCAGGATGACGGTGGACCAGGTCTACGTGGCCAAGACGCGCGTGACCAAGCGGCTCAAGGTGCTGGTGGCGGACCTGACGACCGCGTTCGAGGAGGATGCGTGATTGAGCTCCGGCGCCGCCAGTCCCCGGCTGGGTCCCTGCCCCAGCCCCGCCGAGGTTGACCGTTTCGCGATCGGCCACCCCGCGACCCCGGAGACCGAGGCGCACTTTGAGCACTGCCCGTCCTGCCGCGCCAAGGTGGAGGCCGCGCGCCACGACTCGGCGTTCCTCGGGCGCGTGCGCGAGCTGGTCGGCCAGACGCTCGGCCCCGACGGCGCGCCGCGGCTGCAGGGCTACCGCGTGGTGCAGCAGGTGAGCGAAGGAGCGCAGGGGGTGGTGTACCGGGCGGTGCAGGAGAGCACCTCGCGCCAGGTGGCGATCAAGACGCTGGCGTCGGGCGAGGTCATCTCGCCGCGCCGTCGGGCGCGGGCAGAGCGCGAGGCCGAGATCGCCGCACGACTAAGGCACCCCAACATCGTGACGGTGTTCGAGTCGCGCACGCTGCTGGACGGGCGGATCGCGGTGGTGATGGAGTATGTCGACGGCGTGCCGCTCGACAAGTGGACGCCGCCGGGATCGACGCCCGGTGAGCGCCAGCGGGCGGTGCTGAACGCCTTTGTGCAGGTGTGCAACGCGATCCACCACGCGCACCTCAACGGCGTGATCCACCGCGACCTCAAGCCCGACAACATCCTGGTCACCAGCGAAGGGCGCCCGGTGGTGCTGGACTTCGGCATCGCCAAGGCCGGGGGCATCCAGACGACCGTGACGGGCGAGTTCGCCGGCACGCCGGCCTACGCGTCGCCCGAGCAGGCCTCCGGGCGCGCCGACGACGTGGACGCGCTGACCGACGTGTACTCGCTGGGGGTGATCCTGTACCGCCTGCTGTGCGGGGCCCTGCCGTACGAGCTGGAAGGGTCGATCTTCGAGATCGCGCGGACGATCGGCGAGGCGACGCCGGTGCCGATGCGCACGCGGGCGCCCGGGCTCTCGCCGGATCTGGAGGCGATCGTCTTCCGCGCGCTGCGGAAGGAGAAGGCCCGTCGTTATCAGTCC
Source organism: uncultured Phycisphaeraceae bacterium (assembly GCA_964510955.1). Lineage (GTDB taxonomy): Bacteria > Planctomycetota > Phycisphaerae > Phycisphaerales > UBA1924 > JAFLCM01. Next base: position 79,031 of record CAZEDW010000009.1, read on the forward strand.
GCGGCCGGCCTGGGACGCGACATCGAGCGCTACCTTGCCGGCGAGCCGGTGGACGCCCGCAGCGGGTCGGGGTGGTACCTGCTGCGCAAGGCGGTGTCGATCAACCGGCGCCGTTTGGTGTGGGCCGGCGCCGCCGCCGCGGTGCTGGTCCTGGCGTTCGTCGCGGTGGCGCTGAGCGTGGCCAAGGCGGCGTCGGAGTCGCGCCGGGCCGAGCAGCAGCGCGAGCAGGCGCGGGCCGAGCGGGTGCGGGCACGGGCGGTCTCTGAACTGCTCCGTGAGGTCATGCCCAACGCCGACCCCGAGCACCCCGAGATCGCGTCGGCGGTCGGGGGCGGTCTGCGCCGGCTGCACATGCGCCTGGAGGCCGGGGCCTACTTGGACGATCCGGAGGTCGACCAGGCGCTCCGCCGGATGTGGGGCTCGGTGTACTCGGGATTCGGTGTCGGCAAGGCGACCACCGCGGTGGAGTACGCGGAGGTTTCGCTCCGCAACGGGCTGGTGCGCCTGCGTGTCCAATACCCGGCGCCGCCGGGAGCCGAGAGCGCCGATCACCCCGAGATCGCGGCCAACCTGCACGAGCTGGCGGGTGTGCTGCTGGTTCGCAAGCGGTACGCCGAGGCGGAGGCGACGGCGCGTGAGGCGGTGGCGATGTGGTCGCGGCTGGGTCCCGGCCAGGCTGCGCACGAAGCCGCGTCGCGGGCCCTCCTGGCACGCGCGCTGTTGGCTAAAGGGCGGAACACTGAAGCAGGCGCGGAGGCCGAGACCTCGCTGAAGATGCTGCTGGCGCAGCCGGGCGTTTCCGGCGACCAGCCGGTGTCGGCGATGCTCGCCCTGAAGGGACGGGTGGCGCTGGACGCGGGCGACGCCGCGGGGGCAGAGCCCGTGCTCCGCGAGGCGCTGGTCCGCCGGCTCAAGAGCGTTCCCCCGGACGACCCGGACCTGCTGGCCTCGCTCGCCGACGCGGCGGACCTGACCATCGCGGCGCCGAGCCTCCCGCTCTCGGGCGCCGTCATCGGAGCCTGGGGCTCGGGTGAAGCAGGCTCCTCGACTCCCGAGCAGGCGGCCCGCGCGCTGCGGGCCGACCTGCCGGTGTTCGCCAAGTCAGACGTCGGGCAGTTCGGCGGTATCCTCCACCGCGGGAGGACCGCGGCCCTTGAGCGGCTCATCGCGCTGGAGACGGCCCTCCTGGGCGCGGACGACCCGGCGCTGGTCGGCTCGTTGCTGCTTCGGATGCGCGCGGCCGAGGACGAGGGGAAACTCGAGGACCGCGGCGAATCGGCGCTCAGGGCGGCGCGGATTCTCTCGGCCCGCTTCGGGGCACACGACTTCTCCGTCTTGCTGTGCGTGGAGCAGGCCGCCTCCGTCCTGGCATACGCCGGCAAGCTCGACGACGCGATTCGCTTCGGTCGCCAGGCGTGCGAGATCTGGGATTCAATCCCGCCCGGCGCGCGGGACAAGCTGCTGGCCGCCAACAGCCGGCGCCGATTGGGGTGGTACTACAGCCTCAAGCGCGAGTTCCAGCCCGCGATCGAGGAGCTCCAGCGCTCCGGGCGCGAACTGCTGGCGGCGGTGGGTCCCGAGCACCACACGCCGGCGCTCAATGCCGCGGAGCTGTCGTTCTGCCTGCTGGAGACGGGGCGGATCGCCGAGGCCGATGAGATGTCACGCGGGGCGCTGGAGCTGGCTTCGCGGCTGGCCGCCACGCCGGGCGACCAGCTCGCGCACGTGCGGTTCTGCCGCGGTCACGTGCTCGTCGCGCTGGGGCGATGGGCCGAGGCCCGGGCGGTGCTGGAACCTGCCTGGTCGCCCAACTTCGAATACACCGGCGACCGGTTCGTGTGGAGGCCGATCATCATCGACGATATCGTCCGCGCCTGCGAGGCGATGGGCGACCGGTCGGCCGCGGAGCGCTGGCGGTCGGTCGGCAGGCTCGACCCGATGACGCCCGGGGCTGCGGATCCCCCCGCCGGGCGCACGCAGGGGATGTGACGTTTCCAAGGTCGGCGGGGTAATCGCGTGCGGCCGCCTGGTCATTGCAGGCCACGACTCGCCGCGTTGATCGGTCGCCTCGAACGCCAGTCACACCCGCGACGCGTACTCCCGCACGCCGGCGCGGAAGGGCATCGGGTTGAAGCCCAGGTGCTCGCCGGCCTTGGAGCAGTTGGCGGTCATGTCCTCGGTGGCCATGATCGGCTCGGAGGGCCCGAACGCCATCGCGTTGGCGAACCCCAGCACCCGCGCCGCGTGGGCCGCGAGCCACCCCAGCCGCCCGGGGATGCCGATGGCGCGCTTGCGCTTGTCCGCCAGCGGGAGCACGTCGCGCACGAGCTTGAGCAGTTCGGGCCAGCGCAGCGTCTCCGGCCCGGTGAGCGGGTAGACCTCGCCCACGGCCGGCGCGGTGTCCAGCGACGATGCCACCGCCCACGCGACGTCCTCCACGTTGACCGGCGCAACCTCCGCGGCCACGAACTTCGGGGGCGCCGGCGGCTTGCCCTCGACGCGCACGAAGTACGGCATGAAGAAGTGCGGCGACAGCCGGCCCATCGCCCAGCCCTTGACCATCTGCATGAACTCGCCGTCGGGCCCGTGGATCAGCCCGGGGCGGAAGATGGTCCAATCAAGTCCACTGGAGCGGACGAGCTGCTCGGACTCGTACTTGCTGCGCCCGTACGCCGTGGGGGCTTCGGGTCGGACACCCAGCGCCGAGATATGGACGAAGCGACGGACCCCGGCGGCGATGGCGCCGTCGAGCACGGCCCGGGTCGCCCGCGGGTGCGCCCGCTCAAAGCTCGACTCCGGGAGAACTTCCTTGCGGATGCCGATGGTGTGGACCACCGCGTCCGCCCCGCGGCACAGGTCGAGCACCGCCGAGCGGTCGAACACGTCGGCGATGATCGTGTCGGCGTGAGACCCCGCAGGGAACAGCCTCGCCGCCGCGCGGGCTTTCAGCCCGTCGCGCGCCAGCGCACGCACGCGGTGCCCGCGCCGCAGCAGCGCCGCCACGGTGTGACGCCCCACGAACCCGGTGGCCCCGGTGACGGCGACGGTCAAGGTCTTGGCTGCGTGCACGCGCGGGTCTCCAGAGCGGGGTCGGTTCAAGAGTCTAAGGACCGTGCGGGGCGCCTTCAACGCGCACGGGAAACCGGCCGCGCTTGTGCGCGGACGGTGACAGCACCCCCCGTGAGGAGGAACCGAGCTCGGGCTTACTTCTTCACCTGGCCGGGACGCTGGGGCGGAGCCAGTTCGATGGGCCCCATCGCGTTCTCGTAGTTGGTCACGAGCTGCTGCAGGCTCATCATCAGGCGCTTGGCGCCCTGCCAGTTCATGATCACGCGGCTTCCCACCGCGAAGTTCATGACCACTGGCTGATCGGGGGCCGTCTGCACCGGGAGGTTGAATCCGAAGTCGAGGGCCACCTCGTCCTGCGTGGTCGCGGTCCGGATGGTGTTGGCGTACACCGACACCATCTTGCTCTCGTCCATGCGGATCTGGATCTGCTGCTGCTGGTTCTGCTGGTCGGCCATGGGCTCTCTCGTTTCTGAATGAAGTTCGCAGTCTGTCTTGAATCTGTCCTATGAGTCCTCTAGGTCCTGTCGGTCCTGGGGCCTCGTCAATGCCGGAGGAGGGAGTCGAACCCTCACGCCTTTGGGGGCACAGGATTTTGAATCCAGCGCGTCTGCCAGTTCCGCCACTCCGGCGTGAGGGCGTCCGCCGCGGACCGTGCAAACGAGATTCGGGGGCCGGGGCGGGGGGGAAGATCATAGCGACCGCGCGTGACCGCCGCCGGGCGTTACTTCGACCGGCGCCACACGACAACCTCGCTCTGGAGGTACACGCCGTGTTCCTGACGGACCTTGTCTCGAACCCGGTCCATCAGGGCGATGACGTCGCGGGCCTTGCAGCCCGGGCGGGTGACGATGAAGTTGCCGTGCACTCCGCTCACCTGAGCTCCCCCCTGGGTCATGCCCTTGCAGCCGGCCTGGTCGATGAGCTTGCCGGCGCTGGTCAGCACGCCCTGGTGGACGGCGTTCTTGAACACGCACCCGGCCGAGTTTTCCGCCAGAGGCTGGCTGGCCTTCTTGTAGGCCATCACTTCCTTCAGCCGCTCGCGCAGGGCGGGCTGCCTGGCCTCGGGCAACTGGTGCAGGGCGAAGTAGGCCGCCACGATGACGTAGTGCTCCAGCCCCGAATGCCGGTAGGCGAAGCCGATCTCGTCGTGGGGGATGCTCAGCTCCTGGCCCATCAGCGTGAACACGCGGACGCGGTCGATGGCCGTGCCGATTTCGCCGTACTTGCCCCCCGCGTTCATGACCACCGCACCCCCGATAGACGCCGGGATGCCCGCCAGCCCTTCGACCCCCGCGATCCCGCGCCGGACCGCCTCGGTGATGAACTGCGGCAGCTTGGCCCCGGCCTGGGCCATGACAATCGGTCGCTCGCCCGCGCCCCAGTCCACCTTGTCCAGGTGTTGCAGCGAGATCACCAGCCCATCCACGCCGTCGTCGTCCACCAGCAGGTTGGCGCCGTCGCCGAGGATGTGGATGGGCTGCCCGGCGAAGGCCACCAAGAGGTCCCGAAGCTCTTCCTCTGTGCGCGGGCGGGCCAGGGCGTCGGCCTGCCCGCCGATGCCGAACCAGTTGGGGATCGGGGCGTTGTGCTGGATAATCTCGTCGAACACGGGCGGCGCCGAAGCGGAGAGCGGAAAACCCACCGCAAAGAGAAGGGATGGGACGGGCGGTCGGCGGTGAACGGAGCGCTGCGCGTCAGAGAATCTCAATAATCTCGAACCGCAGCGTCTTGCGCGGGGCGGCGACCTTGATGACCTCGCCGATGCGCGCCTTCATCATCGCCTCGCCCATCGGGCTGGTGGCGGTGACCTCAACGACTTCGAGCGACACGGCGCCCGTGGCCTCTCCCACGAGCTTGTAGATCTCCTCGTCGCCCGAATCGAGCTCGCGGAGCTTCACCGTCGCCCCGACGAAAACCACGCCCTGCGCGACGCTGTCCTTGCTCACAACCGAGACATGCGACAAGCGTTCTTCGAGCCGCCGGATCTCGGCCTCCTGCATCCCCTGTTCCTCGCGGGCGGCGTGATAGTCCGCGTTCTCCTTCAGGTCGCCGTTGGCCCGGGCCTCGGCGATGCGCGTGGTCAGCGCCGGCCGGTTGGCTTTCAACGCGGAGAGGCGCTCCTCCAGCATGCGTTTTTCTTCGGCGGTGACGAACTCCATTGGCGGCTCCGGGGCTCCGGGTGGGGTGTCTGAGGCAAACGTGAACTCGGGGCGGCTCCTGTGACCTCCAAGAGTGCGCCGGCGAAGTAATCGACTAATCTCAACGGCCCGCAACCGCGGTCGGGGAGAGTTTTTTGGCCCGGACGATCGGGCCAACGCGGTTCCGAGACCGGGGATTGTACCCGGTCCCCGCCCGGGGCGGAAGGCGCATCGTACCGGCACCTAGACTCCGGGCCTGCCATGCCCACGCGCACCGTTCACCTCGAAACCTTCGGCTGCCAGATGAACGAGCTCGATTCCGAGCTTGTCACGGGGGCGCTTCGCGCGCTGGGGTACCGTTTCACTCCCGACCCTGAGAAAGCCGACGTGGTGCTGTACAACACCTGTTCGGTGCGTGACCACGCCGAGCAGAAGGTGCGGTCGCGGCTGGGGGAAATGGAGCTGCGGAAGCGGGAGGACCCGCTGGTGGTGGTGGGGGTGCTGGGGTGCATGGCTGAGCGCGACGGGCGGGACATGCTCCGCAGGTTTCCGGCGGTGGACATCCTCTGCGGCCCCGGCGAGCTGGACAAGCTGCCCGGGATGGTGGACAACGCCGTTCGGACCCGCGAATCGCTGGGAGAACAGCCGCGTTTCCCGCGGGAGGTCGCGCTGCAGGGCAATGCCTCGCGACGCAGCGCCACCCTGGCCGCCGCCGCCGACAGCCTGGAGATGCTCGACCTGGGCCGGAGTGTCTCGCCCGACGAGCACAACGGCTCGGCGTACGTCCGCATCACCCGCGGGTGCAACAAGTTCTGCACCTACTGCGTGGTCCCCAACACCCGCGGGGCCGAGGTCCACCGCCCGCCCCAGCACATCGTCGACGAGTGCAAGCGCCTTGCCGACGCGGGCGTCGTCGAGGTGACGCTCCTGGGCCAGACGGTGAATCACTACCGGTTCGAGCACGGGTCGGCGGTCACGGTCCAGGGCGTCGTCCAGCCCCAGAAAGGCAGGTCGTACGCGGGTGGAACCGGCGGCCACCGGCGCGACCCGTTCGCCGGCGAGCACGTTACCACCTTTGCCGATCTGCTCAAGCGAATCCACGACGAGGTCCCGTCGATCAAACGGCTGCGATTTGTCACCAGCTACCCGCGCGACTTTGGCGACGATGTGCTCACCGTGATCCGGGATTCACCCAGGATTTGCCGCTATTTGCACGTCCCGGGCCAGTCGGGCAGCGACCGCGTTCTGGCGGCCATGAACCGCGGCTACAGCGTCGGCGAATACCTTGAGTTCATTGATCGCGCACGCGAGGCCCTCCACCAGCCGCAGGTCGGGCGCCCGCTGACGATCGCTGGGGACATCATCGCCGGGTTCTGCGGCGAGACCGACGCCGACCACCGGGCCACCATCGACCTGCTCCGGCGCGTGCGCTACAAGAACTGCTTCATTTTCAAGTACTCGCCCCGCCCGGGCACCACCGCGTTCGACCGCCTGGAAGACGACGTGCCCGAGGCCGTGAAGCGAGCCCGGGTGAACGAGCTCCTGGCGGTGCAGCAGGGGATATCCGACGAGATTTCGCGTGAGCACGTCGGCCTGACGCTCGAGGTGTTCGTCCAGGGGCTCAGCTCGCACGCGGAAAAATCAGCCCGGCGCGCCAGCCGTGACGCGGACCGCCAGCACCGTCCCGGCGGGGGGGTGATGCTCACCATCGGTGGGCGCAGCGCAACCCACGCCGAATCGACCGAGCCCGCCAACGCCTGCACCATCGAGGCATCTCACGTCACCACCGACGCCGCAGACCGGCCGCCAAACCAGGGCCCTCTCCAGTTGTCTGGAAGGACCGACGGCGACCTCATCGTGGCGTTTGACTGCCCTCCGGGCTTCGATGCCGCAAGCCTGGTAGGGACCCTGGTGCGCGTTCGGGTCGAACGGGCAGCCGGGCTGACCATGCTTGGAACCGTTCAATAACGCGGGATTCTGGTTCGGCTACGGACATCGAGGTCCGAAAGTCCGCAGTCGCGGCATTTAGTACGGATTTTGGACGGATGCCTTGGCCTCAATTTTTCGCTAAGTCGCCAAAGAATCCGGCTTTCCGCACTTGCCCCGGTCAAATCCTGGGGTATGTTGGAGGGGTCAGTGGGTCGTTTGACCCTTCGCACATGGGTATCGAGAGTCAGTCTCAACATTCTGAAGCTTTGTCCCGCTCGTTGTAGTTTCAACGCACGGGTGCCCTCGGTGTGTGTTTGCCCGGGGCTTTCAGGTTTGTCATGGACCTCCGCACAGGGGTCACTGAGAGAGGAGTTTTGTCATGAAGATCGGGTTGATTGCTCTTGCGGCCGGTAGCCTGGCTGCTGTCGCGGGTTCGGCTCAGGCCGCCGCGTTCCTGACTTACCTCGATCCGGCCGGCGGCCGCGAGGTTCACTACACCGCCCCCGCGGGTCCCGGCCTCCTGGCCACGCTCGACGCCACCGCGACCGTCAACCTCCAGGTTGACCTCACCGACCACGGCCTCGGCGTCGTGACCTACAACGGCCTGCACTACACCAAGCACGCCAGCGTCGGCCCCGCTCAGGCCGGCCCCGGTGGTAGCTTCACCGCCGAGGTGTATGACTGCACCTTCAGCTATACCGACCCCGCCAACGGCAACGCCCTCGTCCTGTCCGGCGCCTTCGGCACCGGCGCTCAGGGCGCCAACGGCGGCGACCTGTTTATCAACGGTCTGTCGGGCAGCTTGTCCAGCAACGCCGACGCGCTCGGCGGCTCGCTGAGCTACACCTTCGGCCCCTCGGCCATCCAGGTGGGCAACCCCGGCGCCGGCACCAGCCTGTCTGACTACCTCGCCACCGCCCTGCTCGCCTTCGGCGACGCGATCGACGGCAACTGGACCCTGACCGGGATCACCCCGCGTCCCGCCGTCCTCGAGGGTAGCAACTTCCTCGCCAGCTTCGACTCGAACGCCGCGTTCTCGGGCACCGTGGACATCGTCCGCGTCCCGACCCCCGGCTCGGCGGCCCTCGCCGGCTGCGGTCTGCTCGTGGGTCTGACCCGCAGCCGCCGCAAGGCCTGAGGTTGATCCCCCAAGGCATCGCCCAGGTGCCTCTTCCGAGGGGAACCTGAAAGCTCGGAGACCTCTCCAGACCTCGACCCGTCACGGGTCGAGGTCTCTTTTTTGCGCCGATACCGCGGCCTCGATCAGGGACCCGACCGCGAATCTGACGGTTTTCGGCCCGATTTCCTTGCATCTCTCGGCGGCGCGAGTAACTTACATCTGCGCCAGCACGGCGCACGCACAGGGAACTTGGACGTAGCACCAGGTTCAAACTCAGGGTTCGCTTCACCCAGCGAACGTTCCATTCATGGGCCGTTCCGCTCAGGGTAGTTCCGGCGCCGTTGCCTCGGTCGCAACACCGCGCCGCACTTGCGCAGCCACGCTCCGCCGCGCCGCGCCCCGCACAGTCGCGCCGACGGGAGATGAGAGGAGTCAAGATCGATGAGGACAGCCATCACCACCGTTGCGGCGCTCTGCGTCGCGGGCATCGCCGCCAACGCCGGCGCTTCCATCATCACCCTCAGCTTCCTCGATCCCGCCGGCGGGCGCGAGGTGAGCTACACCGGGCCTTCCGGCGACGGGACGTTTGGCGTCATCAAGACCACCGCCAACGTGACCCTCCAGGTCGACCTGAGTGACGCCGGGCTGGGTACGCTGCTGTTCCCCGGGCTGACCTACGCCAAGACCGCCAAGGTCGCCGACGCGGCGCCCGGCCCCAGCGGCGGCAACGTTGCCGAGGTCTACGACTGCCAGTTCGCCTTTGTTGACGGCGGCGGTCACACCGTCCTGAGCGGCGGCTTCGGCAACCCCTCCCTCGACGGCGCCGACGGCGGCAACCTCACCATCAACGGGCTCTCCGGCGCCCTGGCGAGCAACACCGCCCTCATCGGCGGTTCGCTCCACTTCGGCTTCGGTGATGCCCCGATCCCCGCCGGCAACCCCGGCGCCGGAGACACCATCGCCGCCCTGCTCGCCGCGAACTCCCTGAGCTTTGACGGCGCCATCGACGCGAACTGGAGCCTCTCGGGCTTCTTGCCGGCCCCGAAGCTCCAGGGCGGGCAGGACGGCAAGTCCTACTTCGCCAGCTTCGAGTCGAATTCGGCGTTCAGCGCCACCGGGCTGCTGAGCCAGGTGCCCTCGCCCGCGAGCGCCGTCCCCTTCGCCATGCTCGCCCTGGTGTCCCGCCGTCGCCGATCCGTCTGACACGCGATCCCCCTCGGCGGGGCCAGCACCCCGCACCCACTACCCCGACGGGTCGGGTAGTCGGCGACCATGACCTTGAAAAACTTGCCGCTCGCGCCGGCTCGGTGCGAGCGGTTTTCTTTCGCCCACGCTCACAAAGGTCGGGGACCGAACCAATGGTCTGTAACTGGCGCACCGGGGCGCCGGCCGGATTCGGCGAGCCGCACCCCTCACGCGAAAGTGGGTTGGCAAACCATGGTCCCCGCGAACAAGCGGTGAGGGCGGGATTCGAACCCGCGAAACCCTGACGGGTTTACCGGTTTTCAAGACCGGTGCCATCAGCCGCTCGGCCACCTCACCAGGTGACAGCAGTGTAGCCCGGGGGCCGGCATCCGCCCCGTCGCGTCAGGTCGCCGCCCGCCCCGAGATCGCCAGCCGTCTTCTGCGCAGGACGACCCTGGCCGCGATCACCAGCCCGCCGATCGCGCCCACGTTGTACGACGTGTTGTGGGCGAAGAACGCCGACAGGAATCGAGGGGCCTTGCTCGGGTCCGTATCCGAACCCAGTTTCTGCTGCACCCACGCCGGCAGCACCACGATCTGCTCGCGGGCGGCGTAATCTCCAACCAGCCCCGCCAACGCCGCGCAGCACCCCGCGACGCCCAGCAGAATCAGTACCGGCCGCAGGAGTGTCCTCGGGTCGATCTTGGGCCAGCGCCCCAGCCGGCCCGTCAGCGCCAGCAAAACTCCCAGCCCGGCCCCAACCCACCACGTCGCCACGACCCCCCACACCAGCCCGAGCACCGTCGGCGAGGTCGAAGTCACCAACCGCGGATGGAATACCGTGAAGTACTCGATGCAGATCCTGGCCGTGATCTGATCGTGGACGACGCCGTAGCAGATCGCGGCGGCGGTGCAGAGCCCGATGATCTTCAAGCTGGCCACGTCGTACTCACTTGGAAGAGCTCCATCTGATGGGCTGAAAATGTACCTGCTGTCCGGCTACCCTGTGAACCGGCGTTCGATCCCGGCGCGTGGATCGCCTTGCCACCCCCACTCGGCTCCGAGCCGCGTTTCCTCCCGTCACCTGCATCCGCGTTCACAATGACAACCACCCGAATCGAAAGAGACACCATGGGCGAGATGACCGTCCCCGCGACGGCCCTCTACGGCGCCAGCACCCAGCGCGCCGTCGAGAACTTCCCCATCTCCGGCCGCCCCGTCCCCGCCCCCGTCGTCCACGCCTACGGCCACCTCAAGGCCGCCTGCGCCCGCGTGAACCACGGGCTGGGGCGCCTGAACAAGCAGCGGCTCGACCTGATCCTCCGCGCCAGCGCCGAGATCGCCCAGGGCAAGCACGATGCGCATTTTCCGGTGGACGTGTTCCAGACCGGCAGCGGCACCAGCACCAACATGAACGCCAACGAGGTCATCGCCAACCTCTGCTGCCAGTTCAACAACAAGCCCATCGGCTCGTCCAAGGACCCCGCCTACATCGGCGACGCGGCGTCCGGGGTGGGGGTGCACCCCAACGACCACGTGAACATGGGCCAGTCGAGCAACGACACCTTCCCGACGGCCATCCACATCGCCTGCGCGCTGGAAATCAGGAACAAGCTCCAGCCGGCGCTGAAGAAGATCACCGGCAAGCTCCAGCAGCACGCCGACGCGTGGGACAAGATCGTGAAGATCGGGCGGACGCACCTTCAGGACGCGACCCCGATCCGGCTGGGGCAGGAGTTCAGCGGCTACGCCAGCCAGATGCGTCACGCGCAGGCACGCGCCGAGCAGTGCCTCCTCGCCCTTGCCGAGCTGCCCATCGGCGGCACGGCCGTCGGCACCGGCATCAACGCCCACGAGGAGTTCGGCAAGCGCGTGTCGGCAGACCTGACCCAGCACCTGGGTGTGAAGTTCCGCGAGGCCGACAACCACTTCGAGGCCCAGCACGCCAAGGACGCGTGCGTCGAGGTGAGCGCCCACCTGCGCACCATGGCCATCAGCCTCAGCAAGATCGCCAACGACATCCGCTGGCTGGGCTGCGGTCCGCGCTGCGGCCTGGGCGAGATCAGAGTTCCCGCCGTGCAGCCCGGCTCGTCCATCATGCCCGGAAAGGTGAACCCGGTCATCTGCGAGGCCGCAATGATGGTGTGCGCCCAGGTGATCGGCAACGACGCGGCGGTGGCCACCGCCGGGCTGGGCGGCATCGGCGGGCTGCTCGACCTGCACGTCGCCATGCCGGTGATCGCCGACAACATCCTCGAGAGCATCCACCTGCTCGCCCGCGCCTGCGAGGTCTTCACTGACAAGTTGCTGGCGGGACTCGAGCCGGATATCGACCGCTGCAAGGACTTGATCGAGGGCTCGCTGGCGATGTGCACCAGCCTGGTCCCGGTGATCGGCTACGACAAGAGCGCGGCCCTGGCGAAGGACGCGTTCAAGCAGGGCAAGACGGTGCGCCAGCTCGCGCTCGAGACGGTGGTGGGGCAGAAGGACCTCGCCGGCGCGACCATCACGGCGGCGGCCCTCAACGCGGCCCTTGACCCGTGGTCGATGACACTCCCCGGGGGCGAGGGGAGCGCGGGGGGGTGAGTCCCTATTCCCGTCTCACGATCCCGTCCCGGACGGTCGCGCGCGCTGAGGCCACTCAGTCAACGGGCGCGTACGGGATCAGGCCTTTGAGGCGCGCAGGTATCGGTGTGGGTCGTGGCAGCACGACGCGCCCGAACGGCGTGCAAAGCGGCGCGTTGAAGTCCACGAAGTGAAGGTAGAACGCCAGGCGCGAGGCAGGTCGCTCGGGGGTCGAGCGCACGATCTCCAGCCCGTCATCAGAGAGAAACTCATCCAGATAGGGCGCCTGCCGGCAGTCATCGTCCGCGTTGTCGTACTGACCGAAAAGCCCGACATCGAACCCGTGCGGAGCGCCGGCGAGCCGGACTTCGATGAGCGCAGCGCCCCGGAGTTCCTCGGCGACGGCCCGGTACTCCTCCGAATCCGCACCAAGATCCGGATCGTCGTACTTCATTTCGAGTACCGAACGGATCACGGCGTCATCGACCTCGACGGGGTGTATCCCGATGACCTCGACCTGGGGCGCGGCCTGGTTCATGTGGGGGAACTCCTGGGAGCGATCCGTGGCGGTCAGAACGCCGCGTTCCCGGGCGTGCGGGGGAAGGGGATCACATCGCGGATGTTCGCCATCCCGGTGCAGAACAGCACCAGCCGCTCGAAGCCCAGCCCGAACCCCGCGTGCGGCACGGTGCCGTATCGGCGCAGGTCGCGGTACCACCAGTACGCCTTCTTGTCGAGCTTCATCTCGTCGAGGCGCCGGTCGAGCACGTCGAGGCGCTCCTCGCGCTGGCTGCCGCCGATCAGCTCGCCGATACCGGGGACCAGCACGTCCATGGCGCGGACGGTCTTCTCGTCGTCGTTGAGGCGCATGTAGAACGCCTTGATGCCCTTGGGGTAATCCATGACCACCGTCGGGCGCCTGAAGACTTCCTCGGTGAGGTACCGCTCGTGCTCGGCCTGCAGGTTGGCGCCCCACTTCACGGGGTATTCCCACTTGCGGCCCTTGGCGGCGGCTTCTTCCAGCAGTTTCACCGCCTCGGTGTAGCTGATGCGCTGGAATGGGCTTTCGATGACGTGCTGCAGCCGCGTGATCACTTCCTTGTCGATCCGCTCGGCGAAGAACTTCATGTCGTCGGCCCGCTCGTTCAGCACCGCCCGCAGGGTGTACTTCACAAACTGCTCGGCTAGGTCCGCGTCGTCGTTCAGGTCGGCGAAGGCGATCTCGGGCTCGATCATCCAGAACTCGGCCAGGTGCCGGGCCGTGTTGCTGTTCTCGGCCCGGAAGGTGGGGCCGAAGGTGTAGACCTTGCTCAGCGCGCAGGCGTAGGTCTCGACGTTGAGCTGGCCGGAGACCGTCAGGAACGCCTCTTTGCCGAAGAAGTCCTTGGAATAGTCGGGGTGCCCGGGCTTGGCGGGGTCCATCGGCGGGTTCACGGCGTCGAGCGTGCTCACGCGGAACATCTCGCCCGCGCCCTCGCAATCGCTCGCCGTGATGATCGGGGTGTGAATCCACGCGAAGCCGTGCTCGTGGAAGAAGCGGTGCACGGCCTGTGCCAGGCAGTTCCGCACCCGGGCGACGGCGCCGAAGGTGTTGGTCCGCACGCGCAGGTGGGCGACCTCGCGGAGGTATTCAAACGTGTGCCGCTTGGCGCTGGCGGGGTAGGTGTCGGGGTCTTCGACCCAGCCGACCACTTTCAACTCCGTCGCTTGCATCTCGACGGATTGCCCGCCGCCCTGCGAGGCGACGATCTCGCCCACGGCCTCGACGGCGCACCCGGTGGTGAGGTGCATCACCTCCTTCTCGTAGTTCGCCAGCGAGTTTGGCGCGACGATCTGGAAGTTGTCGAAGCACGACCCGTCATTGATGGCGACGAACGAGATGCCGGCCTTGGAATCGCGCCGGGTGCGGACCCACCCTCGGACGCGGACGGGCGTGCCGCCGGACGGGCTGGACTTGAGAGCTTGGTCAACAGAGAGCGTTTGCATGATGGCTGATCAATCGGTGCGGGAACTCACGGGATGCGGGCGTGAGTCTAGCCGAGCGACGGGACGCGTTGCCTCGCCCGGCGGGCCGATGGCACGCTCGGGGGAATCGCCACGGATTGGTCGGATAGACACGGATTGACAACCGCCACAGATGACCGGGCTCGGCCCAGATTTGGATCGGGAAAACCAGCCTGCTCTAAAACGGGTGATCCGCGGCATGTGTGAATCGCCGCGATTGGGTCGGATGCGGGGCGACGGCCGGTCCTCGATTGCCTCTACCTTGACGTCAACTCATGAGCGATCGACTCGACGGCCCGGCGTACCACGTCGATCGCCCTCAGGTACTCGCTGATCGAAACCCGCTCCTCCGGCGTGTGGTCCAGCGTCGAATCGCCGGGGCCGTAGGCGGCGATAGGGCAGTTCCAGATCGGGGCGAGGATGTTCATGTCACAAGTGCCGGTCTTGAGCTTGGGAATGGGGCGTCCGCCCGCCGCGCGGATCGAGGTGGTCAGGGCCCGGGCGACGAGCCCCGAGCGGTCGGACTGGTGCGCCACTTCCTTGCCAACGAACTCCAGGGCGGCGCCCTCGGGCGCCAGCGCCCGGCAGGCGTGCTCGACGTCGCCGGGCGTGGTTCCCGGCGGGAGGCGGAAGCCGATGGTGAGTGTCGCGGTCTCGTGCAGCCCGTTGGTGACGGTGTTGAAGTACTGCAGCGACGGCTGCAGCGTGTCGAAAGCCCCCTTGCTGCCCTCGTTACGCTCGGCGCACATCTCGCGGACCTTGTGCCAGTAATCGGCGGCGACCTCGGCGGCGCCCGGGACGGGCCGGGCCGTGTGGGCCGTGTCGCGGGTGACGCTCGCGTGGCACAGCATGCGTCCCTTGTAGCCCAGCGTCACGCCGTCCCACGCGCTGGGCTCGCCGATGATGCACGCATCGGGCCGGCGCCCCACCGCGAAATGGCGCGCCCCCTTGCTGCTCACGGCCTCTTCCTCGGTCGCCCCGACCACCCAGACCCGCACCCCTGGCGGCAAGTGGGCCCGCGCCGCCCCGACCACAAAGGCGCACAGCGGCCCCTTGGCGTCCACGCTCCCGCGGCCCCACAATACGTCCCCCTCGCGCCGCACCGGCACGTCGCCGGGCACGGTGTCGATGTGCCCCAGCAGCACGATCTCCTTCGCGCCCGGCGAGGGATCGCCGAGCATCCCCACCGCGCTGCCCGCTTCGTCGACGTGCGCGCCGTAGCCAAGCGTCTGCATCTGCCCGACCAGGTACGCCGACGCCGCGTGCTCGCTCCCCGAGAGGCTGGGGATGCGCACCAGTGATTCCAGCAGATCGACCGCAAAAGTGTCCGTGCCACCGACCCGTCCGCGGGTCGGTGTCGGGTTGACTTCGCAAGGAGGGCACCGACCTGAGGACAGGTCGGTGGCACGGGTGACGGCGCTCATTCGAACACCGTCCCCGCGCCCGCCAGTGCGCGTGAAATAGGTTCGCCGATGCGGGCGTCCGAGATGACGACGCGCCCGACCCCCGCCGTCAGCGCCTCGCCCGCCCCCAGCACCTTCTTCTTCATCCGCCCCTGGGCAAACTCGCTGAAGCGTTCGATCTCGTGGCGGGCGACCCTCGGAATCAGCGACGACTCATCGGGGAAAGCCCGCAGCAGCCCGGGCACGTTCGACAGGAGCAGCAGCGTCTTCGCCCCCAGCGCCGCGGCGGTCTGCGCCGCCGCGCGGTCCGCGTCCACGTTGATCGGCTCGCTCTCGGTGCTGATCGCCGGCGGCGAGACCACCGGCGTGAAGCCCGCGTCCAAGAGCGTCCGCAGCAGGCCCACGTTCACCTTTTCCACGGTGCCGGTGAAGTCGTCCCGGATCACCATTGTCCGGCCCTCGATCACCGCCCGGATCGACGCCTTCCGCTGCCCCTCCCAAAGCCGCCCGTCCATCCCGCTCATCCCCACGGCGTTCACTCCCAGGCGTTGCAGATTCTCCACGATCGACTGGTTCAACTGCCCCCGGCACGCCATCTGAAAGATCTCCATGGTGCGCCGATCCGTCCGCCGGCTTGTGTGCCCGCTGGGGCTCGTGATGAACTGCGCCGGGT
Organism: uncultured Phycisphaeraceae bacterium; assembly: GCA_964510955.1. Taxonomy (GTDB): domain Bacteria; phylum Planctomycetota; class Phycisphaerae; order Phycisphaerales; family UBA1924; genus JAFLCM01. The sequence continues at coordinate 95,117 of CAZEDW010000009.1, forward strand.
GGCCGAGCTGTTCAGAAAGAACGTTTGTCTGGTGTGAACCCCCGTGGACGATGACCACCCGTTCGCCGCGCGCGATGATCGCGGCGGCGTCCTTGCAGAACGCGGGGATGTCGATGCCTTGGGAGCCGCCGAGCTTGATGGTGAGCATGGGGGAGGGGCAGTGGGGAGAGGGGAGAGGGCAGTGGGCAGTGGGGGACGGGGAGCGGCAAGGGGGGCGTGCGGAGCAATGTCGGCGGCGCCGGCACGCGTGATCCCGAAGAGAGGTACGGGCCGACACGCCCGCCCTTGCCGATCCCCATTTCGAAAGAGTGTTCAGATGGGGTGCAGTCCTGGGAACGTCAAGGCGGTGGTCTCGTCAAAGCCGCACATGAGGTTCATGCACTGCACCGCCGAGCCGGCCGCGCCCTTCATCAAGTTGTCGATGGCGCTGATCACCACGAGCCGGTTCGAGTCCGGGTCCTTCTCAAAGCCGATGTCGCACCAGTTCGCACCGGCGAGCAGCTTGGGGTCCGGGTAGCGGTGGATGCCGGTCTTGTCCTTGACGAGGCGCACGAACGGCTCGCTGTTGTACCGCTCGCGGTACAGCTTCCAGATGTCCTTCTCCTGCAGGTCCTTGCGGAGAAACACGTGCGCCGTGCACAGCACGCCACGCACCAGTTCAACGCTCGTAACGCTCATGTGCAGGTCAAACTCGCCGAGCTCCTGGCGCACCTCGGCCTGGTGGCGGTGGCCCGTGGGGGCATACGACCGCACCGACCCCGAGCGTTCAGGATGGTGGCTGCCGGGCGAGTGCGCGTTGCCGGCCTCCGAAGACCCCACCTTGAGGTCGGCGACCACGCGCTCGATCAATCCCGCCCGCGCCAGGGGCAGCAGCGCGAGGTTGATCGCCGTGGCGTTGCAGCCCACACCGCTCGCCAGCTTGGCGCCACGGAGGCGCTCGCGGTGCAGCTCCGGCAAGCCGTAGACGAACCGGTCGAGCCACGCGGGCGCGGGGTGGTCCTCGGCGTACCACCTGCGGTACGCGGCCTTGTCGCGAAGCCGGAAGTCCGCCGACAGGTCGATGATCCGCGGCGCGAGCGTCGAGAGCCGCTCGATCTGCTTGCACGCCTCGCCGTGCGGCTGGCAAAGGAACAAGATGTCGCACGCCTCGAGCTGGTCTGGGTGGACAAACTGCAGCTTGGTGCGCCCGCGCAGATTCGGGTGGACACTGTGCGCGAATACGCCCGATTGGCTGCGGCTGGTGACTTGGGCGATCTCGACATGGGGGTGGTCCAGCAGAAGCCGCAACACTTCGCCGCCGCCGTAGCCCGAGCCGCCGAGGATGCTGACGCGGGGTCGGAGGCGGCTCATCGGGCCACCCCCGTGCCACCGGCCTGTCCACAGGTCCGTGTTCGAGTTCCTGCCTCCGCGGAGCCGCACCGACCTGAACACAGGTCGGTGGCACGGCTCTCCGCCACACGGCACACAAAGTCCACGATCCGCGCCGGGATGTTCACGCCCGTTGGCTCGATCGAGTTTCGGAACTCCATCGTGTGGTTGATCTCCGAGACCAGCAGCCGCCCGTCCCGCGTCTCCAGCAGGTCCACCGCCAGCACGCCGCCCTGGGCGGCGGGGGCGATGGCGCGTGCGGCATCCCGGCAGATCGCCGCCAGTTCGGGGGTGACGGGATAGACCGATGCCTGCCCGCCCCGCGCCGTGTTGGTGATCCAGTGCTCGCTGGCCCGCGCGATGGCGCAGATGGCTTCGTCGCCGATGACAAAAGCGCGAATGTCGCGCCCCGGCTTGTCGATGTGCTCCTGCACATAGAACACGCCGTGCTGCGGCCCGCCCAAAGTGCCCTTGTGCTCGATCACAGCCTCGGCGGCGTCGCGGTCGTTCACGCGGGCCAGCAGCCGCCCCCACGAGCCGACGGTCGGCTTCAGCACGCACGGGTAGCCCATCTGCTCCACCGCCGTCAGTGCCGCGTCCGCCTCCACGGCCACCCGCACCCGCGGCGTCGGCACGCCCGCCCGTGCCAGCGCCAGCGAGGTCGTCAGCTTGTCGCCGCACGCCTCGATCACCGCGCTGGTGTTCACGCAGGGAACTCCGAACGACTCCAGCACCCGCACCGCCGCGGTGGCCTGGGTCTGGCTGATGCACCGCTCCAGCACGGCGTCGAAGCGCGTCCAGGGCGAGGGATCGTGGATGTCGAAGACCTGCTCGCGCAGGTCGACCAGTTCGTGCTCGACGCCGCGTGCGGCGAGCTCGTCGGCGAGCAAACGCTCTTCGACGCGGATTCGGGAATGAAGCAGGGCGATTCGCATAGGGGATCCTGGTACGTCGGCTCTCTGAGCCGACATCTCGGTGTTGTCAACGAACTGCGGTTCGAACTGTGTGTGCGTTGGCGAAGGGATACGGAGACGGGCTCCGAGAAGTCGGCTCGGAGAGCCGACGAACGTCGTCTCACTCGCCCCAGTCCTCCTGAACCTGCGGGGCGACCTCGACGCGCACCGGGTTCGCGCTGGTCACCTCAAGCTCGACGCCGCAGTCGGCGCAGCGGACGATCTCGCCGCACAGCGGGCGTCGGGTAAACCCGACGGCGGCGGCACACTCGGGGCATTCGCACGATTCGATCTGGGTGGTGGTCATGGCAATCTCCGATGGGTCCTAGAGGTCCTGTGGGTCCAATGTCCTGTGAAAACAACAAGGCCCGCCAGCGCGACGCTTGCGGGCCTTTGACGGTCTTGAACGGCCGGTTCAAGCCACGCGCGGGGTCAGCAAACGCCTCGTTTCGGGGCTTTGGCTTTCAGCGCTTTGGCTTTCGCGGAGCGGACGACAACCTCGCCCTTGCGGGCGGCGGCGGTCGCGGGTTGCTCAACGCGGAACTGCATGGAGGTGCGGAGATTACGGACCCCGGCGCACGGTGTCAAGCCGGGCGGGCAACGGCCCCGCTCAGGGGTGAGGCAGCACAACCTCAAGCAGCTTTATCGGCGAATCGGGCACGAGGTTGCTGGCAGAAAGCGCCGCGGGCAACAAAATCGTGTCGCCCGCGCGGACCCGCACCGCTTCATACTCCCCGCGCTCGGGTGCCAGCCGCCCGGAGCCGCCCAGCACCATCCAGATCCTCGGGGCGCCGCCCCCGATCCGCACCACGTGCGGCTCGTTCGCGGCCAGGTTCCATTCCACCAGCGAGTAGAACTCCGTCGAGACCAGCGTCGTGCGGTGCGCCCCGCCCGCGTTCAGGGCGTCCACTCGCTCGGGCGGGCCGAAGTGGATGCACTGCATGGCCTGCTCGACGTGCAACGCCCGGCCCTTGCGCCCCCAGTCGAAAACGCGATAGGTCGTGTCGCTGGGTGTCTGCACCTCGGCCACGACCACCCCGCCCCCCAGCGCGTGGCAGACGCCGCTGGGCAGGTGAAAGAAGTCACCGGCCTTCACCGGCACCGCGATCATGTCATTGACCACCGACCCGTCGGCGATGTGCTTCTCGAATGCCCCCGGCGTGACCCCAGGTTTGATCCCGCGGTAGATCACCGCTCCCGGTCCCCCGGTCTCGGCGTGCACGATGTACCAGCTCTCGGTCTTCAGGTGTGCCTCGGGGTGCGCGGCGGCGTACGCCGGACTGGGGTGCACCTGCACCGACAGGTTTTCGCGCGCGTCGAGGTACTTCACCAGCAGCGGGAACCCCCCGTCCTTCGACAGCGCGGCGCGTCCCATCAGGTTCCCGCCCATCGCCGTGATCGCCTGCCCGATCGTCAGCCCGCGCATCGGACCGTGGGCGATCACCGAGCGGGCCGCGTCGCCCCCCCCGGCGTCGGGGCTGGTTGCGCCAAGGTCGGCGATCTCCCATGATTCGCCGATGTTCTCGCCCGCGGGCAGGGCCTTGTGCAGGCGCTCCAGCGCGCGACCTCCCCACACCTTGGGCTTGAGAATTGGCTCGAAGAAGAGTGGGTAAGGTGTCATGGCTGTTTCGTGCCACGGGCTGCAGACCTCGGGCGCCCGTGCTCTGAATCTTCAGGAACCAACAAGTCCGGCGCACGCCGAAGCCGACTGCGGCGGCGCCGTGGCAAGGCTCACGCCCCGAAACCTTACCCGCCCTGGTCCTGCTGGTCGTCCTTCTTGGCCGCTACCTGCTCCGGCGGCTCGATGTCCGGCGGCACGCCGTAATACTCCAGGCTCCGGCGCATGATCCGCGCCAGCACCGGCCCGGCGACCGCGCTGCCGTAGTGCATCCGCTTGCGGATCAGCTCCGGCCCCGGGTCGTCGATCACCACCAGGCACACCAGCCGCGGGTTCTTCAGGGGCGCGGCGGCGAGGAAGCTCGAGTTGTACTGGTTCTGCAGATACCCGCCGCCCCCGGGCATGGGCACGTTGGCGGTGCCCGACTTGCCGAACATCGTGTGGCGGAAGGGGGGCTCGTTCTTGTTCCGCGCCGCGGTCTTGTGCAGCATGATCTCGGAGACCTTGCTCATCACCTCGCGCGTGAGGTTGGCGACCCACGCCGGCAGCACCCGGGTTCGGATCTCCGGCTCGGTCTTGCTGGGGTCCACCGCCGTCAGCCTCAGGCTGGGAAGCGTGCCCGCGAGCTCGCCGTTGCGAGCGAAGACGCTGAATGCGCGGACCATCTGCAGGGGCGTTACGGCGACTTCATAACCCGAGGCCATCGACGTCTGCGTGTACTTGGAGAACTTCGAGAGCGGCGTCACGATCCCCGCGCTTTCGCCCGGCAGGCCGATGTTGGTGCGCGTCCCGAACCCGAACCGACGGGCGGCCTCCCACATCTGTTCGAAGCTCAGCCGCGCCGTGCCCTGCACCATCCCGATGTTCGAGGAGTACACCAGCACGTACGACCAGGTCAGTTCCGGCTGCGGGGTCACGTCCTTCACCCGGCGACCGTAGGGCGTCGTCCACTCGCCGTTGTACGTGTTGAACACCTCCTCCGGCTCGGCGAGGCGGCGCTCGGTCACCGCCGACCACATGAACGGTTTAAACGTCGAGCCCGGCTCGTACACGTCCTCGACGCACCGGTTCCGCCCCAGCGCCGCGTGCACGCGACGACCGGGGTCATCCTTGATGATCTTCCAGCGTATGGAATGAGCCGCCGCCCCCGCCGCCTTCAGCGACTCGTGGCTGAACTCCCTGGCCCCCGGGACATCGCGCACGATGTCGACCAGCGCCAGCACCTCGCCGGTCGCCGGGTCGAGCACAACGCACCGCCCGCCCGCGGCGTCGGCGTCGTTCACGCCGCGCTGCAACTCCTCCATCGCGATCTCCTGGATCGCCAGGTCGATCGACACCCGCGCGTCGTTGCCGCGCCGAGGCACCACGTACTTGTCGGCCTCGACCCACATGGGCCGCCCCCATGCGTCACGCACGTAGTCCATGCGCCCCGGACGCGGCATCATCAGCGTCTCGAAGTTTTTCTCGACCCCGAACATCCCATGGTGGTCCACGTCGGTCTTGCCGAGGATCGACGCCACCGCCTCGCCGCCCGGTTCCTCGCGCACGCTCCGCCGCTCCATGTGCACGCCGACGAGCTTCGCTTCCCGGAGGCGCTCCACCTGGTCGTCGTCGAGCACCTCGGAGACGCGCACGTACCGGGACGGCTTTTTCCCGGCCGCCAGCGTGCGGTTGGCCTCGATCCGCGGCAGGATCTTCTCGGCGAGCGCCCGTTGGTCCGTCTCGAGAATGTCCGCCAGCGACTGGAGCCGCTGGCCGTAGGTCGCGGGATCAGGGCTGAACTCCACCGGGTCCACGAACGCCCGCATGCCCGTCCGGGTTGCGGCGAGCGTCCGCCCGCGCTTGTCTACCACGTCGCCCCGCGGCGCGGGCAGCCGCTGGCGTGAGACCCTCTCCTGGATGTGGGGCACCAGCTTCCCTTCCGGGGCGACCTGCAACTGCCCAACCCGCACCAGCACCACGACCAGTACCACGACCACCAGGCTCAGCACCGTGACCCCGACGCGGTCGATCCGCGATGTCGAGAGCCCCGACGACCGCCCGTCGCCCTGGATCGCCCCCGCCGGTCCCGACGCCGCCGGCACCTGTGCCCGCGTGCCGGGGGCTCGCCCGCGTGCCAGACCGAGCCTGCCCATCATCGCCTGGAGACTAATGCCCACGCGCCGCCCCCTTCCGGCCGGGCTTGGTCGGCTCCTTCGCACGCCCATCGTCGCCGATCAGGACCGGGTCTTTCATCTGTTCGCTCGCCGTGGGCGGGCACCAGTACATGGGGATTGGTTCGAGCGGGCCTAGGTCCGCGACCATGGTGCGCACCTTGCCCGGGGTGATCTTGCCGGCGATGTCCGCCCGCACCCGCCACAGTTTGCGGTCCAGCTCCGCCGAACGCTCGACGCTCTTGGCCATGTCGTGCATCGCCATCAGCCGCTGCTGACGGATCACGAGCACAGCAGCCGCGGAGAGTGCGGCGGCGAGCACCAATGCTGACAGTTTTCCAAGCATCCGCTTCCTTGCGACAACGGGCAGGGCAGCCCGTCCGAGGGTGGCCCCGCCCGCCCCTTATGTATCGTTCATCCCGGCTCCGGCGGTCCAAACTTGCGCTCGGGCGGCTACCCTGTTCACGGTGCCCCGTGGATCCGTGGTTCTCACTCCAAAAACAAAGCCGACCCACCAGGGGGTCGGCGGTGATGGGCCCGGTTGTCGCACCCGGCTCAACGCGCCGGGATCGTCAGCTTGTCGCCGACCTTGATCTCATCCTCGCTGTCGATCAGGTCCTTGTTCGCGTCGATCAGAGCCTGGACCTTAGAAGGCGAGCCGAGCAGTTTGGCGGCGATCTTCTCAAGCGTGTCGCCGGCCTTGACCACGTAGGTGGTTGCCTTGGCCTTCGGCTCCGGCTTGGTGGCATCCTTGGCGGTCTTTGCGGACGTCTCCTTCGCCCCCTTCAGGCCGGGGCCCGGCTTGTCGCTCGTGAGCTTCTCGACCTTGTCCTTGGTCGGGATCGGCAAGGCGGTCTTGTCGTCGCTCTTGCCGCCCTTGAGCTCGGCCTTCTCCGGCACCAGCAGGCTGCCCCCGACCCTGAGCTGACCATTCTTGCCGATGCGGTCCTTGTTGTAGACCTTGAGTGCTTCCGCCAGTGACGGGTCGCCGTACAGCTTCTTGGCGATCTTCCAGAAGGTGTCGCCCTCGGCGATCTGGTACTGCTTCGCCGACGGCTTGGACGAGGGTTCGGTGTGAGGCTGCAGCGGCAGCTTCTTCTTGCCGTGCTCCCCGGTCAGCGCGTCGGTGTTGTTGCCCGGCCCGTTCAGGCCGTCGCTCGACGCCGGGGCGCCGGAAGTCGGCTCGGGCGGCTGCATGCCCGCCTCGAACTTCGGAGAGTCAGTGTGCAGGACCTGCTCGGTCTGAGCCCCCGCGGGGGGTGTGTGCCCGTTCCCCAGGTCGGTGATCGCGTCGCCGAAGGTGCTGCCGACCCGCTTGCCCATCTCAAGAATCGATGAGCCCATCCCGCTGCCGCCCGGGGTGTTGGAAGCCAGATTCATCGTGCCGGGGTTGCCGCTCGCGGGGTTCTCCGGGTTGATCAGTCCCGAACCCGTCGCCGGCGCGACCGGTGCCTGCGCAACCACCGGCTTCGCCGTATCAGCCCCGTGCAGCGCGACCATGTCGCTGGTGAGCGGCTGCTGCAACGCCTCCGCGGTCGAGGGCCCGCCCGGAGTCGCCTTGTGCGACGCCGAGAAGTTGTCGGAAATCAAAAGTCCGACGACCAGTACGAGGGCGAATCCGAAGATCAGAGCCAGTTTGTGTTCGCGGGTCATGCCAGGGGCGTCCTTGCCGGTGGTTCTGGGAGTTCCAAGCTGATGTGAACGAAGTGTGGAATCTCGTTGTTTGTTTGGATTTTGATCGGACTTCGGGTCCGGAAATCTGTCGTCTCAGGGCCGAGTCTACAGGATTCGTATCGCACGCAACTTCGCCGAGCGGCTTCGTGGATTGCTTGCCCGTTCAGCCTCGTCCGCCTCGATCGGCTTGCGCGAGAAATGCTCGGCCTGCCCACGGGAAACCAGTTCACCGAACGCGTCCTTCACAGGCCTGTCCTCCAGCGAGTGAAAGGAGATGATCGCCACACGGGCCCCGGCCCGCAGCCACGACCCGCCCGGCATCCCCGATGCACCGGCAAGCCCCAACCGACCCGCCGTGCGGGACACCGATTCGAGCAGTGACCTGAGAGAGCCGAGTTCATCGTTGACGGCGATCCGAAGTGCCTGAAACGTGCGCGTCGCCGGGTCGATCCCTGATCCGGGGCCACCGGGGGCGGGGCGGACACATGACCGCACGATCTCCGCCAGTTGCCCGGTCGTGAGTATCGGACCGCTTTTCCGCGCCGCGACAAGTTTTGACGCCACCAGCCGCCAGGCCCGCTCCTCCCCGAGGTCGCGCAGAATCTCGCCGAGTTCGGCTTCCGGCAGCGTGTTCACGAGGTGCGCGGCGGTGGGGCGGTTGGAGGTCGGGTCCAGCCGCATGTCCAACGGACCGTCCCGCTGAAAACTGAACCCGCGCCGGGCCGACTCGACCTGGTTCGACGCGAACCCCAAGTCCGCCAGCACCATGTCCGCAGACAACCCCAGCTCGGCCATCCGGCGCGGCGCATCGGCAAAGTTCCCTTGAATCGAGATTACGCGCGGCGGGTTTGACAGCCCGCCGATTCGAGCCGCCGCGGACGCGAGATTCTCAGCATCGTGGTCATTCAGGACAACAACCCCCGATGGACCCAAAAGCGGGGCGATGAGCGCGGCGTGCCCCCCCAGACCGGCGGTGCAGTCGAGATAGGTCTCTCCCTTGCGCGGAGCCAATGCCGCGACCACCTGTGTCGGCAAGACCGGGATATGGGCAGCGCCTGCCATTGAGGCGAGTGTTGCCGCTCACCTCGGGCGAGGCAAGCCATGTGCTCCCGGGCAGGCCGTCCCACACCGAACCCCGAGTTGAGCATCGAGCGGTTGAAAGTCGCCACGGCGCTGGTCCGTCTGAGCCCCGGCGCGGGGGCTGCTCAGCCTGTGAGCCGCACTTTGTCTTGAGGCCGCGCGGGGTGTCCGGCATGCCGGTTGCACCTTCTTACGCTGGCCAGTCCGGCGAATCGTTCGCGCGCCGGCACCGATCGTCCATGGTGCCATCCGGGCGGGCCCGAAGCCCCATGAGCACCGCGCGTGGTCATGGGTTGAGAACCAAGGCTGAGAACTCCGAGCTCCAAGCTCTGGGAATGCTGCAGCCACGAAGATTTGAACTGTTCCAACGATGGCGATCTCAGCGGGCTCCGAGGCAGCCGGAACCCCCTTGTTCAGATTCGACAACCATGTCGTTCAGTTCGGAGACATCACGATGTCACACCTCATAATCCGTTCCACCCTGGTGCAGCGTGCGTTCGGTTTCGCGTGCGTTGCACTGACGTGCACATTCGTTCGCGCGGAGCAATACACAGCCCAAATTCTGAACCCGATCGGCGCGTCCACAAGTATCGCCTGGGGCGGGTACGACGGCCGGCAGATCGGGCAGGCGGGCGGATCCAGCATCCAGACCGCCGCGCTATGGAGCGGCACGCCCGCCTCGGCGATCCCCCTGGGCCCCCCGGGCTCCAACGTCAGCTTCGGACTTGGCATCGGCCCCGATCAGCAGGTCGGGCTCGCCGCCGGCAGCTTCACCGGCTTCGCCTACCACGCCATGCTCTGGACCGGCTCGGCCAGTTCGTACGTGGATCTCAACCCCGCCGGCCACGACGCCTCCGCCGCCTACGCCACCGACGGTTTCTATCAGGCGGGGCAGGCGGCCGCGGGCGGCATCATCCACGCCACGCTCTGGTCCGGCACCGCCGCCTCGGCGATTGATCTCAACCCCGCCGGCTACGACTCGTCTCACGCCTACGGCGCCTGGAACGGACGACAGGTCGGCCTCGGCAGCATCGGCGGATTCGACCATGCCCTGCTCTGGTCCGGCACCGCGGCCTCGGTCGTCGATCTCAACGGCGCCTTCGATAACGCCGAGGGGTACGCGATGTACGGCGACTTCCAGGTCGGCAGCGGCTCGTCAGCCGCGACCGGCGGGAACAGTCACGCGATCATCTGGAACGGCACAGCCGCGTCAGCCATCGACCTGAACCCCGCCGGTTTCACCGTGACGGTCGCCGACGGCGTTGGCCAGGGCGTCGTGGCGGGCTACGGCTCCGGACCCGCCACAGGCGAACTCACGCACGCGCTCGTCTGGGTCAACGGCCGCGTGACCGACCTGCACCCGTTCCTCCCCACCGGTTACCGCACGTCTGTCGCCTACGGCATGGACCCCGTCACCGGCCAGGTCGTCGGCGAGGCAACCAACACGCTCAACCGCACCATCGCCTTCATGTGGTCCCCCGCCCCCTGCCCCGCCGACCTCAACAGCGACCACACCATCAACACCGCCGACCTGACGATCCTCCTCGGACACTTCGGCCTGCCCGTCCCCACCGGCACCAGCGGTGACATCAACCGCGACGGCACAGTCAACACCGCCGACCTGCTCATCCTCCTCGGCGCCTTCGGCACAGCGTGCCCATGACACGTGCCACCGATTTCCGTCCTCGGAATTCGGTGCCCTCGCACTGGGCGGAACTGAAGTTCGCCGGAGCAGCGCCTTCAGCGGCGGTTGACCGGGGCAGCGCCGATGACGGCGAGGGGTGGCATCGCCAAGACTTCTTGGCGATGCTCTGCGGCTTAGTATGGCTCCATGTCAACCCGAGCCTCGTGCCTCCTTCCATTGCTCGCCGCGGCGGTCACATTGCTCCCCGGCTGCCTGCCCGGCCGTGTCTCCATCGATCTCGCCCCGCGCCCTGACGGCCTCGCCGAGACCAAGGTCATCTCCGACGACGGCTCGGTCAACGGCTCGCCCAAAGTCGCCCTCATCGATGTCGACGGGACGCTCAGCCACGCCGCAGGCGGCGGCCTCATCGCCGGGCGGACCAACAGCGTCGATGACCTCGTCTCGCGCCTCACCAAGGCCGAGGAAGACAAGAAGGTCCGCGCGGTGGTGCTCCGCGTCAACTCGCCCGGCGGCACCGTCGCCGCCAGCGAGACCATGTACCACGAGATCAAGGCTTTCCGCGAGCGCTCCAAGAAGCCCGTGGTCGTCTCGATGGCCGAGGTCGCCGCCAGCGGCGGCTACTACATCTCCATGGCCGCCGACAAGGTGGTCGCGCAGGAGACCACCATCACCGGCTCGATCGGCGTGATATTCCAGACCTTCAACATGTCCAAGGGCATGGCCATGATCGGCATCGAGGGGCGTGCCCTCACCAGCGGCAAGAACAAGGACATGGCCAGCCCGTTTGCGCCCATCCGCGAAGAGCAATACGCCGTCTTGCAGAAGTTGGTGGACGAGTTCTACGGCGAGTTCAAGGGGTTGGTCCTCGCTCGGCGCGCGGCGCTGGCCGCGTCGGGTGACGGTGCGATCACCGCCGCCACCGATGGGCGCGTCTTTACCGGCAAGCAGGCGCTCGAAGCGGGCCTGGTCGACCAGCTCGGCGGGCTCCGCGACGCCTACGCCGAGGCCAAGAAACTCGCCGGGATCTCTACCGCGAGGCTCGTGAAATACCACGCTTCGGAGGACAAGCCACTCTCGCCTTACGCCACCTCGCAGGCGGGGGCCATCCCCGACGCCGCGGCGAGCGGTTCGCGCGATATCAACCTGCTGACCCTCCGGCTCGGCGGTGACGCGGCCCGCTCGCAGTTCCTCTACCTCTGGGACCCGCAATCACCATGACATCCCCGGACACCGCGCCCCGGCGTGACGACGACCTGGTCGAGCTGACCACGCGCCCCAACGAGATGGACGCGGGGCTGATCCGCGAGGTGCTCGCCGCTGCCGGGATCGAATCAACGCAGCACGTCGCCGACGGGTTCGCGCTGGGGGTCTTCGGGGCCAACATGTTCAACCCGGTGACGGTCCGCGTTCGCCGCCACCAGCTCGCCGACGCGCGCGCCGCGCTGGAGCAGAACCGGCAAGATTCGGTTGACATCGACTGGTCCGAGGTTGATGTCGGTGAGCCGCAGGACGAGATCGCGCGCCGCGTGGCGCAATCGAACGCCGAGCCGCGAACCCGCCGCAAGCGGCCCGCCGAGCTGGTGGTGCTGATCGCGATCATGGTGGTAGCGGGGGCTCTGGCGGCCCGCCTGGGGTGGCTGCCGCTGCTGGTTGTGCTGGTCTTCGTGTTCGCGCTCGGCGTGGTGCGCCTCACGCGGAAGTAGGGCGCCCGGCGAGGCTCGGTCCGTCGGAATCACCCCGGTTATCGGCAGCTCGCGCCGCCAGCGGACCGCGGGCGTGGGTCCGAGTGCGCGCGGCAGAACCCTTGTAGTCCGCAGGGCTCGGCGCGCGGCGCGGCGGGGGCGGCGCGGCCCGGCAGCGCC
>CAZEDW010000010.1:0-106280 GCA_964510955.1 uncultured Phycisphaeraceae bacterium
CGGGGCCGCCGACGCGGCGCGCCGCCCCGGCCCGGCGGGCGAGCAGGAGCCCGGCGCACCTTCCGGTGAACTTCAAGAGGACCCGCTTCGGGGCATGTCGCCGCACGATGCGGCGCGGATGTCCGGCGCGCCCCAGCAGCGGCGCGAGCAGCGCCAGGAACGCCACCGTGACCGCTCGCAGCGGCCGGACAACCGGCGGCGCGATGACCGCGACGCACGACCCCCGAACACGCCGTCGAGCCCCGATGTTCCGGGAACGCAGGGCCCGCCCGTCGGCGGGCGGGCCGACGCGGACGGTGCTGAAGGCTCAGAGTCGCTCTCGGGTGATGCTGCTCCCGACATGCCGGGTCCGGGGAACCCCGGCAACCGTGACGGCAAGCGGCGCCGCCGGCGCCGGCGCAGGGGCGGGGGGGGGCCGGACGGCCCCTCCGGCCCGCGGCCTCAGGGGCCGTCGTCGGGTCCGGGTCCGGCTTGAAGTGAGGAGGCGGCGCGGCGGATGCGGATGCCCACCCACGCAGTGGCGATCAGCCCCAGCGGCACGGCCACCAGCACTTCGGCAGCGCGGTGCACCAGCTCCGCCGAGAGCGCACCGGGTGTTGAGACCCCCGCCGCGTAGGCCAGCGCGGTCGGCAGCAGCGGTGTGACCAGTCCGACCGCCCATTCACGCAGGCCAAGGCCGTTGGGCGCGAGCGGGATCGACGCGGCGAGGTTGGCGATGCAGGCCAGCGCCAGCGCGCCGCCCCATGCGAGCGGCTGGCCGAGGATCGAGAACGCCGCCCAATACCGCGCCCCCCAGAGGTGAAGCTCCGCAACGCGCGCCCCGAGCGCACCGATGATGCGCCATACCTCCGGGTCCGGCTGGGGTCGCTTGTGCCTGGCGTACCGGGCCAGGATCCAGATCGGGACGATCGGGGCGCTCGCCAGGACTGCGAAGAGCGGTTCCTCGCCGCGCTGACCAAGGGTCGTGAGGAGGGCCAGCCACAGGGCTATGCCGCCTGAGGCGAGCACGCCCAGCAGCCGCGCCCACAGGATCACGCGCGCGGAGTGGTTCACACGGATGCCGTTGACGAGCTTCAGGTACGCCAGGCGCCCGAACAGCCCGGGGGCCACCGGCGCGAAGTTGAGGAGCCACGCGCTGGTGATCAGCGCCGTGTTCTCGCCCAATCCCAGGGTGCCGTATCTCCGCGTGAGCACCCAGAAGGTCCAGGACGTCACCGGGAGCGTTCCGGCGATCAGACCCAGGAGCAACGCGAACTTCCAGGCCGGCGCGCCCCGGAGAGCCGGCATCACGCCGGAGACTCCCGCGCCCGAACGGGCCACCGCCCAGACCGCCAGCGCCAGCAGCAGCAGCGCCCCGAGCCACAGGGTCGCCCGTGCGCCGCGGCCGGCGAGCGCCGCGGGGGCCGTGCTCGGCGTCGGTCGGTTCACTTGCCGACGGCGGGCGTCGCGCCCCCGCCTGCGCTGACCGCCGCTTGCGTGAAGCACGATTTCACAAGGGCGATGAACTCTGAGAGTTCCTCATCGGAGCCGGGCTTGACCGCCGCGAGCACCGGATCGTCGGGGCCTTGAGCCGCCGCCAGGAGCGTGACGCCGATCTCCCCCGCGTCGGTCGCGGTCTTGAGCGACTCGGCGACGACGGAACGTGCGTCATCGCTGAGCCCGCCGCAGATCGCCAGCCGGTCGACCACCAGGGCGCGCTCGCACGGGGCCAGCGAGGGGTACCGCTGCAGCAGCGCCGCCTGAAGGCTCTTGGCGTCCTGCTCGCTGACGGGGTCGATGTCGCTGCCTCTTCGGGCCGGGTTGACGAGGTAGGCGCCCAGCGCGAGGCACTCGGGGAGTTCGGGCCACGCCGCGCTGAGGACCCGCGGCGCCAGGGCATCGGGCGCCTGGGCGCCGGTGATGAGCATCCGCTTGGCGACTTCGCTCTGGGCCTTCTGTGAGCCTGGGCCGGGTTTGAACTCGTGCGCCTCGCTGAAGATGAAGCCCTGGGTGACGAGGAAGCGGAGGTCGGCGGACAGTGAAGGGCGTGCGTCCAGAGCGCGCCCTACGTCGCTTCTTGTGGCGCAGAAGGTGGCCTCGACAGACTCGCCGGTGTTCAGCCCCAGGCGCCGGGTCAGCATCAGCACCTCGGGCTTGATGGTGTTGGTGACGTCCCGCCCGCCGACCAGGGCGCGGGCGGTGATCAGCAGCCTCGGGTTGATGGTCCTGCCGGCGCCGACCGCCAGGCGTGCGCGAGAGGTGTTGGTCAGGCGCACGACCGCCTCCATGCGGTCCAGGGCGCCGCACGCGAGCGGCGCGGGGGTCACCGAGAGGGTCATGATGGACCGCGGATCGTTCACGGCGCCGTCCAGCCACGGCGCGAACGACTTGCCCGCGTTGTCCAGCCCGGCTGCGACGGGGCTCTTGGGCATCGGCAGCCCCTTGAGGCGCTCCCACCGCAGCCGCGCGGTCGATCCCAGCGCCGAGGCCGATTCGTCGTTCGCCAGGCGTTCGAAGATCTCGAGCGCCTTGGCTTTGTCACCCTGCTTCTGGGCGAGGATTCCCAGCGCCCACCGGGCGCTGGGGTCTTCGTTGGCGATCGGCTCGAGCATGGCCTTGGCCTCGGCCAGCTCGCCGCGGATGACGTGCAGCCATCCGCGGAACCGCTGCTGGGCCACCTCAGAGATGGGGGGGGCTTCGTCGTCACCGGGCTTCGAGAGCGCGTCGATGTCGCTCTCGACGCCTTCGAGCTTCATGCCGGCGAAGAGCCGCAGCCATACCCACTCGCTGAGCCTGGCCCGCTTCTGGGCCGCGGGGCGCTGCTCCGGGCGGAGCTTTGCCGCGATCTCGGGCGTCGGGGGGTTGTTATCGATGGCCTGGACACTCTCCTTGTAGGTTCCCTCCAGACTGGTCATCGAGAGCGCGGTGCCCGCGTCGTCGGAGCGCGCCACGCGGATGGCCAGGCGCAGGCGTTCCAGGGGCGTGGGATGGCGCAGTTCGACTTCCGGCCCCGGGTCGCGGCCCGAGTCTTTCAGGCGCTGGCGGCGCAGGTCTTCGCTCACCTGCTGCAGGTCCAGCATTTTCTGGAGCTCGTCGAGGCACTTGTCGGGCCCCATCGAGTCCCACACCGTGAGCTGGTAATCGACCAGCTGGGCCAGGCTCTGCTGCTCGCCGGCGGCGCTGTTGATGTTCCGCGCCAGTTCCAGGAACCGCCCGGCGGCGAGGAACGCGCCCCGGCGCCGCAGCTCGTACGCCGTGTTCCGGTGCGCCTCGGGGTCCAGCGGGTCGGCAAGCAGCAGCATCGACATCAGGTCGAAGCGCTCGCGGGGGTCCTTGGTCTGGTCGAGGAAGTAGGTGACGTAAAGGGCGACAGCTTCCTTGAAAGCAGGGTCGAGCGTGGTGGCAAGCGTCAGGCGGTCGAGGAAGGCGCGCTGGTCGCCGTTCTCGCGTGAGAGAAGCGCCGCGTCCAGCGCCAGCCGCGCCTGGACGCTCTTGTCCAGCGCCCCCGGCTTGAGGAGCGATGCGTACGACTTGAGCCGCTGATCGGCGTCCTGCAGGTTCGCGATCCGGGCCGTAACGAGGCGGAGTTGGGCGACGGTGTCCTTGGGGTCCAGCCTGATGAGCTCGCGCGTGCTCGCCTGGGAGCGCTCGTGCTCCTGGGCCGACTCCCACGCTTCGATCTGCTGGCGGAGCATCTCCGCGTCGTCAGGGGCGTAGCGTTGCGCGATGCGAAGCCCCAGTGCGGTGACGCGGTACTGATCCGTCGTGGGCTGGTCGATCTCGCGCAGCCGTGCGATCACAGCCCTCGACAGCAGATCCGCCGTCAGCCGGTTCAGGAATGACTTGATCTTCGCGGGCTCCTTGGGGAGCGGGGCCACGCTGATCTTGCTCTGGAACACCGGCTGGCCGAGCTTCGCTTCCAGTTCGGTCGCTCCGTGATCGGCGGGGGCCGATCCGGGGGCGGGGGCCGGGGTCGCTGATTCGCGCGCCGCGGGCTGCCCATCCGGCGGGACCGGGGGCTGCGCTTGCGCGCCGAGACACGCCGATGCCCCCATCGAGAGCCACGCCAGGAGAGCACGCCAGCCAATCAACGTCATGCGAGTCCTCCGAAGACCGATATCACACAGCAGGCCAGACACACGGCGCACGTCCCGGCGAGCGCCAACTGCAACACGTCGGCCACGCGACGGTTGTTCATCGGGCACAGTCGGTCGGCGGCCACGCAGAGGAACACATACTCACCGGCGGAGAGTGCCGCCAGCCCGCCCCAAAGCTCCAGGCCGCGCCAGCCGGGCGAGACGGTCTGCGAACGCACCTCCAGCAGCCAAAGCCCCACAACCACGCCCAGGCCGCCCCACACCGTGCCCGCGATCACCCGCGCCCACTTTGCCAGAACCGTCGGAGCCACGATGCGAACCTCCTGTTCCCGGCGGCATTCCGTCGCGCATCACCCGTGCCGGCATGGAACGGTTCCGTGCAGCGCCCGAACACCGGAACAATACCCGACCGGGTTGACGCTTGTCGGGTCATACCAGTAGTTTGCCTACCCTTCGGCCCGTGTTCGACCCATGCCCGTTCGGGTGAACCGTCATCTCTCCTCCGACGCATGCCCCAGCCCACGCCCCCCGCCATCAGCACCGACTCCCGCGCCCCCTCGCCGAGGAGCCGGATGAACCGATCCCTTTGCGTGGCGGCCTTGGTTGCACTGGCAAGCGCCGTGGGGTCGGCCCCCGTACGGGCCGACGCGCTCCCGACCGACATCGTCTCGGCCCCCTCTCTCACCTCGGACCAGAAAAGGCGGGTGCAGGATTTCGCGGCCACCGCCGCGGCCCAGCTCAAGGCTGCCGACTGGTCGCAGCAGGAAAAGGCCCGCGACGAGGTGCTCGCAGCGTTGGACGCCCAGGGCGTCTCGGTTTCGTTCCGGCTGGAACTTTCCTCGGCGCTGGCGGGTGAGCTGGGCGCGATCGCGTCGGGGAAGGACGATCACGCGAGTTTCAACGCCGTCCGCATCGCCGGGAAGCTCGGCACGGCCCCCGGGGTCGACGTTGTTCGGGGTGCGTTGGGAGATGCGCGCCCCGCGGTGCGGATCGGTGCCGCCCGCGCCGCCCGGGAGCTCATGAAGGCCATTGCGCGAGCGTCGGTGTCGCCGATTCAAGCGTCCAAGCTCGAGGACCTGCTGGATCAGATCGCGAAAGTTCTGAAGTCGGAAAAGCAGGCCACGGTCGCGAAGAACCTGGTGCTGGCTCTGGATGCGCCGCGGGCCTTTCCGCAGGGCGGCCCGTTGGGCGGGTTGCTAGCGGGGTCGCTCGAGAAGATGAGCGAGGCCCTGGCGGCCCGCATCGCGTCGATCCGGGCGACCGGCGCTCAGGCCGATGCCGCCGAGTGGACAGACGCGCTGGTCGCGGGTGTCGATGCCCTGCGGCGCACGTTCATCGACCCGAATCGTGCCGGCGAGGCCAAGCAGCCGGGCCTCCGCGCCCAGGCGGCCACCCTGTGCGGCCAGGCCTTGTCACTGGTGAAGGCGCGCGCCGGTTCTGAAAAGGGACTGGCGGGCGCCGCCGACGGCGCGGGCCTGAAGACCACCACCATCGCCTCGGAAGTGGTGCTGCTGCTGATCGAGGGCGCGTCCCGATCGCAACAGCTCGACTCGGCGTTCGCAAAGGCCGTCGACGGCGGCGACGCCGGCGAGCTCCGCAAGGGTGTGGACGATTGGATCGGGGCCGGCGGGCGCTTGTCCAAGCCGCCTTTCGGCCTGGACGCCAAGCAGTTCAACTGAGCGGGGTCCGGGTTTCTGCGGTTGCATCGGGGCGCCACCCAGGGCGAGGAAATGAGCGCGCCCGCCCGGGGCATATCCGATCTATGCTGCGATTGTGATTCGGCTGGTCGCGGTCGTCGTCGTGTTGCTGGGCGCGCTGATCGGCGTGGCGGCGTTTGACCGCCCCGCGCCGCGGGCCGACCTGACCATCATCGACAGCCAGGACTTCCTCTCGCTCGACCCGCAGCGGGCCACATACATGCAGGACATCCGCGCCTGCGCGTGCATGTACGAGGGGCTCGCGCGCTACAACATCGCGTCGCCGGGCTACGAGCCGGTCCCGGCGCTGGCCCGCTCGTGGGAAGTCTCGCCGGACGGGCTGACGTACGTCTTCCACCTGGAGCCGACGGCGAAGTGGTCCGACGGATCGCCGGTGAGGGCGGGTGACTTCGTCTACGCCTGGCGGCGCGCCATGCTCCCCGACACGGCGGCGGACTACTCGTCGCTGATGATGAAGATCAAGGGCGCCGGCGCGCTGTTTGAGCGGCGCTCGGCGTCGCTGCGCGAGTACCAGTCACGCCCGGGGCGGGCGCGGACGCCCGGGGCCGCCGCCGATCTGCGGCGCAGCATTGACGACTGGGCCGACGCCAACGTCGGCGTTCGCGCGATCGATGACCGCACGCTCAGGGTGACGCTCGAGCGCCCGTGCCCGTACTTCCTGGACCTGTGCGCCTTTGTCACCTTCGCGCCGGTGCACCCGGCGACCGTCGAGCGATTCGTCACGCTCGACCCATCGACCGGGGAGATCCGCCAGGACCACGGGTGGACCAAACCTCCCGACTGCGTGTGCAACGGGCCGCTGGTGTTGGCACGCTGGCGGTTCAAGCGCGAGGCGCGATTCGAGGCCAACCCTTATTACTGGGACCCCGTGGGTGTGAAGTCACGCAGCGTCACCATCCTCCCGATCGAGGACCAGAATACGGGGATCCTTGCGTTTCAGTCCGGCGCCGCCGACTGGCACGACGACGTCAATGCAGACTATGTCCCGGAGATGCTCGCCCAGGCGGCGAGCGGCCGGCGCGACGACATCGCGGCGTTCCCCACCTTCGGCACCTACTTCTGGAACTTCAACTGCGAGAGCAGGCTCCGCGACGGGCGCCCCAATCCGTTCGCCGACCCCCGCGTCCGGCGCGCCTTCGCCATGGCCGTCAACAAGCGCGACCTGGTCGAGAAGGTCAAGCGTGGGGGAGAGCGGGTGTGCGACACGCTGGTGCCCCCGGGGTCCATCAAGGGGTATCGGAGCCCGCGCGGCGTGGGGTTTGATCTCGACGGGGCCAAGCGGCTGCTCGCGGAGGCGGGATGGAACATGCGCGCCGGCCTTGCGCCCGTGCGCGCCGACGGCGCCGAGTTCCCCGTGGTCGAGATGCTGGTGACCCCCATCCAGTATCACAAGGACATCGCCCAGGCGTTGTCGCGGATGTGGGAGCAGGCGTTCGGCGTCCGAACCGAGGTCGCCTCGTGCGAGACCAAGACCCTGAAGGAGAAGCTGCGCCAGCGCGACTACATGCTTAGCCGCGCAAACTGGTGGGGAGACTACGGCGACCCGACCACGTTCCTGAACCTCAACCGCACTTCTGACGGCAACAACGATCGCGGGTACGCCAACCCTTCGTACGACGCGCTGCTGGAGGCCGCCGAGCGTGAGCCGGACCCGGCGACGCGCCTGCGGCTGCTCGCCGACGCCGAGCGGATCACGACCGATGAGGACCTGCCGCTGATCCCCCTGTGGCAGAACAACTTCTACTACATGTTCCACCCGCCGGAGAAGGACGGGAGGCCGAACCCGGGCGGCCTCCGCGGCATCAGCACGCACCCGCGGATGATCCAGTACTACTGGACGATGGAGGTGGTGAGGTGACCCTCCCGGGCGGGCCCCGCGCGCGAGCAGGGGGCGCAAAGATCGGGGCGCGACCCTTCGGCGTACTCGCGGGTGGGGCGCGGCTGTTGCGGCTGCCGCTCGTGCTCCTGATCGTCTACACCGTCACGTTCATGCTGGCCTGGGCTCTGCCCGGGAGCGCGGTGATGAACGACGAGGGGCGCCGGCCGCAGCCGGAGGTGGTGGCGGCAATGGAACGCCAGTACCACCTCGACAGTCCGTGGCGCTTCTACTTCGATTACCTCGCGGGTGCGAGCGGGGCCCGGTGGGCCGCGTGCACGCTGGGCCTGGCATCGGGGCCGGCGCCGGCTCGCGTGTTCGACCTGGGGCCCTGCCTCCGATACAAGGACTGGACGGTCAACGAGCTGATCGCCTCTTCGCTCCCGGTCAGCGTGACGCTGGGCCTGTCGGCGATCATCATCGCGCTGGTGCTGGGGCTGGGCGCGGGAGCGGTGGGGGCTCTGCGCCCGAACTCGCTCGCCGACCTCGGCGCCACGGTGCTGGCGATGCTGGGGGTCAGCCTGCCGACGTTTGTCATCGGCACGCTGCTGCTGATGGTGTTCCCGGTGTGGCTTGGGTGGGGATCGGTGGGCTCGTGGGGGCGACCGCAGGACATCGTGCTGCCGGCGCTGACCCTGAGCCTGCCCTTCGCGGCGTACATCGCCCGGCTGGTGCGCATCGGGCTGATCGAGGCATTGGGCTCGGACTATGTGCGCACCGCGCGGGCCAAGGGAGCGTCGCCTTCTCGGGTGGTGCTGCGGCACGCGATGAAGAACGCCTTCCTCCCGGTGCTCAGCTATCTCGGCCCGGCGGCGGCCCTGGCCATGACCGGCTCGTTCGTCGTTGAGCGCGTCTTCAACGTCCCGGGCCTGGGGCGCCACTTCGTTCACGCCGTGCAGAACAAGGACTTGTTTGTCATCATGGGCGTGACGCTGATCTACTCGGCGATGCTGGTGGGATTCAACATGATCGTCGATCTCGCGTACCGGTGGGTGGACCCGAGGATCAAGGGGTAGCTGCAAGCGACATGTGAAGAATGCGACGCGATCACTCGAATCTGCTGTCCGAATGTGCACCGTTCATTGTTCAATGCCGTCACCGCCTCCGGTCTCCATCTCTTCCACCCTGGCGTCCATCCGGTCGAGGCGTTTGGTCAGCCTGGCGAGAGATTCATGCAGGTCGCGCACCTGCCTTGAGAGCTCGTCGAGGTCGTGCTGGGTGAAGGCGACGGCCTCTTCCAGCTTCGCGAGCCGCTCGGGCGTCTGCGGGGAATGGGGGAGGGGAGCGTCGTTCATCGTCGGGGATGGTACGCTGGGGTGTATGCGCCACGTCATCGCTCCGATTGTGTTCGCCGCCGCGCTGGCTCACGGCGCGGCCGCTGAGACCGCAAGCCTTCGATTCGCGCGCCCCGCGCCGACCGATCAGCCCGCGCCCAGCGACGAGCAGAAGGCTCTGGCGAAGGCGCTCGAGCCATCGCTCCGCTTTGGTGACAAAGGTTGGTGGGGCTGGTCCGTCGGCGGCGGGGTGGCGTTCAGTTCTGAGAGCACCGATTACAACGCGGTCGTGACGTTTCACCATTTCCTCGCCGACACGTTCGAGATCAACTTCGGCGTGGGCGGCTGGTTCTACGACCAGGATGAAGGCGACCAGGCCGTCGGCGTGAACCCGGCGCTGGGGTTTCGCTGGCACTTCTGGATGCCCAAGGAGAAGGCCGATCGCTCGTGGAGCGTGTACGCCGACGTGGGCATCGGCATGGTGTTCACCGACGAGAGGGTCCCGCCCGAGGGGACGCGGTACAACTTCACGCCCCGCGCCGGCGTGGGCGCGACGATTGCGCTGGGTGACTCCGGCACGCGCCTGGACGTGGGTGTGCGCTGGGCCCACGTCTCCAACGCCTCGACGAGCGGCACCGACGACAACCCTTCGCGCGACTCGCCGATGGTCTACGCGGGGGTGATGTTCCCGTTCTGAAGGGGAATTACCGCGGGGGCGCGGCGTGTGCGGATTGGAGATTCGGAGTCGGTTGACGGGCTCGCTCGGCCATCTCCTCGCCGCCGCGGTGAACCTGTTCGGCAGATCATCGCGACCGGCCGACGCGCCCCTGCGACGGGAACCCGAAAGCCGGCTTGAGGAAGCCCAGCACGGGCGCGACGAGCAGGGCCGCCGCGCCGGAATAGAACGCCGACAGGATCTGGACCCCCAGCTCGCTGGTGGCGCGCCCGAGTTCGAGCGAGTCGTACGCGGAACGGGTCTTGAGCAGCGTCACGATCACGACGCCCGCGACGCACCCGCCGACGCAGCTCATGACCGCCACCGCGACGGCGTTTCGCCGGAACATCCACGCCCGCAGCATGTAGGCGGTGTACCCCGCCGTCAGCATGCCGAGTGCCCTGGGGCCCAGGACGGTGATGGTGTCGCCTGAAGTTGTGGCCACGTTGGTGACCAGGTCGGCGGCGGCGCCGATGGCCAGAGCGAACCACAGCGCCGCCCCGCGCCGCGCCCAGGTGGCCACGAAGATCACCAGGATGAGCACGAAGCTGGGCAGGATCGGGGCCGTGCCCGCCTGCAGCGCATCGCGCAGGCCCAGGTCGGCGCCCAGGGCGATCCACGCGGCGACCACGCCCAGCAGCCAGTTCAAGGCGCACCCCCGGTGCCCGCGGGGCCGCTTCGGCGCGCCGACTGCTCCGCCCAACGGATGATGACACTCTTGACGCGGGAGATGTCCGTGTCGGGTCGCACCACGATCCTCCGGAACAGCGGGTTGCTCCCCGGCTCGACACGCACCACCCGCCCCAGCACGAGCATCCGGGCGGCGTCGGGCCAGGTATCGTCGATACACCGGACCAGCATCCCCGGCTGCATCAGCGCCGCGGCGTCCTCTTTCACATTCTCATCCACCAGCGAGCCGTCGCCCACCGCCAGGAGCTGGCACCGCGGGAAGCTCAGCAGCTGCGCCGCCGTGAAGGGGCCCTCGGGCATGACACATCCCACGACGAAAACGAACTCGTCCGTGGTCCGTGCCCGTCCGCCGGGAGGCTTGTGGGTCAGCAGGCGGAAGGCCGTGACGTTGGTGCGCACGTCGGTGGCGACGCCGACGAGCTGCTCGCTCCGGCGCGCCACCGCCACGGCGCCCTTTCGTACTCCGTCGGCGGCGCCCCTGGCCACGTCAACGGTGCCCGAGGCGGCGTCGGAGCCGACCCGCGTACCTTCGAGCCTCTTCAGCCCGGGCGGGGCCGCGAACGCGCCGCCCTGCAGGTCCTTCACCAGCGATTCGAGCTCCGCGACCCGGTCCACCGCCCGCGCGTAGAGCCACTTGAGCTCGTCGCGGTCGCGCGCGATCGCCTCTTCCGACTCGGTCGGCTCCGGGCTGCGCCCCTCGGGCCGGAGCCACACCGACAGAGCAGCGAACGGCCCGCTGGCCGGGCGGATGACCACGTCCACCGGGTTCCTCAGCCCCCGCACCCACCCCGAGTACTTCGTGGGTAGCAGCGACAGCACGAGCAGCGCGAGCACGCTCAGCAGCAGGAGGTTGCGTGAACTGGTCAGGCCGCGGGGCATGCGCTGCGCTCGAAAGCGAGAAATGAAAAGAGAAAAGCGAAAACGAAGAACCCCGATGACGGGGCTGTGCTCGGGGTCAATCTGAATTTTCGCTTTTCGATTTTCACTTTTCGCTTTGCGGCCCCTTCCGGGGGGCCGCTACTGGTCCATGCTGCCGTCGATCGTCGAGCGCCAGGACTCGAAGTTCTCGAGGAACTGGTTGGTCCCGCGGGCGACGCAGGTGAGCGGGTCGTCGGCGATGACGGTCTTCATGCCGGTGCGCTTCTCGATGACCACGTCGATGCCCCGCAAGAGCGCCCCGCCGCCGGCCAGGGTCACGCCGTTCACCACCAGGTCCGCCGCCAGTTCCGGCTCTGCCCGCTCGAGCGTCCGCAGCACCGCCTGGGTGATGGCCCCGACCGGCTCCTGCAGGGCCTCGCGGATCTCTTCGCTGGTGACGGTGGTCTTGCGCGGCAGGCCCGAGACCATGTCGCGTCCGCGGACCTCCATGGTGGTCTCGGGGCCGACGGGCGCCGCCGAGCCGATCTCCAGTTTCACCCGTTCGGCGGTCTGCTCGCCGATCACCAGGTTGAAGGCCTTCTTCATGTGGCTGATGATCGCCTCGTCCATGTCATCGCCGGCGACGCGGAGGCTCTCGCAGGCCGCGATGTCGGCCAGCGACAGGATCGCCACGTCGGTCGTGCCGCCACCGATGTCCACGATCATGCTGGCGGTCGCCTCGGCGAACGGCAGCCCGGCTCCGATCGCCGCGGCCAAAGGCTCCTCCACCAGGAACACCAGGCGGGCGCCGGCGTGGATGGCCGATTGCTTGACGGCGGTCTTCTCCACCTCGGTGATCCCGCTGGGCACAGCGATGATGACGCGCGGGCCGACGAACCGGCCGCGTCCGTTCACCTTGCGGATGAAGTAGCTCAGCATCGCCTCGGTGATGTCGAAGTCCGAGATGACGCCTTCCTTGAGGGGGCGGATGGCGGTGATGGAGCCCGGCGTCTTGCCGAGCATCTCCTTGGCCTTCCAGCCCACCGCCTCGCCGTTGTTCAGAACGATGTTGGTCCCCTTGCGCACCGCGACCACCGAGGGCTCGTTGAGGACGATCCCCTCGCCACGGACCGCGACCAGGGTGTTGCAGGTACCCAGGTCGATTCCCATGTCCACACTGAACCAACTGAGGATGTCGTCGAGCAGCAAGGGGGGCTCCGGGGGCCGGGGGCCGGGGGGGAACGGCGGAAGGAGGCGAAAGAAGCGACGAACGAGGCCAAGGCGCGCGGCAACCGGCCGCGGCGAGGCGTGACTCTAGCGCACTTTATCGGGCCGCACGCCCCCAGTCTCGCAATAGTCGACCCGGTCATCCCCCGGGGGGAGCCGGCCGCCTCAGCACCACGCCGGTCTGCCCATCGATGAGATCTGGCAGGAACTCGAGAACATCGAGGGCGAAGCTCCAGCGCCGACGGACCCCCTGGGTATGCCAGAAGGACTGCGCGTGGGGCCCCAGGCCGTGGGTGACAAAGTCGTCACTGAGGGGGTGGGAGAAGTCCAGCCGGGGGCACAGGGTAGTGAGCATCCAGCCCGGCTCGGCCGCGCAGCGGGCCCAGACCCGCTCGTCGTTGATCGTCGCCACCAAGACCCCCCCGGGGCGGAGGATGCGCCGAAGCTCCATCAGCCACGCGTCAAAGTGGTCCGAGAGGTGGGTGAACACGCTGACGGCGTAGACCAGGTCGAACGCGCCGGTTTCCAGGGGCAGCGAGGGGGTGGTGGTGGATCGGAACAGGCGCAGCGGGGGGGCGAGGTGGGCCGCGGCCCAGTTGATGCTCCAGGCGTCGATGTCGCACCCCCAGCACGCCGCTCCGATGACCAGGTCCGGCATGTGGCGCAGCACCCGACCACTGGAACAGCCCCATTCGAGAATGGCGCTGCACGGGGACCCCGCGAGGTGGGGCCGGGCGGCCCGCAGGATCGCCTCGGCGGCGGCGCGCCCGCGCGAAAGGTAGTCCACGGCGCGCCCGTCGTAACCGGATCGTGCCCCATCGGGCGGTACGGGCAGGGGCTGGCCCGGCGAACGGGATTCCACGCGGGGCAGGCGGCGGACCGTCGTGAACTCCCCCACCTGCTCCTCGGTCAGCGTGCCCGGCGCCAGTGTGGCCAGGCGGGTGAACATCTCATCGTGAGAGCCGTCGTACGGCCCCGGCGGCAGGGACTCGTAGAGTCGGATCACCCTGGCGCTTCCCGCCCACGCCGCGGCACGGGCCGCCAGCCGCTCCTCGATGGAATCGGAGGACACAACGACCGCCGCGAGGGTGCGCGGGTCAGCATCGGCCATGCGACGGACTCCGATGCCCGCAATTTCGCGCCGGGCACCCGGCTCGTCGTCCAGCACCGCCGCCACGGGCGGTCCGTCGGCGTGGACCCGGACAGTCTCCAGCAGCCAACGGGTGTGACGCCCGGCGGGGTAGACCGCGATGGGGGCGCCAGTCTGCTGCGCGAATACCTCGCGCCAGCGCCGACGCACGAACTGCGCCCTCGGGGTGTCCGTGGGACGGGTCACGATTTCATCATCGACCCGACGAACGCACACGCAGCAGCGTTCCCCCGGGGCAACGCGACGATTCGAGGACTCATCTTCGGCGTGCAAACGCGTGCGAATCGCCTTTGGGCATGTTTACGCGACCGCGGCGTGCGGCCACAGCCAGCCGAACATGCCCGCGGTGAGCCCGGTGTAGACCAGCCCGTCGAACACGCGTCCGGGAAGTTGCGACCACGGCATGCCGTGCCAGACGCACAGCGGGATTGAGTACCCCGCGAAGGCCAGGAAGCTGGTGGCTCCGGCCACGCGGAAGACCTTGAGGTAGTCCGAACCGGAGATCAGCCCGGCGTGCGAGGTGATGTATGCCACGAACACCTCGACCAGCAGGATGTGCACGAGCCACATCGCCAGCATCTTGCCCATGTTGGGTTTGGGGAGCACGATCAGCGACGCCCAGGGGCCGTTCTTCTGTTTCTCCTGTGTGGCGGGGTCGGGCTTGCCGCCGTGCTGGCACCACGGCATGAAGTAGACGCCCGGTGCGAACCCGGCGCTCTTGATGAAGTCCATCAGCCGCCCCTCGTGCTCGCCGCAGCTCTTGTAGTCCTTCTTGTGGATGGGCAGGGCCATCCAGATGACCGAGCTGGCGATGAACACGGTGACGGCGCTGGCGAGAATCGGCATCCAAAGCTGCGCAAGGCTGACCATCGGCTTCTCCTTCTTCGGTTGATGCGCAACAAACCCCCCTACGCGGGCCCGGAGTTGGTGAAGGGTAACACAAGTTCTGAGAGGACTCATGGGACACCGGCGACCTATCGGGCCTCTTGGTCGGCCCAGGCCGCGAGTCGCTCCCCAAGCCATTGCCCATCCATATGATCGACCCTATGGCCACCCCCGCCCCATCCCTCGCCCCCGCTCGCTCCTCTACCCCCGAGTTCGCCGACGCCCTGCTCTGCCGCCTGGGGGTGTTCGATGACCCCCGCGTGGTCGCCCCGCCGGCGGGGCTGGCGCCCTCGCAACTCCCGCCCAGCGACCCCAAAGTCGCCTGGTCATGGAACCCAGCGACGGGGCGCATCCTGGCGGGCTATCGCCTGCACAGCCGGGCCGATGCGGAGAACGCGCTGGCCCGATCAGTAGCGGCGCAGAGGGCATGGGCCGAGGTGCCGGCGCCGAAGCGCGGCGAGATCGTGCGGCGCATCGGCAACGCCTTCCGCGACAAACTCGATGACCTGGGCGCGCTGGTGACTTTGGAGATGGGCAAGATCTTTGCCGAGGGCAAGGGTGAGGTTCAGGAGTGCGTGGACATCGCCGACTTCGCCGTCGGCCTGTCGCGCCAGTGCTACGGCCTGACCATGCCCAGCGAGCGCCCGAAGCACCGCATGATGGAGCAGTGGCACCCGCTGGGCGCCGTGGGCGTCATCACGGCGTTCAACTTCCCCATCGCGGTGTGGGCGTGGAACGCGATGCTGGCGGCGGTGTGCGGCGACAGCGTCTTGTGGAAGCCCAGCCTGTTCACGCCGTTGATCGCGGTGGCGGGAACGCGCGTGGCGCACGACGTGATGCGCTCGCAGGACATCTTCCGACCATCAGGCGCGGTCAAGCCCGAGGATCTGTTCACGCTGGTCATCGGCAACGACGCCGAAGTGGGGGAGTTCCTGGTCGCCGACCATCGGCTACCGCTCATCAGCGCCACCGGGAGTTGCCGCATGGGCAAGCGGGTGGGCCAGGTGGTGGCGGGGCGGGTGGGGCGGTGCCTGCTGGAACTGGGCGGCAACAATGCGATCATTGTGATGCCAGACGCGGACATCGACCTGACCACCCGGGCCGTGGTGTTCGGCGCCGTCGGGACCGCAGGGCAGCGCTGCACCAGCACGCGTCGCGTGCTGTGCGTGGGTGGCACCGCCGACAAGCTCGTGCCGCGCCTGCTCAACGCTTACAAGACGGTGAAGATCGGCGACCCCATGGCCGAGGGCACGCTGATGGGCCCGCTCATCCACGACAACGCCGTGCAGCAGATGCGCGCCGCGATCGTGAGGGCGACCGAGGAGGGCTGCCAGGTGCTCGCCGGCGGCGTGCCGGGCATCGAGCGCTTCACGCACACCTGTGGCCACTTCGTCGAGCCGACCATCGTGCGGGTGCCCAAGGGCAAGGTTCCGAACATCACCCGCGAAGAGACCTTCGCCCCCATTCTTTACATCTTCGAGTTCGACACCTTCGAGCAGGCGATGGCGGCCCACAACGACGTGCCTCAGGGCCTCAGCTCGGCGATCTTCACCGGATCGTCGCAGACCGCAGAGCGGTTCCTCAGCCACGCCGGCAGCGACTGCGGTATCGCGAACGTGAACCTCGGCACGAGCGGGGCCGAGATCGGCGGGGCCTTCGGCGGCGAGAAGGAAACCGGCGGCGGGCGCGAGTCGGGGTCTGACTCGTGGAAGGCGTACATGCGGCGGCAGACCAACACAATCAACTATGGCGGGGATTTGCCGCTGGCGCAGGGGATTCGATTTGAGTGAACCGTCTGCCGGTGGAACGCGTATCTTGCTGGAACGATGCGAGTCCTCTCACTTGTAGGCAAGGTGTTTGCGGTTTCAGCAGCTGTAGCGTTGGCCGATGGCTGCTCGCGACATGCTGGTGAAATGGGTCCACAGCCTCTCGCTCGTGCCGAAGCAAACGACTCAGTTCATGATGTGTCGAGTTCGCCCCGCGACCTCCCCTCCCTCCCCAATACCGTCGCCTACCACGACAACTTCCTCGCCGGCGCCGCCCCCGAGGGCGACCAGGGGTTTGACACTCTGAGATCTCTCGGCGTCAAGACCGTCATCAGCGTCGACGGCGCCACACCGGATGTGGCTCTCGCCGAGCAGCGCGGCATCCGCTACATCCACTTGCCCATCGGCTACAACGGCTTCGACGAAGCGCGCAAGCTTCAACTGGTCCGTGCCGTGCGCGACGCGGTGAAGGACGGGCCGGTGTATCTCCACTGCCACCACGGCAAGCACCGCGCGGCGGGGGCGGCGGCGGCGGTCGCGGTCTCGCTGGGGTGGATGACGCCCGACGAAGCGGTCGCCCGCATGAAAGTCTCCGGCACGGCCCCGAACTACGTGGGCCTGTACGCCTGCGCCGCCGAGGCGACGCCGGTGAGCATGGGGGTGATCGACGCGGTGCCGGCGAGTTTCCCCTCGGTCTGGACGCCGTCGAGCCTCGTGAAGGGGATGGTCGAGATCGATGAGACGCTGGACAACCTCAAGCTGATCGAAATGGCGGATTGGGCGGCGCCGGCGGACCACCCCGACCTGGTTCCCGCGGCGGAGGCGGGCAAGCTGGCCGACCTGTTCCGCGTGCTGGCGAATGGCGAGGGCGCCATGCGCCGGCCCGAAGAGTTCGCCCGGTGGATGCGTGGGGCCGGCGAGAGCGCGCAGAAACTTGAAGACGCGCTTAACGCCGCCGGGTCCGATGCCCCCATGGCCGCGGCTCAGTTGAAGCTCGTGGCGGCGTCGTGCAAAGAGTGCCACGCGAAGTACCGCGACTGACCAAGCTCGCCGAAGCGCGGCGTGAATGCGGGGGCCGGGGGGCCGGGGGGCCGGCGCTACTTTGGGGCGTCGGGCGCCGGGCGCACATTCCACGCCAGCAGCCGCGAGTTCCCCGGTGCGCGCCGGTAGTCGGCGCTGATGGGGATTTCCGTCCACTCAAGACCCGCGGCCTTCAGCTCGCTCTCGGCGGCGCCGAAGCGCTTGCGGTTCACATCGGACTCTTCGTGCACGAGCAACGTGTACGGTTTCGCCGTGGCGGGGTCTTCCTTGCGGAGGCGTTCTACAAGCTCCGCGACCGGGCGCCCGAAGCGGTTCTTGCCCCACACCTCCAGTGCGTGGTCAGCGTAGTAGTCCAGGGCGTCGGCGTTGTAGTTGAGCGTTCCCATGCGCGCGGGGTCGGCCTTGGTGACCAGCTCGCGCATGTACGCACGCGGCGATCGCGTGGCCCACGCCGCCGTGCGACCGAAGGCTTCCCACCACACCATCACGCCGCCCTGCGCCACCACCGCCGTCGCGACGACGGCGCAGAGGGCGCGGGGCCGCGGGTCGAGTTCCAACCGTCGTCGGACCGCCCACCCGGCGATCAGCGACAGCGCCGGCAGGATGGGCAGCAGGTATCGGTCCACCCCTTGCGTGGTCAGGCTGAAGCCGACAAACCCCAGCACGAACCACAGAACCAGCATCAACTTGCCGGGCGCGAGCGAACTCCAGCGGGTCGCCAACACGCCCAGGCCGATGACCCCGGCGATGACGAACGCGCCCAGTGACCACGACACCGCCTCGAAGTTGTGGCCCCAGGCCGAGAGGCGGAACATCCTCAGGTTGTCCTCGACCTCGATCTCGATCTGGGCTTTCATCAGGTCGGGGCCGATCCGCGCCGCGACGAGCTTCAGCCAGCCCCAGAACACAAGCAGCGGAACGCCGAGCACCACGAGCGGGTGTACGCACTGAAGCTGCTTGAGCCACGACGGCGACTTTTCGGAGTCTCGCGGCACGAACGCGCGGAGCAGCACGGGGGCGTAGCCGCCCAGCGCGATCACCATCGTCGGGGCCGGGCCCTTGACGAGCGCCGCGACGGCGCCAGCGCCGGTCGCCAGCGCCACCGCGCCCCACCGCGTGCGCCGATCGGCGAGGTAGCCGGTCCACGCCGCGTGGATTGCGCCGATGCACACAACGACCGGGGCGACGAGCATGATGTCGATCTCGCCGGCGCGGCTGTTGTGGCAGTACGCCACGCCGAGCTCGAGGAACAGCGCCCCGAGGAACGCCGCCGCGTCGATCTTTGTTTGATCGTCTGCGCCGGCGTCGCGCAGCATCCGGCGACCGACGAGGTATGTCGCGATCACGCCCGCCCAGCCCCAGATGGCCGAGTTGAGGCGCACCTCCAGCTCGCTCACGGTGGCGCCGTGAGACATTGCCAGCACGCGCTGGCACCAGTAGATCAGGGGTGGCTTGGCGAGGTAGGGCTTGCCGCGGCGCACCGGGACGATCCAGTTGCCCGCTTGGTGCATCTCGCGCCCGACGTGGGCGCGGATGGCTTCCTGGGGCGTGAAGATGCCCAGGGCCGTGGGGTTCAGCGCGTAGAGCGGGACCGCCAGGGCCGTGAGGATGAGCAGGTGGGTCAGAGGGCGCATCGACGCCGCAGGGTACCGCAATGACGGAGTAGGCGGCCCGGTTCGGTCGGTGCGCCGGGGATCACGGGCACGGCGAGCCGAACACGCCCAGCAGCGCGAGCAGGTCCTGGGTGTTCACGGCGCCGTTGCCGTCGATGTCGCCGCCCGAGCCGGGAGTAACGCTGGCGCCGAAGTTCCCGAGCAGGATCAGCAGGTCGGCGGTGTTGACGACACGGTCGGCGTTCAGGTCGCCGGGGCAGGGCGGCGGTGCGGCGAGCGCGACATACACGCCGGTGCCCCACTCGATCTGGTTGTTGTCGGGCGGCGTGAGGGCGGCGTTGAAGGCCACGTCGCCGCGGCTGTTGATGCTCGGTGCGCCGCCGAACACCGGGCTGGCGTCGTTCTGCTCCACGCGGGCGCTGCCGAGGTCGCTGGGCAGGAGGTCGAGATGGGTGACCACCCGGCGCAGTGTGACGCCGTCGCCCACCCAGACGGCCCGGCGTCCGGCGCTGTCCTTGGCTCGGAAGGCGACTACGCCGGCGTCGTTGAGTGAGGGAGCGAAGAACTCGACGTCGGTGACCTGAACGCCGCCAACGGGGGCGGCGGTGGAGGCGATCGTGACGGTGCTCACGCCGTCGGAGCGCATGACTGCCCGACCGCCGGTGAACAGGTTGACGGTGAAGGCGACCACGCCCTGGTTGTTCAGCCCAACGCTGTTGTCGATGCTGGTGAAGTTGGAGGAAGGGTTGGCGTCGCGGTCCTGCGCGATGAGGATGCTTGAGCCATCGGGGTTGAAGACGCGGACCTCGTCGGGCTGAGACGAGCCGGTTGCCCCCGCCGCGCCCAGGCGGACATGGCCGGCGATCTGGCGGGCATTGTTAAAGCTGGGCGTGAACAGGAACGAGTACGGGCTGGCGGGATTCAGCCCCGCCTCGACGGCGTGGTGCACCACGCCCCCCG
Organism: uncultured Phycisphaeraceae bacterium; assembly: GCA_964510955.1. Lineage (GTDB taxonomy): Bacteria > Planctomycetota > Phycisphaerae > Phycisphaerales > UBA1924 > JAFLCM01. The sequence continues at coordinate 19,850 of CAZEDW010000010.1, forward strand.
GCAGCGCGGGGTCCCAGCTCGTCCACGCCTGGCGATTGGTGCCGAAGTTGGAGCGGAATCCCACGTGCCCCGAGTCATTGACGTTCGGCGAGCTCCAAGACGAGGTCCCGAACGGCTGGGTGGTAAGCAGCCCGCTGGTGACGGTGGGGTGGTTGTAGAAGTACAGACCCGGCACGCCGCCGGTAAAGTTCTGCTCCCACACGACGCGCCCGAGGTTGTTGAGGCCGACGCGGGAGAGGAAGGCGTCGTCGGCGGGGTTGGAGCTGTAAACCACGGCGCCGGTGCCGGTCGGGCCTGTGCCGCTCACCTGCCCGAACCAGATGCTCTGAAACGTGCCGCTGGTGACGCTCAGGTGAAACGCGACCTGGCGGCTGTCGTTGAGGCGGATGTCTTCGCCGGAGAAAAACCACGAGCCGGGCACGTTGAACGCGCCGCCGGGGTTGGAGGCGAAGTTGGTTCGGGCGAGCATCTGGAAGCCCGAATACGTCGGAACCGCCGCCGACGCGGTGGAGGCGCACGCACACAGCAGCACACAAACGGTCTTCATGGTTCTCTCCTGCCCGATCACGCGGGGTGACGTGCCGACAGGATAGCACACGCCCGCGCAAACCACGGGGTGCGGCGCCGATTCCGATAAGCACGCGACGCTTGTGGCCGTGGCGGGGCTAGGGGGATGAACTCCCTCTCCATCGCCTCGGTCTCGCCGCGCTTATCAGCCTTCGTCGAGCAGCCCGACGCTCTCGAACGCCGAGCCCGAGAGCATCTCGAGGCTCGCACCGCCGCCGGTGGAGACATGGCTGAGTTTGTCGGCGATGCCGAACTCGTCGGCGGCCGCGGCGGAGTCTCCACCGCCAACGATGGTGACAGCGCCGGACTTGGTGGCCTCGACGAGCGCATCGGCTACGGCCCTGGTGCCGGCGGCGAAGTTCTTCCACTCGAACACGCCCATCGGCCCGTTCCAGACCACGGTCTTGGCCGACCGCAGCACGCCGGCGTAGGCGGCGCGGGTGGCGGGGCCGATGTCCAGGCCCATCAGGCCGTCGGGGATGTCGGCGCCGGCGGCCTTCGGCGCGGCGTTCTCCTCGAACTTGTCGGCGCACACATGATCCGTCGGCAGGTGGAGCGTCTTTTTCTGTGAGGCCGCCAACGCGAGGATGCGCTGGGCGTCGGCGAGCTTGTCTTCCTCGACGCGCGAAGAACCGACCTTCCTGCCCTGGGCCTTGAGGAACGTAAAGGCCATCGCCCCGCCGATGATGATCGCGTCGGCCTTGGGCAGCAGGAACTCGATGGCGGGGAGCTTGTCGCTCACCTTGGCCCCGCCGAGCACGACAACGAACGGTCGCTTCGGGCTGGCCAGCGCGTCGCCGAGGTACTTGATCTCCTTCTCAACCAGGAAGCCGCAGACGCGCGGCTTGCCCTTCATCAGCTTGGGCACCGCGACCATCGACGCGTCGGCCCTGTGGCAGGTGCCGAAAGCGTCGTTGCAGTAGATGTCGCCCAGCGCGGCGATCTTGGCGGCGAACGCCTCGTCGCCCTTCTGCTCGGCCTTGTGGCAGCGGAGATTCTCCAGCAGCATCACCTCGCCGTCACGCAGCGCGTTGGCCGCCGCGGAAGACTGGGCGTCGATGCAGTCGTGGCTGGGGAACTTCACGGGCTTGCCGATGATCTCGCTCAGCCGCTTGGCGCCGGGCTCGAGGGAGAACTCGGGCTCGTAGCCGGCGCCCTTGGGGCGGCCCAGGTGCGACATCAGGATCAGCCGCCCGCCCCGGTCCAGGACGTTCCTGATGCTGGGCACGGCCATGCGGATGCGCAGGTCGTCCGATACGTGCCCGTCCTTGAGCGGCACGTTGAAATCGACGCGCATGAGCACGCGCTTGGATTTGACGTCGACCTGGCCGATGTTGCGCTTTGGCATTGGAATCTCCGAGAGAAGCATTCACCGCGGGGGCGCGGGGAACGCAGGGCGGATGAGAATGTGAGGAAAGAAGTTTAGAGCGCGAGCCGCGCCAAGTCTCGTGCAAGCACCGCCCGACGGCTCCGTGATCACCTACGATGCGGCATTCGGCCCAGTGGGCCGTTGATCGTTTCCAGATTCATTCCAAGTCTCACTCCGTGCTCTCCTCGCCTGCGCGGTGGAGCACCAACTCCGCGGTGAATAGCAGATTTCCCTTCATCGTCGGCCCCACCGCCGGCGGCAAGAGTTCGCTCGCCGTCGAGTTGTGCCTGCGCCTGAACGCGGCCGGGCGCGGTCCGGCGGAGGTGGTGTCGGCGGACTCGATGCAGGTGTACCGGGGCATGGACATCGGCACCGCCAAGCCGACCATCGAAGAGCGCGCGGGTATCGTGCATCACCTGATCGATGTCGCCGAGCCGACGGAGGCGTTCACCGTCGACCGGTGGCTCAGGCTCGCCGAGGCCGCGATCGCAGACGTCCGCGCCCGCGGTGGCGTGCCCGTGGTGGTGGGGGGGACCAACCTATATGTCAAGGCGCTGCTCGAGGGCTTGTTCGAGGGGCCGCCCGAAGACGCCGCCCTGCGGGGCGAGCTGACGGCGATGGACCCGCGGGCGCGCCGGGCGGAGTTGGAGCGGGTGGATCCCGCCGCCGCATCCCGCATCCACTTCAACGATGTTCGCCGCACGGTGCGGGCGCTGGAGGTCTATCGGTGCAGCGGTGTTCCCATCAGCGTCCAGCAGGCGCAGTGGGAAGACCGCGGGGGCACGCCGCGCGCCGATGCGGTCATCATCGGCCTTGACTGGCCCGCCGAGGCCGTGAATCGGCGAATCAACGCCCGCGTGAAACAGATGTTCGAGCGCGGCCTCGTGGATGAGGTGCGCGGGCTGCTCGACGCCGGGCGGCTCGGACCGCAGGCGCGGGAGGCGCTGGGCTACAAGCAGATCGCCGTCGCGCTGGCGGCCGGTGGTCGCCCCGACCAGGTCGCCGAGTCGCTGGAGCGGACCAAGATAGAAACTCGTCGATTCGCCAAGAACCAGCGGACGTGGCTGAAGCGGTTCCGCGCGCTGCCGGGGTCTGTTTGGATCAACGCGGGCGAGACGTCGCCCGAGCGATGGCCGGACGAGATCGCGGGAGCAGGGTTATTCGGTTGAAGTTGCCGGCGTCGACGCGGGAGGTTCAAACCTGCTGCGCATGCCGCTGCGACCCGGCCATGTCATGCCCGGCGTCGCGCAAGGTCTTTTCGCGCCGGGCCAGTTCGAGGTCGCTCTCGGCCATCATCCGCGCCAGCGCTTCGACCTTCACCGTCGGCGACCAGCCGAGCTTCGCGCGGGCCTTGCCCGCGTCGCCCTGCAGCGTCTCCACCTCGGCGGGACGGAAATACCGCGGGTCCACCTCGACGTGCTTTTTCCAGTCCACGCCGACCTGGTCGAACACCATCGCCAGGAACTCACGTACGCTCAGGGACACGCCGGTGGCGATCACGAAGTCGTCGGGCTTGTCCTGCTGCAGCATCAGCCACATCGCGCGCACATAATCGCCGGCGAAACCCCAGTCGCGCTTGGCGTCGAGGTTGCCGAGGTACAGCTTGTCCTGCAGGCCGAGCTTGATGCGCCCGGCGGCGCGGGTGATCTTGCGGGTCACGAACGTCTCGCCGCGGCGCGGGCTCTCGTGGTTGAAGAGGATGCCGCAACTGGCGTGCATGCCGTAGGCGATGCGGTAGTTCACGGTCATGTCGTGGGCGAACACCTTGGCCGCCGCGTAGGGCGAGCGCGGGCGGAACGGGGTGGATTCCCGCTGCGGTGTCTCGGCCACCATCCCGAACATCTCCGAGCTCGACGCTTGGTAAAAGCGGACCGTCTTGCCGGACTCGGTCTGGTAGGTCCGCACCGCTTCCAGCAGTTTGAGCGCGCCCATCCCGACCGTCTCGGCGGTGTAGATCGGCATGTCGAAGCTGACGCGGACGTGGCTCTGGGCCGCCAGGTTGTAGACCTCGTCGGGCTCGACGCGGTGGATGATCGATGCCAGCGTGGCGGCCTCGGTGATATCCCCGTAATGGAGGATCATCCGGCGGTTGGTCTCGTGAGGGTCCTGATAAATGTGCTCGATCCGCCCCGTGTTGAAGCTGCTGGAGCGCCGGATGATCCCGTGGACTTCGTAGCCCTTGTCGCGCAGGAACTCCGCCAGGTATGACCCGTCCTGACCGGTGATGCCGGTGATCAAGGCGCGGCGGCGCGGCGAGGACTCTGGGGGCTTGGCGGTGGGCACTTGGTTCGGGTCCGATGTTTGGGGAATGTTCACGCGCGCCCGCGAACGCCGGAGAGCTTTCAAGCGTAGGGCTCAGCGGCCTCGCTCAAAGGCCGATGAACAAGGAAACGCGAACCGCCGTCGCTAGACTATCGGCCCCTTTTCCCGATCTGTCCACCCCGGCGCATCCCGGGTGTCCGGCCGTGGCCGGGCCCGGGCGCCACGCCCGAACGTCCGCCGGATACCAGTCACCCGGAGCCTGCCCCCTTGTCACTAACCAAGCGAATCCTCGTCACCGGCGGCGCCGGGTTCCTCGGCTCGCACCTGTGTGAGCGGCTGGTGGCCGACGGGCACGACGTGATCTGCCTCGACAACCTCTTCACGAGCGTGAAGTCCAATGTCGAGCACCTGCTGGGCCAGAAGAACTTCGAGTTCATCCGGCACGACGTGACCGAGCCGATTTATCTCGAGGTGGACGAGATCTACAACTTCGCCTGCCCCGCCGCCCCGGGCCACTACCAGTACAACCCCATCAAGACCATGAAGACCAGCGTCATGGGCGCGATCAACATGCTGGGCATGGCCAAGCGGTGCCGGGCCAAGATCCTGCAGGCGTCGACCAGCGAGGTCTACGGTGACCCGGAGGTCCACCCCCAGCCCGAGAGCTACCGGGGCGCCGTCAACACGCTCGGTCCCCGCGCCTGCTACGACGAGGGCAAGCGCGCCGCCGAGACGCTGTTCATGGACTATCACCGGATGAACAAGGTCAACATCCGGATGGTCCGCATCTTCAACACCTACGGCCCGCGGATGCACCCCTTCGACGGGCGCGTCGTCTCGAACTTCATCCGCCAGGCCCTCCGCGGCGAGCCGATCACGCTGTACGGCGACGGGTCGCAGACCCGCTCGTTCTGCTACCGCGACGATCTGGTCGAGGCCATCATCCGCATGATGAACGGCCCGGACAGCTTTGTCGGCCCGGTCAACATCGGCAACCCGGGCGAGTTCACGATCAAGCAGCTCGCCGAGCTGACGGTCGAGCTTACCGGCAGCAAGAGCCAGCTCGTCTACAAGCCGCTCCCCGCCGACGACCCGCTGCAGCGCCAGCCCGACATCACGCTCGCCAAGAAACACCTGAACAACTGGGAACCCAAGGTGGCCCTCCGCGACGGTCTGAAGAAGACCATCGAGTGGTTCCGATCGATCGATATCTCCAGCTACAGGGCGCCCACGCCCAACTATTGATTGTTCTCACCGCGGAGACGCGGAGTTCGCGGAGGGAGTCAGTTGATTGAGACTCTGAGTTGAGATGTCGAGCACCCAACTCCAGCCGCGAACGGATCGTCAAGCCCGTGTAATCCGCCGAAGCACCTGTCTGAAACTCCCTCTCTCGCACTTTCTGCCCTGAATCCCTCCGCGTTCTCCGCGTCTCCGCGGTGAAAGCTCTCTGATACGAGGAACCAAGCAATGCGTCTCACGATGGTCGGTACCGGATACGTTGGACTCGTCACCGGCGTGTGCTTCAGCAACACCGGCAACGACGTCATCTGCCTCGACGTCGATTCCCGCAAGATCGACACCCTCAACTCCGGCGGCTGCCCCATCTATGAGCCGGGGCTCACCGAGCTGATGGAGAAGAACGTCAGGGCCGGGCGGCTGGCGTTCACCACCGATGTTGAGCGCGCCTACCGCGACGCCCAGATGATCTTCATCTGCGTCGGCACCCCCACCGGGGCCAACGGCGACACGGACATGAAGTACATCTGGTCCGCCGCGGACGACATCGCGCGGGTCATCAAGAGCCTGGGGCCCAAGCAGGAGCCGAAGGTGATCGTGGTGAAGTCCACGGTGCCGGTCGGCACCTCGCTCGCCGTGCGCGACCGGATCAAGGCCGTCGTCGGCGACATCCCCTTCGGCATCGCCAACAACCCCGAGTTCCTCAAAGAGGGGGCGGCGATCAACGACTTCAATAAGCCCGATCGGGTGGTCTGCGGCGTCGAGAGCGAGCGGACCGGCGCGCTGATGCGCGAGCTCTACGACCCGTTCGTCCGCCAGGGGCACCCCATCTACATCATGGACATCCTGTCCAGCGAGATGGTCAAATACGCCAGCAACAACTTCCTGGCGACCAAGATCAGCTTCATCAACGAGATGGCCAACCTGTGTGAGGCTTACGGCGCAAATATCACCGCCGTGCGGGAGGGCATGTGCGCCGACAAGCGCATCGGCAACCAGTTCCTCTACCCCGGCCTGGGCTACGGCGGCTCGTGCTTCCCCAAGGACACTCTGGCCTGCATCAGCATGGGCAAGAAGTCCGGCGTGCCCACGCAGCTCAGCCAGGCCGTGCACGACGTGAACCAGCGCCAGCGCGACATGTTCTTCGCCAAGATCGAGAAGCATTTCGCGGCCTCGGGCGGCTTGCGCGGCAAGACCGTCGCCTTCTGGGGCATGGCGTTCAAACCCCACACTGACGACATCCGCGAGGCCCCGGCGCTGACGCTGATGGAGAAGGCCAAGGCCGCCGGCGCCACGGTGCGGGCGTTCGACCCCGTGGCGGCAGAAAACGTTCAGCGCGAGAACCCCGGTAAGTACGAGATCGTGAACGGCCTGTACGACACCGTCAAGGGCGCCGACGCCCTGGTGATCTCCACCGACTGGGACGAGTTCAAGACCCCGGACTTCACCAGGATGAAGTCGCTGATGAAGTCTCCGGTCATCTTTGACGGCCGGAACCTCTACAAGCGCGACCAGGTACAGCGGGCGGGCTTTACGTACCACTCGGTGGGGCGGGCGCCGGTGACGGCGGGCTGAGCCCGGATCACCCGATTTGCCCCCCCACGCTCGGAACCCCTACCATTCCGACGGCGCTGTGTGTCCGTTTGCGCCGAGCCGAAGTAGGTGCAAGGTGTTAGCCGCGTCGGGCCAGCCGCCCGGCGGTGGAGGTTCCGAAGATGCTGCCAAAGCCCCCCGCCAAGGAGGCCGGCCTCGGGTTCCTGTTCATCCCGCCGTTCCGTGTTCAAGGAACGTCCATCGCCGGCGAGGCGACGAGCGTGATGATCCCGGAGCTGGATATCGCGTTCGACATGGGCATCTGCCCGCGCCCGATGCTGGCGGCCAAGTTCGTGGCCGTCACGCACGGTCACATGGATCACATCGGCGGATTGGCCTACTACTGCTCCCAGCGCAAGTTCCAGGGCATGGAGCCCGGCACGATCATCTGCCACAAGGGCCTCGCCAAGGCCGTCCGCCGGATGATGGAGGGGTACATCGACCTTGAGGGCCAGGTCACCCCCTACAACGTCATCGAGCTCGATCCCGGGCAGGAGTACGAGCTGAAGAACAACATCATTCTCCGCATGTTCGAGGTGGAGCACACGTGCCTGTCGTGCGGATATGTGGTGGTGGAGCGTCGGAGCAAGCTCAAGCCCGAGTATGCCGAGCTGCCGCAGGAAAAACTCCGCGAGCTGAAAGACAAGGGAGAGGACATCACCCGCACCCTTGAGGTGCCGCTGGTGGCCTTCCTGGGCGACACCGCCCCTGGCCCACAGCTGATCCGTGACGACGTCCGCAAGGCCCAGATCGTCATCTGCGAGTGCACGTTCTTCGAGGAAGACCACGAGGACCGCGCTCAGATCGGCAAGCACATGCACCTCAAGCACATCCTGGAGTGGTTGCCGGTGCTGGAGTGCCAAAAGCTTGTGCTCATCCACCTGTCGCGCCGGTCGAACATGATGGAAGCGCGCAAGCTGCTGCGGAAGTACGTCAAGCGCGACCTGGCCGACAAGGTCGAGTTCCTGATGGACCACCGCGACAACAAGATGCGGTACGAGCGCCAGATGGAGGACGCGATCCGCGCCGAGTGCGCCCGCACGGGTCAGCCGTACGTGCCGCCGGCGAGACCGGGTTTCAAGAAGCCTTTCGGCCCTCCCAGGGGCCCGGGCGGCCCCGGCGGTCCGGGAGGCGGCGGCTTCGGACCCCCGCGCTCGGCCCCGCCAGGAGCCCCGCGCCCCATGGCGCCGCGCCCCGCGGGGCAACCCCTCACCGGTCCCGGCGCAACCGGACCCGCGCCGCGCTAGCGCCGACGCGATCACACGCAAAATCTTGAAGAGTCGTTTGACACACCCCCGCGCTGGCCTTAGGTTTTCCACACCAACATCACGCTGCTGATCGGGGCGTCTGATTCGTGCGGCGTCGCATCACGCGAAGCCGATCCCGACCGAGCAGAAGCAACTCTTCATCCCCTTCGACTGTTGATTCTCCGTTCCGTTCTGTGGCAAGACCCCGCGGGCGACAGGCGTCGACTCCGCGTCCGTTGAAAGGTGAGTTTCTCATGGCCGGCCCCGATCACAAGATCTGGCTGGATGTGCTGTCGTATCTCCGCGCGCACCACCCCGACATGTGCCGCCAGTGGTTCGATGACATCGAGCCGCTGGGGGCCAGCGAGGGTGTGTTCCGCGTTTGTGTTGCCGAGCCGGTCCATAAGCGATACCTGGCCGAGAAGTGCGCCGACAGGTTCACCGAGGCCCTGCAGTCGGTCACCGGGCACCTGCTGAGCCTCCGGTTCGTCGGGGCCGAAGAGGCCCTGATGCAGCGCAACGGGTCGCACAACCACAACCACGCGACCGTCCCCGCCCCCGGGGCCGCTCCACGCCCGAGCTCCTCCCCGCGCCACCCCGGTCTGAGCGCCATCGGTGTCGAGACCAAGCCCGCCGCCCTCCGCTCGGGCGCCACCCCCCCCAGCGTGCCCTCGCGCCACGAGGGGCTGGTCCTGGTGCCGGATTACACATTCGAGAACTTCATCGTCGGCCCCGAGACGCGCCTGGCCCACGCGGCTGCGCTCGCTGTCTGTCAGAACCCCGGGCGCACCTACAACCCGATGTTCATCCACGGCGGCGTGGGCCTGGGCAAGACCCACCTGCTCCAGGCCATGTGCCTGCGCATGCTCGCCGAGCAGCCGGGCGTCAACATCCACTACACATCCTGCGAAAACTTCATCAATCATTTCATGGAGGCGGTGCAGGCCGGCGAGATGAACGACTTCCGGCACCGCTTCCGCGACGTGCAGGTGCTCGTGATCGACGACATCCACTTCCTCACCCGGCGCGACCGAGCCCAGGAGGAGTTCTTCCACACCTTCAACGAGCTCTACACCGGCATCCGTCAGATCGTGCTCAGTTCCGACGCCGCCCCCGCCGACATCCCCGACCTTGAGCACCGCCTCCGCAGCCGCTTCCAGTGCGGGCTGGTCGTCGAGGTGCTGCCGCCTTGCTACGACACCCGGGTGCAGATCGTCAAGCAGAAGGCCAAGATCCGCGGCCTGACGATGCCCGACGACGTCGCCTGCTTCATCGCGGGGCGCACCACCAGCAACATCCGCGAGCTGGAGGGTGCTGTCGTCCGCGTTCAGATGCAGGCCAACGCCGACCGGTCTCCCATCAGCCTCGACCTCGCCCGCGCCGCGCTGGGCAACGGGCCGGGCGCCGCCCCCGGAACCCGCCCGGAGATCACCATCACCAACATCATCGACACCGTTGTCGAGCACTACGGCGTCAAGCTCTCAGACCTTCAGTCCAAGCGGCGCCAGAAGTCCATCGCCCACCCGAGGCAGGTATGCATGTTTCTCGCCCGACGACTGACCCGCTACTCGCTCGAGGAGATCGGCGGGTATTTCGGCGGGCGCGACCACACCACCGTCATGCACGCCGTCCGCACCATCGACGAGCGCCGGGCCGCGGACTCTGAGTTCGGCCGCGTTCTGGCCTCGATGGAGACGCGTCTTGGCGGGACGCCGGTCGCAGTCTGATCGGTCGAACGCGGAGGGACGCCGGGGAAATGTGGAATGTGAAATGTGGGATGTCGGATGTTGGAGTTTGGATGCTGGAAACACCGCGCGCGGTGACCCGTGCGCCAATCTGTGAAACAGGATGACCTCCGGAGCCGAGGGGCGCGCTCAAGCAACATCGCTGCTCATTCTTTCCCGGCACAGCCTGGCTAGCAGGCCAGAGAGCTCGACACTCGACACCCAAGATCTGACATCCGACGTCCGACATCCCACCTCCCACATCGCATTCCCATGCCCAACATCCTCATCATCGGCCCGCACCCCGACGACCAGGAAGCCGGCATGGGCGCCACCATCGCCAAGCTCGTGTCGCAGGGGCACGATGTGCTGCTGCTCGACATGACCGACGGCGAGCCCACACCACTGGGCAGCCCTGAAACCCGTGCGCGCGAATCCGCGGCCGCCGCATCCATCCTCGGCGTCAAGCGGGTTCAACTCGGGCTTAAGAACCGTTTCGTTGAGCACACCATCGACGCCCGCCACAAGGTCGCTTCGGTGATCCGCGGCCATCAGTCGAACATCTTGTTCGTCCCGTTCTTTGAGGACGCCCACCCCGATCACCGGGCCGTCACACGCATCGCCGAGGACGCCCGTTTCGACGCCAAGCTCACCAAGCTCGACTTCCCGGAAATCCCCGGCCTGCGCGAGGCCACCGGTCGCGGCCCCAACGTCCCCGGCGCACCCACTTACCCCCGCTGGCTGTTCTATTACTTCGCCACGCACCTGCGCTGGGTGCCGCAGCCGTCGTTCCTGATCGACGTGACCGGCTTCGAAGAGAAAAAGATCGCCGCGATGGAGGCGTACCACTCGCAGTTCGTGGCCCCCGGGCGCATCGGCCAGCAGGTGAAGGGGCGCCTGCCGCGCGAATGGGTGACCAACAGCCTGGGCTACTGGGGAACACGGATCGGCACGGCGTACGCCGAGCCGTTCTTCAGCAAAGAGCCGCTGGGATTGACGGGTCTGGGCGAGTTGGCGTCCTGAAGCGTCGTCCGCTCACGTCGTGGGCGGTTGACTGTGGGCGTCACGCTGTTCAGCTCTGACTGCGAAAGTGCTGGACGCAAGCGGGAATAGGGTCGAGCAAGTCGCCGGCCAACATTCCGCCTGTCGCCTGACGGCTCCTGGTCCACGCCCTCCCTGCCATCGCGTGCACCGCGACGCCCAGGCACGCAGCTTCAAACAGGCTCAATGCCCCGGTTGCCGGCGGGCGGGCCTCAAAGTGCTGGGCCAGCAGCGAGCCGATGATCCCGGCCAGCACGTCGCCCGAGCCGCCGGTGGCCAGGGCCGGGTTGGGCGCGTCGAGCGTCCACGAGCGTTCGCCGTCCGCTACGACCGTCGCCGCGCCCTTGAGCACGACAACGCACGCGAGCTTGCGGGCCAGCGCTCCGGCGGCCTCGGCCCTCTCGGGATCGGTCCGCGGGTGCTCCAGCACGCCCAGCGTCTTGGCCAGGCGCGCGAACTCCCCCGGGTGAGGCGTCAGCACCGCCGCCGCCCGCAGGTCTCGCGGCAGGTCCGGCGTCTCCGCCAGCCGGTTCAGGCCGTCGGCGTCCACCACCACCGGGACACGATCCTGGCCCACGGCGCGCAGTACCAGCGACCGCTCGCCCTCGCCCGCCCCGAGGGCCGGGCCGATCACAACCGCATTCACTTCGTGAAGTTGCTTGTCGAGCATCTGGGCCGCGACGTGCCCCAGCATGCCGCCTTCGTTGTCAACCGCCACCGGGAGCCCCGTGCAGACCGGCGCGACGGTCAGGGCCGAGTCGATCACCGGCGCGGGCGTCATGAGTCGCGCCAGGCCGCAGCCGGTGCGCAGCGACGCGAGCGCCGCCAGGGCCGCGCCGCCGAACATCCGCACGGCCTTCTCCGGGTGAGCCACGGGCGCCGCCGCGCAGCCGCCGATCACCAGCACCGTTCCGAAGGTGCCCTTGTGGCCGTTTGCGGGCCGTGCCGGCAAGCGGCACTCCTTGGGCGGCGAGACGGCGTCGTTCGGGATCATGACTGGCGGCCCATGGGCGCGTTGGTGGGGGTTGCCGCCGAAGCGAAACGCCGGGAAGAAATACCCGCGTCACAACCTGATTTTCGCTTTTCGATCTTCACGCTTCGTTTTCACTCACTTCCCCGGCTCGCGGGGAGCGCTCTTCTTCGCCGCGGCCTCGTCGGCGTCTTTCGCCGGCGGGGGACGCCTGGTGGGTGGCGGGATGCTGGGCTGGTTCTCCGGCGGGGTGCCGTAGGTGAAGTAGTCGATGTCCTGCTTCACCGGGTCGCTGGTCTCCCAGGCCGCCCGGTACAGCGCCGCCAGCACCGACGCCCCGTCGCGGAGGCGCTCTTCGAGGAAGGCCTTGCCCTCGGGCTTCAGCAGCGAGCCGTCCTTGTGCATCTTGTAGACGGTCTCGACCTGTTGGTGCGACCGCTCGATCTCCGCCAGCACGTCCTTCCACGGGTTCGTCGCGTCGACTTTGGCGGGCGTTACGGGCTTCGCCATCATCGGCTCGTACTCGACCTTGAGGATGCTGATGGCGCCGCCGTCGATCCACGAGTGGATCGCCCCGTCGGTCGTGTATTTCTCGGGGTTGGATTCCGGGGGGCCCACCCAGCCGTGGTGATGGATGGTGGTGTGCAGCGGCTGGGCCAGGTCGCCGACGAAGTGCGACAGGCGTCCCATATGGAAGATCGCGTTCTGCTTGGCCTGCTCGAGCTGGTTCTCCCGGCCCGTCACCCCGAGCAGCTCGATGATCTTGATGGTGCGGAAGCTGGCCTGGAGATTCCCGTAGCTTTCCAGCACCGCGTACGGCGCCAGGCCGGGCCACTCGTGCACGTTGTTCTTGTCCGCCTCGGGCTTGTAATCGGCGAAGCGCTCGGGGTGCTTTTCACGGGCCAGGGTCATGGCCTTGATGAACTGGTGGCGCAGCGCCGGGATGGTCTGGAGCGTCAGGTCCCAGTCCTTGAGCATTTCCACGTCGATGTAGTGGTCCGGCTCGTTCATGTGAACGAGCTGGGGCGTCTGCTGGGCGCGGATGCGGTCGGGCTCGCCGGACTGATAGGCGACCGCCGCCCGCACCTTCGGCTCGGTCAACCAAAGCGGCATCCCCGCCGACCGTCCGTCGGTCGCGCCCGGCGCCGGCTTGTCGATCCCCATCATCGCGTCCATCGCCAGCAGGGTGATGACGCGGTGTCCGTGGGCGTCCCACGCCATGGAGGCGGGTGCGAGCCCGGTCAGGACGACAGCGGCGACGATCGTTCTTGGCTTCATGTCGGGGCTCCTTGGAGAACCCCGAACAATAGCGGATTTCGCCCGCTCGCAACGACAGCGCGAGGAGGCCACGGATGATCACGGATCGAATGCAGGGTTCAACCCAGGTTCACCCGTGCTCTGTCGTGACCACTGCTTCACCGGCGCCGCTTGGGGCCGCCCGCGGGGGCGTCCGCTTTGTCGCCTTCCTTCTTGTCCTCGGTGCTCAGCGTGTACGCCTCCGGGGCCGTCTCGGGCTCATCGGTCACGGTCCATACCTGCCCGTCGTGCAGGTACATCCGCTGCTGCTCGCCGAGGTTCATGGGTCGGGCGCCGAGGCGCCCGAACACGCTGGTCTGGAAGCCGCTCTCGTCGACCGCGCGGTCTCGGTCGAGGCCCTTGCTGATGGCCAGGCAGGGTCCGTCGGTCTTGCGCCAGGCGATCAGCCGCGGGTCCAGCGGCGGGATGAAACCGCGGAACTGCGGCGTGGTGTTCGGGCCCATCAACTGCAGCACCTTGAACCCGGCGTTGCCGTCGGCGACGTATGCGTACATGCTCGCGTTGGTCATGCCGACCTTGACGTCGCGGGTGTCCTTCAGTTCGCCGCCGGCGTTGAACAGCTTGTAGAGCGTCGGTTTTTCGGCGCTGGTCACGTCGACGATGGCCACGCCCGCCGAGCCGGCGGCGACGTAGGCGTAGCTGCGTGCGACGTACAGCCGGTGCTTTTCGCCGGGCAGTGGCAGGGCCGATCCCTGCACATAGAACGCCTTCTCGGGCTGGGTCACGTCGAAGACCTTGAGACCCTCTTCATCGGTGACGAACGCGTAGCGGAACTGCACGGCGACCGCCTGCGGGTTCTTCAGCACGTCGCTGCCGACGTGGGCGGCGAGCTTGGGGTTGGTGGGGTCGTCCACGTCGATGATGACCAGCCCCTGCGGGCTGGTGCAGTAAACGTAGTGCCCGGCGAGGGTGAGGTGCGTGAAGCCTGTGAGCAGGCCTTCGGGGTTGAACGCGGTGCCGCCGGTCTTGAGCTTGGCCCGCTCCATGAAGTTGTTGGTCGGGTCGCCGTCGAGCAGGGTGCCGGCAAAGGTCATGATGAGACCTTCTTCGGCGTCGGCGATGTACAGGTAGGCGTAGATGGGGTGGACGCGCGTCTCCTGGTTGACGTGCCAGGGCTGCGGCTCGTCGAGCCCGATGGCGCGGGGCTTGGACGGGTCGGAGCTCATGCGTGTGCGGGCCGGGTCGACGCCGAGCGTCGTTGGGCTGGCGACCGCCACGCAGTTCCTGGTCGAGAACCCGAGGTTCTGACCCAGCGGCGAGACGGGGCTGGTCACGATGCGCTCGGAGAAGCCCTTGTGGTCGATGGCCTGGATATCAAAGCAGTAGAAGCCGGCCTTGCCGCGCGCGACGTAGAGGTATTCGCCGCGGTGCTGTAGGTCGAGCACCTCCGCCCCGTTGAACCAGCCCAGGGCGCCCTTGCCGTCGTGGTGATAGGCGGTCTTCAGCTCGCGCTTGTCGTCTTCCACGAACTTCTTGTACTCGTCCGGCCACGCCATCGACTGGAAGTACGAGCCGAAGACGGCCTGGGGCTCGTCGTGCTCGGTTACAACGACGCCCTCGAGGCCGGCCTTGCCCTCGGCGACGTACACCTGGCGTCCAAAGAAGTTCACCATGTTGGTGCCCTGGAGCAGGAGCTGGGCCATCCAGGCGTTGTTGTCGCCGCTGCGCGAGACGTGGCAGTCGGTGCACATCTTGGTGGTGCCCTGGGCGCCGGTAGCGTGGGGGAAGTGCGGGTTGAAAGTCTGGCCGGAGTAGCCCTCGCCGGAGATGGTCTGCTGCTGGTGGTAGATCCACTCGCGGTTGAGGTTCTGGCTGGAGACGATGACCGCGGTTGACGACCGCACCGGCACGATCTTGCCTCCCTTGACCGTCGAGTCGCGCCCGAGCTGGTAGGTGTCGTCGCGCAGCACCTGGAAGTTGTACCGGGTGTAGTTGCGGGCGTAGAGGCTCTCGTTGTGCAGCATCGGGGCGCGCTCGTTTGCGGCCATGGGCAGGTGGCACCCTGCGCAGCTGGTCATCCAGCTCGTGTGGCAGGTGAAGCACTCCATTTTGTCCATGTTGTGGGCGAGCTTCTTCTGCTCGTCCTTCTTGGGCGAATCGCCCCAGCGCACCTGCCCGCTCGACGCGTCGCGGTAGACCGTCTTGGCGTAGCGGCTCTTCTTGGCCGCGTCGGGGTTGGCCTTGGCCCACTCGCTGCCGGGGTTGATGGTGTCGATGGTCTGGGTAACGGTCCACACCAGCGAGGGGTCGAAGACCGAGCGCTGGATGAGCTTGCCGCCCTTCCACTCGAAGCGCTTGCCCTTGGCGGCGCGGAGCTTGGAAAGGTCGGTGCCGACGACTTCGCCCTTCTCGTTCCGCGGGGCGGCGGGGCCGCTGGTGCGCAGCGTCGCCTTGGCGCTGTAATCGCCGTGGCAGTCCTGGCAGCGGATCTCCACCGCGTTGCGGACCTCGCCGTAGAGCTTGCCGTTGCCGTGCATGTCCTGCTTGAAGTGGCAGTCGACGCACTGCATGCCGTACTTGGTAAGGTGGATATCGCCGAGGTGGACGGCCTTCTTCCACTTCTCCGGGTCGTTCGGATCGATCACGTTGCCCTGCTCGTCGAGCAGGTTGCCGTGCCGGTCCTTTTTCTGCACCCCGCGAAACATCCACCCGTGCCCGTGGAAGTCGGCGAACTGGGTGTGCTTGAGCTGGGCGTTGAACTCGGGTGAGCCGGTCTTTTCAAGGAAGTTCTCACCCGCCGCCTGGCCCTTGTGGTTGACGGCGTAGGGGTAGAGGTTTCCCCACAGCCCGCGGATGGCCGCGTCGTCGGGGTTCTTGCGGAGGCTCTCCCAGCGCTGCTCGTCCGTGGGTTTGGCGCTTCGGCTGGGGTACATGAACTCGGCGTCGGACTCCAGGTCCCACCACATGTACCCGGTGTACGTGTTGGCGTAACTGGTGCCGGGGTGGATGTGGCAGACGATGCACTGGCTGGTGGGTATCGCGTTGCTCAGCACGTGCGACACCGGGTGCCCCGGCTCGTTCTTGGGGATCGTCGGGTCTACGGTGAAGCTGTGACCGGTGTTGCCCTTGGCCGCGAGGTCCTTGCCCGAGTGGCGTTCCTGCCGATCGTTGGCGTACGCGGTGTGGCAGGCGCCGCAGCCCGAAGCGCGAAAGTCGCCGGGGTGGTCGTTCGTTCCTTGGAAGCTGAGAATGGGGTCGAGCAGACGGGTCTTTTGCAGGCCAAGGAACACCGGGTCGGTGCGGATCTTCGTGCCCAGCCCGCGGGGCGACAGTCCCTTGTCCGCCTTGCCGCCCTCGGCGAGAGGGTTGGGCAGGCCGATGGCGCCGGGTTCCTCATTGGGGACGGCGCCCCCGGGGACGGGCAGCCTAGTGCCGCGTTCAAACACCCGCAGGATGTTGCCCGGCTCAGAGATCGCCCAGACCGGGAGAGGGTTGAGCCAGGCGATGACGCCCTCTTCCTTCATCTCCTTGTCGGTGGGCTTGCGGACGGTCTTGATGCCCTTGCTGTCGGCCTCGACCACGCCCTGAAGGCGCTCGGGGATGCCGAAGGCGTTGTAGCTCTCGCCGTAGGCAGGGATCTTGTTGGGGATGATGCCGTTGTTGTAGAGCGCCGCGCCCCAGAGCTGGCAGCCCGTCTTCATGATGCTGTGGTTGACGTAGGCGACTTCCTGGGCGTGGCAAGCGCCGCAGGCCCAGTCGGCGACGCGCAGGTCGCCGGGGTTGATGAAACGGATGAACTCGGGCGATTCCTGGTTCAGCAGCGCGCTGGTGGCCTCGGGCGTGCGCGAGCCGTGCAGCACCGCGTGGCCACTCTCGCCGCCCTTGGAATGGTGGTCGCCGTAGCGGATCGTGGGATGCCCGTACCACGCCTCGGGGTTGCGCGGCTGGACGTGGGCCTTGCCCATCGCGTGGAGGTAGGCCTCGTCAGTGATCTCACCATCGCTCTTGCCGCCGGGGCGCCCGGGCTTGTCGAGCGGAGACTTGACGGTGCCGTCGCCGCCGTGGCAGTCGATGCAACTGATGTTGGGGGTGTCGCCGGGGTGGGCGTTGAAGTGGTCCGTCTCCCCGTGGCACGACACGCAGCCCGCCGACGCCGCCAGGGCCGCTTCCTTCGACTCGTACTTCCCGCTCTCGGCGCGGGGCGACATGCGGCGGGCCAGCTCGACCTTGGCCTTTTCGGGGTCCGACATGTCCTTGATGAAAGCGCGATCCCATGGCTCGCCGTTCTTCCAGTAGTGCGCGTGCTCGCACGCGACCAGGACGCCGACAAGCCCGATGGAGGCGAGCGCGACTTTGTAGCGGATGGGGGTGGACATGGGAGGGGAGGGGAGGGGGGGAATGGGCAGTGGGCAGTGGGTAATGGACCGTTGGGAACAGGTCCCCGAGCGCAAGCCGCTTTCTGCGGCCCGACTGCCCGCTGCCCACTGCCACTCCCCTAATAAGACAGCGTCAATCCAACGTACACCTGGTAGAGCTCGTCGCCCTTCTCGTAGATGTCCTTGTAGCCCTCGCCGGGGAAGAACACGCTCCCGCCGGCGGTGAGGATGATGTTGTTGTTCAGGATGGGGCGGTACTGGAAGAAGAGGTTCAACTCGTCACCGAGATGCTGGTTCACGCCGCGCTGGTTGAGCGCATACTCCACAGTCTCGGTGTCGGCGAACCAGACCGCGTTGGCGTTGAAGCTCGCCCGCAGCTTGGGGGTCAGCTCCGCGTCCACGCCGGCGTTCAGCAGGATCGTGCCGGGGTTCACGAAGTTGCTCTGGCCCTCGATCTTGCTTGAGCGCAGGTCGTTCAGCAGCGAGCCGGGGCTCGTGAGGCGGACCCCCTGGAAACCCAGCGGGCTGCCCTGGAAGAAGCTGGAAGGGCCGCCGGCGAACACTGGGTTGTCGACGATCGCGTCGAAGCCGCCCGCGGTGTTGTCAGTGGCGTCGTGGTCGCCCGAGGCGTAGAAGAACGACACCTTGGGGCGCAGCCAGTCAAAGTCCATGCTCAGCTCGCACGCGGCCATGAACGCCGAGATGTCCTGGCTCCGCCCCGCCAGTGGGTTGGCGTCGTCCCGTCCGAACGCGTAGTAGAACGCGTGCGTCAGGTTCAGGCGGTCGATGTGCCCGTCGCCGGTCCAGCCCAGATAGAGCGCGTCGATCTCGTGCTCGTTCACCGATCCGATCAGGTCCGGGCGCACCAGGAACCCGTTGTCGTCGTACCGCTTGTCCGAGTTGTCGTGGTTCCAGTGGAAGCTCCACTGGCTGGTGTACCCGTGCCAGATGAAGTCCTGCACATACACGTTGGCGATCAGCACCTGCTGGTTGCGCCAGTCGAACTCGTTCAAGCCGCTGTTGGTGTCCTTTTCGTCCTGGTTGAAGAACGCCAGGTTGTACTGGATTCGGTTGGCCCCCCAGTTGCCGAAGAACCGGACGCCGTCCGCCACGTCGCTGTAGATGAACCCTTTGAAATCCGACGAGAAGAGCTGGCGACCGACCTGGGCCACGAGGATGTCGAAGAACGGCGTCGTGTCTCCCAGGTGGTACTCGAAGAACGCCTCCTGCACCACGGCGTGCTTGTCGGTGCGGTCTCGGTCGCGCTGCGGGTTGATGTTGACCCCGTTGTTCTCCTGGAGCTGCAGGTAGTTGACGTTGTACCCGCCCGTCACGTGCAGTCGCCAGTCCACCGGGCGGTACCCGGCATAGCCCTTGAACAGGTCGAACGTGGTCAGGAAGGTCTGGTTGACGAAGGTGAAGGTGCCGTAGCCGAACGTTCCGAACTCGTCCGGGCGGGCCGCCGAGGCGCCCGACGGCACCGGGAGCTTGCCCCATTTGGCGAAGGTGTCGCTGACGAACGAGATGTTCAGGAACACGTCCTCGTGGAGGATCGGGTAGTCGCCCTTGAGCACGTTGCGGTCGTACGGGTTGAGCGGGTGCCCCAGCGTGTACGGCGAATCGCCGCCGGAGGCGTTCATGAACACCGAGTCGCTCGGCGCCACGCGGTTGTACCTGTTCCACGTCGGCCATCCGATGCGCCACCGATCCGGCACCGCGATCGTCTCGCGCGGGAGCACGTTTTCACCCGGGGGCCCGGGGTAGTACCCGTCGCCGGCGTATCCCAGCGGGCTCATGGGCGGACCGGGGATCGGCTCGGTGGGCGGGATGGGGCGCGCCGGCTCGGTCGGCGCGGGCTCCGCGCCATCGCCTTCCTTCTTCGCGGACCCCGCGTCACCTTCCTTGGGTCTCTCGGCTCCTTCGGCGGGCTTGTCAGCGGACGGTTCGGTTTGCGTTGGTTCGCTCTGGCGGCGCGGCGGGGGACGGCGCGCCCACGCCTCCGCAGCCGTCACGCTCAGCGCGGCTCCGGCGAACAAGGCCAGACTGATTCCGGTTCGGCGCGCTCGATGCTCCACGATAAGGGGCCTCCACGCTCGGGCTGCGGGTCGGGGCGAGAATCTACGACCAGCGGTTCCGAGATGCAATCAGCCCCGCGCGATGGCGAGATTCCAGTTTGACCTGTCCCGGCGCGTTCCGCCCGCTGATCCATAGTCTCAACCATCTGGGTCCGGCGTGTCCTGATTCCGTTCCACCGCCGTCCCCGCGTGAAAGCTCTTGACGCCGCGCGCCCCATCGATCAACCTGCCCCCACGGGCCGCCGCGCCCGCGTTCAGATCAACCACGCCGCCCGCGCGGCGAGGAGGTGTCGCTTGCCTCGCTCACCCCGGAATCAACGCCAAAAAGCCGCCCAGGCAGCCGCCAACCCGCCGCGGTTCGAGCCGCTCGAGCCGCGCGTGCTGCTCAGCGCTCTGCCGGATCCTGGCCTTGCGCTCACGGTCAGCGACATCAAGGGCATCTTCGCGCAGGCCATCACGCGCGCCACGGCCCTGGGCGTCAATGCCACCATCAGCCTGGTCGACCGCGAGGGCAACATCCTTGGTGTCGTCCGGATGACCGACGCCTCGCTCCGCACGGACCTGGGCGTCTCCACGATCGGCGCCGGCGGCCTTGGCGGCCTCGAAGGCGTCACGCTGCCCAGCTCCATTTTCGCCACCAGCAAGGCCGGAACAGCAGCCTTCCTCTCCACGACCGGCAACGCGTTCTCAACCCGCACCGCCGGTTTCATCATCCAAGAGCACTTCCCTGCGGGTATCCGCAATAACCCCGGAGGCCCCCTCTTCGGCGTCCAGCTTTCCAGCCTCCCGACCAGCGACCTCAACCGCCTTCCCATCGGACTCGCCGCCGACCCCGGAGGCATCCCGCTGTACCGGTCCGGCCAGGTCGTCGCGGGCATCGGCGTTGAGTTCGACGGCGCTTACACCGCCCCGGCAAGCCTTCTCAGCCGGGGCGGCGCCACCGAAGAAGAACTTGTGGCCGCGGCGGGCGCGGCGGGCTTCCCTGCGCCATCCAACATCCGCGCCGACAACATCCTCGTCGGCGGCGTCCGCTTCCCCTTCTCCCGGGCTGCCATCTCATCGGATTTCACCGGCAGCGCCGCGGCGTTCGACACCGGCGTCGCCACCGGGCGGATCACCGTCCTGGTGGCTCCAACGCCCAGCCCGGCGACCAAGTTCACCGGCACCACCGTCGGCGGTGTCGCGGGCGACACGGTCTTTGGATTCCAGCAGGGGTTCGTGTCGGCGTTCGCCGTGCGCGGCAACGACGCGTTCATCGTCCAGCCCGACGCCAACCTCGCCCAGCGCCTCTCGCGGATCGACCTGACCACCGGCGTCCGGGCCGCCATCGCGACCATCTCCGGAACCGGGGCGAACCAGCTCACTCCCGGGCACGCCGTCGGCTCGATGGCCATCGACGATCTCGGCACCGCCGACACCACCGATGACCTGCTCTATGTGTTCGAGCAGGGGCTAAACCGGGTGGGCGTTTTCTCCGCCGCCACCGGTGCCGGTCTGGGGGTTGGCGCTGTGTCCGGGAGCGGTGCATCGCTCTCGGTGGGCGCTCCGCAGTTCACGCCTCTGAACCCGCTGGTGCTCCGCAACGCCTTGGGCGCCTTTGTCCTGGGCATCGATAACCGCACCGGCAACCTGGTTCGCCTCAGTGTCGCGGGCCTGGGCGGCGCTCAGAGCCCGGTCCAACTGACCACGGGCGGGGCGATCGACTCGTTCACCATCGGTGAAGCAGGCGTCTTCGGTGTCCAGTCGCTCACCGGCGGCACGCGCCAGCTCATCAGCGTCAACACCGACGCTTCCGGCTCGACTGTTATCGCCAACATTTCTGATGGCGGCCCCAACGAGGGGCGCGTCTTTCAGCCCATCACCGCGCTCGCTTACAACAACAACGGGACCGCCACGACCGCCGACGACTTCCTCATCGCCCAGAACTCCACCACCGGGCGCCAGTTCAACATGAGTGTCGCCACCGGCGCCATTGCGAATCCGGGCGTCGAGCTGGCGAACCCGCGCTTCGTGCTGACCGGGGCGCGGCTCGGGCCCAACAACACCATCGTCGGTGTCGGCGAGATCACGCGTCAGCTCCAGCGCATCACCCTCACCGATCCCTCCAGCGCGGCCAATCTCTCCTCCCTCACCGCAATCGACACCTCCTCGCTCACCCGCGCCGGCGTTGATTTCAACGGCAACATCGGCCTCACCGCCGCGGACGCCCAGACCATCCTCGCCCAGGCGCACCAGCAGAACGCCAAGCTCCGCGCCATGATCCGGCGCGACAACCCGCAGGTCTCGCAGGTCACCGTGAGCGTCGTCGATGCCCACGGCAACCTGCTGGGCGTTGTGCGGACGCCCGATGCACCGGTCTTCGGCTTTGATGTTTCGGCGCAGAAGGCCCGCAGCGCGCTGTTCTTCTCGCGCCCCGATGCGGGGGCGGTCCTCAACTCCGCCGAAGCGGGCATCTACGCCAAGTACCTGGCCGCCAGCCAGGCGGCTCGGCTGAACCTCGACGGTTCCGTCGCGCTCTCCGAGCAGGCCATCGGGTTCATTGCCCGGCCCTTCCTGCCCGACGGCATCCCGAGCGCCGGCCCGGGCCCCCTCAGCGCGCTGGCGCCGGATGTTTTCAGCCCCTTCAACACCGGGCTGCAGACCCAGCTCATCATGACCAACATCTTCAAGTACGCCAACGAGTTCGCCTTTGTCGGCGACGAGGGTGCGGCCCTGCGGCTCTTCGTCAAGGGCCTGATCGGGGGCGGCGGCGTGACCGTTGACAACTTCCCGCTTCAGAACGGCCTGCAGATCTTCCCCGGCAGCATGCCGCTCTACAAGAACGGCGTCCTGGTCGGGGGTGTCGGCGTCTCGGGTGACGGCATCGACCAGGACGGCCTCGTCGCCTTCAGCGGCGCCAAGGGCTTCCAGGACTTCGGCCCCGGCGTCCGGCGCGCCGACCAGGTCAAGATCACCAAGAATCTGCGGCTCCCCTACGTCAAGTTCCCCCGCAACCCCAGCGGCGGACTCTGAGCGCCTGGTGATCTCGAATCTGCTTACATACCGGTGCAGAGACGGACAATCTCCAATGCCGCTTCGGGCTGATCACCCGGGGTCACAACGGAGATGTGATCGCCCGGCAACAGGACCGTGCCCGCGCTGGGCAGCACCCCGGTCCCGGCGCGATCAACCGCAACAATGAGCGATCCCTTGGGAAGCCCGGCCTCAGCGATCTTCTTGCTCGCCATCGCCGACCCGTTCTGGATACCGATGTAGATAGTGCGTGGCTCGATCCGCGAAGGCCCATGGCCGGACCGTTTCAGGTCGGCTTCGAGCAGCGCGTCGTAAATGGGCGCGCCGCGCAGCCACTCGGCGGTAAGGTAGGCCGCGAGCGACGCGATGCAGATCGGGAAAAGGAGCTGATAGCCGTCGGTCATCTCGCTGATCAAGACGATGCCGGTGAGCGGTGCCCGAACCGATCCGACGAAAATCGCAGCCATGCCCAGCACCGCCAGCAACTGCGCCTGGCTCCCCAGCCCCGGCCACAGCTTTGCGGTCGCGATTCCCAGGATCGACCCCAGCAGCGCTCCAATCAGGAGCATTGGGGCAAAGATCCCCCCCGGTGCCCCGGACGAATAGCTGAGCGCTGTCAGCGCGAACTTGACGATCAGCAGCAATGCCATCCATCCGAGCGTTGCACCGATCGTTCCGCCCAGCACCCGCTCGGCGACACCCTGCCCGCCGCCCACCGCGTCGGGAATCCACCACGCCGCAAGCCCGACCAAGACGCCCGCGAGTCCCGGGAGCAACCATTGTGGAACCCTTCGTTGTCGCGACACCGCTCCCTGGGCCGCCAGCAGCCCCCGGTTGAAGACGACGCCCGCACCGCCCCCAATCACCCCGACCACCGCGGCCAGCGGCAACGCCCAGAGCGGCATCGATGTCAGGCCGTGCACTTCGAACGACGGTGTGTCGCCGGCGAGCCACTGGGTTACGACGGTGGCGCATACGGCCGCCACCAATGCTCCCGCGGCGGTGCGTGAAGACAACTCACGGTGGAGTTCCTCGATGACAAAGAGCAGCCCGGCGAGCGGCGCATTGAACGCCGCCGCCAGGCCCGCGCCGGCACCGGCCGAGAGCAGTTGCGGGATATCCGATTCCGGAGTCTGGAGCGGCCCGGCCAGAGCGCGGGCGACCGCGGCCCCCAGTTGAACCGTCGGTCCCTCGCGCCCCAGTGACAGACCCGCGCCGATCCCCAGGACGCCGCCAAAGAACTTTGTCGGCAACAGCTTTTCCCACGACATACTCCGGAGGTGCAGCAGCACTCCCTTGAGGTGCGGGATGCCGCTGCCCCCAGCCTCGGGCGCGAACCGCCGCGTGCCCCACCCCACCGTGCACCCCGCGATCAGGCCGATCGCCGGAAGGACCGCCCACCCCCACGCCGCGTGGGCGTGCAGCTCGGCCAGCAGCCCGGCGCGGCCTGACTCGACGACCGCGAGCGCACGCCGAAACCCGACGGCCACGAGACCGGCGCAGAGGCCGATCAGCGCCGCGCGCCCGAAATGTAAGCGGCGTGTCGATCGCCGGATCGCGGCCGGCGGCTTGCCCGCTGATATCGTGTGACGGTCGTCGGGTCCGGTCGCTTCCGGGTGCATCGCCGAGACACTATCCGCGTCAGCCCCGACGGGAGAGCGGGCCGGATTCTCGCGGAGACTCGACCCAGCGGGCCGGCACGGTTCGGACGGGCTTACCCTCGGCGGCCCCGGTGGCCGCCATCCTGCAATCTGCGAACGCAATCATCGTGCCTGCAGCAGCGCGCCGCTGGCGCACCCAGCGAACCTCACGCCGAAGTCCCCCCCCGGGGGGGTCCTCCCCGGTTGCGGGCAGCGCCCTTTTCACACAAGCCGCGCGCTCAAGAACCCTGGCTGTAAAACTGGCTCGGCGATCCCATCAGATCGCGCATTCGGTCGTGCGCCCGCGCCCGCATCATGTACACCGCCCCGTTGCTCTTTTTCAGCGTCGCCGCCACTTCCTCGACGCTGTGGCCCTGCAGGTCGTACATCTTGATGACCGTGGCGTAGTCCGCCGGTAGTTCGCGGAGCGCCTTTTCCAGCGCCGTCTCGGCCTCGTCCCGCGCGGCCACGCGGCTGGGCGTGGTGTTGGTCATCCCCAGCATGTCGATGAACGCCGCCGATGTCGTCGCGGAGCGGGCCGGCGTCGCGCGCTTGCGCGGGTCCGGCCGTTTGTCGGCCTCCAGCGAGCGGATGGCGTCGCGGAGGTTGTTGTCGGCGATGCGACGCATCCACGCAGTGAACCCGGCGATGGTCCTGTTGTTCAGGAGGTGGATGTGATCGAACGCCTCCAGGAACGTCACCTGCATCACGTCGTCTTGGTCCAGCACGCTCTGGAAGGCCTTGCCGATGGAGTGTGCGATGTGGCGGCGCACTTCGCCCGAGTGTTGTCCGAGCAGCTCCGACAGGGCGTCCTGGTCACCCTTGACGGCGCGTTCGACGAGCTTGTCGGCGGGGTCGGGCATGGGGAGTCACTCCTGCGTGGTGCGAAACTCTATCACCCCCTCCCCCCAGCAACCCCGTGCCTCCTCAACCTGCCCGGGCCATTGTCCCCAGCAACTCCCGCACCGCCTTCGCATCCGCCTTGCCCCCGGACAGCTTCATGACCTCGCCCACCAGCCGGCCGATGGCCGCGTCCTTGCCTGAGCGGACGTCGGCAACTGCCTTGGCGTTCGCCGGATTATCGATCACCTGGCGGCACCACGCCTCCATCGCACCGGTGTCCTTCACCTGCAGCAGGCCGCGTTGCTCGGCGAGCGTGCGAGGTGAGCCGTCCGCGCCCGCCTCGGCGTCGCAGTACAGGCCGAACAGCTCGTCCGCGCCGGCCGCGCTGATGTCGCCCGCCTCGCGCAGCGCGATGATCCCGGCGCATGAACCCGCCGATATGCCCAGCTCGTGGGCCAGCACGCCGCGCTCGTTGGCGCGCTTGGCGGCGTTCTGCAGCACCAGGTTGGCCGCCGCCTTCCCCGCGACCGGATCGTCCATGCCCGCTCGGCACGCCGCCTCGATGATCGCCTCGTAGAACCGGCAGACCCCCGGCTCCTCGACCAGCGCCCGCGCCTCCTTGGGGCGTAGCCCGTACTGGGTCGCGTACCGCTTCTCGCGGACATGGGGCAACTCCGGCAGCGACGCCCGCAGCTCTTCCACCCAGGCCGCGGTGAGCTTCACCGGGAGCAGGTCCGGGTCGGGGAAATAGCGGTAGTCGTGGGCGTCTTCTTTCTCTCGCTGCAAGAACGTTTCGCAGGCGTGGTCGTCCCACCCGCGCGTGCTCTTGGCGCCGCGCCCCATCTCCCTGCGGTCCGACAGCCAGCGACCGGGCTGCTGCGCCGACTCGAACTCGATCGCGCCCTTGAGCGACTTGAACGAGTTGAGGTTTTTGACCTCGACGATCGGCGTCCTGACGGTGTGACCGTCGTCCAGCACCAGCTCCATGTTGATGTTGGGCTCGAAGCGCATGTGCCCCTTCTGCATGATCCCGTCGGTGACGCCGAGGAACCGGCACGTGTCGCGGAGCATCCTGGCGAACGCCACCACCTCGTCGGCGGTGCGGAAGTCCGGCGCCGTCACGATCTCCAGCAGCGGCGTCCCCGCGCGGTTGTAATCGGCGATCGAGAAATCAATGGCCCGTCCCCCCGGCCACTCGTGCAGCAGCTTTCCCGCGTCTTCCTCCAGGTGCGCCCGGATGATCCCGATTCGCCGGGTCGCCTCGCCCTCGGGGTCGGCGGGGTCGGGCATGTCCACGGCGCCGTCGAAGCAGATCGGCAGGTCGTACTGGCTGAGCTGGTAGTTCTTGGGCAGGTCCGGGTAGAAGTAGCTCTTGCGGTCCCACTTGGTGAACTCCGCGACGCGGCAGCCCAGCGCCAGCCCAACCAGCGCCGACATGCGGATCGCCTCCCTGTTCAGCACCGGAAGCGCCCCCGGAAGGCCCAGCACCACGGGGTCGATCAGCGTGTTCGGCTCGGCGTCATCCCGCCCCCCGGCGTGCGCCCCGATCGCCGCCGGGCTGGCGACGCGCGTGAACATCTTGGTCCGCGTCCCGAGCTCGACGTGGACTTCAAGACCGATGATGAGTGTGGATGATGTAATTGCCGCCACGCCGGGAGTTTACGTCAGGACCGGCGCGCCCGTGTCAGCCTGCAATCGCCGTCCCGAAGCGGTGACTGCAACCCGCCGCGATCCGCCGCCTAATAGGAACAAGCACAATCGCTCGCAGTCTCTTCAGCGCCAGCTCCCGATCCGGGCGCCGCGCGACCACGAACCGCGAATATCGCCCGAAAGCACCCATGAATGCCACCTCATCCCTGCTCGTCCTCCTCTCCGCGGCAAACTCGCTTGGGGCCACGCCCGAAGCGATCGAGTGGGTGAAGCACAACGCCGTTCCGCTCGCCACCGTCGAGGCCGGCCACGGATTCAACGACCTCGCGGCCTTCGGCAAGATCGTTGGAGAGGCCCGCATCGTCTCGCTCGGCGAGCCGACGCACGGTACCCGCGAGGCCTTCCAGCTCAAGCACCGCCTCATCGAATACCTCGCGTCTGAGAAGGGCTTCACCATTTTCTCCATCGAAGCCAACATGCCCGAGGCGTACCGCCTCAACGCGTATGTGGCGGGCGGGGAAGGAGACCCGAACGAGCTGATCGCCGGGATGTACTTCTGGACCTGGAACACCGAGGAAGTGCTCGACATGGTGCAATGGATGCGCCGGTACAACGCCGAACATCCGGGCAGGCCCAAGGTCCAGTTCACCGGGTTCGACATGCAGACGTCCGACGTGGCGGCCAAGATCGCGCTGGAGTTCATCCAGAAACACGCGCCCGACCTCGCGGAGAGCGCCCGCCCGGCCCTCGAAAACGTCGCGAAGATGCGAACGTCTCCGGGTGCCGGTGCGTTCGGCGTCGCCACGGGCTCGTTTCCGGCGGACGCCGTGAAGGGCAAGAAGCTCACCTTTGCCGGCTGGGTCCGTACCGACAACCTCACCGACGGCTGGGCGGGCCTCTGGTGGCGTGCCGACGGTCCGAAAAACGAGGTCCTGGCCTTCAACAACATGCAGCAGACCGGGCCCAAAGGCACGACCGATTGGACCCGTTACGAGTTCAGCCTCAACATCCCCGAGCAAACGACCAACATCAACTTCGGCGTCATTATGCCCGGCAGCGGCACGGCGTGGTTCGACGACCTCGAAGTGCTCATCGACGGCAAGCCCTACGTCGATCCCGAGAAGTTCTCCTTCGACTTCGAGAACGACAACGTCCGTTACCTCCGCGGCATGGCCCCCGGCTACGAAGTCAAACGGGTTCAGGAGCAGCCCCACGCCGGGACCACGTGTCTCCGTCTCAGGAGCGTTTCCGACGGCCCTGCCATCGACCCTGATGCGGTTGAGGCAGCCGCCAAGAGCCTTGTTGAAACGCTGAATTCGCGCCGCGACGGCCTGATCAAGTCCTCCTCTGAGCGCGAGGCCGATTGGGCCATCCAGAACGCTCGCGTGGTCGCCCAGTGCGCGACCATGACCAAGGCCGGGATGAGCGGCGGCGCGCTCCGCGATGTCTCGATGGCCGACAACGTCTCTTGGATTCTCGAGCACAACCCCGGGGCCAAAGTCGTCCTGTGGGCCCACAACGGCCACGTCTCCCAGACGCTCCACCACCCATGGGGGCAGCGTTTCATGGGCAGCCACCTGGTTGAGAAGTTCCCCGGCCAAATCGTCGCGGTGGGGTTCGCGACCGGTTCGGGAAGCTACACCGCGGTGGGTGCGGATTCCGGGAAGCTCGGGTCGGACCACAAACTCGCCGACCCGCCCCGGGACAGCATCGAGGCCGCCCTCCATGAGTCGGGGGTCCAGCAACTGCTCCTGGATATCCGTTCGGCCAAGGCCGACGATCCGGCGACGGCGTGGCTCGTTGAGCCCCGCCCCATGAGGAGCATCGGCGCCGTGGCGATGGACCAGCAGTTTTTCACCGCTTCCACCACCGAGCAGTTCGACGTGCTGGCCTACATCGATCAGACGACAGCGTCGCGCCCGCTCTCGAAGAAGCAGCCGGCACCCTGAAGCGCTCCTGTTTGGTCGCCCGAGCCATCCCCCTACACTTCGCCCCCATGTCACGGCGCGTCGTCATCACGGGCCTCGGTGTCGTGTCCGGCTACGGTGCCGGCTCGGCCGCCCTGTGGGACGGGCTGCTCGCCGGGCGCTCGGCTATCAAGCGCATCAG
Source organism: uncultured Phycisphaeraceae bacterium (assembly GCA_964510955.1). GTDB lineage: Bacteria > Planctomycetota > Phycisphaerae > Phycisphaerales > UBA1924 > JAFLCM01. The sequence continues at coordinate 48,821 of CAZEDW010000010.1, forward strand.
CCTCTTCGATCCCTCGGGCTTCGCGTCCCAGGCCGGCGCCGAGGCCACCGGGTTCTCCGCCAGAGAGCACGTCCCCAAGAACTACCGCAAGGCGCTGAAGGTAATGGCGCGCGACACCGAGCTGGCGGTGGCGTGCGCCAAGTTCGCGGTCGAGGATGCCGGCCTGATCACCAAGGCCGTGCTGCCCGAGGACGCTCCCGAAGGCCCCGGGACGACGTATGCCCCGCCCCGGGTGGGCTGCCAGATCGGAGCCGGTCTGATCGCCGCCGAGGTGCCCGAACTCGCCGCCGCCATGGCCACCGCCGTGGACGGCTCCACCGGCGTGCAGGCGGCGGGGGGCTTCAGCTATGCCAAGTGGGGCGCCGGCGGCATGGAGAATCTCACGCCGCTGTGGCTGCTCAAGTATCTCCCCAACATGCTCGCCTGCCACGTCACCATCCTGCACGACGCGCGCGGCCCGTCCAACACCATCACCTGCTCCGAGGCGAGCGGGCTTCTTTCACTGGGTGAGTCCGTGCGCGTCATCCAGCGCGGCGCCGCCGACGCCTGTTTCTCGGGCTCGTGCGAGAGCAAGCTCAACCACATGGGCCTGCTCCGCATGGAGTTCTCCGGGCGGACGGCCCCGGTCTCGGGTGACGCCGCTCCCGAGGGCTGGCGCGCCGTCCGACCCTACGACCCCGGCGCGAAGGGCGGCGTGATCGGCGAGGGAGGCGGCATCGTCATGCTCGAGGCGCTCGAGACCGCGCGGGGGCGCGGGGCGAAGATCAAGGCCGAGGTGCTCGGCTTCGGCGCCGGACTCGCCCCGGTGCTCACGGATCCCCGGTCGCCGGAGGGCCTGCGTTATGCCATCGAGAACGCGCTCGACGACGCGGGCGTGAAGCCCGATGAAATCGACGCGGTCATTCCGCAGGGTGCGGGTGTGCCCGACGCCGACGCGGCCGAGGCCGACGCGTTCCGCGCCGTGTTCGGCGCGCGCCTGAAGGACATCCCGCTGGTCACGCTGTCCCCTTTCATCGGCGAGTGCGTCGCCGGGTCGGGCGGCCTCGCCGTGGCAGTGGGCGCGCTCGCCGTCGCCCACCAGACGCTCCCCGCCCGTCTCCACGCCGGCCAATGCCCCGGCGATCTTCAGGCCGGCCCGGCCGCGGCGCGTGACGCTCGGCTCAGGCGGGTCCTCGTCTGCACCAGTTCTCTCGGCGGGCAGTGCGCCGCCATGGTCATCGCCCCCGGAACCCCCGGAACCCCCGGAACCCCCGGAACCCCCGGAACCCCCGGAACCCCCGCTCCGAACTAGGCTCAGCATCTTTTCTACACCCTCTTTGCCGGAGACCGTTTCCATGTACCCCTCTTCCTCTTCCACGTCCACCCACCAGCCCAGAAACGCCGGCCAGTCCGGGCCTCGCCCGGTCCTGAAGGACGAAGACCTCGACCCGGCGCTCTCGGAGGTCAGCCGCAAGGTCATCGGCTCGGCGATCGAGATTCACCGCACGCTTGGGCCCGGCTTTGACAAGAGCGTCTACGACAACGCCCTGGCCATCGAGCTGCGCGAGCAGAACGTCAAGTTCGCTCAGAACCACGAGTTCCCCGTGATGTACAAGGGCCAGCGCGTCGGCGGGCACAAGGTCAGTTTCTACGTCGACGACCGCTTCGTCGTCCAGACCATGGCCGACAACCGCGAGATCAGCGGCTTCGACCGCGACCAGCTCCGCACGGCTCTGAAGCGCTCGGACCTTGAGCTGGGCCTCATCATCAACTTCGACCGACGCCGCCTCACCGACGGCCTGGTCCGCGTCATCAACCCCGACAAGCTCGATTCGCTCCGCGGCGCCCCCGGGAGCAGGGCCGCCGAGTCCGGTTCCATGGCATGACCACCACAGGCGGACAACGCGTCGTCATCACCGGCATGGGGTGGGTTACACCCCTGGGCCATGACATCGACCGGACGTGGCAGCGCCTTCTCAAGGGCGACTCCGCCGTCGGGCCGGTGACGCGCTACCCCGCCGGCAGGTTCGCCACCAACTTCGCCGCGGAGGTGCGTGACTTCTCGCTGGGGCGCTTCCTCGCCGAGACAGCCCCGCACGCGGGGGCGCACCTGAACTCTCAGTTCGCCCTCGCCGCCGCGTCGGGCGCGTGGAAACAGGCGGGGCTGGGCGACATGAGCGCGCCGGGTGGAAAGAAGGCGGAAGCCTCCGGCGTGAAGCCGCGCCGCGCCGGCGTGTACCTCGGCTCGGGCGAGGGTGTGCCGGACTTCGAGGCTTTCGCCGCGGCGAACATCGGCTCGTGGGACGGCGCCTCGCGTACCACCAACGCGCCGAAGTGGAGCGCCATCGCCCACGAGAAGATGCGGGCACGAACCGAGCGCGAGCAGGAGCCGCACATGGCCATCGCGCACCTCGCCGGGGCGTTCGGTCTGCGTGGGCCCGCGTTCAACTGCATGACCGCCTGCGCCGCCAGCACCCAGGCCATCGGCGAGGCGTTCGAGCTGATCCGGCGCGGCGACGCCGACCTCATGCTCGCCGGCGGCACCCACACCATGATCCACCCGCTGGGCATGACCGGGTTCATCCGCCTGACCGCGATGAGCCGGCGGTGCGACGACCCGGTGCACGCGTCGCGCCCTTTCGACGCCACCCGCGACGGCTTCGTCATGGGCGAGGGCGCCGCGGTGCTGGTGCTTGAGTCGCTGGAGCAGGCACGCCGGCGCGGCGCCCAGCCGCTCGCCGAGGTGGTGGGCTTCGGCTCCACCGCCGACGCCTACCGCATCACCGACATCCAGCCCGACGGCGAGGGCGGGCGCAGCGCCATGGCCGCCAGCCTGGCGCAGGCCGGCATCGACCCGCGGGCGACCGACGACGCCGGGCGACCGCTCGTGCACTACATCAGCGCCCACGGCACCGGCACGAAGGAAAACGACTCCATCGAGACCAAGGCGGTCAAGGCCGTCTTCGGCCCGCTCGCCCCCAAGGTGCCGTTCAGCTCCGTCAAGAGCATGATGGGGCACCTCATCCAGGCAGCCGGCGCGATGGAGCTGATCACCTGCGTGCAGGCGATCAAGACGGGATGGCTGCCGCCAACGGTCAATCTGGGCACACCCGACCCGGCGTGCGACCTGGACCACATCCCCAACGCGGCCCGCGACTGCCGGGCTGAATCCGGGGGGGGCGGCGTGGACGTGTGCATGAGCAACAGCTTCGGCTTCGGCGGTCAGAACGACACCATCACCGTCAAGAGGTTCAGGGCGTGAGCCGGTCGGCGGGAGCGTGGGCGCGCGTCCGCGTCCGGCTGACGCGCACGCTCATCGTCGTGATCGCGATGGTCAGCGTGCTGACGGCCGCCGGATGGATCGCCGCGCGAACGGCGCCGGGCTGGTACGCACCGCCTTTGATCGACGAACCGCTCCGCGAACTCGCCGAGGGCGTCGAGCGCAGGGTGTTGAGCGAGGTATCCGACGTGCACCCGTCGGGCCAGCCCTGGACGCTGACCGTGACCGACCGTGAGGCGTCCGCCTGGATGAACGTTCGCCTGGCCCTCTGGGCCGCCAACCAGCGCATCGATCTGCCCGAAGGTCTCGCCCGGTGGTGCGCCCGCTTTGAAGGCGGCTGGGCGCGGCTGGGCGCGGCGTGGAGCGGCGCCGAACGGGAGTGGGTCGTCTCGGCGATGATCGGCGACAGCCCGGCGGCGGGCCCGACCGCGCTGAAACTGGGGCTGCTGCCCGTGCCGCGGTGGGTCGCGGGCCGCTTCGGCACACCACCAGACGGGCGGGCGGTGCCGCGCTTCGGGCTGGGCGACGGGCGCCATGTCCGCGTGGAGCGGCTGGCGGCGAGCGAAGGGAGCCTGACGGTGACCCTTGTCACCGAGGCGGCGGCGCCGGCGTCGGTGCGGCGCTAAGCCTCGGCGCTGCGTGCGCCCCGCCGGCGCGTCAACGGCGCCGGCGAGTCAGCAATGGGGCGAGACCCGCGGCGCCGAACGCGATGACCGAGGGGGCCGGCACCGGGAGGAACGCGAGTTCGACGCCGCCGGCGATGCCGGTCTGGAAAGATGCGATCTCGCTGAGATCGGCGCCGCTGAACACTTTCACGAGTGAACCGGCGGTCCGCTGCACGGCCGGCAGTTCACCCACGATAATGTCGGCGACGCCATCGCCGCTCACGTCACCGGCCGCCACGCTCACCCCGCCGAAGTAGTTGGGATCGAAGGCGAAGAAGCTGCGGATCATCTGCCCGTTGGTGCCGTCGAACACGCGGATGTTGCCGTTGGCTCCAGCGCCGGGGCCGGTGATGATGTCGGCGACGCCGTCGCCGTTAAGGTCGCCGGTGGCGACCCTCACGCCGCCGGTGAAAGCGGGCGGGTAGGCCAGGGCGCTTCCGCCCAGGGAGCCGTCGGCGGCGAACTCACCGATGAATGCGGGGCCGCCCGGCCCGGTGCCGATGACGACGCGGGGCGCGCCGCCGGGGCCCATGTTGCCGAAGGCGACGCTGTTGCCGCCGGTGAAGCCGGGGGGGCCGGTGAAGAAATCGCCCAGCGGCTGCTCGTTCACGGGGTTGATGACCCGGATGCGCGGGCCGGTCTGCGCCGGGCTGCCGGCGCCGTCGCCCGGGCCGACGATGACGTCGGCGCGTCCGTCCCCGTTCAGGTCGCCTGCGGCGACGAAGACACCGCCGTGGAAGTCGGTGTCATACGCGAAGAACGAGTGCAGCGGGGCGTGGTCACGCCCGCTGAAGACTTTGACGTGGGGCCCCCCGCCGGGACCTGCGCCGGTGATGATGTCGGCGAGGCCGTCGCCGTTGACGTCGCCGGTGGCCACGCGGACACCGCCGCGGAACTCGGCTCCATACGCTTGAAAGAACCCCAACTGGTTGCCGCGGGCGTCGTAGTTGAAGACCGAGCCGTCGCCGTCGCGGGCGGCGGAGACAAGGATGTCGGCGCGAGCGGTTCCGGCGAGGGCGCCCAAAGCGCAGGCGGATACTCCAACGACGATGATGAGGCTCTTCATCTGTGACTCTCCTGTGCGGGAACGAGCTGGCAGGGCCCGCGGGGACGGCTCGCCGAAGTCAGTATGACTGGAGAGCGGGGCGGAATCCAGAAGCAAGTGAGGATTTCGGGCCGGAATTCGTGCGATGTTCGGCTTGCGAGCGGGGGAGACTGAGGGCAGGGCAATGACGGGGCGTCCCGCCCTGAATGGGGGCGCTGGGCGATGCGATGGGGCAGGGGCAGCGTGCGCAGGCCGATCTCCCACGGCCCCCGGGGACACGCGACGCCCCGACGTGAGCATGCATGCACTCCGCTCGCCGGGCGGCCTAAGCTGGTCGTCCAACGGAGGAGCACTCATGCACATCGGTCGATTTGTTCTGGCGTTTCTGGCTCTGTCGGCGGGCTGCCCGGCGCTCGGGGCCGATTCACCCGGGTTCTTCTACACCCAGGGCAGCGGCGCCTATCAGGGCGGGCCCGGGCCCGGCGGCGGCGGCGCTGGGGGCTATACCTTCGGCTGGCAGTTCACCCCCGCGACCAACATCACCGTTAACGCCCTGGGCGTGGCCGACACCTTCGCCCCGGGGTTCATCTTCAGCCACTCACTGTTCCTCTGGGACATTTCCGGCAACCTGCTCCGCACGGCGGTGGCGCCCGCCGGGCCCGACCCCGGCGGGACACTCGGAGCCAACGACTACCGGTACTACGCCGTCACCCCGGTCCAACTGACCGCGGGGCAGTCGTATGTCATCGCGGTGGGTTTCCCCGCGACGGCGGGCCAGCTCGACCCGACGGATTTGTACTACGGCGTGTACGCCGCGGCGAGTTATGGGTTTGACCCCCGCATTACGTGGGTAGGCGGGCGCGTCTCCGGGGCGCTCAACGCGTTCCCGACCGAGTTCAGGGGCACGGGCAGCGCGGGCCTGTCGACGATGGGAGCGTGCAACTTCCTGATCGCGCCCACGCCGCCGCCGTGCCCAGCAGACCTCAACGGCGACCGCGTGATCAACACCGGCGACCTCACCATCTTGCTGGCGCAGTTCGGCCAGACCGCCTCGCCGCCCGGCAGCGGCGCGGACATCAATGGCGATGGAGCCGTGAACACGGCGGACCTCACGCTTCTGCTGGCGGCGTTTGGGCAGAGTTGCCCGTGAGGGGGACTGCGAGAGGTTGACGGGACGAGGCGCCGTCCGGGCGGTGTCATCATTCCATGAGTTCGTCCGTGACACCCAGGTCTCCGATGGGGGGCACGCATGTTCGTACTATCCTGGTGCCATGTTCAGCCGGGTGCTGTGTGATGAAGGGCTGAAGCTGGAACCCTGGAAGCTGTGGGGGCCGGCTCTCGGTGATTTGTGGAAGCACCACTGGGCCTTGCTGATTGGCATGCTGCTGGTGCTCCTGGTGGCGGCGGGGATAGCGCAGGGCGAGACGAGCAAACGCAAGAAACGAGCCCGGCGGATTCGGGCCCAAGTTGCTTTTGCGGCGGCGGGGCGAGAGGAGCCGAGCGGTCGGGCCGCTCCAGGGGACTACGAGGCGGCGGTGGGACTGTTGACTCCCGCCGAGGCGGCGTTCCTGCCGGTGCTCAGAGCGGCGGTCCGAGCCGATCACCCCGATGGGCCGCGCGTCCTGGCGAAGGTGCGGCTGGCGGACATCGCGTCGCCGCCGAAAGATTCACCGACGTGGCTCGCGGACTTCAACAGGGTGGCATCGAAACACGTGGACTTTGTGATCTGCGCGGGGGATCGGATGCTGCCGATGCGGGTGGTCGAGTTGGACGACTCGTCGCACGAGCGGGCGGACCGGCGGGGGCGCGACGAGCTCGTGGACCTGGTTCTGAAGCGGGCGGGGATCCCGATCACGCATGTCCGGTGGCAGCGGAGCTACCGGGTGGAGGAAGTCCGGGGGATGCTGGTGTGAGTGTGCCACTGACCCGTCTTCGGGTCAGTGGAGTAGTGCCGCGGGTGGGACCACTGACCCGAAAACGGGTCAGTGGCACGCGATGACGAGTTGGCGCCACCCGCCTCAGTTGCCTGGCTCGTCCGGCCGGATCAACTCGACGCTGGGCGGACGGCACTCAAAGTACATTTCGATTTGTCCGAGCTCTTTGCCGATCGACTTGACGACTTCGCGGAGCGCGTCCACCTGATCGGGGCGCACGGCGACGACGACCGCCTTGCTCTGCTCCACCTGGCCGTGCCAGGAGCCGGTGCGGGTGCCGAGGTCCGTCCAGCCGCCGAAGCGGCGGTCGAGCTCTTGGAGGTAGCCGTCGATCAGCGCGTGAGGGACGGGGGCGCCTTTGTTGTAGGCGAGTGGGATGAGGAACTCGCAGGGGCAGAGGAGGGGCTGGTGGGTTGCGTGTGCGGCGCGCGGGGGAGGGGGTTCGGGGGCGCGGGGAGGGTGGGTCTGGCACCCGGCGAGGGCGAGGGCCGTGGTGATGGAGAGGATGGCGCAGAGGCCACGGCGGCGTGTCGGCAGCATCGTGGGGATAGGTATAGCGAGTCGCGGCGGGGTGAGCGAGGCGGGGCGGGCGCGATGGGGCGTGGGCACGAGCAGGCGGAGCGGTCTTGGCATTGGCCCGAAGGGCCATCCGATCCGAGCCCGGGGCGGAAGCCCCGGGAAGTGAGCATCATGGGCCGAGCCGCGAAGCGGCGGCACGCCGCTTGGCGCTAACGACATGGACATGAGACGCGGGCACATGACCGGCGCGAGATCGTGTGTCGCACCTTCGGTGTTCTTCGATGCTCGGAAGCATTCCTGTGGCTTCCGCCCCAGGCTCGGTTCGGGGCGCCGCTTCGCGGCTTCAGGATGGGGCGCGCGAGGAGCAGGGAGACGTTGCTGGATCACGCGAACACATACCGCTCGTCATGAGCGACACCGTGCTTGTCGAGCAGCGCGATGAACTCGACGCGGAAGTCGCGGGTTGCGTGGTGATCTGGCTGGGAGTGGATGTACGCCGTGACCGCGTCGGCATTCGAGCGGCTAACGGAGAAGGCGCCGTAACCGGACTGCCACGCGAAGGTGGCGGCGCCGACATCCTCGTGTATCCATTTGGAGGAGTTGGCCTTGAGGTCGCGGACGATGTCGGCAAGGGCGATCGTGGGGTGGAGCGCGATGAGCAGGTGGACATGGTCCTCGACGCCGCCGACGGCGATCGCGGTGCAGTCGCGGTTGCGCGCGATGCCGCCAAGGTAGGCGTGCAGGCGCGGGGCGACGGCGCCCGTGATGAAGGGTTGGCGGTCTTTGGTTGAGAAGACGATGTGCACCAGGTGGCGACAGAGCCTGCTTCCCATATGGGGAGTATGGGTGAGAGGTGGCGCGTGAGCAAGCGAGCGAAGGGAGCGGATAGAGAGGCCCGAAGGGCCGCCCGATCCGAGCCCGGGGCGGAAGCCCCGGGGCATGAGCATCACGGTGCGAGCCGCGAAGCGGCGGTACACCGGCTGGCGCGGGGCGTGTGGGCGTAAAGCGCGAGCGTGTGTCCGGTGTTTCGCGACCGTGTGCCGCACCTTCGGTGCTCTTGATGATGCGGCGTTTTCCTGGGGCTTCCGCCCCAGGCTCGGGTCGGGCGCCGCTTCGCGGCTGGGAGCGCGGCGAGGCGCTCGCGAGGGGGTGTGTGCGCGTGCGGGATGAGCTGCTGGACACGGTTTTGAAGCGGGCGGGGATCCCGGTTACGCACGTTGATTAGCAGGTGAGCTGCCAAGTGGACGAGGCGCGGGGGATGATGGGTTGAGGCGTGCCACTGACCCGTCCTCGGGTCCGTGTCGAAGCTCGCGGGCAGGACCACTGACCCGAAGACGGGTCAGTGGCACGAGATGACGAGTCAGTGCCACCCGCCGCCGTGCTAACGAGACGATTGCTCACCACTCCGGCCCCCCCGAGTACCGCCCATACACATCCGCCATCGCCTGAACCATCTCGCCGAGGGTGCAGTTAGCGAGGGCGCCGTCGACGAGGGCGGGCATCACGTTTGTGGGGTGGAGAGAGCCGGAGCTCAGAGCTCGAAGCTCAGAACTCAAATAGGAGACCGGCTTGCCCTGGGCGGCGAGGCGGATGTTTTCCAGGGCCTGCTTCACCTTCGCCGGGTCGCGGCGCTGCTTGAACTTGGTCAGGCGGTCGCACTGATCGGTCTCGACCTGGTGGGGGATTTCGAGGATGTCGATGGGGCGCTTTTCGTCGGGGTCGATGTACTCGTTGACGCCGACGATGATGCGGTCCTTGGCTTCGCACTCTTCGCTGAAGCGGTAGCTGGCCTCGGCGATGGAGCGGCGGAAGTAGCCTTTGTGGATGCCTTGGACGACGCCGCCGGTGCGGGACCAGGGCTGGTAGGCGGGGTGAGAGGCGGCGTCGGGGCGAGTGGCGAGTGGCGAATGGTGAGTAGATGAAGGCGGGGAAGCATGGGATGACGTCGCGGCTTTGGGTTTGGATGCATCCGATCCACCTCGCCACTGGCCATTCGCCAATTCGCCCATCGAATCAATCTCCTCAATCAACTCCAGGGCGCCGCGTTCCATGCGGTCGGTGAGGTCTTCGATGAACCACGCGCCGCCGAGCGGGTCGGTGACTCTTGTGACGCCGGTTTCGTGGGCGAGGATCTGCTGGGTTCGGAGGGCGACGGTGACGGCCTGTTCGGTGGGGAGGCCGAGGGTTTCGTCCATGGAGTCGGTGTGGAGGGACTGGCAGCCGCCGAGTACGGCGGCCATGGCCTGATACGCGACTCGCACGATGTTGTTGAGGGGCTGCTGCTCGGTGAGGGAGCAGCCGGCGGTCTGGACGTGGGTCTTCATGAACCAGGACCGCTCGTTCTTGGCGCCGTAGCGGTCGCGCATGGCGCGGGCCCAGATGCGGCGGGCGGCGCGGAGCTTGCAGATTTCCTCGAAGAACTCGTTGTGGCTGTTGAAGAAGAAGCTCAGGCGTGGGGCGAAGTCGTCGATGTCCATGCCGCGCAGCAGGCAGGCTTCGACGTACTCCATACCGTCGCGGAGGGTGAAGGCGAGTTCCTGCACGGCGGTGGAGCCGGCTTCGCGGATGTGGTAGCCGGAGATGCTCACGGAGTTCCACTTGGGCACGAACCGGCTCTGGAACTCGATGGTGTCCACCACCAGTTTCACCGAGGCTTCCGGCGGATAGATGAACTCGTTCTGGCTGTGGAACTCTTTGAGGATGTCGTTCTGGAGGGTGCCGCCGAGGGTGGTCCAACTGATGCCGCGCTGGTGGGCCATGGCGAGGTACATGGCCCAGATGACGGCGGCGGGGCCGTTGATGGTCTGGCTCACCGTGACCTTGTCGACGGGGATGTCGGCGTAGAGGCGGTGCATGTCCTCGATGGTGTCGATGGCGACGCCGCAGCGCCCGACTTCGCCGCAACTGAGCGGGTCGTCAGAGTCGCGGCCCATGAGGGTGGGGAGGTCGAAGGCGGTGGAGAGGCCTGTGTTGGCGGCGGTGTTGGTCTTGGCCTGGGCGAGGAGGTATTTGAAGCGGTTGTTGGTGTCGTCGGCCGAGCCGAAGCCGGCGAACTGGCGCATGGTCCAGAGGCGGGTGCGGTAGCCTTGGGGGAAGAGGCCGCGCGTGTAGGGGAACTGGCCGGGCATGCCGCCCTTGCCGAGGTGCGCGTCGATGTGGTCGAGCGAACTGAGTGACTCGATGACCGGCTTGTTGGGCGCGTAGACGGGGTCCAGGACCAGACCGGAGATCGTGACGGCGTGGGGGTCGATGTTCGCCGCAGTGGCGGGGAACGAGATCGAGGTGTGAGCCTTGCCGGCGGTGGTTGCGACGGTGTTCGACATGGTTGAGTTCCCGAGCGGGGCGCGGCGCGTTGCCCTTTCAGCCGATCCCAGATTCTGCCGCGGATTGTAGGAATTGACGACCCGATCTTGCCAACGGGGGTTTCAGCGGTCCTCTGTGGGCTTGGCGGCCTCCATCGGGATCGGCGCATCGAGGGCGGCCCGCAGGTCGGCGGCGGTGAGGTTGTAGATAAGGATGGCGCCGCCGGCGTCGGCGTCGGGAGCTCGGGTTTGGCGGAGCCACGCACACAGGCGGCGGAAGCGCCAGTAATCAAAGCTCATCATGGGGGCATTCCCGGCGCGGGGAATCAGGTCGGGGGCGGCGGCGTAGGCTCGCTCGGCCCCCGTGCGCTGGGCCTGGTACTGGTCTTCGTAGACCGGGTTCCACGGGCCACGCGCGGGGTCGTAGGCGCTCACGAGGATCGAGGCGCCGATGCAGTAGACGCCGGGCTTGAGCGTGCGCGGGATGACGGTTCGGTTGTCGGGGTAACTTGGGAGTACGACGGCGTCGATGCCGTAGCGGGCGGGGTCGATGGAGCCGCCAAAGTAGGCGAGGTAGACCGGGGCCGACTTGTCGGCGCGGGCGACGAGGTAGGTGCGCAGGTCGATGAGGGCCTGGCCCCAGTCGAGGTTGCTGTCGACGAGGTACTTGTGGGCGCCCTTCGTGCGGGTGACGACGCCGTTGAAGTAGGTGAGATAGTTGGGGCGGATGAGGAACGACTCGGCGGCGAACCACAGCAGCAGCGCGGCGACCGCGATCCGCCCGAGCGTGCGCACGGGGCCGATGCGCAGCGATAACAGCGCACTCGCAAGCCCGCCCGCAAGGATGAAGTAGAGCGGGTACGTCGGCAGCATGTGCCGGTGACCGATGTTGAGGTGGGCCTGCACGGCGGTGAACCAGTACACCCCGGCCATGACCAGCAGCGGGGCGAGCGCGTAGGCGGCGCGCCGGACCTCGGGGCGGCGCATCAACACGACGCCGGCGCCGACAGAACCGAGCGTGAGCAGGAGCAGGGGGACGGGCGTCTTGACGCCGACGGCGAAGGGGAAGTACTCGGGCCAGCCCGTCATGCCCCATTGACCGTTGAAGTACGCGGCCCGCTTCTGGGCGTTGCCGATGACGAAGCCGAAGCCGTAGAGATAGGACTCGGGCAGCAGCTTGTGCCGCATCGCCCATTCGATCCGGGGTTTGATCGTGGGCGCCCACTGCATCGCGATCTGCCAGGCGTTGGCGTCGAACGAGTCCGCGGGCGCGGCGTTCGCGGGAACGTTGTAACGGACCGGGTTGTCGGAGGCGGCGCGGTAACGGAAGTCATAGACGCCCCATACCCCGGCCCACGCGATCACCGCCGCCGCCGCGACAGCGCCCGCGGCCAGCAGCGTGCAGCGGAGGCGGCCCGTGAACAAGGTCAGGCGCGAGCGCTTCCAGCCCATCTCGAGCGAGGCGCCGGACGCGAATCGCACGGCCAGCAGCGCGCCGGCGATCGGGATGAGCAGCACGCCGGACATCTTGGCCGTGGCCAGGCCCGCCGCGCTCAGGCCTGACGCGAGGACGCTCAGCGGTGTGACGCGGTGCATGAGCCGCCACACGCACCAGCTCGCCAGCGGGAAGAACAGGCCCGCCGCGGCGTCGGAGGTGATGAGGAACCCGTGCGCCAGCATCGTGGGGCACAGCGCGAAGAGCCCCGCGGCGATCAGGGCCGCACCGTCGTTGAACGCCCGGCGGGCGATCAGGAAAACGACCAGCGCCGACAGGGCGCTCACCAGCGCGATGGCGGCGCGTCCGGGGCCCACGAGCGACTGGGGGTCGTTCCCGGAGTTGTTGAAGAAGCGCCAGTTGAAATCCCAGATCATCTCGCGGCTGGTCGGCGATGAGTCCGGGAGCGGACCGGGCCAGTTGAACTTGTTGAAGAGCACCGTGGCGGCCCCGGCCAGTCGCTGGGGGAGCATGCCATTCTCGGGGTTGTGGGTGAAGTCGCCGTTCTTGAACGACGCGATGCCCTGGATGAGGTGCGGGGGCTCGTCGGCGGTGACGGATTGTCGGCTGACGGCGGTGAGGCCGAGAACGATGTGCCCCACGAGGATCATCCCGAGCAAGGCGTAGACGACAGGCTTGGGGAACGGCGCCGAGCGAACGGTGGCGTGCGCGGGGGGCGGCGCGGCGGCGGGGGAGGTGGAGCGACCGGGGGCCATCGGGTTGTGTTGTACCGCACGCAGGGGTGGGGCGTCGCGGGAAGGGGGCCGCGGTGATGAGGAATCGGAAATTGTCTTGATCCCGCGGGTCCGCCGGGTAGTCTGGTTTCGGTCGGAGGAACCACAGGAGACACCCATGGCGGCGAGAACGCTGAATCTGGTAGGGCTCATGGTGCTGGGTGCGTTGCTCCAGGCCGGCTCGGCGCTCGGCGATGCTGCGCCGGCTCCCGTGACCGGCGACCCCGGCGAACCGATCTGGCACTTCAAGCAGGTGCATCGATACGCGATCGATCCGGCGCGGGTCGCGGTGTATGACCCGACCGGGGCGTGGCGAACTCGAGGCGCCGGCGCGGGCCGGGCGGACGTAACGGACCACGCGCTCTCAGGATGGAGCTTCGTCGCACTGCCCCAGCGCGACCGAACCGCGGCCAGAGTGCGTGAAGTTTTGCGGGCGCCGGCGCCGCTGTTGGGGATAGATGAGCGGGCGGCGGCCGGGCTGTTCGTTTCGCCGGTGCTGATCGACGACCTGGGCGGGCCGATGCTGGTGCGCCCGGAGCTGCTGGTGAGGTTCGAGGCCGGCGTGCCGGGGGCATTCGCGGGGCGTCGGCTGGGGATGTTCGCGGGCGCTCGGGTTGTTGCCGAGAACGCGCACGGATTGGACAAGTGCTTCCGCCTGCGGACCTCGGAGGGGAGCAACGGGCTGGATGTGCTGGCCCTTGCGGGTCAGCTCGCGTCGGACCCTCTGGTGCGGTTCTGCGAGCCGGACATGGTCTTCACCGGACGGGGTGACGCCATCCCCAACGACCCCGGGTTCTCCCAGTGCTGGGGCCTGCGCAACACCGGGCAGTTCGGCGGCCTGGTCGATTTTGACATGGACGTGAGCGAGGCGTGGGACATCACCACCGGCTCGGCGTCGATCAAGGTGGTGGTGATCGACGTGGGCGTGCAGCAGGACCACCCCGACCTCAACCAGGTGCCAGGGACGGACACGAGCTTTGCGCCGGGGGTGAACGGCGGTCCGAACAACGCCTGCGACAACCACGGCACCGCCGTGGCAGGGTGCGTCACGGGGATCATCAACAACGCCCTGGGCACATGCGGTGTGGCCCCGGGCTGCAAGGTGGCCTCGGCCCGAACGTTTGTGAGCAACGTCCCGTGCGACGGCGGCTGGAGCTCGGGCGTCGGTGAGACCCTCAACACGCTCAACTGGGCCGCCTCGATCGGGGCGCGGGTGACCAACAACTCAAACTACTACGGTTTCCAGTCCAGCGCGATCTCGGACCTGTACACGAGCACACGGGCGGGGGGAATGGTTCATTTCGCCTCGGCGGGGAACGACGCCTCGGGGACCATCACCTACCCGTCGAGCATCCCGAGCGTGAACTCGGTGGCGGCGCTGGCGTCCAACGGCACGCGGGCGTCGTTCAGCAACTTCGGTCCGGGCCTGGATTTCTCCGCGCCGGGCCAGACGATCTACAGCACCGACCGCACCGGCTCGGCGGGTTACTACGCCGGCGACTACGGCGCGGTGGACGGAACCTCCTTCGCCTCGCCGTACGCGTCGGGAGTAGCCGCGCTGATCCTCTCGCAGACGCCGTCGCTGACGGCGTCGCAGGTCGAGGGCCTGATGCAGAGCACCGGCACGGACCTCGGGAGCGCCGGGTACGACACGGGATTCGGATGGGGGATGCCCAACGCGTACACGGCGCTGACGGGGACGCCGCCGCCCCCGCCGCCGCCGCCGGGTCCCTTCAACCTGCTTTCCCCGGCGAGTAACGCGACCGGCGTGGCGCTCAGCACCACCCTGGATTGGTCGGATGCGAGCGGGGCATCGAGCTACATCGTGACGCTGGACGACACATCGGACTTCTCCTCGCCGATTTTCTCGGTGAGTGTCGCAGGTGCGAGCCAGGTGGGGATGTCCCCCGGGACTTTGCAGCAGGCCACAACGTATTACTGGAAGGTGGTGGCGCGAAGCCCGGAGCTGCAGACAACACCGTCCACGCCCGCGAGTGCCTCGTTCACGACCGTGGTCCCGCCGCCGGCGTGCAGGAGCGACCTCAGCCACGACGGCGCGGTCAACACGGTGGACCTTTCGCTGCTGCTGGGTGACTTTGGCAGGACCGTGGCGCCCGGATCGGGGGCGGACCTGAACAGCGACGGCCGGGTGAACACGGCCGACCTCATCATCCTGCTCAGCGAGTTCGGGCGATCGGACTGCCCGGTTTGAACGGTGAGAAAACGACGGCGGCGCGGGTTCAGCCGCGCCGCCGAGACATCATCGAGAAGGATGGGTTGGGGGTTAGCGGCGACGGCGGGCGGCCACCACAAGGCCGCCGACGGCCAGCATGCCGGCACCCGGCGCGGGCGTCGGGTTCAGACGGATGTTGCCGGTGTTGCCCGAGGTGCCAGGGAACGTGCCGTTGATGCGGACGTGGAAGCCGAAGCCGTTGATCTGCGCGGTGTTGAGGCCGGCGAAGGTGAAAACCGTCGATTGGCCGGGCGTCAACCCCTTGTTGGAATTGGACTTCCACCCGGCGATGCCGCCGGTGCTGGAGTTGCTCGAGTCGTCGTTGAAGAAGCCGACCGCCGGCAGACTCGGGAGCGGCGTGAAGTCGTTGACGAACGACAGGCCGTAGAAGCCGATGACGTCGGTCACCTGGTAGGTGTTGTTAGTGACGGTGAAGGTCGGGGTAGCGCTGACGGCGACGGTGTAGGAGCCGCCGCCGTTCGGCGTGACGGTGATGCCGGAGATGCCGTTGACAAGGTTGAAGGAGGACAGAGTGGTCGCGGACGCGGCACCAGCGAAAGCAGCGATGGCGACACCGAATACGCCGACTGATGAACGAACCATGTTGTGACTCCTGCTTTGTGCTTTGCCGGCCCCCCGTGGGCCCGGACCCCGCCCGACCGACCCCGCGGCCCCTTCGTCCGTGGGTCGGTCGAACAACCGTGTGACATTCGAAACATGATGTAGATCGGATGCCCCGGCAACCGCCCAACCGCGGTTATCAGGTTGAGGCGACCGAGATTGGCCGGATAGGCCCACTCGGAGATCGTTTCGTGCCGATAACACCGGTCCGTCTGGATTGTTCTTGTAATAAGCAAGCCGGGCCCCATAATGGTCACGGGTCGAAGACTCCGGCCACACCGGCCGCGCCTCTCGATCGCGTCATCGGAGGGTGCAGAAAATGAACTTCTTTGGAGATGCGCTGAGTACGGCCACGTGTTGCAGGCGCGCGGGCGGCTGCGTCGTGGGCCTGGCGGCGGCTCTGCTGCTGTCGCAGCCGGTCTCGGCGCGCCAGCCGGCGTGGGCCAGCGGCTTCGCCTCGGGCAATCTCAGTTCATCGCCGAGCTGCGCGATCGTGTGGGACGATGACGGCGCCGGGCCGCACACCCCGTCGCTGTACCTGGGCGGCAACTTCCAGACCGCCGGCGGGGTGACGGTGAACCGCATCGCGCGGTGGTCGGGCGACAACTGGTTTTCGCTGGGGACGGGGATGACCAGCGGGACGGTGTTCGCGCTGGCGGTGTTTGACGACGACGGGGCGGGGCCGAACGCGCCCAAGCTGTACGCCGCCGGAACATTTTCAAACGCCGGCGGTGTGGCGGTGCAGAACATCGCCCGCTGGACGGGGAGCGCCTGGGAAGCACTGCCGGGCGGCGGGCTCAACAGCCAGGTATCGGCGCTGGCGGTGTTCAACGGCAAGCTGTACGCGGGCGGGTTCTTCACCGGGGGTTGCTCGCGGTACGACGGCGCGACATGGACCAGCCAGCCCGTCAACGGCACCGTCAACGCGTTCTGTGTCCATGACGACGGCCTCGGTGGCGGGGCGGCGCTCTACCTGGGCGGGACCTTCACGAGTATCTCCGGCGTGACCGGCGCCGTGAGAATCGCCAAGTGGAACGGCACCGCCTACAGCGCGCTCAGCACAGGAATCTCCGGCAACGTCAACGGCGGGTCCCCCCGCGTCAACGCCCTGGCCAGCTACCAGGGCAGGCTGATCGCCGGCGGGCTGTTCAACGCCGCCGGCGCCGCCACGGGAATCAAGAGCCTCGCTCAATGGGACGGCGCGGCGTGGAGCGACTTCGCCGGGGGTGTCACACTGCCGGGAACCACCGGTGTGACCGCGCTCTACGTTGACCCGGCACCGGCGGCACGGGGCACCGGCGGCGGCATCTGGTGCGCTTCTGACGCGACGAACTACGGGCCCAACAACGTCGCCTGCAACCGCCTGGGTGAATACGACGGTGCCGATTGGTCGAGCCCCGGTGGCGGCGTGTACAACTCGCCGCCCGGGGTCATCATCAGATTCAACGAGGTGACCGGCGGGCCGCCGGAAGGCGAGGGCGGCGGGCTGTTCATCGGGGACTCGAACACCATCGTCGGCGGGGTGTACCAACCCAACAACGCCGTGCTGGTCAACGGTGCGTACAGCACCATCGGCGGCGGTCTGACCGGGCCCAGCATCCTGAACCAGGTTCGGGCCATCGTCCCTGCAACCCCCGATGTCAACGACGACGACGCGACGGACTTGCTGGTCGCAACCGATGGGAGCGTTGACATCGGTGGCAACTTTGAGCGCGGGGCCAGCGTCGTTGGCAACAGTCTGATCCATTACCAGATCACGTGCACGCCGCGCGAAGGGCTCCCGTATGTCAAGCCGATCCCGCTTGGCATCGCTGGTTCGAGCGGACCGGCGGGGCCTGTGGCGTGCCTCGGGCGGCGCAGCGTCAACGGGGTGCGCTACGCCGGGGGGCAGTTTGCAAGCCTGGTAAACGGTACGCCGTGCAACAACGTCCTTCGGTGCAACCCGACCTCCGGCTGCGCGCCCCTGGGCGCGGGTCTGACGGGCGGGCTGGGCAACGCGATCTACTCCTGCCTCCCATTCGGCAGAGGCCAGAATGCCTTCGTGCTGTTCGGGGGCGACTACCTCGGCGCCCCCGGCCCTTACGGGGCGCGGTGGGGCGACTACTCGTCGGTGATGGATGAGACGCCGCTGCGGGCCGACGACGGGCCGGCGTTCGCCTTTGCTGTGGACCCGAGCAACCCGGACATCAACTATGTGTGCGGCAACTTCGATAACTTCGGCGGGGCACAGGGGCCGTACTGCGTGCGCGTCAATACTCAGACTGGGCAGTGCGAATCGATGGGTGTGACCAACCCACAAGGCGGCTATTACGTCAACGGCCCGATCGGGAACGCGTGCGTGCCGGCGCCGCCGATCCAGCAGGCCACGGGGTACGCGATCATCGTGCTGGGCGACATGAGCCTGCCGCAGCGGGGAATCGCGGCCCGCGACGCCGGCGGAACGTGGGTGGCGCCGGTGCCCAACGACGCGCTCGACAACGGAACGACCTGCGGCACGATCTTCGATGACGGCACGCCGGGGACATGGCTGTACATGGGCGGGTTCTTCACCCGTTCACCGACGACCAACGCGACGCTGAACCGCATCTGCCGTGTAAACCTTGCCCTGCCGCCGGCGGACCGGAGGTTCGAGCCGGTGCAGTTGAACGGGACAGTCCCGGGCTGCAACGCCGCCGTGCGGGCCATGGCCGAGGCGTACCTGAGCATTATCAGCACTCCGTCGGCGGGTTCGGGCGAGCGTGCCGGGCCGAGCCAGCGCATCGGGGCGCTGTTGATTGGTGGCGATTTCACCACCGCCGGCGGGATGTCATCGTCGCGCATCGCGGCGATCCTGGGCACGCGTGTGTACGCCCCCGCGTGCCCGACCGATCTCAACCACGACGGCGTGACCAACACCGCGGACCTGGTCAAGCTGCTCCTGCAGTTCGGGCGGTGCCCGGGCGATCAGGGGTATGTGCCACGGACCAACCTCGATGGGTCTTCGTCGTGCATCAACACGGGCGACCTGGTCCAGCTTCTGCTCAAGTTCGGTCAGGCATGCCCGTCATAAGTGGGCCATGCTGGTTCGGCGGCGGGTGGATTCCTAGAATCCGCTCTTTCCCCGCCGCGCCAGCCGACCCATGCCCCTTACCGCCGCCACCAACATCAGGCACTCGTACGGCAACACCATCATTCTGGATGGGTGCTCGTTGTCGGTCGAGGCGGGCGACCGCGTCGGCATCGTGGGGCGCAACGGCACGGGTAAGACCACGTTTCTGAGGATCATGGCGGGGGCGTTCAAGGCGGACTCCGGCGAGATCATGCTGCAGCGCGGCTGCCGCGCGGGATACCTGTCGCAGGACCCGACGCTCGACCCCGACGAAACGCTGCGCGGCGCGGCGGAGGGCGCGTTCGCCGAGCTGCACCGGCTGCACCAGCAGCTCGACAAGCTCTTCCACGACATGGCCGAGGCCTCGGGCGAGGCGCTCGAGAAGCTGATGAAGCAGCAGTCGCGCCTGGAGCAGCAGATGGAGGCCGCGGGCGGGTACGCCGTGGACCACAAGATCGACGAGACGCTGCACGGGCTGGGTCTGGAAGACAAGTTCTTCAACGTGAAGGTGCGCGACCTGTCGGGCGGGCAGAAGGGGCGCTTGGCGCTGGCCCGTCTGCTGTTGGAACAGCCCGACGTGCTGCTGCTCGACGAGCCGACCAACCACCTCGACATCGACGGCGTGCTGTGGCTGGAGCACTTCCTGAAGGACGACTTCCGCGGCGCCGTCGTGATGATCTCGCACGACCGCTACCTCCTCAACAACGTTGTCTCCAAGATCGTCGAGGTCGAGCAGGGCCGCCTGATCGACTACCCCGGCAACTACAAGGCGTTCCGCGAGACGCGGGCCCTGCGCCGCCTCACGATGATGCGGGCGTACGAGAACCAGCAGGACAAGTTCCGGCAGGAAGAGGCGTTCATCCGGCGCTACAAGGCCGGCCAGCGGGCGGCCCAGGCCCAGGGGCGCCTGGCGCGACTGGACCGCGAGAAGCGCGACAACACGCTGGAGCGCCCGGCGGAACTGGCCGAGCTGGACCTGAAGCTGCCCAAGGCCGATCGCTCCGGCGACATCGTGGCCGTGGCGCGGGGCGTGGGTAAGCGGTACGCCAGCGAGACCGGCGAGAAGGTGCTGTTCGACAACCTCGACGTCACCATCTCGCGCGGCGAGCGGTGGGGGGTCATCGGGCCCAACGGCGCCGGCAAGTCAACGCTGGTGCGGTGCCTGCTTGGCGAGACACCGGTTGACACAGGCGCTGTGAAACTCGGCTCCAACCTCAAGCTCGGCTACTTCCGCCAGAACCAGGAGTTCGGCGACCTGTCGGTGCGGGTGTACGAGTACCTGCTGAAGGTGGTGAAGAAGGAGAACCCCGGGCGCGAGGTGCGCGAGCAGGAAGCGCGGAACCTCGCCGGTGCGTTCCTCTTCAGCGGCGATGAGCAGGAGCGCGACCTGGGCACGCTCTCAGGCGGCGAGCGCACCCGGGCGGTGTTGGCGGGGCTGCTCGCCAGCGGCAAGAACCTCCTGATCCTCGACGAGCCGACGAACCACCTTGATATCTCCTCCGCCGAGCGCCTGGAGGACATGCTGGCACTGCCGATCGAGGCCACCAGCGAAGACCCCGGCCGCGAGGGCGGCCCGTTCGAGCACACGCTCATCCTGATCAGCCACGACCGCGCGTTCATCGACACCTGCTGCAACCGCCTGCTGGTGCTCGATGGTCACGGCGGGTGCGAGGTCTTTAGCGGCAACTACACCCAGTGGCACGAGAAAAGCGAGGCCCGCAAGGCCGAGACCGCGGCCCGCGAAGCCGAGGAGAAGAGGCTGCGGGAGGACCAGGAGAAGAAGCGGCGCGCGGCGGAGGAAGAGAAGGCCCGGAAGAAGGCCGCCGCCCCCGCCGCGGCGAGCGACGGGGTGTCCCGTGGCGGCGCCGCGGGGGGCGCCACAGGAGGCGCCGGGGCCGGCCCATCGCGCAACGCGCTGGAGCGGCTGAAGACCGAGCAGCTCGAAGAGAGGATCCAGAAGATCGAGGCGCGGATCAAAGAGATCGACGCGTCGATGAGCGAGCCCGACGTGTGGCGCGACGCCAAGAAGATGAGCAAGCTGGGCGACGAGCGAGCGAAGCTCGTAGGGGAACTGGAGCCGCTGGAGTTTGAGTGGATGCGGCGGGCGGAGACGACCTGAACCGGCGGCGCACCGGGGCGACTAAGCTGCCATGATGGACTGGATGTGGCGACCAGAACTGTGGCACACGCTGGGTGCGCTGCTGGGGACCGTGGGAGTGGCCATGCTGGCGCGGGCCGTGGTGGTGTGGCGCCGACCCGCTGTGCGCCGTTGTCCGAAGTGCCGGTACGACATGCGCGGGCTGGTGGGGCTGGTGTGCCCGGAGTGCGGGCGTACTGCGACGAGTGAGCGAGCGATGCTGCGCCGGCCGGGCCAGTGGGCTTGGGTGGCGTTGGCGTGGCTGGCGGGGATGGCGGGGTACGTGGCGTGGAAGACGCCGGAATTGCGGGATGCTGGATGGCCGCGCGCTGTTCCGACTTGGGCGCTCATGCTGTGCCTTTCACCTGACGGTGACTATTGGCGCCGAGGCCATGACGGAGTGCGGACCTTGGAACTCTCCGAGTCGGCTGGTTGGGCCATGCTTGAGTTCTACGACCGCGTCAGTGCTGACCCTGCGTTGAGGCCTTACGCCCGTGCGTTTGTTCGTAGGACCTTGGACGCCCACCCGGAGATGCTGAGGTCCTTTGTCGGCGTTCGTCCGCGGTGGCCGCGCCACCAGCCGATCGCGGCGGTGCTCTCCAGCCTCGACTATCTGCAGATGGGTGGCGCGGTGATCGGGTACCGATTGCGTGTGAGTCCGACGAGCAAGTGGAGTGAAGGCCTGTGGTATGTGGACAGACTGGTTCCGGGCATTGGAGACAGATACGAGCACACGGCGCTGCTTGATGTGCCGCCCGAAGCGTTGGACACCGCCGAGATCGAGATCGAGTTGGTAGGGGACACGACCGGCATTCCGGAATACACCGTTGATCGCCCGTTCGACGCGCGGAATGTATCTCCGATTTGGCGAAGTTCAATGCGCGTGTCCTTGGTGGCGAGCGCCAAGGATCTGATTCGTCCGGTGAACGACCCAAATGTTGACTGTCTGGTCATCGACGCGCTGAAGCCCAAGCTGTTGCATGTAGACAACGAGTGCGTTCTGAAGACTGACAGCAACTCCTACCACATCCCATTCGGAGACTTGCCGCTGTGCGGCGCCATCGGCGCCAGGGTCCTTGTGCTATGCCGAGGAATGGCCGCCGCAACGGGTGAACTACTTTTTCCGCAGAGCAGGAGCAATCGGGTTGGATGTTTCGATTCTCCGACTCTGGAATTCCCCCTTAATTGGTTCATCCCCCCGCCCACCGACGAAGAACTTGCCACCGGCGACTGGCGGCTCATCATGTGGGGCGACGCCGAACTGGCCCTGCGCGACATCGAGCGCGATTCATACTGGGCGGGGTCGTTTGAAGTGGTGTTGAGTCCGGAGCTCGCGAACTAGGCTGCCTCTACCCCACCCGAGAGGCACGGGTCCGCCCACACGGATTCGGCACCCCGCTTGCAGCAAGCCTCGGCATCCCCGAGCCACGCAGTTCCTGTCCATTGGGACCCGTTGAATAGTGCGTGGCGGGGTGCTTCCGCTCCTATGCCACGGTCCGTGGCACCGACACTCCTGAAGGCGAGAAAACCATGGTCGCTGCCATCCCAACGATGAGAACCAACAGCCGGGGATTGGAAGAGTTCGAGCGTGATCTGAAAGATGGGCCGGTTGCTTCGAGTACCCGCCCCGACGAGGCGGCCGTGCCCGCCCAGGTGGCTCGCCCGCGGACCAAGCCCCGCAGCGACATCGAGATCGCCCAGAGCGTCACCCCCAAGCCGATCACCGAGATCGCCGCCAGGGCCGGCATCCTCGAGTCGGAGCTGGAGCCTTACGGGCGCGACAAGGCGAAGGTGCGGCTCGAAGTTCTGGACCGGCTCAAGGGCGCGCCCGGCGGCAAGTACGTCGTCGTCTCGGCGATCACGCCCACGCCACTGGGGGAAGGCAAGACGACCATCACCATCGGCCTGTCGCAGGCGCTCGGGGCGCGCATGGGTAAGAAGGTGTTCACCTGTATCCGCCAGCCGTCGATGGGCCCGACGTTCGGCATCAAGGGCGGGGCGGCGGGGGGCGGGTACAGCCAGGTCATCCCCATGGAAGACCTGAACCTGCACCTCACCGGCGACATCCACGCCGTCACGGCGGCGAACAACCTGCTGGCCGCCGCCATCGACACGCGGCTGCTCTATGAGTCCAAGCACCCAGACGACCGCCAGTTGATGGGCGCGCTCTGCCGGAAGGATGCCAACGGCTCGCCGGTATTGGCCCCGTGCCATCTGCGCCGAATGGACCATCTCGGCATCAAGGCGGCATCGCCGGACAAGCTGAGCGACGAGCAGGTGCGCGCGATTTTCCGCCTCGACATCGACCCGGCCCAGATCACCTGGAACCGCGTGCTGGACATCAACGACCGGCTGCTCCGCGGCGTTCGCGTCGGGCTGGGGCCGGAGGAAAACCTTCCAAGAGACACCGGGTTCGACATCGCCGTGGCCAGCGAGATCATGGCCGTGCTGGCGCTGACGACCGGTCTCGCCGACATGCGCGAGCGGCTGCGGCGAATGGTCATCGGGTTCAGCCGCACCGGGTCCCCTATTACGGCGGACGACCTCGGCGTGGCGGGCGCGCTGGCCGTCCTGCTCAAGGACGCGATCAAGCCCAACCTTCTCCAGACGCTCGAGGGCACCCCGGTGCTGGTGCACGCCGGGCCGTTCGCGAACATCGCGCATGGGAACTCGTCGGTGATCGCTGATCAGATCGCGCTCAAGCTGGCGGACTATGTGGTGACCGAGGCGGGCTTCGGCTCGGACATCGGGTTCGAGAAGTTCGCCAATATCAAGTGCCGCCAGGGCGGGCTGGTTCCCAGCTGCGCGGTGATCGTGGCGACCGTTCGCGCCCTGAAGATGCACGGCGGTGGGCCGCGCGTGGTGGCGGGCAAGCCCATCGACCCGGCATACACCCGCGAGGACCTGCGCCTGGTGCAGGCCGGGCTGCCGAATCTCGAGCGACACATCCGCAACGTGATGCGTTACGGCGTGCCTGTGGTGGTCGCGGTCAACACGTTTGACACCGACACGCGGGCCGAGATCGAACTGGTGCGCCGCGCCGCGCTGGCGGCGGGGGCGACCGACGCCGTCGCCGCGTCGGTGTGGGCCGACGGCGGCCAGGGGGCCGTCGAACTCGGCGAGGCCGTGATCGAGGCCTGCAACACGACCCACGACTTCCGCTTCCTCTACACCCAGGACGCGACAATCAAGCAGAAGATCGAAGCCGTGGCGGCGACGTACGGCGCCGCGGGCGTGGACTACACGCCGCACGCCGAGGAACGCTTGGCGCACTACGCCGAGATGGGGCTGTCGCACCTGCCGGTGTGCATGGCCAAGACGCACCTGTCCTTCTCGGAAAACCCGGACGTGAAGGGTGCACCGAGCGGGTTCCGGATCACGATCCGAGACGTGCGGGCATCGGTCGGGGCGGGGTTCATCTACCCGCTGGTGGGCACGATGCGCACCATGCCCGGTCTGCCGCCGCACCCGGCGTTTGTCGAGGTGGATATCGACCCGGTGACGGGGCGGGTGGAGGGCTTGTTCTAAGCGCGCGGGAGCGCACCATGGTTCCAATCGCGTGCGATCACGCCGAAGCTCCCGGGCCCGGGGGGTGGCTCGGCGTGCCAGGCTGCGGTTTGTGGCGGCAGTACACGAACCAGTACACCGCCCCGACCATCAGCCCGCCGCCCATCGTGTTCCCCAAGGTGACCGGGACGAGGTTGCCCAGCAGGAACCGATCGGTGTTAAGGTTCGCATGGGCCGAAGCGGAGTCAGCGATCGAAGTCCAGAAGCCTTCAGCGGCCCACGCCTTGATGCACATGGCGAAGGGGATGAAGAACATGTTGGCGATCGAGTGCTCGAAGCCCGCCGCCACGAACGCGGTGATGGGGAACAGGATGGCGAGTATCTTGTCGCCCGTGCTCCGACAGGACATGCACAGCCACACCGCGAGGCAGACCAGCGCGTTGCAGAAAACGCCGCGCATGAGCGCTTCGTGCCACGTCATCGAGCATTTGGCCTCGGCAATGGCCAGCGCCACCTTGCCGACGGCGCCCGCGCCGCCGGTGTGCAGGCCGCTGGCGAAAACCCCCAGCGCCGTCGCCAGCGAGCCGATGAGGTTGCCGAAATACACCAGCGCCCAGTTCCGCGCCACCGTGGCCGCCGATACCTTGCCGCTGGCAAACGCCATGACCAGCAGGTTGTTGCCGGTGAAAAGCTCGGCGCCCGCCACCACGACCAGGATCAGCCCCAGGCAAAACGTCAGCCCCGCGAGCAGGCGCGCCGCGCCGAACGGCATCGCTCCTGCGGTGCCCGCGAGCGTCACGGTCGAAAAGACCGCTCCCAGCGAGATGAACGCGCCGGCGAGAACCGCCAGCAGCAGCGTGGACAGCGTGTCCAGCCGCCCCTTGGCGACGCCGACATCCTCGGCTTTGCCGGCGATCTGGCGGGGGAGCAGGGCGTCGAAAGCGGATTCGGGATTCATGGGGTGCCTCCACAGATTTGTCGGCGGAATAGGGCCGTTGTCAATAGCCGCGGTGCACGGGGACAACCCCCGTCGCTGAGGGAACGAGGATTGTCATGACCACACGGGAACGCGCGTACAGAGCCACCGGGGCCCCGGCAGAGGCGCTCGAATCGCCCTTGGCACGCCTCAGCGCGGCGGGGGCGCGCGTGGTGACCGGCAATGCCCGGGCGCGCCGGCAGGCGGCCGACGACCTGCACCTGCCCGTGGCGGCCGCGCGGGGCGTGCTGTCATCGTTCGATGAAGTCGGGGTTGATCCCGACGCCGTGCGCGTGTGCGTGGGCACATCGTGCCTGCTCTCGGGGGGTTCTGCGGTGTCGCGCGAGCTGGGGGCGAAGCACAAGTGCCACCCCGTTTATTGCCTTGGGTACTGCGACCGCGCCCCGGCGGTGATGACGCCGCAGGGAAAGGTGGTGTTGGGGACCGCGTTGCATCAGGTCGCCGGGCTCGCGGGCGGCGGCGAGCATTCACACCCAGCCCCGCCGTCGATTCGCTGCACCGCGCGCCACGCGGTCGTCACCGAGCGCATCGGCAAGCCCAGACCGGATGATGACCGCGTGCCGCCTTACGACGGCCTGGCTGCGGCCTTGCGGATGCAGCCCGAGGTGGTATTGCGCGCGGTGATCGATTCAGGCGTCAAGGGCCGCGGTGGGGCGGCCTATCCGACCGGTCGCAAGTGGCAGCTCGCGGCAGCGGCCCAGGGCCAGCCGAAGTTCGTCGTCGCCAACGGCGACGAGGGCGACCCCGGATCGTTCATCGACCGTGAGTTGATGGAGCGCGACCCGCACGCCGTCCTCGAAGGCATGGCGGTGTGCGCCCACGCCATCGGCGCCTCGCGCGGCATCGTGTTCATCCGTGCGGAGTACCCCGAGGCGGCGGCGCGGATGACGCGGGCCATCGAACGGGCCGTCGCCGCGGGCACGCTCGGCGACAGCGCCCTGGGAAACGGGCGCGGCTTCCGAGTCGAAGTCGTCCGCGGCATGGGTTCCTATGTCTGCGGCGAAGAGACCGCGCTGCTGGCGGCCATCGAGGGACGCCGCGGCGAGGTGAGCCCGAGGCCGCCGTTCCCCGTCGAGAAGGGGCTCTTCGGGCTGCCGACGGTGGTGGACAACGTCGAGACGCTTGTGAACGTGGCGTGGATCGCGCGGCATGGTGCGGGCGCCTACAGCGCGATGGGGACCGCTGACAGCAAGGGAACCAAGGCCCTGTGCTTCAACCGCGGTTTCGAGAGGCCGGGGATCGTCGAAGTGGAGTTTGGTGTGCCGCTGCGCGAGGCCGTCTTCGACCTCGCCGGCGGCGGCGCGGGCGGGGCCGAGCTCGAGGCCGTGCTGCTCGGCGGGCCGATGGGAAGCATCGTCACTCCGGATCAATGGGACGTGCCCGTGTGCTTCACCGCCATGAGCAAGCGTGGCATCAACCTCGGGCACGGCGGGCTGGTGGCGATCCACAAGCCCGCGGACTGGGGCGCCATCCTGCGGCACCTGCTGACATTCATGAAAGACGAATCCTGCGGCAAGTGCGTGCCGTGCCGGCTCGGCTCGGCGCGGGCCCACGAGATGGCGCAGACGGGCCTGTCATCGGAGAATCTGGAGAGGTTCAACCGGATCATGGCTCTGATGAAGGAGGCCAGCCTCTGCGCCTTCGGGCGTGAAACCCCGGGGCCGGTCCGAGCGATCCTTGACAGATTCGGTGACCAGGTGCTGAGCCAAGGTACGAAAGGGGTGCGGTCATGAGCGCCACGCATCGTGTCACGGCGATGATCGACGGAAACACGGTGGACGTGCGTCCCGGCGAGACCATCCTCGCGGCGGCGGGGCGTTGCGGCATCAGCATCCCCACCCTGTGCCACGCGCCGGGCCTGGAGGCCGAGGGTGGGTGCCGGATGTGCATGGTCGAAATCGATGGGCAGCGGTCGCAGGCGGCGTGCCACACACCGATCGCGCCGGGGATGGTGGTGCGGACAAGCACCGCGCACCTTCGAGCGCTGCGCCACGACCTGCTTGCGCTGACGCTCTCGGCTATCCCCGAGGGAGCGACCACGGCCCAGGCGGATGGGACGACCTTTGAACGGCTTCTGAGCGAGTACGGGGTCCGGGGCGGCGAGTTCGGGCACGGGCGGGCCGGCGCGGCCCTCGACGAGAGCCACCCGTACATGCGCTTCGACCGCAACAAGTGCATCACCTGCCGCCTGTGCCTCAACGCCTGCGAGCAGGTGCAGGGTCAGTTTGTCTACGGCATCGAGGGGCGCGGCGGGCGCTCGCGGCTCATTTTCGGGCCCACCGAGACCTTCGGCGACAGCGCCTGCGTCGCCTGCGGCGCGTGCGTGGACCGATGCCCGACCGGGGCGATCACGGATATCGACAGGCTGAACGGACGGGCAGCGCACGTTGATCACGGCGTCGACTCGGTCTGCGGCTACTGCGGCGTCGGCTGCCGAACGCACGCCGAGGCCTCGCACGGCGCGGTGCTGCGCATCCGCGGCGTTGCTGGCGCGGCGGTGAACCACGGGCACCTGTGCGTCAAGGGCCGTTACGCCCACGCCTACCACCGCTCGCCCGACCGGCTGACGCAGCCCTTGATCCGGGACGGCGCCGGGCCGCTTCGGCCCGCGAGCTGGCCCGAAGCAATCACCTTCACGGCACGCCGCCTGATCGAGCTGAGGGATAAGCACGGCCCCGATGCGCTGGGCACGATGACATCCTCGCGATCCACCAACGAGGCCGCGTACCTTCTACAAAAGCTGTTCCGCAGCATCATCGGAACCAACAACACCGACTGCTGCGCGAGGGTGTGCCACTCATCCACGGCGGTGGCGCTGGGGATGGTGACCGGCGCGGGGGCGGCGACGGCCTCGTACGCCGACATCGACGAGGCAAGGCTCATCGTCGTCGCGGGCAGCAACCCCACCGAGGCCCACCCGGTGGTGGGGGCCCGCATCCGCCAGCGCGTCCTCCGGGGCGCGCCGCTGGTCGTCATCGACCCTCGGAAGATCGAGCTGTGCGCCCACGCCCGGGTCCACCTCCAGTTGTGGCCCGGCACCAACGTGGCGATGTTCAACGCGCTGGCCAAGGTGATCATCGAGGAAGGCCTCTACGACCGCGGCTATGTGAGCGAGCGGTGCGATGGATTCGAGCAGCTCCGCGACTCGCTCCGCGGTCTGACGCTCGACGAACTCGCACGCACCACGCGCGTCCCGGTGGAGCTCATCCGGCGGGCGGCGCGACTGATCGCATCCGGCGGCCCGGGCCTGTTCGTCAGCGGGCTGGGGCTCTCGGAGCAGACCCAGGGCGTGGCCGGCGTGATGGGGTACTGCAACCTCGGCCTGCTCACCGGCGCGCTGGGCAAACGCGGCTCGGGGATGTTGCCGCTCCGTGGGCAGAACAACGTGCAGGGCAACGCCGACATGGGCTCGCAGCCCTACGCACTCACGGGCTACATGAAGCTCGGCGATCCCGAGGTGCAGAGCCGCCTGGAGCGCCTGTGGGGCAAGGCCCCGCCCGTCAAGGTGGGCAAGACGATCCCCGAGATGTACGACGCGGCGGTGCGTGGCGAGCTGCGCGGGCTGTGGGTCCAGGGTGAGGACGTGGTCCAGAGCGACCCGAACACCGACCACGTCGTCAAGGCGCTGCGTTCGCTCGACCTGCTGATCGTGCAGGAGATGTTCATGACCCAGACCGCGGAGCTGGCCCACGTGATCTTCCCCGCCGCCGGCGTGCTCGAACAGGAAGGCACCTTCACCAACGGCGAGCGCCGCATCCAGCACGTGCGCCCGGTGGTCAGGGCGCCGGGCTCCGCGCGCCCGGACTGGGAGGTCATCCGAGATGTTGGCATCGCGCTGGGCGGCCCCGGCGCGACATGGAACTACCCCGCGCCATCGAACGTCATGGACGAGCTCGCCGCCGCCGTGCCGCACCTCTTTGGCGGCGTGTCATACGACCGCCTCACCCCCGACGGACTGCAGTGGCCGTGTCCCACCCGAGAACACCCCGGGACGCGGACCGTCCACCCAGAGCGATTCGCGCGCCCCGGCGGCCGGGCGCTGCTCTCGACCGTGGACTTCGTGCCATCTCAGGACGCCACCGACGCCGAGCATCCCATGGTGCTGATGACCGGGCGGAACCTCGACCATTACAACGTCGGCACCATGACGCGCCGAACCCCCAGCAGCCGCATCGTGGACCGCGACTACCTTGAGCTGCACCCCGAAGACGCCGCGATGCTCTGCGCCCACGACGGAACGCCCCTCCGCGTCCGCAGCCGCTGGGGCGAGACGGTCGCCCCCGCGCGCCTGTCGGGCCGCGTCATGCCCGGCACGGCGTTCCTGACCTTCCACTTCCCCGAGACCCGCACCAACTGCGTGGTCGGCCCATGGACCGACCCCACCAGCAAGTGCCCGGACTACAAGGTGATCGCGGTCAAGCTGTCGCGGGCGGACCGCGCCACAAACGGTCACGCGCCGGGCACCGCGGCGTCGAGCCTCTCGGGGTGCGCGTAGACGTTGAAACGCCCGTCGCGCACGAATCCCAGCAGCGACACGCCGGCCTCGTCCGCCAGCTCCACCGCGAGCGACGACGGCGCGGAGACCGCCGCCACGATCGGGATGCCCGCGGCGACCGCCTTCTGAACGATCTCGAACGAGGCGCGCCCGCTGACCATCAGCGCATGGTTGCCCAGCGGCACCAGCCCGTCCAGCAGCGCCCGCCCGATCACCTTGTCCACCGCGTTGTGACGACCCACGTCTTCCCGGGCGATGATCAACGAGCCCGCCGGGTCGAAGAGCCCGGCGCCGTGCAGGCCACCGGTCACGTCGAAGCCCCGCTGCGCGGCGCGCAACGCCCCGGGCATGGCGTTCACCGCGCCGGGGTCGATCCCCGGCCCGGGAGCGACCGGGGGAAACTGCTTGCGGACGCTCTGGATGGAAGCGGTCCCGCACACGCCGCAGCTCGACGACGCGAACACGTGGCGCGTCAGGCGGTCGAGATCGACCGCGACGCCCGCGGACGTGAGAACTTCGATCAGGTCATCGGGCGCCTCGGGGCAGCGGCGAACGCGTGCGATGTCGGCACGAGAGCGGATGACGCCCTCGCTCAGCAGGAAACCGATGGCCAGCTCCTCATCGTGCCCCGGCGTGCGCATCGTGACCGCGATCGGGCGACCGCTCACACGGATTTCCAGCGGGGCCTCGGTGGCGACGGCGTCCTCGTCGCGGGTAAGCCGGTGGTCGCTGCCGCAGCGCCAGAGCTCTCTTCGTTCGCTCTGCACACTCATGCAGGAGCGTAGGTGTCCCGGCGCTCGCGGGAGGCGGCCTTGGGCGAACCGGTCACCGCGCGCCCGGGCTCAGCTTCGCCACCACCCGCGCCAGTTCCTCGGGCTTGCGCGATGAGACCACGCGCTTGATCTCGTCGGCGCCGACGCCGGCGCCCCTCAGCGCCGTCTCGGCCTGCTGCCACAGCTTCTCCGCCCTGGGCGTGCGCGCGCTCAGATAAAGCTCCGACACCATCTCGCCGAGCTTCTGGGTTGAGACGGTCCCCTTGTGCTCGTAGTAGCGTTTGACGATGCCCTGCTGGTACTTCGTGAGATGCTGTCCTTTGGCCATGAGGGGAGGGTAGGGGCCCCGGCGCGGGTGCACGGGCCTGCGCTATGATCGCCCGTGACGGCGTTTTCCATGCAATCCCCCGCCAAGCTCGACCTCAAGAAGGACCGCGGCCTCACCGTGCTGTGGGCCGACGGCACCACGTCCTATTACTCCATCGCCTATCTGCGCCGCATGAGCCCCAGCGCCGAGGCCAAGCAGCTGCGCGAGGAGATGGCGAGCAACCCGCTGACGATTCTTCCCTCGGGGACACCGGGCGGCGGGCCGATCGTCGCCGAGGGCGCGGAGCTGGTCGGGGGGTACGCCATCCGCATCCGGTTCTCCGATGGTCACGATACCGGCATCTACTCGTGGGATTACCTGCGCGAGATCGACCCGGCGAATCAACGCAAGCCGGGCGAGGGGCCGCGCGAGTGACTACTCGGAAGGCGCGAGCCGGGCGCCCGAGTTTCAGCAGTGCTGGCCAAAGCTCGCGAGCAACTGGACGAGGTCCGAGGTGTTGATCACGCCGTCGCCATTGAAGTCGCCCGGGCTGTAGGGGTACACGCTCTGCCCGAAGCGCCCGAGCAACTGGGTCAGGTCCGCGGTGTTCACGTTGTCGTCGCCGGTGAGGTCGGCGGGGCAGGGGTTCACGCGGCTGATCTTGTAGACCTTGCCGGTGCCGGCGAGCACATAGGGGTTGCGGTCAGGGCCGAGCACGATCGAGATCGTCGCGGCCCGCGTGACGCCGAACCCGCTGCCGAACAGGAGTTCCTGGCCCTCGGTGCCGACGGGGTTGGCGTAGCCGTCGGCGACGTCGTCCACCGAGTCGTTGAGCGCGGGGTTCGTGAACACAAAGCCGTTGCGCTGGGCGTTCAGGCGGAAGAGCCAGAGGTAGCCCTGGTTCACGTTGCCGACAAGGACCGCGTCGTTGAACGCGGCGCCCAGGGCGGAGGCGTAGAGGTGCTTGATGCCGGTGATGCCGATCGTCGCGAGCCACGAGAACTTCGGGTCGGCGTAGGCGCTGCCGGGCAGGTTCACCAGGTTGTTGATCGTGCCGGTCTGCTGCGGGTGACCGACAGGGCCCATGATGTCCGAGTGCCCGCTGTTGAAACCGGGGAAGACGAGATTGACCTCGTCGAAGGTGTTCTCGCCGTTGTCGGTGTTCCAGAGATTGCCGGTGGCCGGGTCGAAGTCCAGGCCGAAGCAGTTGCGGATGCCGTACGCGAACCAGCGGTTGGTGCCGGGGAACGCGGGCAGATTGACGAAGGGGTTGTCCGCGGGCGTCGTGCCGTCGTCGTTGAGCCGCATGATGACCGCGAGGTCCTGCGTGGTCGTGCCCTCGAAGTTGGCGCTGATGAGCAGCCCGGAGTGGCCGGCGATCCAGGTGGCGTGGCGCAGGTCGCCGGTGGGGATGTAGATTTTGCCGTCGGGACCGAAGCGCGGTCCGCCGCCGTGGTGATAGCGGGTGTCGAAGGTGGTGGAGAGGATGCGCTGGTCAAACGTCAGAGCACCGGCGCCGGCGTTGGCGTTGGGGTCCCACACGAAGCGGTCGGTCACATTCTGCGTGGGAAGGCTGGACGAGAAGTTCGGCTGGGTGGCGACGACGCTCTGCGGGGTGTCAACGCCGGGTGTGGGCGAGAGGTCGTAGCGGATGTAAACGTAGTGGTTGCTGGCGAAGTTCGGGTGCAGGCACATGCCCTGCACGCCGTACTCGGTCTGGCTGTCGCTGCCCGTGGGCGCGACCACGTCGAGGTCCGCGACGGTGGCGGAGGGCGTGACGGCCTGGCCCGGGATCAGGTCAAGCCGGACCACCGTACC
Organism: uncultured Phycisphaeraceae bacterium; assembly: GCA_964510955.1. GTDB lineage: Bacteria > Planctomycetota > Phycisphaerae > Phycisphaerales > UBA1924 > JAFLCM01. The sequence continues at coordinate 81,750 of CAZEDW010000010.1, forward strand.
GTCGCCGCGCTTGGCGGCCAGCATGGTGGTGGGGGAGACAAAGACGATGCCGGTGGCGATCTGCCCGATGCCGCCGCCGAGGCCGTCGGCGACCTGCTCGACCTGGAGCCGTGGATCGGTCAGGGTCGGGCGCGCCGATGCGGTGCCCATGACGCCGAGGGCGGTCAAAAGAACGGCGAGATGGGGTGAAGTGCGCATAACCAATGCCCGGAGGAGAGTGAGCGCCGTGCCCTGACAAAGGTACAGGCATTTCGCCGGGAGTCGAGCGAATTCCGCGGGCAAGATTGGTTATCGCACCGGGCCGCGGGCGATGTGGCGGGCGTCAGCCGGCGTGGACGGCATCAACTGCCGCCGGCGACGGTGAAGTCGTCGTACTTGTCGATCGGATTGGCCTTCTCGAGCGCCGTGGGCGAATCGTCGTACGTGGCGCGCAGGAACTTGGCGGTGCGCTGCAGGTAGTAGCCGTCAACCCCGGCGGAGTGCAGCACAAGGTCGCCGATCGCCTCTCCGGGGTGCTTGCTGGCGGGCTGGTTGCCGGCAATGCCGACCTGGGCCAGGGGCTGGGCGTTGGCGGCGCCGTAGTAGGGCGAGGGCTCGGGGCCGAAGCGGAAGCTGACGGCGGGGCCCGTCGCCGGATCGATCACCGGATAGGCGGGGTTCCCCAGCAGGGCTTCCATGCTGAGCTGGACGTCGGCATCGGAGGCTTCGTTGTAAGGGAGCGAGGTGTCGAAGTCGGGCGGGTTGCCACCGGACCCGGCGCCTGATGCGGTCGTGGAAGCGATCTTGCCGAGCGCGCTGCGCTGGCGCTGGTTCTTCTTGTACCTGCCCAACTGATCGGCGCTGAGCATCGACGCGTTCTGGAGCCAATAGAACTTGCCGCGCTGGGTCTGGTCGGCGCAGTTCACGATCTTCAACTGCGCGAACTTCTGATCGCCGCCGGCCAGCGGATCGCGGGCCCACAGCAGGATGGGCAGGCCGAAGTTGTCGGTCAAATCCGGCAGCGCGGCGATGCGCTTGTTGACGATGGGTGGGTTGCCCGACGGGTTGGCGGCGGCTTCGACAGTCGCGTTGAAGACGGTGCGGCTGTTGATCTTGCCGTCGCACGGGCGGTAAAGCTCCGCGCCGGGGAGGTTGAAGTACTTGGACTCGTTCTGGTTTCCCACGGCGCGCGGGTCGATGACCGCGACCACCCGGGTGGTCTGATCGTCACCGCACTGGAAAAGGACGCGTGCCTGCCACGGGCTGGTCGCCTGGATGTCGTTACCGCCCTTGGCCACGACGCCGCCGGCAAGATCGAGGAGGACGCTCTGCATCATGGTGATGCCCCAGCCGCCGGTGAGCCGCGGGTCGTTGCTCTGGCTCCCGATCTGCGATGGCGTGAAGAACCCGGGCTGGCGCTGCGCGTGGTCGGCGCGGAACGCGGCGCACGCGCTCAAGACGCTCTGCATCAGGGCCGTCGTGCTCGCCTTTTTGGCGGCGTTGCGGGCGCTGGACAACGCCGGCACCAGCAGCCCCACGAGGATGACAATGATCACAACCACGATCAGCAGCTCAACCAGCGTGAAGCCGGCCGGTCGGCGGGGGGGGCGGATCGTGCTTGCGGAGGTGGACATGGGCTTCTCCGGCGGACAGGGGCCTTGGACGTCTGAAGCTCTGGCGACGCGTCGCCGACCGACGCGATACCCGCGGCATCGTAGCGGTGCCTGTGGAGAGTATTCGCCCAGACGCCTAAGTCGGTTCCTGGTAGGGGGTTAGGAAGGTGGGCTGACGGCCCCGGAAATGCCCGATAGCGGTCGCCGACCCGCGCGCCGGCCCCATGGCATACCCCAAGGCTCAGAAGCCCCTGGTCGAACTTTCAGCGGTGGACCGAGGCCTAGCCGCGCCGGAAAGCCCCGCGGAGGCGCCTGACCGGCGGCGTGTGGTCGTCGGTGAAATCATCCACCGCGCGGACCGGTGACAGGCCCACCTGGGCCATCGTGGTAACGAGCTCGCGTGCGGTGAAGGGGAAGGGCGGGCCGTCGACGCGGTCCAGGGGCGTCGCCTCGTCGCGCCCGCGGGCGATCGCGAGAAGGACGCCGTTGTGGTTCAGGAGGTCGGCGATGCCCTGGGCCAACGCTCCGCGGTGCACCGGCGGGAGCGACTGGAGCGTGTGAATCTCCACCGCGAGATCGAATCGGCGCAGCAGGCGCGTGGGCAGGTCGAACAGGTTGGCCTGCATGAAGGTGATGTTGTCCTCGGCGTGCAGCCGCTGGGCCCACTCGACCGCGGAGGGGCAGGCGTCGAACGCCGTCACTTCATAGCCTCGCTCGGCGAGGGCCGCCGCGTCCTCGCCCAGCCCGCAGCCGACAACCGCCACGCGGGCGCCCGGGCGCACCACGCCGGGCGCTTCAACATTCAGCCACGAAAGCAGCCACGGGCACGCGGCCCGGTGGGCCCACGGGATGCGGGCCACGTCGCCGCCGGCGTCGCGGTAGATATCCTCGAACGCGCCGAGCCACTCGTCCAGCGGCGCGGTGGGCGCGATGGAGCGCGGATCGATGACCGTGGCGATCCCGCCGCGCGAAGAATGCGCGTCAAAGACCCCCGAGCCATGGCTGGAATCGTTCGAGTCGAGCGAGCGAAGAACGGCGTTCATCTCAGGGCCTCCGTGATACGGAATCCTGACGTGGTCCCGATCCTGCACGCACCCCGGAACGGCGAGCGGGCGGCCTCGTCCTGAGTCGCCCGACGATTGAAATGGTACCAGGGGAATCCCCTGGGTCCAAGAGGGATTATCGGAGATTTGCGTCGATCTCTGAACCGGTTCACCGGGCGGCTGGGCTGTCTGTGTTTTGTTAGGACTGGCGCGCCGCAATCTCTGTGGAATCGTTGGATAGACCCCGCGTGAAGGGGGCTCTCATGCCTGCTGCTCCGGCTCGGCGCTACTCCAAGCGGAGTTCCTGCTCGCGCCCCCTGGCATCGACATAGACCGCCCAGTGTCGGACTCCTTCGCACCGAATCTGAAACTGGCCGGGGCCGACGCCTGGCGTGGGCGGGGTGTCGAAGTCGATCTGTGTCTCCGGAGAATGCAGGCCGATGATCGCCGCGGCCATGAACTCGCGCCGCCATGAGTCACAATCGAGCGAGTGTGATTCAAGTTTGCCATTCAGGACAAACAACAGTCCACGCAGTTGGATTCCATCGCGAAGTCCCAACGGGACCTCGGTGGTGGCGACGGGGATCGCGGCGAAGTACACGCCGATACCTGTCGCGATCCCAAGCGGAACCGCGCCCCGGACCAGCCCGGTGGCAAATCTCCCGCGCGATCGCCCAAGCCGAAAGCCGCATAGCAGAGTGCACAGTATCGTCGCGACACCAAGATCCGCCGCCCGAGTCCATGCGTACGTTCGGGAACTGGCGGACCATTCGAGTCCGTGTCCGAGCGGCGACCACGACAGTTGAGCGTCGTGCCGCATTTGATCGGGGGTCAGCTCTCCCTTGAGTACGGTGGCAGTGCGTTGCTGTCCAAGCCGCTTGAGGAGCGCCGCGTTGTTGGTCCAGCGCGTCGTAATGGAGTGGGTTGGCTCAGGATCTTCGTCGGTCGTCGCGCGGCAAGCGAGCACGGGCGACAGTCCCGGGATGCTCGCCTGTGAAGGCCCAAACACAAAGACCTTTGCGGTGCACGGGGCTCTTTGAACACCTGTGAGGCGCAGCGGATAGACCGCCGAGTGCGTTGTGAACACGAAGGCGAGCGGATGAGGCCGGATGACGCCCGAGGCGCCGAGCGGCTGCCCGGCGTCGCTGGCGAGTTTGGCGGCAGCGAACACCCAGCCATCCTTGCAGTAATCGTCCAGCACCGGGATGGCCTCGCTCGGAACGTAGTAACCCGCGGCGCTAAGCCAGTCCACAATCACTTGCCCGCTTGTTCCGGAGAGAACGGTGGTCTCGAAGGCGCCAACTCGGGCGGAGTTCAAAATGTTGACGCCGGCACAGATGGCCGAGGTTCCACCGCGAGCTCGGCTCAAGGTCGGCAGGGTGAGCAGGACCATGATGCACAGAATCAAGCAGACGGCAATACCGTCCGCCGTCATTCGCCAGCCTCTTCGCATCAAGACGCTGACTATCGCGACAATCACGGCAACCGGCGTGGCAAACCACGACCACTGGGTGCTCAAGCGCGGAGAGAAGACGGCATCGAGAGCCTCGAAGAAGCCGTCTTCGACCGGCTCAATCGTCGGCTTCGCGGGGAGCGGTACGATCCACGCAGCATCAGGGTCGTTCGTTTGGAAGCTGGTGTCAACAACGAGCGTTTCGCGCGTGCCGTCGAAGACGATGGCGACGCGCTGGGCGGGAGTTTCGATGCTTTGAACGGTGCGGCCGAAGCCTTTGCCGTCGGCAAGGGCGGGAGAAGCGAGACACAACTGGAGAGCCGCGACGAGGGAAAATCGCAGGGCACGGAGCATCTCTGATCCGTTCGGGCGTTGGGGCGGAGTTGTTGCAGGAATTCTGTCGACCCGCTGGGGCTTGTGTGTTTCTCTCATGGGTCCACGGGTTGCGCTCGCGGACTCGCTTCACCCGTGGCTGCATTCTTGCGACCCTTCGGGTCGCGGAAGCTCGCACGAAAGGCAGAAGCCGTGCGGATCTCGGAGTTCGCGAGAGAACCAGGCAATGCAGCCGGCCACGGCTGGGTCAGCCGTGGATCAATCTTCCCTCGCTCGCCAGGCTCGCCTCATGGATCGCCTCATGCATCGTCGGGTGAGCGTGGACGGTTACGTTCAGCTCCTCTGTCGTGGCTTCCAAGCGCCGGGCCAGCGTCAGTTCGGCGATCAGCTCGGTGGCCTGGTCGCTGAGGATGTGGGCGCCGAGGATTTCGCCGCGGGGGAGGCCGCGGAGAATCTTCACAAGGCCGACGTTGTTGGCGCTGGCGATGGCTTTGCCGTGGGCCTGCAAGGGGTAGCTGCCGACGGCGTAGTCCTTGCCCTTCACCTTCCCCTGCTCGATGAGGGCGCGCTCGGTGAGGCCGACGCTGGCGACCTGGGGGTGGCAGTAGGTGCAGCCGGGGATCACGCCGTAGTGCAGTGGGATGGGGTCGTGGCCCGCAAGACGCTCGACGCAGATGATGGCTTCCTCGCTGGCGACGTGGGCGAGCCACGGCGGGCCGATGACATCGCCGACGGCGTAGAGGCCGGGGACGTTGGTGGCGTACTTGATCGCCGGGTCGCCCTGCTCGCCCCATTTGAAGTCGGTCTTGATGTGGTCCTTGAAGGTTTCGAGGCCCAGCGCGGGATCGAAGAGGCCGTCGAAGCGGCCCTTGACGCCGATGGCAAGCAGCACTTTTTCTGCTTCCAGCACTTCCTTCTTGGATTCGTCGGCCTTGCCATTCGTAAACGGGGCCACCGTGACCTTCACGCCGCTCGCGGTCTTCTCCACGTTCAGCGTGGTGGTGGACGTGCGGATCTCCATGCCCTTCTTCTTGTAGAGCTTCTCGAGGGCGGTGCAGACATCGTCGTCCTCGACGGGGAGGATGCGGGGGAGCATCTCGATGACGGTGACCTTGGTGCCGTAGGTGTGATAGAAGTAGGCGAACTCCATGCCGATGGCGCCGGCGCCGACGACGATGAGCGATTTGGGCTGGGCCTTGGTGTTCATCGCCTCGCGGGCGCCCATGATCTTGTCGCCGTCGAACTTGGCGAAGGGGAGCTCGCGGGCGACCGAGCCGGTGGCGATGAGGACGCTGGTGGCGGTGAGGGTGTCGCGGGCCTTGGCGGCGATGGTGGTGGGGGCGTGGGTGAGGGTGTCTTTCACCTCGGCGTCGTAGATCTCGACCTTGCAGGGAGCAGCCCCCTTGCGCCCGCTGACGACCTTGGCGTTGCCCTTGATGTGGTCGATCTTGTTCTTGCGGAACAGGAACTCGATGCCCTTGTTGAGCTTGCCGGCCACGTCGCGGGAACGCCCGATGACCTTGGCCCAGTCCACCGACAGCTCGCGGACCTTCAGGCCCCAGGTGTCGGCCTCGTGGGCGATCTTTTCATAGAGCTCGGCGTTGGCGAGCAACGCCTTGGTGGGGATGCAGCCCCAGTTGAGGCACACGCCGCCGAGCTTGTCGCGCTCGACGCAGGCGACCTTCATGCCGAGCTGGGCCGCGCGGATGGCCCCGACGTAACCGGCGGGCCCGCCGCCGACGACGATGAGGTCGTAGTGCTTGGGGTTGCTGGCGGAGGCGGTGGACTTGAACGCTGGTGCGGTGTGGGCCACGGTGGGATCCTGCGGAAATGGGCTTGCACCGCAAGCGCGGGGCAAAATGGGTTGGGATTATAGAGATACGCCGGGGTCCGCACGGCCGGCCGAGGCACTACGAAGCGCCGGCAGGTTTGTCGTGATCTTCGGCGGCATTCGGGGCCGGGTCAACGGTCCGGAACCAGGCCGTGGTGTAGTCCGGGTTTTCGGCAACCTCACCGGTGGAGCGCATCGTGTACAAGCCCGGCGGCGCGGGCTCGAAACATCGCGGCGCCGGCGGCAGCCACAGCAGCGGGTCATCGGGCCCGCTGGTGGTCAGCCGGACTTCGATGCCCTTGGGTGACACGCGTTCGACCGTGCCCATGAACTGACGACGGGCGACTGTCTTGCGGTCGCGAGTCTGTTCGGTGACGCCGATGATCACCGTCTTTCCGAGCAGGGCCCGTGCCTCGTGCTCGTGATACTCGAACTTCGAAGGATCGATGTTGGGCGAGTTGTGGCTCATATGGAGCAAGCCGCGTTCGAGTGAGTCGAACACCGTTGTGACTGCAGCGCGTGCGCAGCCGTTGCCGCGCTGAGCACAACGCTTCGATGCGGTGTCAGACCCCCCAATCCCCACTCGCCGCGGTAAACGGCCAGGACACCGGCGGCACCGGGCATCGGCCGCTTATGGCTGCTGCGGTCAAGCCCTGACCAGGTTCACGGGACACCCGTGCACCGGGCCCGGCCGCTTACGGCGGCGAGTGAGGACCGCAGTATAGGGTGGGTCGAGCCCGCCGGAGCACCGGTTGGAAACCGGCGCCACCAACAGAAAACAGGCGGCCCGGCTTTCGCCGCGCCGCCCGGAGGGAGAAAGAGAGAACTCTTTCACACCCGCCCGGCGCGTCCGTGCGCATGGGCAGGCGTTGCTCTTGGGGCGGGCTCCTCCGTCCGCCCGTGAACGTGTCAGCCGAGAAGACCCTGAACGTCCTTGAGCTTCTCGGCCAGGTTGGTCTTGACGTTGTTGACCATGTCCTGAGTGGCGTGGAGCTCATCCAGGATGCTGGGGTCGATGTCGATCGAGGGCAGGTCGAGCCGGAAGCCGCCCTTCTGGGCGCCGGCGATGCGGTCCGCGATGTAGACCAGGCACGCGAGGCTGCGGCCGCCCGACGGAAGTTCCATCGGGTTGTGGTGGCTGCCGCACACGGTGGCGAAGGCCTTGGGGAACTTCCATTTCTCGGCCAGTCCGCGCCCGAACTGCTGGTGGTCGGCGCCGAAGGCGGTGCGCTCGAGCTCCAGCATGTTGCCCGCGGGAGTCCCGTCGGCCGCGGGCTTGAGCTTGGTGATGACCTCGATGAGCTTGTTCTTGTCGCACTGCAGCTCGACCATGATGCCGATGTCGTGCATCAGCCCAGCGAGGAAGGCCTCGTCGGCGGCGCACATGCCCATCTCGTCGGCGAGCATCTTGGCCGCGGTGCCGACAGCGACCGAGTGCATCCACAGGTCGCGGGCGGCGAAGTTGGGGCACAGTTGACCGCCGCGGAACAGCTTGGCCAGGCTGGCGCTGATGGCGATGTTCTTCACCGCGTTGAGCCCCAGCATCACGATGGCGCGGTTGATCGAGCCGATCTGGCCGGGCAGGCCGTAGAACGAAGAGTTCACCACCTTCAGCACCCGGCTGCACAGCGCCGGGTCGTTGGAGATGACCTTGTGCAGGTCCTGGGCCGTCGAGTTTGGGCTCTCGACCAGCTCGATGATCTTGACGGTGATCTCCGGCAGGGTCGCGATGTGGCTGATCTCGCGGACCGCCTTGGCCACGATTTCCTCAGCGCCCCCGGGTTTGGCGGCGGCTGGTGCGGCGGAGGTCGGAGTTGCCTGAGCTGGCGTGGACATGGTCGCTCTCCCTGCGGGGGTCGTGCGTGCTGCGGGCGCGGCGGGGCCCGATATGGCTGCATCGGGCCATTGGGCGCGCGGCTTTGGCGGGGTTGCCCGGCGCCGGGGGCGAATGCGCCAATAACCCGGTGCGGGCGTGGACATGACCGTCAGCCGGCCTTCCCGCCGCTCGGCGCGCTCACCTGGATAAGGGGGTACGCCGGTGACCGCCCGGCGTCAGTAGGTGCACCGCTTGCGGATCAGGGCCCGGTCGTGCGGGTCGATCGACGCGAGCAGCTCGGCGATGCGCACCCCGGCGCGCCCGTCGCCGTAGGGGTGCGAGATCGCGGCGCGGTCGATGCGCCGGGCGCGGGCGATGGCGTCGGCGACGTCGCCGGTCACGGGGTCGTCGACGTGGACGACGTTGCCGGCGCGTTCGCGTCCGGCCTGACGCTCGCCGATGTCAACCACGGGCGTGCGGAGCGCGGCGCACTCGATGAGCCCGGCGGAGCTGTTGCCCACCACCACGCCGCCGGAGTCCGCGAGCCGGCGCAGCAGGGCGACAAAGGTATCCCGGGGCAGGTGCGGCGCCCGCGCCCAGGCGTTCGAGGACGCCGCGCCGGCGCATGCACGCATGATCCCCTCGCGCCCCGGGTCGTGGTTAGGCTCCATCCACAGGACTCGCTCGCCTCTGAGCGAGTCGCACAGGGCGACAGCGCGGGCGTCTTCAATCTCCGCGGGATCGCCGATCGGGTGGAGCAGCAGCATCACGCTCGGCCGGCCCAGGGCTTCCCACTGGGCCTGCGGAAGGTCCGGTGCGTCCGTGAGCGTGTCGATGGCCGGCGATCCGACGACGTGCACGGTCTCGGGGCGCTCACCCATCCGAACCAGTCGCTGCGCCGACGCGGGCGTGGCAGGCAGATGGAGGTGTGCAAGTTTCGAGATGGCGTGCCGGATCGACTCATCGGCGACGCCCTCGGCCCGGTCGCCCCCGTGCAGGTGCGCCACGCCGACGCCCGCGACCGCGGCGGCGGCGGCGGCGGCGAGCGGCTCGATCCGGTCGCCCAGCACCACCACCCAGTCGGGCCGGGTCTGCTCCAGCGCGCCGGCCATCCCCGAGACGCCGTGCCCCAGCGCGTGCGAATCGTGGAACCGCCCGAGGTGCCCGCTCTGCTGCATCGGCACTTCGGCGCCGATGCACGGACCCCACCGGGCTTCGACCTCGCGCCAGGTCTCGGCGGGCGGGAGGAAATGCGCCCCGGCGACGATAACGCTGAGCTCCAGCGCGGGGTGGGCATCAACGGCCCGCATCACCGGCTCGAGCAGGCCGAACTCCGCCCGGCTGCCCGTCACCACCGAAACACGCCGCTTGGCAGGCGCGGTGCTCACGCGAGGTCCTCGGGGGCGAGCGGGGCGTCGGCGGGAATGTCGCGCGACGCGGCCCGGCCGATCACCAGGCCGAGCTTGCGGGCCGGGACGCCCGTGCCCGGGCGCTTGGTGGTGACGTCGCCCGGCGCGATGACCTCGCCGGCACGGATCGCGCGTGCGGCGACCAGCGATTGGCGCGAGACCCGGCGCACCTCCAGTTCGCTTTCAAGAAGGCGCTTCTCGCGCGGACCGAGCATCGCGTTGGCGCGGCGTGCGCTGACCGCGTAGCGGGCGAACTGAGCGGGATCGAGCGACGCGCCGTGGTCCGGGCCACGGGCGGATCGGTCGTGGGTGAGGTGCTTTTCCAGGATGCACGCGCCCGCGGCGACGGCCAGGGCGCCGGTGTCCTCGCCGGGCGTGTGATCGCTGTAACCGGTGGCCAGGCCGGTCAGCTCTCGCAAGACGCCGATCGCGCCAAGAGCGGCGTCGCCCTCGGCGCATGGGTAGCTGCTCACGCACTGAAGCACGCCGAGGCGGGCGGCGTTTTCAGCGATGTGCGCGCCCAGCCACGACAGCCCGAGGGAAACCTCCGGGGCGGTCGCCGCGCCGGTGCTGACGATGAGCGGGCGCCGGCCCGCGGCGTTGAACATCGCCTCCAGCAAGGGGCGGTTGACGATATCGGGGGACGCCGCCTTGAAGGCGTCCCACGGGAGCCGGTCCATCTCCGCGACGAGTGCGATGCTGAAGACGCTGACGATGGCGTGCACCCCGAGCTTGTGCGCCAGGGCAGCGCATCGTTCGAGGTCGCCCGCGTTGAGCTCGAGCCGCTTGAGCATCGCGCACGGGTCGGTCTCGCCCGCGGCGCTCTGATAGGCGGCCAACCGGGCTCCGCGGCTCATCAGCATCTCGGCGCGGAAGTACTGGAACTTCACGGCGTCGGCCCCGGCGTCCGCCGCGGCACGGACCAGCTCGAGCGCCCGCTCGGGCGCGCCATCGTGGTTCACGCCGATCTCGGCGATGATGTACGGCCCGTGCCCCGGCCCGATGCGGCGTTCCCTGATCGTCATCTCGCCCCCGCCGCGCCCGGGCGCCAGGGCCGCCTCGGCCGTGAGCAGGTCGCTCGGCGCGTCGATGTCAACCACCGAGCCTTCAGGGTTGATGATGCCGCGCCGGTCGAGGCCGAAGAACGCGTGCGGGCCAGCGGCCACGCCCGGGATTTCGAGCATGAGGGCGCGGCGGGTGACCGCGAGAACCGCGCCGTCCGGGATGAGCGCGGGCGGAAGGTCCTGGCGCCGGTAAATGCCGTGGTTCAGGACATCGCCCTCCCACGGGCCGACCCGCCCGCCCATGGCTTCGGGCTCGACGCGGGCGGTCCACCAGGGGTGATGCTTGCCGACCGGGCAGTAGCTCTGCACGCTGTCGGCGCCGGTGGTGGCAAGCATCGAGACGGCGCGTGCGATGAGCTCCCCGCCGCCGGGGCGAACCGGGACGTTGGCATAAAGGATCACCGCGGCATCGATGCGCCCGCCGGCGTGGCGCTCAAGCTCGACCAGGGCGTGGCGCGCGGCCGCGTCGACGGTGGCGGTATCGGTCGCGAGGTCTGGTGGGCGATCGATGGTCGTCACGCCCGTCTCCTCCGCCAGCTCGCGCAGCTCCGGCGAGTCCGTGGAGACAGCGACGAGCCGAACGCTCCCGGTACGACGGGCCTCGAGTGCGTGCTGGATCGTCCATGCGGCGCACGGGCGCCCCGCGATCGGGCGCATGTTCTTGCCGGGCACGCCCTTGCTGCCGGCCCGCGCGAGGATGATCGCGGCCGTTCGCATCGGTTACCAGCCGGTCCAGAGGTCGGGGTGATCGGCGCCGTGGGCGCCGAGCGATTCGGCGCGTCGGGCCGTGAGCGCGGACCAGATCTCGGCCAAGGGCCGTTCGCCGATGCGCCCGACAGGCCCGGTGCCGCCTCGCTCGTCGGCGAAGACATCGCCGGTGGAGTGGACGACGAGGCGTGAGAACGCGTCGCGGACGGCAACGCCGAGCGGCTTGCCCAGCGGTTCGATCCGGTCCCCGGGGATCGGGGCCGGCAACTGGTCGATCACGCCCGCGCCGGCGACCAGCAGAGCCTTGTCGAAGAAGGCCTCGATCTCCTCGTAGACCGCGTCTCGGCGGGTGATGCGCGGCACGATGAAGGGCGTGAGCAGCCCGCCAACCGCACGCCGCGCCTTGAGAAGCCGGTCGGCACGCCCGAGCACCTGGGCGAACGCGTCGCGCCCCGTCAGGCGCTCGTAGGTCGCGGCGGCGTTGGCGTGGGTATCGATGCTGATGACCGATGCGCACGACGTGAGCGCATCGAACGCCGCCTCGAATCGCGTGTCGATGCAGCACAGCTCGGTCCGCACATGCACCCCCTCGCCCCGCAGGGCGGCGGCCCGCCTGAGAATAGAGACAAACGAGGGGTGGTCGAGGCAATCATGCCCCGGCTCGGCTCGGATCGTCAAGGCCGGGGCCCACGCGCGCTGGGCGATCTCGCCCAGAAGCAGACCGACCAAGCGATCATCAAGGCAGCCCGCGTGGCCCTTGAGCATGAGCGTGACGTCCGCTGGCGTGCTCGATGAGCTGGCCGCTGCGCCCCAGGGTGACAACCGCTCGCACAGCGCCGCCGCGTCGAGCCGATCGGGGCTCGGCTCCGCCGCCGCGGCCCGCTCGACAAGCTCCCAGCCCGGGTGATCGGGAATGAACCGGGTCAGCGCATCGCGCACGGAAGGGGGCACGGGCACGCAGCAGCTCATGGCCACCGGGTCGGCGCGGGCGTTGAGCGGGCGGTAGGCGAGCACCCCGGCGATCGTGGCCAGCATCGAGTTCTCGCCCTGCCCGCGCGCCAGATCATCGACGAGCTTGCGCGAGACCACGCACGGGGCGAGCCCGGGCGCCGCCTGCGCAAAGGTCATGGGGTCGTTGCGCCCGGCGGCCATGCCCTCGGCGTGGCGCTCGATGACCGAGCCCGTGATGCTCGGGTCGATCAGGCACCACGCGGGGTCGATCAGCAGCGCGGCGTCGAGATTCTCCCGGGCCATCGCCTCGGCGCACGTGCGAGGGTCGCACGCCTCGTCGTAGACCGTCATGCCCCCCACGCCGCCGCGCCAGCAGCGCGCGGACCAGGCGCGCGCCTGCATGACCGCGCGCCGGCGCTCGCGCGAACCGGCGAGATCGATCTCGACAACAGAGACCGAGAGCCCGCGCGCCGCGCCCGCGAGCGCTCGGGCCCGGGCGGGATCATCGGTGACGATCACCAGGCGCTCCAGGGCCTTGCAACGGGCGAGCCGGCGGAGCGTCAGCTCCGCGACCGGGGCCCCCAGCACCTCGCGGGTCAGCTCCGTGGCCCGCTCGGCGAAGTCGAGCACCATCAGCCCCGCAAGCGTGCAGCTGGCCTTGGCGGCGCCGGTGCGCGGGGCGCTGTCATCGGCGGGCGTTACGTCGCGGGTGCGGCGCGGGCCGCCCTCAAAGACCGAGATGGTGGCGTCGAGAAGGTCCTCCAGGGCGTCGGCGGAATCGGCGATCCAGCCCACGTTCATGGCGTCGCGCTCGACCTGCTTGCGCTGCATCTCCACGCCCGAAAGCCCCGGGTCGAGCTTCATCGCGCGGTCGGCCTTGAACCGCTTGAACGTCCCGGTCTGGTTGAAGCGGTGAACAAGTGCATAGGCCGGGTCGAGTTTCTGCACCCGGTCGCGGAGCGCGTGAATCTGGTGGATCAGGGCGTTGGCCGATCCGGGCGTATCGAGACAACCCGCGAGCTTCGACAGCAGGCCCGTGGTTTCGCGGCTCAGGCGCGCGAGCGTCCGCGTGTCGTTCCGCACAGCGTGCAGGCGGCGCTTGATGCCGGGGGGCATCGGTCGGGCGTCCGGCACCGGGATGGGCGGCAGCGGCGTGCCCCAGGCGGCGAACCGCTCCAGCGCATCGGCCAGCGCGAGCCGGGTGGTGTGCGCCTTGGCCACGCCGCCCTCGGTTGCGTCGATGATCATCAGGCCCCGCCCGCCCTCGGCGACGGGCGTGGCGTCTTCCATGAAGTCACGTTCGAACTGGTGCAGGTACGCGACCATCTGGTCGTCGGAGTACACCTTTCGCCCGAGGTGGTCGGTCAACTCGTGGAGGTTGCCGCGCATCCGCATGATGCGCTGCCACTCCATCATCTCCAGCGTATTGAAGGGGTTCAGCTCGCCAGCCCAGACGCGGTGGATGGCGGCGTCCTTGGCGTAGTACTGCCCGTCGGTGAAGGCCAGGTCCTGCCCGACCAGGATCACCGGGTCGGCCCCCATGTGGCGGGCGAGGTAATAGGCGAGGTGGGCCACCGTCGCGCCGGGCTTGAGCGGTGCGTGCAGGCCGTCGACCGCGGGGCCGAGCACCGTCTCCACGAACTCGTCGGCGATCAGGCGCTTGGCACCGGGGAACGCTTCAAGGATGGCGGGGTTGGCCTTGGGTTCGGCGACGAGTGTGACGCCCTCGACGTCCGCGGCGGTGAGGCCCTCGTAGAACCGGGCCGAGATCTCGTGGTGGTCCAGCGCCGTCACAAAGTGCGGGCGGATGCCCTCGCGGAGCAACTGCTTGAGCACCGTCTGCACGCAGATGATCAGGCAGCGGTCGCGAAGCCCCGGCTGCTTGAGCCGGGCGATGTTGCGCCGCAGGCTGGGGCCCGCCGACACCACCACCGCGGGTCGGCCCTGAGCCAGCCCCGCGAGCTCACCGATGCCGGGCCACCGGGCGTAGTGGTCGGCGTTCATCAGCCCGTTGCGGACCGTCACCTCGGTCTGCATCATCGTCGTGATGACGTGGGTGCGGACGGTGGCGACCACGTCGGTGAACGCTCGCGCGAACTCGACGCCGCGGGCGCCGAGGCGCGCGCGGCTCGGGGTGTGCTCGATGATCTGCGCGCCCACCGCCAGCGGCGCCTCCCACCCCTGCACATACTGGGTGATGCGGGCGCGGTCGGCAGGGTCGTCGAAGATCGCCACGTTCCCGCGGGCGAGCCACCGGCTGTGGTCGATGCGCTCCAGCACGCCCCGGAGCAACGACAGGTCCGGCTCGAACACCGCCACCACGCCGACGTCCTTCATCCGCTCGGCCAGCGCACGGACGTGGTAGCCGAGCCCGAAGCCCAGGACGACCGCGCAGCCGCAGGCCACGGGGTCGAGCGTCTCGCCCAGGCGTCCGGCCTCTTCGAGCGGGCGGCGCCGGCTGGCCAGCGATACCCCGCCGAGCGTGGCGCTGGGTGTCTGGTCATCGGTCGGGGCGAAATCGAGCAACCCGGGCGCGGGCGGGGGTGCGTCGAGCAGGGCGCGGGCCAAATGCGGGCTGCGGCGCGACAGGGCCGCCAGGTTGGCGCGCAAGACCGGCGTAAGCCCGCCCGCGCCGCTCGGGGCTGGGGCGTCGAATGGGGCGATCAGCGGGGACGTCAGCATGGTCATCCGGCGGGTGCTCCGCGGTGGTGGCGGGTCGGCGTGGCGCCGGGTCGAAGCGCAACGCGACCGCCCGGGCCGGCGGGCCCGTCCCGGGTGCTTATCGGCCCGCGCGCGCTCGTGGCTGCAACTCGCGGGGGGCGAGCGGCGAACAATCCTTGCGTGAGCGCGCCCACCGCACTCCCCTTGGTCCACGCGCTCGCCCCGGAGCCGGTGTTGGCGGCGCTCCCCGGCAGCGTCCGCGATGTCATTGACGACTACGTCTTCGAGCACCCGTTGCTCGGAGCCATGGCGGTTGCGCTGGTGACGCTTCTGACCTTCGAGGTGCTCCGCCGGACCGGGAAGCTGAAATGGGCGTGGTGGGCGCTGGCAGCCGGGACAGCACTGGCGGCGGCGGTGATCGCGCTGGGCATCGCGGTGGAGACCCCCCGCGAGCGATTGGCGACGGCCGCGCGCGCGCTGGTTGAGGCCGTGGTCAACGCCGATACCCGGACAGCCGAGACGCTGCTGGACGATCGTGTGGCGTTCCGGACCGACATGCGCTTGAACGCCCGCTTGGACCGCGACTGGCTGCTCGGAGTGGTTCGCGGCATGCCAGGTGTCTTCAAGAGCCACTCACTCGAAATCCGTGAGGTGGTCCTCGACGACCCGGACCTGGGGCGGACCCGCATCCTCAGCCGCGCGGAGTTCACCAACGAACCCTTCGGGCTGACCCCCAGCACCTGGGAACTGCGCTGGCGCCGAAAAGGGGATCGGTGGGTGCTCACCCAAGTGGAGTGCCAGACCATCTGGGGGCATGACGCCAACGACGAGTGGGTGCGGTGGGGGGAACGGCACCGGCATTAGCGGCGGCGCTGCATTGAGCGGACCCGGTCCTCGGTGCCCGTGGAATCCACCGGAACGAAACGGCGATCAGCGTGCGGGGCTTGCGTTTGGATTTTGAGTGGGAACGATCGGGAGACACACCGGCAGTGCGAGATCGCTTGCCATGCCCAATCAGGGGGCCGCTGTACCGCCGAGGTGCCGCGCCGGTCCCCCGCGGGCGATACCGCGTGAGGGTGGTGGCCACCGAACGGGGGACCGGCATATTGCAGAGGTTTTTTAGGACATTTTGGTTATTCAGCTTGGATGAGCGAGGGATGTTTTGTAACTTCGATTCCGGATTGTCAGATGGCACCCCGCTTCCTCTGGAGAAAGAAAGAGATGAGCACCAACTCGATTTTCATCCGGCGACGCGCAACCGGTGTCGCGTGTCTGGTCGCCGGCATCGCCGGAGCCGCTCACGCCGGACGCGTCGTCATTGTCGAGGGCCACGACCCCAACCCCGACGTTGCCAACGCGATCCACGTCGAATCAACCCAGGCCCAGATCAACTATCTCGCCCGCGGCTACACCGTGGAGCGCCTCAGCAACGCGAGCGGGCCGGTCACCAAGGCCGACGTGCTCCAGGCCTTGAACGACCCGAGGAACAACGCTTTCTTTTTCGACGGCCACGGCACCCAGATGAGCAATGGCGGCCCGTTTGTCCCCGGCTTGGTTCTGAACGCCGGCGCCGGGGCCGCCGGCATCCTCACTCCTGCCGATATCCCGGCCGCCGCCTCGGCGCGGATGCTGCATGTCGAGCTTCAAGCGTGCGGCCAAAAGCTCCCGGCTTGGGACGCAGAGTTCCCCAACGCAGGAAACGTCGACGCCTGGAACCGTGCCATCACGGGCGCCCAGGTCTGGAACGATATCGCGTACCACTCGTTCAGCCGGATCCCCCCCAAGGGCACGTCGCGCGGCGAGTCCGGCTCCGACCGCGGCGCCCCCCCGGCCAAGACCACCGACCCGCGCTTCGAGGCCGCCGTCGCCGCCACGCCGTCGCACACGGTCAACCCCGGCATCTCCGAACGTTTCGACCAGTGGACCGAGATCGGCTTCATGCTCCCGCCCCCGCTTGGGGCGGCGTTCGGGACTCAAAGTTTCAACATCGCCACGACCGACGGCGTCAGCTTCCTGACGCTCAAGGGGCTCAGCGTCTCTTCGGGGCACATCGTCGGCGAGGTGACGGGCGGTTACGGTGCCGCGGCCTTCACCCTCAATGTTGACGCCACGGCCTTCTCCACGGCGATGGCCAATCTAGACACCATCCCGGGCCTCCGCGCCGCCGGCAAGTTCACCATTTCGGGGAACACCACGGGCCTGCCCGAAAACGTGCTGCTCGACGCCGCCATCGGTTCTTATTTCGGGACCTACGCCCTCACCCCGCCGTGCCCCGGCGACATCAACGGAGACGGGCACACCAACACCGTCGACCTGACCGCGCTGCTGGGCAGCTTTGGTGCCAGCGTCACGATCGGGACGTTTGGCGACCTGAACTACGACGGCGCCGTCACCACGGCGGACCTCACGATCATGCTCGGCTCCTTCGGCTGCTGAGCCGCTCCCTCGCTGGCGGCGGGTTCTGTGAGCGCACCGCCCCTACACTGCCGCCCCTATGGCGACGCAGCAGAGTTCCCCCATCTCCACGCACAAATCCGGCGTCATCCACGCCTGGAGCCGCACCCTCATCCCCACCGCCAAGGACGCGCCCACCGACGCCGAGAGCATCAGCCACAAGCTGCTGGCCCGCGCCGGGTTCATCCGGCGCGTCACCGCCGGCGTGTACGACTACCTGCCGCTGGCGTGGCGGACGCTCACCAAGATCTCTGACATCGTCCGCCAGGAGATGGACCAGACCGCCGGCGGCTCCGAGCTGCTCATGCCCGTCATCGTGCCCTTCGAGTTCTACGAGGGCACCAGGCGGCACGAGGCGTACGGCGATCTGCTGTTCAAGGTCGTTGACCGCAAGAACGCCAAGAGCGCGCTGGGCCCCACGCACGAGGAGACGATCACCGAGCTGGTGAAGGGCTCGGTCAGTTCGTACAAGAGCCTGCCGCTCACGCTGTACCAGGTGCAGACCAAGTTCCGCGACGAGGCCCGCCCACGGGCCGGGCTGCTGCGCTGCCGCGAGTTCATCATGAAGGACGCCTACTCGTTCCACCTGAACGTGGAGGGCAAGGGCGGCCTCAACGACACCTACGACGCCATGTACAAGGCGTACATGAACATCTTCCGGCGCTGCGGGCTGGACTTCACCGTGGTCGAGGCCGAGAGCGGCCCCATCGGCGGCTCGGCGTCGCACGAGTTCATGGTCAACTGCGAGTCGGGCGAAGACACCATCCTGACGTGCCCGGCGTCGGGGTACGCCGCCAACGTCGAGAAGTGCGACATCGGCCCGCGCCCCGCGCCCGCCAAGGGCTACTTCGTGGGTGAACCGTCCGGCGCGCTCGAAGAGGTCCACACCCCCGGCTGCCCCGGCATCGAAGACGTCTGCGCCTTCATGAAGGTCAAGGCCCAGAACATGCTCAAGACCGTGGTGTTCAAGGTGGACGCCACGCCCGAGCAGCTCAAGCAGTACGGCGAGGAGTGGGTCATCGCCGTGGTTCGGGGCGACCACGAGGTCAACGAGGGCAAGGTCCGCGACATCGCCCAGTGCGCCGTCAAACTCGCCGACCCGGCCGAGGCGAAGGCCAAGGGCTTCGAAATCGGCTTCGTCAGCCCCCGCGCGGCGGTGGGCAAGAAGGGTGTCTTGGTGATCGTCGACCGCGACGCCGCCCTGAGCTTTGACGAGGCCAAGGGCAAGCCCATGTTCTGGGTCACCGGCGCCGACAAGAAGGACCACCACGTCAAGCACTTCAACTGGCAGCGCGATCTCGGCAAGGACCCCCAGGGCGCCAAGGCGCACAGGGAGCCTGTCGGCTCCGTGCGCGGCACGGACGACTACCTGACGGTCGCCGACATCCGCAACGCCGCCGAGGGCGACCCGTCGCCCAAGGTTCCCGGCGCCAAGCTCATCGCCAAAAAGGGCATCGAGGTCGGGCACATCTTCAAGCTCGGCACCAAGTACTCCGACGCCATGGACTTCCGCATCCTCAACGAGAAGCAGGAGCGCCAAAGCGTCATCATGGGCTGCTACGGCATCGGCGTCAGCCGCACCATGGCCGCGTGCATCGAGATGAGCCACGACGAGAACGGCATCAAGTGGCCCATCCCCATCGCGCCCTACCACGTCATCATCACACCCATGAGCGTTGACCCCGCCGGCGCCGCCATGAAGGCCGCCTGCGAACTATCCGGCAAACTCAGCGCCGCCGGCTTCGATGTGCTGGTCGACGACCGCGACGAACGCCCCGGCGTCAAGTTCAAGGACGCCGACCTCATCGGCATCCCCATTCGCCTGACCATTGGCGATAAGGCGCTGGCGGAGGGATCGGTGGAGTTCAAGCTCCGAACCGATACGCAGAGCAAAGGCTCGCTGGTGAAGATGGAGGCGGTGGTCGAGGCGTGCCTAACGGCGGCGAACGCATGAGCCGGCGCTCGGCGGCGGAGAATGCGCGGCCCACGTCCGCCTGGAGGTTGGCCTCGTTCATCTGGGCGAGCCCGCGCCGGGCGTTCCTGACGATCCTGGCGGGTTGCGTAGCAATGCTCGGGATCGTCTGCCTCATCGGCGGCGACAGACTTGTGCCGCCCGGCCCGGGCGGTGTTGGGGCTGAAGGGCGCGTCCGCTTGGTTCAACAGGTTGCGCAGACTGTAGGTGTTCGATCGATCGGCGTGGCGCTACTCGCGATCGGCGGCGCGGCGGCGTGCTGGTCCTGTTACCGCGGTCGCTTCCAGACGGGCCGCACGAAAGGTAAGTTGAAGCACCCGCCGGCACCCGACCAATGAACGCGTTTCGTGCAAGGGAGTAGACTTGGATTCCGAAGGGGAGAGGACCAGACACGATGCCCGCACAGACCACGAATCTGAGTGCCACCGGCGCCCCCCGTCACACCCCCGGCGGCGACGTCTACCACTCCGTCCTCCAAATGATCGGGCGCACCCCGATGCTCGAGCTGAGCCGCATGTTCGCGCCCGGCTCAGCGTCGAACCCCGCCGCCTGCCGTGTCTACGCCAAGATGGAGCTGATGAACCCGGCCCAGTCCATCAAGGACCGGATCGGCCTGTCCATGATCGAGGGCGCCGAGAAGGACGGCCGCCTGAACCCCGCGGGCAACCCGCGCCCCACCATCATCGAGGCGACGGCCGGCAACACAGGTCTGGGCCTGGCCCTGGTCGCCGGCCAGAAGGGTTACGCGCTCAAGGTTGTCGTGCCCGACAAGATGAGCCAGGAGAAGATCCAGCACCTGCGAGCGATGGGGGCCGAGGTGGTGCTGGCGCGTTCGGACGTGCAGAAGGGCCACCCGGACTATTACCAGGAGGTCGCCGCCCGTCTTGCGAAGAACACGCCCAACAGCGTCTACATCAACCAGTTCGGCAACCTCGACAACAACCGCGCCCACTACGAGACCACCGGCCCGGAGATCTGGGAGCAGCTCGGCGGCAAGGTCGATGCGCTTGTGGCGGGCGTCGGTTCCGGCGGCACGCTGACGGGCACGGGCAAGTTCCTGCGCGAGAAGAACCCCGGCGTGAAGCTGGTCCTCGCCGACCCGATGGGCTCGATGCTGCACCCCCTGGTGAATGAGGGCAAGCACGTCACGGCGTCGAGCTGGCTCATCGAGGGCATGGGCGAGGACTTCGTCCCCGACATCTGCGACATCAAGCTGGCCGACGAGGCGGTTGCCGTCACCGACGCGGACGCTTTCCACGCGGCCCGCGAGCTGCTGAGGACCGAGGGAGTGCTGGCGGGCTCGAGCACGGGCTGCCTGCTGCACGCCACGCGCGTGTGGCTGATGAAGCAGACCCGACCCCTCAACGTGGTCACCTTCGCCTGCGACAGCGGCGCCAAGTACCTGTCCAAGATGTTCAACGACTTCTGGATGATCGACAACGGCTTCATCCAGCGCGACAAGCGCAACGACCTCTCGGACCTCATCGCCCGCAAGCACTCCGAGAAGGAGGACTTCACCCTCAACGAGGACGAGCCGGTCAAGCAGGCCATCAAGCGCATGGGGATGTACGGCGTCTCCCAGATGGTTGTGCTCGACCCCCGCGAGAAGGTGGCCGGCATCATCGACGAGGGCGACATCCTGCTCGCCGTCACCCATGACGACGAGGCCTTCAACAAGCCCGTCAGCGACTTCATGACCCGCCGGCTGGAAACCATCAAGCCCTCCTCCCAGGTCGCGGACCTGATGCCCATCTTCCGGGCCGACCGGGTGGCGATCGTGGTCGACGACAAGGGCAGTTACCTGGGCCTTATTACCAAGATCGACCTGATCAACTACCTCAGGGCACGCCTGGTGCGGTAGGCGTGCGGTGCCCGGACCCCCGGCACCGAGGCCTCCGAGGGCTTTCTCGCAAGCCGGAAGCCCGATTTCCGTAGACTCCCTTGCCTGAACGCGCCGGGGGGTCGATACTTGGTCCGGGCAACATGACCGCGCCGTCCCTTACAACTTCCCGCCACGAGCCGCCGCGCGGTTATCGAGCCGCGCCCGGGGGCGCCACCCTGCTGGCGGTGTTGTTGGTGTTGGCGATCATCCCCAGCGCCGCGGCCCTTTCGTCCCCGGGCTCGGCGGCGATCCTCGAGTCTTCCATCTCCTGCGCGGGTCTGCCCCGCCAGGCCCGCGAGCTGCCCGACCCGGTTGGGCCCAGCGCGAAACGGTCCGACCTCCGCGCCCTGGCGCTCGCTGTCGGCGGGACCGGCCCGTCGTACGGTGCCGCCGCCTGCTGCCCGACCCGAGCGAGAATCCCGCAGGGTAGCCCGCGTCCTCAGAGTCTGGTCAACGCGGACGTTGAGCTGTCGGCACAGGCCCCGGCGCGTGCTCGCGCGGGTGAGGCCGGCCTGCCCCCGCCGGTCGCCTGAGCCGCTGCCCGCAAGCTCAGTCTTTCGACACCTCCAACCCGTCCCAGCCGTGCCCGGTCGCCCCAGCCCCTTCCGGGGGAAGCGTCCGCCGATGGTGATTCCATCGCGTCGGGCGCCTGAGGGCGGGCGTCCGATCCGCGGCTGATCCGATCCAACCAGTCAATCCCGCGGGCGCGTCGGCCGAAACGGCCCGCGCCCCGAACCGAGCATCCCCATGGCAACCGCAGACATCCCGATCGTCGGCCCCATCATCAACAAGGTCTTCGGCACCCGCAACGAGCGCGTCGTGAAGCGCTACGTCCAGCGCGTCGAAGAGATCAACGCGATGGAGCCCCAGGCCCGCGCCCTGACCGACGCCCAGATCCGCGAGAAGACCGCCCAGTTCAAGCAGCGCATCAAGTCGGGCGAGAACGCCGCGGACCTGCTGCCCGAGGCCTTCGCCGTGGCCCGCGAGGCGATGGACCGCAATATCGGGTTGCGGAACATGTTCAACCCCAGGCACGCCGAGCGCTTCCCGCTGGACAAGCTCTCGCCGGCGATGCGGGCGCTGTACGACCAGACCAAGGCGGCCATGGACGCCGCCCCGACCATGCCCCCGGAGGGTGACTTCCTGGGCAACGCCGATCCCCAGCCCGGCTGGGTCTACACCGACATCCCCGTCGAGCTCTACGAGGCCGCCCGCGCCCTGTTCCCCGAGAGCCGCCCCCCCTTCCGTGCCCGCCCGTTCGACGTGCAGCTCATCGGCGGCATGGTGCTCTACGGCGGCAAGATCGCCGAGATGAAGACCGGCGAAGGCAAGACCATCGTCGGCCCGCTGGCGTGCTACATGGCGGTGCTCGAGGGCTGGAAGGTCAACGTTGTCACCGTCAACGACTATCTGGTGCAGCGCGACCGCGACTGGACCTACCCGTTCTTCCGCGGGCTCGGTCTCACCGTCGGCGCCATCCACCCCATGCACATGCAGGACGAGGACGAGAAGCGCCTCATGTACGCCTGCGACGTGGTGTACGGCACAACCGCCGAGTTCGGCTTCGATTTCCTCCGCGACAACATGAAGCGATCGGTGGACGCGCAGGTGCAGCGCGTGCGCGAGTTCGCCATCGTTGACGAGGTGGACTCGATCCTGATCGACGAGGCCCGCACGCCGCTCATCATCAGCGGCCCGGCCCACGAGGACTCGCCGCGGTACGAGCTGGCCGACCAGCTCGCCCGCCACCTGGTCAAAGCGCAGAAGCCCTGGGCCGACGCCGACGAGCTGGTCGAGCAGACCAAGCGCCTCATCAAGGGCACCGAGGGCGACATCCGCAACGCCCGCGACAAGTCGCAGATCCCCGCGCTCAACGACAAGCTGAACCGGCTCAAGGCCGAGCTGCCCGAGCAGGAGAAGGCCCGCGACCGCTTCACCCGCTACTACGAGGTCGAGAAGGAGCGCAAGCAGGTCCACGTCACCCACCACGGCATCTCCGAGGCGCAGAAGGTCGCCCAGATGGGCTCGTTCTACGTGGGCGACAACATCGACCTGCCGCACCTGCTGGGCCAGGCGGTGCGGGCCCACGCCGTCTACGAGCGCGACGTGGACTACGTCGTGATGCCCAGCAAGGACAGCGACACGGGCCGGATGGAGCCCGACGTGGTGATCGTGGACGTCAACACAGGACGCCCGATGGTGGGTCGCCAATGGTCCGACGGGCTGCACCAGGCGATGCAGGCCAAGGAAAGCCTGAAGGTCCGCCAGGAGACGCAGACCGTCGCCACCATCACCATCCAGAACTTCTTCAAGATGTACAAGCGGCTCGCCGGCATGACCGGCACCGCCGACACCGAGGCCCAGGAGTTCAACGATATCTACAAGCTCGACGTGGTGACGATCCCGACCAACGTGCCGGTGATCCGGCGCGACTTCGACGACGTGGTCTACCTGACCGCCAAGGACAAGTGGGGCGCCATCGTCGATGAGATCAAGAACTTCCACGACATGGGCCGCCCCGTCCTCGTCGGCACCACCAGCGTCGAAAAGTCCGAGACGCTCTCGAAGATGCTCACCAGCAAGCACGGCGTGAAGCACGAGGTGCTCAACGCCAAGCAGCACGAGCGCGAAGCCAACATCATCGAGAACGCCGGCCAGCTCGGCGCCGTGATGATCGCCACCAATATGGCCGGGCGCGGCACCGACATCAAGCTCGGGCCGATCTCCCGCGAGGCCCTGCTGGACCACTGGCTGCGGCGCGGCATCGCCCCCCGCGAGCTGACGGTCGCGTCCACCGACGAGCAGGTCCGCGAGATGATCTTCCGCAAGATCGCCCCCAAGGAGCTCGGCCTGCAGAAGCGTGACACCGACGCCATGGGCTTCGACGAGCTCGAGCTGAAGCTGCTCCGCCACTGGGCCACCACGTTCACGTTCATGGACCCGCGGAAGATCGAATCCGCCGCCGCCGACCAGCTCCGCCAGGAGCTCGACGCCAACGGGCGATTCCGCCTCCACCGCATCGGCTGGGTCGAGACCATCGAGCAGCTCGGCGGCTTGCACGTCATCGGCACCGAGCGCCACGAGAGCCGGCGCATCGACAACCAGCTGCGCGGCCGGTCCGGGCGCCAGGGCGACCAGGGTTCGTCCCGCTTCTTCGTCAGCCTCGAAGACGACCTGATGAAGATGTTCGCCGGCGAGACGACCATGAAGATCCTCTCGCGCCTGGGCATGAAGGAGGGCGACGCCATCGAGCACCCCATGCTCTCCAAGAGCATCGTCCGCGCCCAGCGCAAGGTCGAGGAACGCAACTTCCAGATCCGCAAGAACATCCTCGAGTACGACGAGGTGATGGAGCACCAGCG
>CAZEDW010000011.1:0-96325 GCA_964510955.1 uncultured Phycisphaeraceae bacterium
CCGGCATCAAGGTCATCGACCTGCTCTGCCCCTTCGTCCGCGGCGGCAAGATCGGGCTGTTCGGCGGCGCCGGCGTCGGCAAGACCGTCATCATCCAGGAGATGATCGCCCGCGTCGCCCGTAACTTCGGCGGGTACAGCGTGTTCGCCGGCGTGGGCGAGCGAACCCGCGAGGGCAACGACCTGTGGCGCGAAATGAAGGAGGCCGAGTACATCGACGCCTCGGGCAAGAAGATGCACGTCATCGACAAGGTGGCCATGGTCTTCGGCCAGATGAACGAGCCGCCGGGCGCCCGTCTCCGCGTTGCCCTTTCGGCCCTCACCATGGCCGAGGACTTCCGCGACCAGTCGGGCAAGGAAACCCTGATGTTCGTGGACAACGTCTTCCGTTTCACCCAGGCCGGCTCCGAGGTGTCCGCGCTGCTCGGGCGCATGCCCAGCGCCGTCGGATACCAGCCCACGCTGAGCACCGAGATGGGTGAACTTCAGGAGCGCATCACCTCGACCGCCAAGGGCGCCATCACCAGCGTGCAGGCCATCTACGTGCCCGCCGACGACCTGACCGACCCAGCCCCCGCCACGGCGTTCAGCCACCTCGACGCGTTCGTGGTGCTGGCCCGCGGCATCGCCGACAAGGGCATCTACCCCGCCGTGGACCCGCTGGCCTCAACCAGCCGGATCCTCGACCCCCAGATCATCGGCGAGCGTCACTACAAGGTGTCGCGCCGCGTGCAGCAGATCCTGCAGCGCTACAAGGAGCTCCAGGACATCATCGCCATCCTCGGTATCGACGAGCTGTCCGAAGAGGACAAGAAGACCGTCGGCCGCGCCCGCAAGATCGAGCGATTCCTCAGCCAGCCCTTCTACGTCGCCGAGGTCTTCACCGGCTTCAGCGGCGTCACCAGCTCGCTGGAAGAGACCATCGACAGCTTCGAGCGCCTGTGCAACGGCGAGGGCGACGAACTCCCCGAGAGCGCCTTCATGTACGTCGGCACCCTCGAGGACGCCCGCAAGAAGGCCGAGAAGATGAAGGCCGGTTGATCCCGGGTGCACCCGGCGAAACGCCCGACGCAGCGCTGTGACAAACCCGGCACCCCCGGAGACCCCGAGCCTGACTCGGGGTTTTTGTTCGTATTGACCCCGGGCCCCGCAGTGCCGATGATTCTCTGCGTGAGGACTGCCCGTCTGATTCTGGCGGCGTTTGTCGGCCTCGCCCTGCTCTGTGGGTTCGGATTTGCATCAGCCCCGGCTACGGACGTGCAACCACGTCACCATTGCTGCTGCTGCACAGCCGACGACGCCTCCGGGGCGACCGCTTCCTGCCCGTGCTGCGAACCGCAGGAGACGGCCGCACAGCCCGACCCGAAAGAGACAAACCCGTGCGACTGCTCCTGCCGCGCGCCCAAGCCAGACGATTCGGCGCCACGGCTCCCGGTATCGCTTCGGGCGGAGGGGCCGGCACCCGTCCGTCTGCCCGTACCGGTTGAGATCGTGGTCGTCCGTCCTCCGGCGACCACATCCCCAAAATCTCGTGCCGTCGTGCGCAAAGTGGCAAAGGCGCCGGACACGTCACAGCGGCTGGCGGTCACCGGGGTTCGAACAACGTAGAAAGGGCTGCGACCGCCGGGTCCGCCCTTTCACATCCATCGTTGTCACCCAAAAATTCACAGCCGCCCGTGAGCCGGTCACCATCGGCGCGGGCCGTGAGAACTCGCCATGAACTCGAACGCCTCGCCACGGCGCGCCGGTTATGACGTCGCCGCCGTCCTCTCTTCCCTCGTCCTGAGCGCCTGCGCATCGAACGCCGCGCCCCACGCTTCGAAGAAGCCGGAAATGGACCCGGCCCAGGAACACATCATCAACCACGAAGTCTCCGCCGCCGACCTGGCCGCGGCCAGGAGCGGCACGGCGTTGCCGGCGGACAGCGCGGTGCTGTGGGTCAACGGCATGGGCTGCCCCCTCTGCGCCAGCAACATCGACAAGCAGCTCGTCCGCGTCCCCGGCGTGAACTCCGTCAAGGTCGACCTGGGCGAGGGCAAGGTCTGGCTGACGCTCAAGCCCGGCGCCGCCCACCCCTCGCCCGCCCGCCTGGGCGAGGCCGTTGAAGACGCAGGCTTTACCCTCGTGAAAGTGGAAACCCCCCGCTGACGGCGCAGAAAGGACCACATCCCATGCACGAATCAACTCTGGGCGCCGTCGCCCTGTGCGCCATCGGCGCACCGGCCGCCGCCCAGGAGGCCATGTACACCGAGGCCGCCACCATGCCCTCGCCGGGCGTCTCGGTCGTCCGCACCCAGCTCCACTTCTACCGCTTCGACAGCGACCCCAAATCCGACATCGAGCGCACCGACAAGTACGAA
Source organism: uncultured Phycisphaeraceae bacterium (assembly GCA_964510955.1). Taxonomy (GTDB): domain Bacteria; phylum Planctomycetota; class Phycisphaerae; order Phycisphaerales; family UBA1924; genus JAFLCM01. The sequence goes on from CAZEDW010000011.1 coordinate 2,360, forward strand.
TGGTCCACCAGCCTCCAGTACGGCCTCGCCCGCGCCTGGTCGCTCCGCCTCGAAACGCCCCTCGTCTGGGAGACCGACCGCCTCCGGGGCGGGCGCACCGACCACGACCACGGCGTCTCCGACCTCGACGCCACCCTCAAGTGGCGCTTCTACAAGCAAGACACCGGCGGCGTCGACACCCTGCGCGCCGCCCTCATGGCCGGCGCCTATTTCGCCAGCGGCGACGACAAGGACTTCTCCTCCCAGTCCGTCAACCCCCACATCGGAGCCGTCGTCACCCTGGTCCAGGGCCGCTTCGGCTTCAACCTGGAGCTGGCCTACCAGTTCAACACCGGCCCCGGCGGCATCGACAACACCGAGGGCGGCGCCGGCACCGCCGACGCGCTCCGATACAACTCGGCGTTCCTCTACCGCATCTTCCCCAACCGCTACACCAGCGACTCCACCGGCGCCTGGTACGCCACCGTCGAGCTCAACGGCCTCTACGAGACCAACGGCGACCACGACATCCGCTGGGCCCCCGGCCTGATGTACGAGGGCCAGGCCTTCGCGCTGGAGTTCATGGCCCAGTTGCCCCTCTGGCAGCACCTCGACGAACGCCCCAGGCTCGACTTCGGGTTCGGGATCGGGCTCAGGGTGACGTTCTGAGTCGATCAACCGCCCGGGACGCGGTCGTCGTTCCCGGGGGGTATACCCTGTGGATCATCTGACAACACCACCCCGGAGCGATCGCGCCGGGACAGCATGGACGCGCCGATGACCACGATCGCTTCCCAAGGCGGACCCGGATTCAGCACCACCGACGGCCCCGCCGGGCAGGGCGGTTCCGTGGTCGTGCGCTCCGGGGGCGGGGGCGGGGGCGGGGGCGGCGCCGGGGCGAAGCAGACCGTCCGCGTCGACCTCAAGGAGCTCTTCAACCGGGCCCCGCCCGCCTCGCCCGAAGCCGAGATGAGCCTGCTCGGCGCCATGCTCATCGACCCCAAGGTCACCGGCGACATCGTCCTGATGGTCCCCAGCGGCGGTTGGTTCTACGACCAGCGCCACGCCGCCATTTACGACGCGATGGTGCAGCTCTACGGCCGCCACCAGTCGGGCGACCTCGTCCAGCTCGCCGAGATCCTGCGCGACAAGCGCGTCCTCGACGACGTCGGCGGCCTTGATTACCTCTACAAGCTCGCCAGCGAGACCATCTCGGCCGCCCACGCCAAGTACTACGCCCGCATCGTCCGCGAGAAGCACCAGCTCCGCGAGCTCATCCAGGCCGCCGGCCTGACGGTCCACGAGGCCTACCACGCCACCGACCTGGGCGACGACGGCGCCCGCGAGGTGCTCGACCGCGCCGAGGGCCGCATCTTCAAGATCGCCGAGCACTCGATCGGCATGGACATCGTCCGCCTGCCGGCGCTGCTGCAGGCCGAGCTCGACCGGATGATGGCCGACGAGGGCAAGAGCATCACCGGCATCTCGACGGGCTTCCACGACCTCGACGAGCTCACCAGCGGCCTCCAGAAGGGCGAGATGATCGTGGTCGCCGCGCGCCCATCGATGGGCAAGACCGCGCTGGCGCTCAACCTCGCCGAGCAGATCTCCTTCGGCGGCTCGCCCCACGACGCCCGCGGCCCCCAGACCCCGGTCGCCATCTTCTCGATGGAAATGAGCCGCAACCAGCTCGTGCAGCGCCTCATCTGCGCCCGCAGCGCCGTCGACAGCCACAAGATGCGCCGCAACATGCTCAACCAGGAAGAGGTCGGGCGCGTCATGCAGGCCTGCAGCGAGCTCACCGACGCCCCCATCTTCATCGACGATACCCCCGGCCTCAGCATCATGGCCCTCCGCTCCAAGGCCCGGCGCATGGTCACCCAGTTCGGCGTCCGCTGCGTCGTCATCGACTACCTCCAGCTCATGAGCGCGCCCCAGTCCGCCAAGGAGAACCGCCAGCAGGAGGTCAGCGCCATCTCGCGCGGCGTCAAGGCCCTGGCCCGCGAGCTCGAGGTCCCGGTCGTCTGCCTCGCCCAGCTCAACCGCGCCGCCGAGACCCGTGAGGGCCACCGCCCCCGCATGGGCGACCTCCGCGAGTCCGGCTCCATCGAGCAGGACGCCGACACCATCATGCTCCTGCACCGCGAGGACTACTACCACGTCGGCGACGACGAGTGGCTCGCCGAAAACCAGGACAAAGTCGGCGTCGCCGAGATCATCATCGCCAAGCAGCGCAACGGCCCCACCGACACCGTCAAGCTCACCTGGGACCGCACCACCACCCGCTTCCGCAACTACGCCGCCAGCTCATGGGCCGCCCCGACGCACAGCGCACCGCATTCCGCCCCGCGCCCCGGCCCCACGACCGGCGCCCCGGGCCCGGCCCCCTACCAGGCCCCGCGCGCGTCACCCTTCGCGCCCGGCAAGAAGTCCGGCCCCGAATCCAACTTCCGTGACGGCGGCGGCCCCGATCACCTCAGCGAACAAGCCGAGGACGATCTGCCGATCTGAACCAAATACTCCGGGGCAGAGCGCGCGGTCGCAGTGATCAAATGGTCGAGTGCTCACTCGCCCACTCGGCCACGATCCCCGAGCTCAGTTCCCTTCCATCAACTTCAAAAGGCTCGCCGCCGCCGAGCACCGCACCATCGATGACTTGTCATCGAGCATCTTCTTCAACCGCACGATCGACGGGTTCACCGTCTCCTTGTGCGCCGTCGCGCCGAGCGTGAACGCCGCCTGGCCGCGCACCACGTCGTCCTGGTCCTCGGCGTACATGTCGCCCACGTACCAGCCGCCGTAGTACCCCAGCTTGCCCATCGAAGCCGCCGCCGCCATCCGCAGCTCCTTGGGCTGCAGGAAGACAGCCTTGCGCGGGTCCGCGGGTTTCGCCGCCCCCGCCGGCATCATCTCGATCAGGTTGATCAACTGCCCCGCCGCCTTCTCGATCTTGGCCTCGCCGATGATCTGCGCCGCCAGCACGGCGGCCTCGAAGTCGCCCTGCGCCGCCGGGTACAGCGCCGCGTCGATCATGTCGCACGCGGTGCTGTCGCCAAGCTTCACCAGCGACTCGGCCAGCTGCAGCCGGAACAGCTTCACCGCGATCGGGTTCTCGCCGTTCAGCGGCTGCCTGGCCGCGTCGCGCAGCATCGGCGCCGCCGACTTGTTCCCCATCTCGCCCAGGATGAACGCCACGTTCGACCGCGACCGCAGATCGCCGTTCATCAGCGTCGAGCCCAGCTCGGTCTGCTCGACCCGCTCGCCGCACCTGGCCAGGGCGAAGATCGCCGCCGCCCGCACCGAGGCGTCGGCGTCCCGCAGCAGCGGCCGCACCATCGGCAGCGAGCCCTTCAGCTTCGCCCGACCCACCGTCATCGCCGCCACGTACCGCACCCCCAGGTTCTCGTCGGTCAGGCCCGCCCGCACCAGCGGCTCGCAGCGCGAGGGCGCCGGCTGCAACCCCTCGATCGCGTTGGCCCGCAGCAGCGCCGAGTCCGACCGCGCGAACTCCTGCAGAATCGCCAGCGCCCGCTCCCGAAGCTCCGACCGCTCAACGTTCGTCAGCGGCTTCACCTGCTCCAGCGGCACGCTCGACTCCCTGGAACGGGCCGGATCGGGCGTCTGACCCGGCCTCGCCGACTTCGCCGGCGGCAGCGCGGGCCCGCCCGGCTGCCCCAGGGCAAGCGTGGCGATCGTGAGCAATCCAGCGACGGTCATTGAGGTGCGCATCATGGGTGCTGTGAAAAAGAGAACTCTCTGGGAGCGAACAATCCTTGCAATCTCCAACTCATCCGTCTCGTGGGACCCCTCGGTCCCATCCCCGCCCCCGCCCACCCTCTATCGACCTGCCCCGATCAATCCCGTTGAAGCCCGCGGCCGGACGATCAGCACCAGCACCGCCACCACCAACGTGAAGGCCAGACAGGCCCGTCCCACGATATCCCCCATCCGGGAGTAGAGCGTGCCCGCTCCGGCTGCCGGCAGGGGCAGTTCTACGCTCATCACGCCCTGCGTGTTCGCCCCGTGTTTGGACACATCGGCCTCCGCGTCGTTCGGCCCGATCTGCACCAGCCCGCCACGCCCGTCGATCAGGCACGACACCCCGGTGTTCGCCGCCCGAACCATCGGCAGCCCAAGCTCCAGGCAGCGCCACCGAGCGCACAGCACATGGTTCAGCCGACCGGCCACCGAACCCCCGAACCACCCGTCGTTCGTCAGGTTGATGATCACCCGCACCGCGGGCTTGCCCGCCTCCGCCCGGCACAGGCTGCGCACCACGCTCGGCATCGACCCCTCAAAGCAGATCGGGGTCGCCACCCCAACCGCCCCTGCCCCCTTTGCACCTCCCTCGCTCAGGCGAGCCACGGGCACGGCCACCGCGCCCGCCCGTTCCCCTTCCGACAGGTCAAACTCCATCCCCGCCGCCCCCAGCGCCAGGAGCTGCCTCTCCAGCCACTTCCACTTCGAGATGTACGGCATCACCTCGCCGAACGGCGTCAGGTGCACCTTGTCGTACCGCTCCGCGCTCACCTTCCCCCCTTCGATCACGAACGCGCTGTTGAAGACGCGCCCGTGCTCCATCCGAAGCCCCCCGCCGCCCGACGACGAGTCGCCAGACGGCGCATCGGTCACAAACTTCAGCCCCTCAACCGCTGTCGCCCCGACGATCATGGGGATGCCCAGGTCGCCCTGCAGCTTGACAAGCTGATCATGCCAACCCGTCAGCGGGAAGTTGACGCCGCGATACCCGAGGTTCGAGCGCCGTTCCACCTCAACCGCCTCCGGGCTGAGCGATGTTCCGGGGAACATGGTCTCGGGCCAGACGATCACGTCCGGCGCCGGGTCGAGGTGCGCCGCCTCGCTGGTCAGGCGCAGCATCGTTGAGAAGTTCGCCAGCCGCGTGTCGAAATCGGGCGAGTCCTTGTTGGACTGCGGGATGTTCGACTGCACCACCGCCACGCGGAGCGTCTGCCCCGGCGTGCCGGCGCGCGCGCCGATCAGCGAAAGCAGCCCCGCGAGCACCAGCACCCCGATCCCCATCCACGCCGGACGCCGCCAGGCCCGCCGCTGCTCCCGCTCCAGGAACGCCGCCGCCGCCGCGCACCCAACGCACGCCGCCAGCACGCTCGCCCCGTACATGCCCAGCGTCGTCCCGATGAATCCGATCGGCGCATCGATCAGCGGCTGACCCACCAGGTACCACGGGTAGCCATCAAAGACGTACTCCCCCCGCAGCACTTCGAGCCCGACCCACAGCACCGGCGCGACCGAAAGCAACACCCCCACCCCCGCCCCCCGCAGCCGCAACCGCCCGATCAGCCACACAAACAGCCCGGGATAGATCGAGAGATACAGCAGCAGCACCGGCAGCCCCGCATCCGAAATCTCCCACACCCACCAGTGCGTCAGCGTCCAGAACGGCAGCGTCCCCACCGCCACGCCAAGCCCGCTCCACAGCGGCCGCGAAGCGCGAAGCCCCGCCGCCATCAGCGGCGTCACCGCCAACATCGCCGCCGGCCACAGGCCGACGCGCGGGAACGCCAGCGCCATCAGCGCCGAGTGCGCCAGGCCCCAGAAGAGCCCCAAAACCAGCGGTCTATCCCTGACCATCGTCACGAGGCGTGAGTGTACCCCGAGCACTTGCCGGGCGGTCGCAACCCGAGACAGTCAGCCGCGGATGGATCGGATGGACACAGACTCGGAGAAGCGAAGCGCTGCCACAGTTGGCCCAGATGGCCCAGATACGCCCAGATGGAGGAGCCTTGTGCGTTCCCGCTCCGAATCCGGGCCCGGCCGGGCCATCCGTGCAAGCTCCCCATCGGTGCCCATCCGACCCACTCGCGGCGACCGCCCCGTACCATCCCCGGCTGACGATGTCCGCGCCCACCGGCCAAGTCACCCTCATCTTCACCGACCTCCAGGGCTCGACCGAGCTCTGGGAAAAGCTGCAGTCACGCTTCGCCGAGGCCCTGGCCGCTCACAACTCGGTCATGCGCTCGCTCATCGCCAAGCACGCCGGCTACGAGGTCAAGACCGAGGGCGACGCCTTCATGATCGCGTTCGGCTCGCCCAACCTCGCCGTCCGCTTCGCGCTGGAGTGCCAGGAGAAAATGGCCACCGCCATGCCCGACGCCATCCGGCGCGACACCGGCGGCGCCGAGCTGCTCGTCCGCATGGGCATCCACACCGGCGAGCCCATCTGCGAAATCGACCCCACCAACGGCCGCATGGACTACTTCGGCCCCATGGTCAACCGCTCGGCCCGCATCAGCGCCGCGGGCCACGGCGGCCAGATCCTCGCCAGCCACGCCGTCCGCGAGCTCGCCCACGAAGAGCTCGAGGGCGCCCTCGTCAAAGACCTCGGCGAGCACCGCCTCAAAAGCCTGTCGCGCCCCGAGCGCCTGTTCCAGGTCCTGCCCTACAGCCTCGCCAGCCGCACCTACCCGCCGCTCAAGACCCTCGACCACGTCGCCACCAACCTCCCCTACCAGCTCACCAACTTCATCGGGCGGCGCAAGGAGTGGACCGAGCTGACCGATCTGTTCAAGCACGACCGCGCCTCGCTCGTCACCGTCACCGGCCCCGGCGGCACCGGCAAGACCCGCCTGTCACTCCGCGTCGGCAACGAGCTGCTCGACCACTACGAGGGCGGCGTGTGGTTCGCCGACCTGTCAGACTGCACCGCCCCCGACGCCGTCTGCGCCGCCGTCGCCGCCGCGTTCGGCGTGCCCATCAGCGGGCCGGAATCTCCCGAGAACGTCATCGCGGCCGTTCTTGAATACCGCAAGCCGCTCCTGCTGATCCTCGACAACTTCGAGCAGGTGGTCGAGCCCGGCGCCCGCCTGGTCTCGGCGTGGATGAAGCGCGCACGCCACGCGCGGTTTCTCGTCACCAGCCGCACCCTGCTGGGGCTGGGCGGCGAGCGCGAGTTCCGCCTCGACCCCATGCGGGTCCCGCCCCGGCTCCGGCGCCGGCGCGCCGGCACGTCGATCTCCACCATGGGCGAAGCCGTCTACGTGCCCATCGCCTCCAGTGAGGCTGACGAAGACGCCATCGAAGACGCACGCCAGGACGCCAGCTTGATGGGCCAGCACGCCGTGCGCCTGTCGCAGTACGACGTCGTGCGGCTTTTCGTCGAGCGCGCCCGCGAGGCGTCGCCCACCTTCACCCTCACCGACGACAACGCCCCCGACGTCGCCGACATCTGCATCGAGCTCGAGGGCGCGCCGCTGGCCGTCGAGCTCGCCGCCGCCCGCGTCAAGATCCTCCAGCCCGCCCAGATCGTCCAGCGCCTCAGCAAGAAGTTCGAACTCCTCCGCTCGACCCGCCGCGACCTCCCGCGCCGACAGCAGACCCTCGAGGGCGCCATCGACTGGTCCTTCGAGCTGCTCAAGGAGCACGAGCGCGAGGCCCTGTGCCAGGCGTGCGTGTTCCGGGGCGGGTTCTTCGTCGACGCCGCCGAGGAAGTGCTCGACCTCTCCGCCTTCCCCGAAGCGCCGCTCGCCATGGACGTCGTGCAGTCGCTCCGAGAGCAGAGCCTCCTCAACTCGATCGAGACCCCCCTGGGCGTGCGCATGCGGATGTTCGCGTCCATCCGCCAGTACGCCGAGATCAAGCTGCGCCAGCGCGCCGGCCCCGACGCCGTCACGGCGCTGGAGCGCCGCCACACCGCCTGCTTCGCCCGCCTCGCCGAGCGGCACGACGCCCGGCGCGGCACGCTCGAATCCCAGGACGCCTTCGACCACCTCGAACTGGAGTGCGAGAACGTCCTGGCCGCCCAGGAGCGTGCGCTGAACTCCGGCGACGTGGTCATGGGCGCCCGCTGCGTGCTGGCCCTCGCCGTCACCATGGCCGTCCGCGGCCTCACCTCCCAGCGCGCCCCGCGCCTGCGCCGGGCGCTCGAAGCCCTCGATTCGGCGTGCGCGCGAGAGGGCGAGACCCCCGAGCGGAACTCGCTGCGCCTGCGCCTGCTCATCGCCCTGTGCCAGGCGTGCCAGGACGCCGGCCTGTGGGACGAGGCCCAGGAACGCGCCGCCCGGGCGCTCGAGCTCGCCGCCGCCTCGCCCACCCGCGACCACTACGGCGCCGCGCTGGTCCAGGTGGGCGAGATGCACCGCCTCCGCGGGCGCTTCGACGCCGCCCTCGAATCCTTCGACCGCGCCGCCGAGGTCTTCCAGCGCGTCGGCGCCAAGGCCGGCGAGGCCCGCGCCCTGGGCGGGCGCGGCAGCGTCCTGTGGCAGCAGGAAAAGTTCGACGACGCCATCGCCTGCTTCGCACAGGCAACCGACATCTTCGACAAGCTGGGCAACCGCGCCGGCGCCGCGCGCAACATCGGCGGCCAGGGCCTGGCCCTCACCAGCCGCGGCGACACCGCCGCCGCCCTAGGCTGCTACGACCGTGTCGAAGAGGTCTACCGCTCCATGCGCTACAAGTCGGCGCTCGCCCGCACGCTGGGCAACCGTGCCCTGGCGCTCGAGACCGCCGGCGACCTCAAGGGCGCGCTCTCGTGCCTGCAGGACGCCGAGGCCGTCAACCGCGAGCTGGGGGCCAAGCCCAGCGTGGCCCGCAACATCGGCAACCGCGGCGAGGTGCTGATGCGCATGGGCGAGCCCGCGCCAGCCCTGCGCTGTTTCGACGAGGCCCTCGCCATCCACCGCGAACTGGGCAACCGCCAGGGGGTGGCCCTCGCCGCCGAGCGCCGCGGGCGGGTCCTGCTCGACCTGGGGCGACCCGAAGAAGCCCGCGCATCGCTCCAGGACGCCGTCTCGGAGTACGAGGCCATCGCCCTCGGCGCCACCAGCTCAGCCCAGAAGGCCCGCGAGCTTCTGGCACGCCTGAATCACCCCGAGACATGAGCCGGTTTGTCTCGCCCGCCCCCCCGAACCAGCCGATAACCATGGGCGATGGGCAACGAGCCGGCACGTCATTCCAAGGTCCTCTCGCGCGATGAACTCCTGCGCCGCCGAGCCCGAGCCCGCGAGGACGGGCTGACGGTGGTCCAGTGCCACGGCTGCTTCGACATCGTGCACCCCGGGCACATCCGGCACCTGCAGCACGCCCGCAAGCAGGGCGACATCCTCGTGGTCTCGATCACCGCCGACGCGCTGATGAACAAGGGCGACGGACGCCCGCTGTTCCCGCAGGAGCTCCGCGCCGAAAACCTCGCCGCCCTCGACTGCGTCGACTGGGTCTACATCAACCCCGACTCCACCGCCGAAACGCTGCTCGACGAGCTCCGCCCCGACGTCTACATCAAGGGCCGCGAGTACGAAGCCAACGACGACCCGAGGTTCCGCGCCGAGCGCGACGCCGTCGAGCGTCACGGCGGGCGCGTGATCTTCAGCTCCGGCGACGTGGTCTTCAGCTCCACGGCCCTCATCGCCGCGATGGAGCACCGCGAGAACCCGTTCCAGGCCCGGCTCCGCCAGCTCGTGGACGCCAAGGGCCTCACCGGCGAACGCCTGGAGCGCCTCATCGACGCCTTCGCCGGGCGCCGCGTCGCGGTCTTCGGCGAGACCATCATCGACACCTATGTCATGTGCGACCGGCCCGACGTCGCCGGCGAGGCCCCAGTCATGTCGCTCAGGCCGCTGGAGCAGACCAGCTTCGACGGCGGCGCGGCGGTCATCGCCCGGCACCTCGCCGCCCTCGGGGCCCATCCCACGCTCGTCACCGCGCTGCCCTCCACCAGCCACGCCTCGGCCTTCCGGCGCCGGATGCAGGGCGAGGGCGTGGACGTGAAGTGGGTCGAGTGCGACGGCCCGATGCTCGAAAAGCAGCGTTTCCTCGTCGGCTCGCAGAAGGTGATGAAGCTCGACCTGGTCCGCCCGGTGACCATCGATGCCCCCTCACGCGTCGAGCTGGCCACCATCGCCGGCGAGCTGGCGGGCCACTGCGAAGGGGTCATCCTGGCGGACTTCGGCAACGGTTTCCTCTCCGGCCGGGTGCTGACCGAGCTGCAAAGCCTGCTGCGCCCCAAGGTGCGCGTGATGGCCGGCGACGTCAGCGGCCGGCGCTCGGGGCTCATGTCGATGGCGCGGATGGACCTGCTCTGCCCCACCGAGGCCGAGCTGCGCGACGCCGTGCACGACTACTCCGACTCGCTCAACGCCGTGGTGTGGAAGATGATGAGCCTCACCAAGACCCAGAACGTGCTGGTGACGCTGGGCGGCGACGGCCTGATCGCCTTCGACCGCCTGCCCGGCGCGGAGAAGGTCAAGGGCTGGGAGGCGAGGGTCCGCGGCGAGCACATCCCCGCCATGGCGCCGTACGCCGTCGATCAGCTCGGCTGCGGCGACGCGCTGCTCGCCACCGCCACCCTGACACTGCTGGCGGGCGGGACCGTGACCGAAGCGGGCTTCCTCGGCAGCATCGCCGCGGCCCACGAGGCGGCTCGCCTGGGCAACGTGGTCATCTCGTCCGCCGACCTGCGCCAGGGCCTGCGCCGCCTTGACTCGGCCAAGCTCGCCGTGAGCTCCGGGCACGCCTCGCACGGGCAGAGGCTCGTGGCTGGGTGAGGGCGCCGGGGGCGATGAGGGCAGTTCTGGAGTCCTGAAGTCCTGAGGTCATTCGGTCCTGAAATCCTGTGGTCTGGTCGATGAACTCGGCGAAATCTCCAGCCCACTTCACCACCTGGCCACCTCGCCCTTCGCCACTCCCCACTCCCCACTCCCCACCGCCCCTTGCTCTCCTTCATCCTCCCAACCCGCGACCGGCCCGAGCAACTGGCGATCACGCTGGCGGAGCTGGGGCGGCTCGACCCGGCGGCTTCGACTCACATCGGCGGGGCCGAGGTCATCGTCGTGGACAACGCGTCAAGGTTCGTACCCCCGGTGCCCGAGCGCCTCGCCAACGGCACGCCGGTGCGCCTGTTGCTGCGGGACCGCAACGACGGGGCCGCCGCTCGAAACCTGGCGGCCCGGCACGCCGCGGGCGACTGGCTCGTCATGCTCGACGACGACTCGCACCCCTTGGGCACGGGCTTTGTTAAGGCGGTCGAGCAGGCCGCGCCCGATGTGGCGGCGGTGGCCGCCGAGATCTTTCTCGAGTCCGGCCGCGAGGCCGGCGGCCTGCCGGAGGTCTTCATCGGCTGCGGCGTGGCGATCCGGCGCGAGGTGTTCCTGGACGCCGAGCTCGGCTCCAGCGCCTTCAACGGGGCGGGCTATGACCCAGCATTCCATTACTACGCCGAGGAGTACGACCTGGCGGCGCGGATGATCCTGGGCGGCTGGCGGGTGACGCTGGACCGCCGGCTCCGAGTGATGCACCGCAAGGTCGCCGCGCACCGCGACATGGACACCATCCTCCGGCGCCTGGTCCGCAACAACGCCTGGGTCGAGCAGCGCTACGCTCCCGAGGTCGAACGCCGCGCGGCGATCCAGCGCGTCCTGTCGCGGTACCGCTCGATCGCCGAAAAAGAGGGCGCCCTGCGCGGCTACGACGCCGGTCTCGCAGACCTGGACGACACGCTGGACCAGCAGCCGCGCGCACCCATGACAACCGAGCAGTACGCGAGGTTCACCGGCGAGGCCGCGGCCCGGACCTATGTCCCGGCCCAGCTCGCCGCCCTGGGCGCCAAACGCGTGGCGCTCATCGAGCGCGGCAAGAACTCAGAAGTGGTCGAGCGCGTCGTGCGCGAGGCGGGGGTGGAAGTCGTCAGTCAGCAGGAGGATTCGGCCACAGACGCGCTGGTGGTGGCGACGCTCTCGCCGGGACCGATGCTCGATGCCCTTGAGCGACACCGGAGCGCTTCGGGGCCGCTAGTTGTTGCGGCGTGGGACGTGGGGGCGGCGGAGGCCGCTGTCGAGGGCAAAGCGTGGGCGGAGGCGGCGTGAGCTTCCAGGAGCGTGTCAGGTAGGAGTCGAGCGGGCGCGTCTTGGATCTGGAACTTCGAACTCCGAGTTCGGGGAGACGGGGCCGGTCTGGCGATCGACGGCGCGCTGGCGACCGCGCGCACCTGGGCAGGCTGGTGCTAGGCTTACACAGAGCAGACGTGTTCAGCCCGCGAGGCGTCGCGCACTGGGCAACTCGCGTCCGCTGATCGGGCGCACTTGCGAGTCATGCACGGAGGCCACAGCCACTGTCTGGCCCGTAAGTGTGCAAGACTCGACTTCGTAGCCCTTGCCACCTGGGTAAACGTGCACCACACAGCCGATGTCGCCGGCTCGCAGGCCGTGCTCGGGGAGGTCCACGGCGAGAACGACGCGGTCGTGTTCGGGGATGGGGGACTGGGCTGACATTCGCTTGGAGTCCTGGGTCGCATGGAAGCGCGCTGTTATCACGCGGGGTACGCGGTCACGAGGCGGGGCGTGTCGTTGTTGGCATCAAAGATCCACACCGACCGTATCAACGCGGCTTGTCCGTCGGGGCAGGGCATCGGGCCGGTCACCTCCGACATTGCGCCATAAAGTGTCGGGAGCGGGCCCACGGCGGGATTGTTGGCGATGTGTTGACGTAGCGATTCAGCAAACTGATGCGGGTTTGATTGGGGAAAACCGCGGGAGAGGAAGTAAGCCGCCTTTGGGCCTCCCGCAGGATGGTTCGAGTTCAGCAAATAGCCCTCGACCTTGTCGCGATCGATCCGTGCAAGCTCGGCGAGCGGGACTCTTCCGATCTTCCCGGCTTGATCGCTCACTCCTCGCGCCTCCGGCCGTGCCCTACCCCCGCCTCCCCATATCCAAAACCGCCTGCTTCACATCCTTCAACCGCGCCGAAACAAGCTGGTGCTGATTCGGGTGCGCCTCGGGGGTGAAGACCTCCAGCGCATTCTGGAAATACGCCACGGCCTCCTGCAGGTTGTCGGCCCGCTCGTTGGCCTGGGCCATGCGGGCGTACGCACGCCCCATGTTGGACTGGGTCGTCGCCCAATCGATGGGGTAGTTCTGGCGCGTGCGCACCTCCAGGGCGTGCTGGTAGCACTGCACGGCCTCGTGGAGGTTGGCGTCGTTTTTCTGCGGGGTCAGCAGCGACAGGGCGACGCCGAGGTTGTTCTGGGTCGTGGCCCACTCGGCGGGGACGAGGCTCTTGGTGCGCACCTCCAGGGCGGCCTTGTAACAGGCGATGGCGCGCCGGAGGTTCTTCTGGCGGTCCTCGCCGGAAACGCCGGCGGATTCGGTGGGCAGGTGGGCGTAGGCGTTGCCGAGGTTGTTCTGCGTGGCGGCCCATTCCATCCGCCGGTTCTCGCGGGTGTAGACCTCCAGGGCCTTCGTATAACACTCGATGGCCTTTTCGACGCTGGCCCTGTGGTCGTCGCCGGGGAGCTGCATGTAGACGTTGCCGATGTTGTTCTGCAGCACTGCCCACAGCGCAGAGCTGTGCTCTTGCTCGCGGACGCTGAGGGCCTCGTTGTAGCACTTCAGGGCAAGCTCAAGGTTGCGGCGCCGGTCGCCGAGCGGGTTGCGCTCGTGCGCGTGGGCGACGCAGTTGGCGACAACGGCCCAGTGGTGCGGGTCGTTCTCCTTCGTCCAGACCTGCCCGGCGTGCTCGAAGCAGCGCATGGCGGCGGCAAGGTTGGCGGCGCGGTCGCCGGTGGGGAACTCGATCCACGCGCGCCCCAGGTGAAGCTGCGTCTCGGCCCACCACTGGGCGTCGGTCTCGCGCTTCAGCGCGTTGGCGGCGCTCTCGAAACACTTGATCGCCTCGGTGATGTTCTTCTCGCGGCTGCCCGTGGGGGTGTGCGCCCACGCCAGGCCCAGCAGGCAGCGGACGCGGGCCCACTCGCGGGTCCCTTCGCCGAGCGCCAGCGCAGTATCCGTGAGCAGGTCGAGGGCTTCCTTGAAATTCTCTTCCAGCGAGCCGCGGGCGGCGCGGAGCAGCGTCACGGCAACGTTGAGCCTCGTGACCGAGTCGTCGCGGAGCGACTTGGCCTTGCGGAACAGGGGGAGCGCCTCGTCGTAGCGGCTCTCGAAGTAGTAGCGGTCGCCTCGGAGGGTCTGCAGCAGCACGGGCTCGACGCGGTTGTCGAGGTAAGGCAGCAGGCCGTCGGCGGTCATGAAGTCGCGGGCGGCGACGGCGCCCACGGCGCGGGCGTACTGGTCGTGGTCCTTGCGGAGGCGCTCGATGGCCGCACGCTGCTCGTCGGTCAGGTGGCGGTCGGCGGGCTCTTCGCCGGGGTGCTTGTCGTGCAGGACGAACAGGCGGATGAGCTTGAGGTCGCGGCTGCCCTCGCCGGCGATCTTGGCCTGTTCCGAGGAGTCTTCGAGCACCGCCAGGGCGTCGACGTCGCTGTGCGACGCGCCGACGGCGCTGGTGTGGCCCGAGTCGTCGTCCTCGAGCGCCAACGGCGAGTTGGGCGAAGCCATCGGAGCGACGACCTTCTTGGGCTCGCCGGTCAGGGCCCCCACGCCCGCGCCATGGTCGGTTGATCCGGCGGTGGACGTCGCCGTTCCGACAGGGTGCGGGTGGGCGGCGTCGATCGGGGCGTCGAGCCAGCGGAGGAACTCGTCGAGCTTGTTCTCGATCTCGGGGTGAGTACCCAGCCAGCTCGACAGGTGGGTGTGCAGCCCGGCGTGGCGCTTGAGCGTCTGCTCGATCGCGCCGGGGCCGACCGCCATCACCTGCTCCCAGGCGTGCGCCTTCTCGCCCGCGATGGACGGGACGCGGCGCCGGTTGGAGCCGATGGCGTCCATCACGCGCCGGGCCGTTCCGTAGCGGTCGATCAGGTCGGCGAGGATGGCGGCGATCGCGCGCTTGGTCTCGGCGGGCGGAGTCGAGCTGGTGCTGAGCGTCTCGCTGAGCAGCGCCAGCAGCGGCGTCACCACTTCAAGGCCGCGGGCGCGGTCGCCCTCGGCGACGCGCCGAACAGCCCCGGAGCTGAGACTCCCTGTGACCGACACCAGCTTGGCGAGCAGGCGCGTCGGGGCCATATGACGGAATGGTACACGCAGAGCGGGGAACGCGGGATGTGGAATGTCGAATGCTGGATGTCTGATTTGCAGTTGCTGACCTCATACATCCCACATCCCACATCCATCAGAACCCCGCCGCCTTCAGCCAGTCGCCCGGCGAGCGATCGAGCGCCTGGGCCACGGCCAGCAGGCTTTCCAGACTGGGCATGTGGGCGCCGCGCTCGATCGACGAGAGCTGGCTCACGCTGACGCCCGAGGCGTCAGAAAGGTCCTTCAGCGTCCAGGATTTCTCGGTGCGCACCAGCCGGATCTGGCGCCCCAGCTCCTGCCGCAGCCGGTCCTGAGGCCGGCCCCCGAGGTTGTACGCGGCGGCCGCCTGGCGGAGCACGTTCCGCAAGTCGTCGATGGAGAACGGCTTGGCGAGGTAATCGAACACGTCCTGCTTGAACGTGCCGCGCATCGTCTCCAGCGAGGGGTAGCCGGTCACGACGATCACGCACAGCTTGCTCCAGCGCTTCCGCAGGTCTTCGAGCACCTGCTCGCCGGAGTGGCGCCCCATCTTGATATCCAGCAGCAGAACGTCGGGAAGACGCTCCTCGAGCATGCGGAACATCTCGTCGGGCGCGCCGGCCACCCGGACATCGTGACCGGCCCCGGCGAGAACCGAGCGGATGAACTCGCGAAAGTCCGCGTCGTCATCGAGGGCCACGATCGACAGCGGCAGGTCGACAGCAACAGGCGCGGCGTGGCTGGTGGGGTGCTCGGGCGGGTTCATCGACGCCGCCAGCTTATTCGATGCCGGCGCGCCCGCGGGTCAGCCCTGCAGGTCAAGCCGCTTGCCCGGACGCCGAGCCGTGGGAGATTCGGGGCCCGACGGGTCGTACGCCCCGTGCTCGGCCCGGTCCTCGTGCCCTTCCTCGGACTCGTGGGATGACGGGCCGGTGACCGCGCGAGTCTCGATCGGCTCAACAGAGGTAAGCGACGCCTCGTCCTCGAGGTGCCGCTTGAACGAGTCACCCTGCTCGACGCGGCGCTCGCGGGGCGTCCGGCGCTTGACGTTCGGAGCGTTCGGGCCTTCGCCGAAAGCCGCGGGCGGGATGATCGATCCGACAAAGGGCATCACTAACAGGATCGGGCCGCGGATGAGGGCGGCTGCAACGCTGGTCAGGGGACGCCCCGCCACGCTCGGTCCAAAGGCCGTCACGCTCAACACAGGCGGTGAGAGTTCGCCAGCGCCCAAACGCTATCGGACTCAACCCGCAGGGGTCCCCCCGCGCCAAAGAACTCCGCCAAAAAGAACAAGGGCACGAGCCGTGGCTCGCGCCCTGGGATGGGTCAGTTCATGGCCGGATCAGGCCAGCTTGGGGAAGTAGCCGAAATCCTGGGGCAGCTTCGGCATGGGCAACCTCGGCATGGCCATGGGGTCCACATACGTGCGTTGGCGCCGGAACACCGCGGGGCCAAACAACGCCAGGAGCGCCGCCGGACCGGCAACCGACGCCGGCACGAGCGAAGCGAACCCGGTCGCCTGCGGGTCGAGCCCGATCACCTCAGATACAGCCTTCGGGGCCTGAATGGATACCCCTCCGATCCCGGACGCGGAAATGTGAACGCCCACGGCGGCGACAACCACTGAAAGAAGCATCATCCGACTCCTCTGTGCTCCTGTGTCGAGAATCCGACACGGGCTTCCCTGTTGCTACCCAGTAATGTGCCACAAACTTTGCCCGAGGCCAATGAACTTCGCCAGAATTGGGACAAATGCGTCCGCATAACCCATCCGTTAACCGAACATTCGACACCGCCCCCCCAAGCGGTTTTGCCTCCGCAGACGGGAACCCGCGTAAACTGCCCGGATTGAAGGGTCGATCTTTCCGGACGGCGGTCGCCGTGTTTGAACAAAGCCGGTTCCGATAAACCGTTTCACCAGTTTCTCGGGCGGCGAGGCCGCCTTGGGAGGAGGGTCGCTCGATGCTCCACGCAGGCCAGGCCAGCATCCGTTCGTTCCGCGTTGTGCCGGACCTGCCCGAGCCGCTGCGCCCGCTCATGGAGATCGCGCACAACCTGTGGTGGACCTGGCACCCCGAGGCCGTGCGCTTGTTCAAGCGGCTGGACCGCGAGCTGTGGGAAGCCACCCACCACAACCCGGTGAAGCTGCTGGGACAGGTGGACCAGTCGCTCCTGGACAAGATGGCACGGGACCAGTCGTTCCTGCACGAGCTGTCGCTGGCGGCGGGCAAGCTCCGCTATCACCAGGAGCGCTCGAGCTGGTTCCAGCGCCAGTACCCACAGCTGCTCTCGGGTTCGGACGGGTCCAGCGGCCTGCGCGTGGCCTACTTCTGCGCCGAGTTCGGCCTGACCGAGTGCTTCCAGATCTACTCCGGCGGCCTGGGCGGACTTTCGGGCGATCACCTCAAGAGCGCCAGCGAACTGGGAATCCCCCTGTGCGCCGTCGGGCTGCTCTACCGCTGCGGCTACTTCCACCAGTACCTCAGCGCCGACGGCTGGCAGCAGGAGACCTACCCGGACCTTGACTTCCCCAACCAGCCGCTGCGCCGGCACATCGACCCCAGCACCGGCGAGCAGTACCGCGTGCGAGTGGAACTGCCAGGCCGCGAGGTCGTGGTCGGCGTGTGGAAGGTCAACGTCGGACGCATCCCGCTCTACCTGCTCGACACCAACATGCCGGAGAACTCGCGCGAGGACCGCGACATCACGCGGACGCTCTACGGCGGTGACATCGAGACCCGCATCAAGCAGGAGATCGTGCTGGGCATCGGCGGCGTCCGCGCCCTGGACAAGATCGGCGAGCACCCCACCGTCTACCACATCAACGAGGGGCACGCGGCGTTCCTCGCCCTGGAGCGGATCGCGCGGCTGCGCGAGAAGCACGGCGCCGGCTTCGACGAGGCCCGCCTGGCCGCCGCCGCCTCGCACATCTTCACCACCCACACGCCCGTGCCCGCGGGCATCGACCGCTTCAGCGGCGACCTCGTGTCGCGCTACTTCGGCCACATGCTCGACCGCCTGGGCACCGACCTCGAAGGCCTGCTGATGCTCGGCCGGAGCAACGTCTTTGACCCCAACGAGTTCTTCTCGATGGCAGTGCTGGCGCTCCGCACCAGCCAGTTCTGCAACGGCGTGTCGCGCCTGCACGGCGAGGTGAGCCGCAACATGTGGCGCGACATCTGGCCCGGCGTGCCCGAGCCGGAAGTCCCGATCGGCCACGTCACCAACGGCGTGCACCCGCGCAGCTGGATCAGCCCCTCGCAGCTCAGCCTCTACGACCGCTACCTCGGGCCCGACTGGGCCCTGGACCCCGATGATTTCCGCGTCTGGGACGGCATCGAGGAGATCCCCGACGACGAGATGTGGCGCCTCCGCCGGCGCCAGCGCGAGAAGCTCATCACCTGGTGCCGCTCGCGCATCCGCAAGCAGTTCAAGGCCCGCGGCGCCGGGCACGACGAGATCGAGCGCGCCGCCAACGCCCTCGACCCGGACGTGTTCACCATCGGCTTCGCGCGCCGGTTCGCCACCTACAAGCGCGGCACGCTCCTGATGCACGACAAGGAGCGGCTCAAGGCGCTGTTCTCCAACACCAAGCGGCCCATCCAGCTCCTCATCGCCGGCAAGGCGCACCCCGCCGACGGCCCGGGCAAGGAGCTGATCCGCGAGATCGTCAAGCTCGCCGAGGCGTCGCCCGAGCTGCGCCGGATCGTCTTCCTCGAGGACTACGACATCGACGTGGCCAGGCGCATGGTGCAGGGCTGCGACGTCTGGCTCAACACCCCGCGCCGCGGCATGGAAGCCTCGGGCACCAGCGGCATGAAGGCCGCCATGAACGGCGTCATCAATGTCTCGATCCTCGACGGCTGGTGGGACGAGGCCTTCGAGGCCCGCACCGGCTTCGCCATCGGCAAGGGCGAGGAGTACCACGACTCGCACGAGCAGGACGCCATCGAGAGCCGGGCCCTCTACGACCTGCTGGAACGCCAGATCCTGCCGGAGTTCTACGACAGGGATGAGCAGGGCCTGCCCCGCAAGTGGATCGCCCGCATGAAGCACTCCATCCGCGCCCTCACCCCCGCGTTCAGCACCGGGCGCATGGTGGCCGACTACACCATCCAGTACTACCTCGTGGCCCACGGCCTGGGACGGAACCTGGAGGACAACGCCCTGGCCCAGGCCCGCGACTTCGCCGCCCAGTCGCGCCGCTTCAACGACCTGTGGCACGGCGTGGCGGTCCGCAACATCTCCACCGACATCGCCGGGCAGGTGCCCGTGCGCTCCCACGTGCGGGTCCGCGCCGAGGTTGACCTCGGCGGCCTGACGCCCCGCGAAGTCCGCGTGCAGCTCTACCACGGCGAGGTGACCAGCCTGGGCGACATGGCCCACTGCTCAACCACCGAGATGCACCCGCAGCAGGGCGCCGCCGGCGCCGACGCGGCGTCGGCGCAGTCGGGCGCGCCGATCATCTACAGCGGCGAGTTCGAGGCCGGCAGCTCCGGACGGCACGGGTTCACCGTCCGCGTCGTCCCACGCGACGACAGACTGATCGGAACGCTGCTGCCCGGTCGCATCACCTGGTACCGCGGCGACCCCGGCTCGCCCGGCGTCCGCTACGGCTCCGACGCCGCCTGGGCCCACGAGCTGGAAGAGCGACGCGCGCCGGTCACCACCGCGGCACGCTGAGGGCGCGGCACCGGCACGGATCTCCGATTCACCAATACTGCCGACATGACTCGCCGACGATGAGCGGAGTCCCGGGAGGGAATCGTCGCGCTCCCGCGGGAGTCACACACGTACCACTGACCCGCTCGGAAGCAAGTCAGTGATCCGTCATTTCGCAGCGGCCACGCACGCGACGGCGTTCTTGAACATCAACAGGCCCGGCGTGTCGCCGACAGCGACTTCACGGGGGAGCGACGTGAAGAACGGGTGCCGGTTCCATTCGAGGTACCGCTCGGGGTGCGGCATGAGGCCGAACACGCGCCCGGTGGGGTCGCAGATACCGGCGACGGCGTTGGTGGAGCCGTTGACGTTGTCGGTGTAACGCAGCGCGATCTGGCCGTTGGCTTCGAGCTCGTGCATCACACGGTCGGAGGCGGTGACAAATCGGCCCTCGCCGTGGGCGGCGGGAAGCATCATGCCGTCGCCGGCGCCGGCGGCACCGGCGGTCCACACGCATCTGGAACCCGGCACCGGTTCGACGCGGACCCACTGGTCGATGAAGCGGCTCTTGATGTTGTCGGTGAGCGCGACGGTCTGGTCCGGCGGAGTGATCGTTGGGCTGGAAGATCCGGGCAGGAGACCAATCTGCACGAGCACCTGGAACCCGTTGCACGCGCCGATGACACAGGCGCCGCGCTCCACGGCGGCATGGAGCGGGGCGTAAAGCCTCTCACGGACCCGCACGGCGAAGACTCGCCCGGAGGCGACATCGTCGCCGTAGCTAAAGCCGCCGGGAAAGCCGATCAGGTCGTAGCCATCGAGCGCCCCGGCATCCGCGATCAGGCGATCAAGATGCACCAGATCGCACGCGGCCCCGGCCAGCCGGAACGCGCGCACCATTTCCGTGTCGCAGTTGGTGCCGGCGGCGCGGATGACGAGGGCCTTGGGCATCTCAGGAGATTCGCTGCGGAGGCGCGGAGGACGCGGAGAGGAGATTGTTACCGCGGAGGTCGCGGAAGGCGCGGAGGGAGGCATGGGATTGTTACCAGTCGAGGGTGCCGAGGAAGGCGCGGCGGAGATCAGAAACGGGGATTTCACGGTCTTGTGCGGAAGAGGAGCAGTTCACCTGCACGCGCAATGAGGAACGCCTCACCACGCCCGCGGCGTCGAGCTCAGCGACGACAAAGCGCCGAGTGTCGCCGTCCTCGGGCTTGAATCCGGAGCGCGCATTCGTGTCGGCATCATGCTCGTCCCAGATTTCAAGAATGCGGTGGTAGTCTGACACGCGGAACTGCAGCAGGTGTGCACCCGGCGACTCGGCGAATGTGTCTTGATGGAATGGCCGCACCTCCTCGTGATTGAAGCGAAGTAGATCGGGCAAATACACCGATGCACCGACCGGCGAGTTCTCCGAGGTTCCGATGAGCATTTCGGCCAATGCCACCAGCGGACCTCCTTCGCTGCAATCATGGGCGGCGAGAATCATGCCGCTTTGGATGAGACGCGATACCAGCCGTGAGGCGGCGACGCTGTCGCGCAATAGACGGCTCGGACGGGTGTCGAACGGTACCGATTCCTCGCCCTGTTCCCACAACGTGCCGGGTTGTACAAGCATGACCTTGGTCGGCTCGTTGACACACTTCAAGTCCATCGTCACGCACTTGCTCACATCCGGCACGATCCCCATCCCCGTGATCAGCAACGTCGGCGGAATCTCAATCACCCGCCCGTCCGCCATCCGCAGTTGATTGTTCAGCGAATCCTTCCCGCTCACGAACGGCGTGCGGTACGCCTTCGCCGCGTCATAGCAACCCTCCGCCGCCCGCACCAGCGACGCCAGATTCTCCGGCTTGGCACAGCTGGGCCAGCAGAAGTTGTCGAGGATGGCAATCCTGTCGGGGTCGGCCCCGACGCACACCAGGTTCCGCACGCACTCATCCACCGCGGCCAGCGCCATCTCATACGGATCGCCGGCGTTCAGCGTGTCGCCGAGCGGCACGGCCATCCCGCACGCGATGGCCAGCCCCTGCTTGCTGCCCGGCACCGGCTGGATCACCGTCGCGTCGCCGGGGCCGATGCCTCCGGGGCCGACAAGCGGCTTGATGACCGTGTTGCCGCGCACCTCGTGGTCGTACTGGCGAACGATCCAGCGCTTGCTGGCGATATTCGGATGCGCGAGCAGTTCAAGAAGGCGGGCGCGGAGGTCGGAGTCCGGGGCAGTGGGGCTTGGGGCTTGGGCAGTCGGAGGTAAAGCGTGGGCAGTTGAGTGGGGTGTCGAAGACCTGCGGCTCGAACCCACTGCCGACTGCCCACTGCCGACTGCCCCGCCGTTCCACACCGCTTCCCGCGTCGGCATCGGGATGCCCTCGTGCAAAAACTGCATCGGCAGGCGCCCCACTTCGCGCTCCTGATACTTCAGCACCAGCTCCGCACCGGGCGTGCCGAACTGCCCAAGGTCCGCCAGCAGCACCCCTTCTTCATCGCATATGCGCTGCAATGCCGCCACGTTCTCCGGCGGAACGGCCAGCACGAAACGCTCCTGGCTTTCGCTGATCCAGATCTCGTCGTAGCGCAGCCCCGCATACTTTAAAGGAGCACGGTCAAGGTGTACTTCCGCGCCGAGCTTCGCCCCCATCTCACCAACTGCTGACGAAAAACCGCCGGCGCCGCAATCGGTCAGGCCGTGGTAGAGCGGGCCGCCCTCGGCGTCCCGCGCCCGCATGATCGCATCCAGGGTCCGCTTCTGCTCGATCGCGTTGCCGATCTGCACGGCGTGGCTGAACTCGTCGGCGTGGGTGTCGGTGAGCTCGGCGCTGGAGAAGGTGGCTCCGTGGATGCCGTCGCGCCCCGTGCGCCCGCCCAGCGCGATGATGCGGTCGCCGGGTCTCGCCTCGCCCTTGACCATGTCGGCACGCATCACGCCGATGCAGCCGCAGAAGACCAGCGGGTTGCCGACGTAACGGTTGTCGAAGTAAACGGCCCCGTTGACGGTGGGGATGCCCATGCGGTTGCCGTAGTCCCGGACGCCGTCAACCACGCGGGTGAGCACCTGGCGGGGGTGGATGACGCCCTTCGGGAGCGAGTAGGGCGCGCCCTCGCGGCGCGAGAGGTCGGCCGCGTCAAACTCACTTGATGCCTTGATGCCTTCCCCGCTTGATGCCTTCCCCTCCACCCAATCATCCGGATACCCCACGCAGAACACGTCCGTATTGGCTACAGGCTGCGCGCCGAGGCCCGTGGCGATGACGTCGCGGATGCAGCCGCCGACGCCGGTGGCGGCGCCGCCGTAGGGCTCGATGGCGCTGGGATGGTTGTGGGTCTCGACCTTGATGCACACGGCGTGCTGATCATCAAAGCGGATGACGCCGGAGTTGTCCTTGAAGACGCTGAGGGTCCAGTCGACGCCGTCCTTGATGAGTTCGAACGTCGCGGCGGCGACGGTGGACTTGAGGAGGTTGTCGATGGTGACTGAACCGTCGGGGTTGACGGTGTGGCCGGGGCGGGAAGCCATGGAAGGCACTAGGCAGTGGGCACTGGGCACTCGTGCCTGATGCCCAGTGCCCAGTGCCTCCCTGTACACGATGCGGCTCTTCAGCGTCTTATGAACGCAGTGCTCGCTCCAGGTCTGTGCAAGGGTTTCGAGTTCGATGTCGGTGGGCTCGCGGTTGAGCGCCCGATACTCGGACTGGATCGCTTTCATCTCGTCGAGGCTCAGGAACAGGTGGCCTTCGCGCGAGAGCCTGTTGAGCGCATCGTCGCTCAGGTCACGGATCGGGACGTGGCGGAGGGTCTGGTCGGCGGGGTGCGGCGTCGGGAACGCCGCGGGGTGGTGCGGCGCAGGATGAGCGCACTGGATGGCGGGGTTGAAAAGGAATCGGCGCGCGGCCTCGTCGGCCTGGGCCCGCGTGAGGCCCTCGAAGTCATAGCGCACGCCGGTCACGGCCTTCACTTCGACCACGCCGGTCAGCTCGCGCACGGCGTCTTCGACCGTCTGGGCCGCGGGGTCCATCACGCCCGGGAGCGGGAGGACCTCGACGGTCTGGCTTGCGGGCGACGCGGGTGCCGCGCCGGCGCAGGTGTCATCCACCACGGGGTTGGTGAGCAGCGCATCGGCGACGCGCTTGGCCTGCGCATCTGAGAGCGGGGCCTGGATGAGGTAGACCTTGGCGGTGCGGACACCGGTGGCGGGCAGGCCGAGGCGCCGGGCCTGGTCGCGGGTCTGCTCGGCGCGGGGGTCGCCGACCGCCGGCTTGGGCCAGACCTCGAAACGGTGCACCTTGGACGGTCCCTCGGCGGTGGGCATGGGGGCATGGTAAAGCACGCGGCGTCCGCGAAAATCGCAGCGGTTCTCGGGACGGTCCCCGCGTGTGGATGACTGATAAGCAAGGCAACGGGCCGTCCACTCGCCCCAGGTGTTGCCCCTGCCCGCGCCGACGGGGCGACGCCGGCGCCCCCGCCGAGGCGGGGGATCGGGAATCCGATCCTTGGGGGTATGAAACTACGTCACGTCTTTTCCATCGTGGGCGGGCTGTTCGGCATCTGCTCGATGATGTACTCGCTGCCCAAGACGATCGAAGCGGTGGACCAGGCCAAGGCCGGCGGCGCTCCGCTGGGGGCGGCCCTGCCGAAGGGGGCCGACGGGCTGCCGGGGCTGGCCGGCCTCTCGGGCCTGGTGTCGAAGATGTCGCAGCCGCCGCAGAGCATCGACAGCCTGCGGGCCGGGGCCACGCCGATCTCGACCGAGGGGGCGCAGATTTTCTCGGCCGACGGCGGCGAACTGACCCAGCAGCAGCGCCGCGAGCTCGAGGAAATGACCGCCGAGATGAACGAGAAGCTGCAGGCGCAGGAAGAGAAGGGCGCGCAGAAGTCGGCGTACAAGCCGCTCAAGAAGTCCCGCACCGCGCCGAAGGTGACGGTTCACAAGGGCGACGAGAAGACCGCCGAGGCGAAGTAGACTGGCGGGATGAACGACGCCGGCGCGCCCGAGGACCCATCGAAACGACACCTGGTCGAACTGCACACCGACGGCGCGTGCTCGGGGAACCCGGGGCCGGGCGGCTGGGCGTTCATCCTGAAGCACCCCGCCAGCGGCAAGGTCGTTGACGGCTCTGGCGGCGAGCCCGAGACCACCAACAACCGCATGGAGCTGCTGGCGGTGATCAACGGTCTGAGGGCGATCAAGAAGCCCAGCCGCGTGGAGCTGTATTCAGACAGCAAGTACGTCCTGGACGGCCTCAGCGAGTGGATGCCCGACTGGAAGAAGCGCGGGTGGAAGACCGCCGCCAAGAAGCCGGTGAAGAACCAGGACCTGTGGATGGAGCTCGACGAGCTGGCCGCTCGCCACGACGTGAGCTTCCACTGGATCAAGGGCCACAACGAGCACCCCGAGAACGAGGCGTGCGACCGCATGGCGGTGGCGGCCCGGGACGCTTACAACGCTGGGCTGCGCTGACAACGACCCGAGACACCCAAAGCGTCCCGGTCGGCACCGGTGACTGACTAGATCTCGGCGCGGAGGCCGAGCCGCGTTCAAATCGTGAGTGATTCAAACAAAGAACACGCCCTTCAGCGTTAGCCGAAGGGCGCCTGGAGGAAAGAAAGAAAGCTCAGGTACCGGGTGTATTCGTCGGGCATGGGCCGGCGGATTCACGTGGGCCGGCCCGCAGCGGGACACGTCCCCATGCCACGGGCTCGCCGTCTTCGGCGTGCCCGTGATGCCACTTCAGCCCTTATTCCTTCACCTTGAACTCCGCGTCGACCACGTCGTCCTTCTTCTCGGCGCCGCTGGAAGCCGCGGGCCCGCTAGGGGCCGCGCCGCCGGCGGCCTGGGCCTTGCTCGCCTCGTAGACGGCCTTGCCCAGCTCCATCGTGGCGGTTTCGAGTTCCTTGAGGGCACGCTCGAGGGCGGTCTTGTCGTCGCCCTTGATCTTCTCCTCGACGGCGCTGATGGCCGACTCGATCTTGCCGCGCGCCGCGGGCTCCACCTTCGCCCCGTGCTCCTCCAGCGCCTTGCGGGTCTGGTGCACGTGGCTCTCGGCCTTATTGCGGAGGTCGATGAGCTCGCGCCGGGCCTTGTCGGACGCGGCGTTGGCCTCGGCCTCGCGCTTCATCTTCTCGATCTCGGCCTTGTCGAGGCCGCCGGAGTTCTTGATCTCGATCTTCTGGCTCTTGCCGGTGGCCTTGTCGGTAGCCGAGACGTTGAGGATGCCGTTGGCGTCGAGGGCAAACTCGACCTCGATCTGGGGCATGCCGCGCGGGGCCGGGGCGATGCCGGTGAGGTCGAAGCGGCCCAGCGTGCGGTTGTCGCTGGCGAACTCGCGCTCGCCCTGCAGCACGTGGATCGTCACGCTGGTCTGGTTGTCGCTGGCGGTGGAGAAGACTTCCTTCTTGGAAGTCGGGATGGTGGTGTTGCGGGGGATGAGGGGGGTCATCACGCCGCCGAGGGTCTCGACGCCCAGGCTGAGCGGCGTGACGTCGAGCAGCAGCACGTCCTTGACGTCGCCCTGCAGCACGCCGCCCTGGATGGCCGCGCCGACGGCGACCACTTCATCGGGGTTGACGCTCTTGTTGGGCTCCTTGCCGAAGATCTCCTTGGCGATCTGCTGCGCCTTGGGCATCCGGGTGGAGCCGCCGACCAGGACCACCTCGTCGATCTTGCTCGCGTCGATCTTGGCGTCCTTGAGGGCCTGCTGGCACGGGGCCTTAAGGCGCTCGAAGAGGTCGTTGGTGATCGACTCGAACTTGGCGCGGGTGATGGACATCTGCAGGTGCTTGGGCCCGCTGGCGTCGGCGGTGATGAACGGCAGGTTCACCGCCGTCTCCTGCATGGTCGAAAGCTCGCACTTGGCCTTCTCGGCGGCCTCCTTGAGGCGCTGGTAGGCCATGGGGTCGTTGCGGATGTCGATGCCCTGCTGCTTGCGGAACTCCTCGGCGATGTGATCGATCAGACGGGTGTCCCAGTCGTCGCCGCCCAGGTGGGTGTCGCCGTTGGTGCTGAGCACCTCGAACACGCCGTCGCCGATGTCCAGGATCGAAACGTCGAAGGTGCCGCCGCCCAGGTCGAAGACGGCGATCTTCTCGTTCTTCTTCTTGTCCAGGCCGTAGGCCAGCGCGGCGGCGGTGGGCTCGTTGATGATGCGCTCGACCTTCAGGCCGGCGATCTCGCCGGCGTCCTTGGTGGCCTGGCGCTGGGCGTCGTTGAAGTAAGCCGGGACGGTGATGACCGCGCGGTCCACTTTCTCGCCCAGGTAGTCCTCGGCGGTCTTCTTGAGGTTCATCAGCGTGAACGCGGACACCTGCTGAGGCGTGAACTCGCCCTGGTTGACGCGGACCTTGACGAACTCATCGGCCCCGCCGGTGACGGCGTACGGGACCTTGGACTCCTCGTTGCCGCTCTTGCCGTAGCCGGTTTCGCCGCCGCCGGACACCTCGGCCCGGCGCCGGCCCATGAACCGCTTGATCGAGTAGATGGTGTTCTTGGGGTTGGTGACCTGCTGGTGCTTGGCGGGCTGGCCCACGAGGCGCTCGCCCTTATCGGTGAAGCCGATCACCGAGGGGGTGGTGCGTGAGCCGGAAGAGTTGATCAGCACCTTGGGCTGGCCGCCTTCCATGATGGCGACGCAGGAGTTGGTGGTGCCGAGGTCGATGCCGATGATTTTGGACATGGGGTGGTTTTCCTTTCCTTCGACGCCTGGGAGGGTGCAAGGGCTGTGCCAGCGGGCCCGGCAGTGTTTGGGGAGCGCCAATGCTTCGGAAAGGCCTATCGGCCCGACAGGGCACGCCGAGCGGGATGGGGCGACTGTCAGAGTGGCAGGCCCCGGCCCGATGCAAGGAAGCGGCCGCGGACGGGTCGGATCGACACGGATGGG
This sequence comes from uncultured Phycisphaeraceae bacterium, assembly GCA_964510955.1. Taxonomy (GTDB): domain Bacteria; phylum Planctomycetota; class Phycisphaerae; order Phycisphaerales; family UBA1924; genus JAFLCM01. The sequence goes on from CAZEDW010000011.1 coordinate 29,724, forward strand.
TTAAGAGGGTCAGGAAGCCACGGCTGTCCCGTGGATGGGCCCTGCGATAGAGCCGACCGGAAGGCGCTGCCGAGGCTCAACCTGGGTCATTCGCTCTTCCCGCCGCATCCGCGTTCATCTGTGAAATACGTCGCTCTGTCTCTCAGCTGCGCATTGACGCATCGGATCGTTTCTGGCAACATTGCCACATGGGAGCCCGAACAAACCAGCCCGGCGGTTTCCTCGACGCCAAGTTCGTCCAGGACGCGATCACGTTCGATGATGTGCTGCTGGTGCCGCGCCGCTCGGCGGTCAACCCCGCGGGCGTCGACCTGCGCACGCGCCTGAGCCGCAACATCGCGCTCAACATCCCGCTGGTCTCGGCGCCCATGGACACGGTCACCGAGAGCCGCCTGGCCATCGCGCTGGCGCAGGAGGGCGGCATCGGGATCATCCACCGCAACATGCCGCCCGAGGCGCAGGCCATCGAGGTGACCAAGGTCAAGCGCTCCGAGAACGGCGTCATCATCGACCCGATCACACTGGGCCCCAAGGACACCGTCGGGCGGGCACGCCAGCTCATGGCGGAGTACAACATCTCGGGGTTCCCCGTCACCGATGACGGCGCGACGGCCCTGCGGACCAAGGGCAAGGTGCTGGGAATCCTCACCGAGCGCGACCTGAAGTTCATCGCCAACGACAGCGAGCTGGTCGAGAACGTGATGACGAGGTCCAACCTCGTCACTGCCCCCCCCACCGCCACGCTGGACGACGCGGTGAAGATCCTCAGCAAGGCCAAGGTGAAGAAGCTGCTGCTGCTGGATTCGGCGGGCAAGCTCGCGGGCATGATCACGATGCGCGACCTGGACCAGCAGAACCGCTTCCCGCTGGCCTGCAAGGACGCGCGGGGGCGTCTGCGGTGCGGGGCGGCGGTGGGCACGCTGCAGTACGAGCGCGTCGAGAAGCTGATCGCCGCCGAAGTGGACGTGATCGTGGTGGACACGGCCCACGGCCACAGCGAGAACGTGCTGAACACGGTGCGCGAGGTGAAGAAGCGGTTCCCCAAGATCGAGCTGATCGCGGGCAACATCGCCACCAGCGAGGGGGCGGCGGATTTGATCGAAGCGGGCGCCGACGCGGTGAAGGTGGGTATCGGGCCGGGCTCGATCTGCACGACGCGGATCGTGACGGGGGTGGGCGTGCCGCAGGTGACGGCGGTGATGAACGCCGTCAGCGCCGCGGAGGGCGCGGGAGTTCCCGTGATCGCCGACGGCGGCATCCGCCAGTCGGGCGAGATCGCCAAGGCGATCGCCGCGGGCGCGTGCAGCGTGATGCTCGGCGGCCTGTTCGCGGGGCTGGATGAGTCGCCGGGCGAGGTGGTGATCAGCGAAGGCCGTCGCTACAAGACGTATCGAGGCATGGGCAGCGAGGGCGCCATGAACGCCGGCAGCGCCGACCGCTATTTCCAGGGCGAGAAGCTGGCCGCCAAGCGCAAGGCCGGCGCCTCGGGCGGTCCAGGGGGGGGCGGGGGGGAGCACATCAAGTTCGTGCCCGAGGGGGTCGAGGGGCTGGTGCCGTACCGCGGGAGGCTCAGCGAGTTCGTCTATCAGATGGTGGGCGGCGTGCGCAGCGCGATGGGCTACTGCGGCTGCGACAGCATCGAGAAGCTTCGGACCGAGGCGAAGTTCTGCAAGGTGAGCCGGGCGAGCGTGATCGAGAGTCACCCGCACGACATCCGGATCACCAAGGAGTCGCCGAACTACTCGGCGGAAGTGCGGGTGTGAGCGGGCGTCGCGACCGTGACGCTCACGGCTGGACCGTGCCGTAGGCGGTCGGGACGAAGATCAGCGTGAGGCGGTTGCGGAGGAAATCATTGACGCTCGGCGAGGGCGAGATCGTGTCCGCGGAAACACTGACCGAGTGCGACCCTGCGGATGCCGGGTAAATCGTCTGCACCGTGACCGGCAGGTTTGTGGTCACGCCGACGCCGGTGTTGGCCCGGGTGTGGAAGACCGAGAGGTGCTCGGTCGCCGCGTCGGCATCGAGCCGCAATCGGAGGTTGATCGGGATCGGCGCGAGGTCGACCGTGCTGGAGAACATCACCACGATGTAGCCCGCGGCGGGACAGTTGATGGTCGCGCTGCCGATGCTGACGTTGCTGTTGAACGTGGAGATCGACGCGTCGGGGAGTTTCACCGACGCCAAGCCCGCTTCGTCGGCGCACTCGGCGGCGGAAACCGAGGCGGCCGGCAGCTGGACGCTGGCATCACCGGGCGGCGCGCCGACCGTGAGCGAGCCCGCGAGGTTGACGGCGCCGAAGGCGTTGACGGTGACGCTCGGGCCGCCGCCGGACCAGATGGTGTGGGTGTCGGCGGTGTCGTCGTACTCGTAGGCGGGGTCTTCGTTGGAGGCGCGGTTCAGGGCCAGATGGCCGGTGGTGAAACCCACACCCTGACCGACGGCGTCGAAGACGTTGACGCCGCCCTGCACGCTGAGGCGCGACCCGCCCGCGGCGGGGCCGCCGACGCCGACGTTGCCGGCGCCGTCAACAGAGATGCCGCGCGTTGACAGACTGAAGGGCGTGCCCGAGACCTGCTGGCGCGGCGACAGCATCTGGCCGAGCGTCTCGACCTCGAGCCAGAGCGCCTGGCCGGACGTGAAGGGCGAGACGCCGAAATCCAGCGAGGCGGTGAACAGACCCTGGGCGACGGCGACGGAGGGCAGCGTCACGGTGCCGATCGGTGCACCGCCGCCGGACTGGGTGTAGAGGCGGAACGTCATTGCGGGCGAGCCGGTGTACGGCGTGCCAGCCGACTTGAGCTCGCCCTGATAGGTGAACGACGTGCCCGCGGGCGGGCGGGCCGAGCAGGGGGCAGAAAGTGCCGCGCACAGCGCGAGTGAGAGCCAGCAACGTGTGTGCCTGAGCATGGTGGTCCTTCTCCACGGATCTGCGTATCGCAGCGCCGATTCTATTGAGAGCACTTCCAAAAACGATTCTCAATCTGGCAAAAACTGAGCCTGTTTGTGCCCTGCGCGCTGCAGTTCCCGATTCTGGGACCCGGAACGGCGCGCGATCCGGCGCACGGCATCGCCCGCGCGACAACGTTGTCAAGAACTGCTCGCAAAACTGCGCCCATTCATGTGCCGAGCGCGAGACCTTCGTGGTGACGGCACCTAGCATGCGCGTGAGGTCCCGCTCCCCTTCCTCCCCCCGGAGAACCGGGAACCGGAAGCGGCGGCGGATCGTGTGGGCGAGACCCCATCTGGAGGTTTCACCATGCTCACTGCGACACTCAGCCCAACCAAACCGGCCGGCTACAGGCACGGTCACGCACTGCTGGACAACCCGTTCCGCACCAAGGGGACCGCGTTCAGCGAAGAAGAGCGCTCTGAATACGGCCTGCTGGGGCTCCTGCCGCCGCAGGTCGAATCCCTGGAGCAGCAGACCGCGCGGGCGTGGGAGGCGTTCCAGTCGCGCGCGACGGCGCTGGACAAGCACATCTATCTCAGGGCGCTGCAGGACACCAACGAGGTGCTGTACTACCGGCTGCTCCTGGACCACGTCGAGGAGACGATGCCGATCGTGTACACGCCGACGGTGGCGCAGGCGTGCGAGCAGTTTTCGCACATCTACCGGCGCCCGCGGGGGCTGTTCGTCTCGTACCCGCTGCGCGACCGCATCCCCGAGATCCTGGCCAACCGCTACGGCAAGGACATCGACGTGATCGTGGTGACCGACGGCGGGCGCATCCTCGGCATCGGCGACCAGGGCGTGGGCGGGCTGGGGATCCCGATCGGCAAGCTGTCGCTGTACACGCTGATCGGCGGCATCCGGCCCGAGCGGACGCTGCCGATCGTGCTGGACGTGGGCACCAACAACGCCGAGCGGCTGCGTGACCCCTTGTACCTGGGCTGGCGCCACGAGCGGCTGAGCGGGAAGGAGTACTTCGACTTCATCGACCAGTTCATCCGCGGCGTGAAGGAAGCGCTGCCGAACACCTGCGTGCAGTGGGAGGACTTCCCCAACAGCATCGCCTACACGCTCCTGAACAAGTACCGCGAAGAGGTGCTGAGCTTCAACGATGACATCCAGGGGACGGCGGCGGTGACGCTGGGGGCGATTCTCGGCGGGATCGCCGTCACGGGCAGGCCGTTGCGGGACCAGCACGTGGTGATCCTCGGGGCCGGCTCGGCGGGGATCGGGGTGGCCGATTACCTGTGGCGGGCCATGGTCGAGGACGGGCTGCCGGAGAAAGAGGCCCGCTCGCGGTTCTGGATCATCAACCGCGGCGGCGTTCTGCACACCGGGCGGGCCGACCTGTCCGGTGAGCAGCGCGCGTTCGCACAGGCCAGCGACCGGGTGGCGAAGATGAACCACTCCGCGGCGGGCGTGGTCGGGCTGGAGGAGGTGGTGAAGGCGGTCCCCGCGACCATCCTCATCGGCCTCTCCACGCTGGCCGGCGCGTTCACCGAACCGATCATCCGCGAGATGGCCCGCAAGACGGTGCGCCCGATCATCTTCCCGCTGTCGAACCCGACCTCAAAGGCCGAGGCGACGCCCGCGGACCTGATCAAGTGGACCGAGGGGCGGGCGCTGATCGCCACCGGCTCGCCGTTCGCGCCGGTGAACGACGGGACGCGGACGATCCCGATCGCGCAGTGCAACAACGTGTACATCTTCCCGGCGATCGGGCTGGCGCTGGCGGCGTGCCGGGCGAGCAAGGTGTCCGACGGGATGCTGCTGGCGGCGGCGCGGGCGCTGGGTGAAAAATCGCCGGCGCTGAAGGACCGCAACGGCGCGCTGCTCCCGAACCTGCGTGAGCTGCGCAGCGTGGCACGCCACATCGCGGCGGCGGTGGCGGTGCAGGCCCAGAACGAGGGCCTGGCCCCGCCGATGGACCGCGAGGAGCTGGCGCGGAGGATCGCGGCGACCCAGTGGGTGCCGGCGTACGCGTGAGGCGAGACGGTTAGCGGTTTGCGTCGGTCTGAAGCTCTTTGCCGGTAATCGGCGCGCCGAGCATCAGCCGAGCGGGAGGCTGCGAAGCGGGTGAGATAAGCCCATCGATGGGTGTGGGCGGCGTTTGCCTTGGTGGGGCTTGGCCGCCTGGAGGTGGGCCGTCGAGCGGGGCTTTGGGGCGCGGGTTGGTAGGCCGTGCCTTGGGGCGCCGTCGGCGGTGTGAGCGGGGTTTCCCCCGCCCTGCGGACATGGACGCCCATCGGTCGCCGCTCGCGAGTCGGGGCCGGTGGGTGAGACGTGACGCGCCGCCGTGGTCCGTTGCCCGATCCTCGCCGACCTCGTCGCCGGGTGGCGGTTCTCACCGCCCCGCCAAGAGTGGTGAGAGGTTCCCGTGGCTCCGGTCCTTTGGGGGATGGAGTGAAGGGAAGGCGGTTGCCGATCCGCCGCCGCCGAGGGTCCGGGTGGAGGGGGTGGGGTCGGGCTTGGGAGTTGGGATGCGCGGTGCCTCTACCTGTACTGGGGCGGGACAGGATTTTGCGCGCGGAGGTGGCGATGCGCGGGGTTGAAAGCGGCGCAAGGGGTTGGGTGGAGAGGGGTTACGAAATTGTGGAATTCCGGAGCGCGGGGGTGGGGAGGCGACCGGGATTTGCGCATGGAAGTGGTGATGCGCGAGGGACGCTCTGGGCCCGTGGTTGGTGGCGGCTTCGGGGAGTGCGGGCGGACTAGACAAGTTGTGCCAGCAAGTTCGGCCCCCCCGGGGGGGGATGGTTCACCTTGCCGCAACGGACTTTCTGCTGAAAGACGTCTCATCGGCTTCAATCGTGCCGGTGAGCTTCGGATCAGTGCTGGGGTCGTGCGCCATCGCATGCCGCAGGCGGTGCAGAACAAAGAGTGCGGTGCGGTAGCTGACCTGGAGCGTGCGCTTGAATTCGAGCGCCGACTCGCCATTCTTCGCGGTGGCGGTCATCCACATGGCACGGCACCACTTCGCCAGCGGGATCAATGACTCGGCCAGCACCGAGTTCGCGCGGACGGTGTACTGCTTGCCACAGTCCTTGCAGCGCCACATGAAACGCTTGTTCCGGGAGCCGTCGCGGGCGGTCATCCTGTAGACCGTCACCGACCCACAGTGAGGGCAGCAGGGCAGGTCGCCCCAGCGCTTCGTCTCCAAGAACTCGACCGCCGCCTGTTCGTTGCAGCAGGCCAGTGGGAGTTCTTCGATCAGGTCGGACTTGGCGAGTTCGGGGCGTTTCTTGGGGATGCGGACCATGAGTCTATTATACTTGAATCAAATGCTAAGTCAAACATCCTCGCTGTATTTTGGACGACGTTCTGCAAAAATCAGGGTAGTCTTAGCCTTGACCGTGCTAATCGTTGTGTTACCCTACAGGTGAACGCTACGCCTCTTCATGCTGGCGATCAAATCATCGCCGCACCGAACGGTGCGGCGTTATTGGCGAACGCTGATGACTCAGCACAAAGCTGGAATGCTTTGGATTTACGCGAGCGCGCAAAACTGGAACAGCGTTTGCGGGCAATATGCACTGCTAATGGTCCGATGGACAAGACAAAGATTCGGCTCGTGAAAGGAGGGCCGGATGGCATCTACGAAATCAAGCTGCGGACACCCGATCTGGGTGCGTACGCGTTCAAGGACGGCAAAAACTTCATAGTCACCCACGTTGAGCGCAGGCCACACAACAAGCGCACCGTTGCGGAGGCCAAGCGAGCAGACAAAATCCGTGACCTGCATCGATCACAGTAAGCCATGCCACGCCACGCCGAACACGTTGCTCAAATAGACGAATACCAGCGAGTCTCAAACCAGGCTCGTTTTCTGGAAGAGACATCGCACGGCTTGTTCGAGTTGCTCCAAAAATCAAAGAAGAACAAGGCGTGGTTATCTCGCAGACTTGGCTGCGGACGCCCCGCGATCACAAAGGCTTTTGAGGGCTCAAACAACTTCAAGCTCGAAACTCTGGCAGACATCAGTCTTGCACTTGGCCGTGCCGTTCATGTGGTCTGGGGCGTGGACCTGACAGAGATGCGATTTCCTCGCGATGAGTCCGAGGATCACGCTATTCAACACCGTGCTATCTCAAGTTCCAGCATACGGGTAGACCATGAGCAAAAAACGATCACCGTTCACGAGGAACAATCGGAAGGCGACACCGGGCCCTTCCGACTCGAAGACTACTCAACAGGACGTGTCATTTTCGTTTCGGAAGGATTTGCCGACGGTGATGATCGACGCGACAAGAATCTTCGTGCGCAAAGACGGGAACGTGGTCATGGCGCTGTTCGGAGGATTACCCGGTACAGATTCGGAACGGGTTGAGATGTTCCGCATGGCGATCAACTTGGAACATTTCCACCGACTGACAGACGCGATGATGCGTATGACAAATGAGACCAAGAAGATCATTGAAAAAGCCGCGAAGCCGTAAGTACGGCAACGCGGCTCTCGTGGTGAAACTGGTAAACACACTGCGCTTGGAATGCGGCGACGATTCTATTCGTCTTGCGGGTTCGAGTCCCGTCGGGAGCATTGGGTAGTGGCAGACAGGCCCACCAAATCGAAGCGGCCAGAACCAGAGCGGGTGAAGTTCACCGGCAACTGGGAGGACCTGGCCGAGCGGATCGTCAAGCAGCCAGCGGGCAAGGCCCCGGCGCGCCAGACGAAGAAGCGGGTCAAGAAGAAGTGAGGAACGCTCACTATGCTGGACAGCCTATGCGAAGGTCTGTTGGAGTTCTTCGGCTGGCTGTTCATTGACTGGTGGCGCAAGCCGCCAGACGAAGATCCAGACTAGACCGCGCGATCCGATTTACTCAACTGCATACTTCCGTTTTGGAATTCCGGAGCGCGGGGGTGGGGAGGCGACCGGGATTTGCGCATGGAAGTGGTGATGCGCGAGGGTGGCCGGAAGATTCGGGTGGTGGTAATGGGTGTCGAAGGACACTCCGCCGACCCTTGCCGGGGTCGGCTCATCCGTCCGCGCATACCGGGGGGTGTCGTCGGCGAGCCTCCTCCACCCCCGGCTCTTGACGTGCAGGCCTACTGCCTGAAGACGAGCCGTATTCACTTCAGGGATCTGCGCACGCATGCAGCCTCCGCTGTTCGAGGGAGCTCAACAGTGCGACGGGGCTTGCGGCGCGGCGGGTGTTGCGGCGTGGTGGGTCTTACGCCGCGGCGTGCTCGCGGGTCTGGGCGGCGAGGGCTTCGCCCGCTTCGAGGGCTTTTTGGTTCAAGTCGGCGAACTTCGCCGGTACCCGGGCCGCCACGGCCTTTGACAGGCTTTCGCGGGCGACGACGCCGGTGAGGGCGTTGAAGGCGCCGAGGGCTACGGAGTTGGCGACGACGCGGGCGCCGACGGCGACGGCGGTCTCGGTGATGGGGAGGCGTACGACGCGCCCGGGGCAGGGGATGTCTTCGGGGACGAGGGTTGAATCGACGATGACCAGTGTCTCGGGGGTCACCTTGGGGGCGTATTTGCGGGCGGCTTCCTGCGAGAGGCACAGGACGGCGTCGGGGGTTGTCACCTCGGGGTAGGCGATCTGGCCGCTGGAGATGATGACCTCGGACTTGCTGGAGCCCAGGCGGGCCTCGGGGCCGTAGGTCTGGGTCTGGACGACGTTGCGGCCTTCGAGCATGGCGGCCTCGGCGAGGATGATGCCGGCGGTGATGAGGCCCTGGCCGCCCGAGCCGCTGAAACGGATCTGGATGGGGTCTTTGGGGTGGGTGGTCATGCGTGGGCCTTTTTGCTGGAGGCGGCCATGGCGATCTTCTCGCGGTAGAGGGCGGCGTAGTCGGCGCGCTCCTCGTCGCGGAAGATGCCGGTGGGCATGATGTCGGGGGCGAGGTTGTGGGCGCTGGAGTGGCCGTTGGAATGCCCGTTGCAGGCGTGCTCGTCGTCGTAGGAAACGCCTTCGGGGGCATCGGTGGCGCCGAGGGTGCACTCCTGCATGGGGCCGCTGGTGTCGCGGAGATAGTGGAGCATGTCGTAGGGCTCGGCGACCTCGTTCATGCGGCCGAAGTAGGTGGGGCAACTGGTGAGGATGTCGACGACGCTGAAGCCGCGGTGGTTGATGGCGCGCTTGATGAAGCTGGTGGTCTGCTTGTGGTCGAAGCTGGTGGTTCTGGCGACGAAGGCGGCGCCGGCGCCAAGGGCGAGACGGACGAGGTCGAAGGCGGGCTCGATGCTGCCGGAGACGGAGGTGGTGCTGCGCTTGCCCATGGGGGTGGTTGGCGCGAGCTGTCCGCCGGTGAGGCCGTAGATGCCGTTGTTGAAGACCAGGGCGGTGATGTCGAGGTTGCGGCGGCAGGCGTGGATGAAGTGGTTGCCGCCGATGGCGGAGGCGTCGCCGTCGCCCATGATGACGATGACGTGCAGCTCCGGGTTGGCGAGCTTGATGCCGGTGGCGAAGGCGAGGGCGCGCCCGTGGGTTGTGTGCATGGTGTTGAAGTCCAGCACGAAGGGGGTGCGTCCGGAGCAGCCGATGCCGCTGACGGCGACGACGCGGTCCTGGTCGAGGTGGAGCTCGCTCACGGCCTCCAGCAGGGCTTTGACGATCATGCCGTTGCCGCAGCCTGGGCACCAGACGTGGGGCAACTGGTTGGGGCGGAGGAATCTTCTGTAGTCTTCGCTCATATTGTCACCGCCTCGGGCGCGCTGGCGCCGGTGATGATCTGGGCCGGGGTGAGCATGTGGCCGTCCACACGGTTGACGGGGATGACGCGGCAGCGGCCCTCGGCGGCGCGTGCGATCTCGCGGACGAGCTGACCCATGTTCAGCTCGGGGACGACGATGGTGTCGACGCGCTGGGCGATCTCGCGGATGAGGTGGTCGGGGAAGGGCCAGAGGGTCTTGAGGCTGAGCAGTCCGGCGGCGGCGCCGGTGGCGCGCATCTGCTCGACGGCGGCGCGGGCGGGGCGGCTGGTGATGCCGTAGGCGATGACCGCGAGGTCTGCGTCGTCGAGCAGGTATTGATCACACATGGTGATCTTCTCGACGTCGCGCTGGATCTTGCCGACCATGCGCTTGAGCTCTTTGGCGGCGGCTTCGTCGGCCACACAGAAGCCCTCGGGGCCGTGGGCCAGACCGGTGACGTGGAACCGCGCGCCGACGCCGAAGGGGACGAAGGGGGCGCCGGTGAAGGGCTTGTAGCCCTTGCGGTCGGCGGGCAGCTGGCGGGCGACGACGGGGATCTCGCCGGGCTCGGGCCAGGCGATGTTCTCACGCATGTGCGCCAGCACCTCGTCCATGAGGAGAATGACCGGGACGCGGTAGGTCTCGGCGAGGTTGAAGGCCTGGACGGTCATGTCGAAGGTGTCGCGGACGGAAGAGGCGGTGACGACGATGACGGGGTGGTCGCCGTGGGTGCCCCAGATGGACTGCATGACGTCGCCCTGGGCGCCCTTGGTGGGCTGGCCTGTGGAGGGTCCCCAGCGCTGGCAGTTGACGATGACGCAGGGGGTCTCGGTGATGGCGGCGTAGCCGATGCCTTCCTGCATGAGCGAGAAGCCGGGGCCGCTGGTGGCGGTCATGGTGCGGGCGCCGCCCCACGCGGCGCCGATGATGGCACTGATGGAGGCGATCTCGTCTTCCATCTGGATGAAGACGCGGTTGCGCGCGGGCATGGCCTGGGCGAGGATCTCCATGACCTCGGAGGACGGTGTGATGGGGTATCCGGCGTAGAAGTCGCAGCCGGCGTAGAGGGCGGCGTGGGCGCACGCCTCGTTGCCCTGGATGAGTCGTTGAGGCTTCACGAAACCGGCGCTCCTTCCTGGGCGAAGACGCGGGCACGGTCGGTGGCGCCGCGTGCGATCCAGATGGCGAAGTCCGGGCAGCGGGCCTCGCACAGGCCGCAGAACACGCAGGTCTGCGGGTCGATGACTTCGATGTGGTTGGCGGGGTCGAGCCGCAGAGTCCCCGTGGGGCACCCCGTGACGCAGATGTTGCACCCCTTGCACAGCTTGGGGGCGGTGGTGAGGCGGTAGTCGCCCTGGAAGTGGCGGATGGTGCCGTTGTCGCGTTCGACCTTGATCGGGGCGGAGGGGCCCGGGGTGTGGCGGGTGGTGCCGGCGAGCGAGCGGTCGATGGCGCGGGCGGCGCGCCGGCCCTCGCGGACGGCCTGGACAACGGTGGAGCCGCCGTTGATGCAGTCGCCGCCGGCGTAGAGGCCGGGGAGGCTCGTGCGCATGTCCTGATCGACGGTGACGACGCTGCCCTTGGGTTCGAGGCCGAGGGCTTTGAAAAGGTCCGAGTGGGGCTTCTGGCCGATGGCCTTGATGACGGTGTCGGCTTCGACGACGAACTCGGAGCCCGGGATGGGCTCGGGGCGTCCGCGGCCGGAGGCGTCGGGGGGGCCGAGGCGCATGCGGATGCACTTGACGCCGGTGACGCGGTCGGCGCCGAGGAACTCGACGGGGGCGACCTGCGGGACGATCTTGACGCCCTCGCGCTTGGCGGCGCGGACCTCGTGCTCGAAGGCGGGCATGTCGGCCTCTGAGCGGCGGTAGAGCATGGTGACCTCGACGGCGCCGAGGCCCAGGGCGTGACGGGCCACCTCGACGGCGGTGTTGACGCCGGTCGCTTCGGTGGAGCGGAGCATGCGGGCTTCGCGGGCGACGTCGATGGCGGTGTTGCCGCCGCCGATGACGGCGACGCGCTTGCCGATGGTGAGACCGCCGGCGGGGCCGAGCTTGAGGGCCTCGATGAACTTGAGCGACTCCCAGACGTTGGGGAGCCACTCGCCGGGGACCTTGGCGGGGGCGTCGTCGCCCATGCCGCAGCCGAGGAAAAGGGCCTGGTGGGCGGCGCGGAGCTGTTCGACGGTGATGTCGACGCCGACGCGGACGCCGAAGCGGAGCTGGACGCCCAGGGCGCGGATCTGGTCGACTTCCTCCGGGAGGGGCTTGTACTGCTGCTTATACGGGGCGATGCCGCGGGTGACGAGGCCGCCGGGGAAGTCACGGGCCTCGTAGACGACCACGTGGTAGCCCAACTGTGCGAGCTCGGCGGCGCAGGCGAGACCGGCGGGCCCGGCGCCGATGATGCCGACGCTGTCGCGCTTGCGCTGCGCGGGTGGGGCCTTGAGGCGTGAGTTGCCGGAGTTGATGGCGTGGTCGGTGGCGAATCGCTGGAGCCTGCCGATCTGGATGGCGCGCCGGCCTTCCTTCAACAGCACGCAGGAGCCCTGGCACAGGACCTCGACGGGGCAGACGCGGGCGCAGGTGCCGCCGAGCACGTTGTCGCTGAAGATCTTGGCGGCGGCGTCGCCGGCGCGTCCCTGGGCGATGTCCTTGATGAACCCGGGGATGTCGATGCCGGCGGGGCAGGCGCCGACGCAGGGGGCGGTGGCGCATGGGCCGCCGCAGTAGAGACAGGCCTCGGCTTCGAGCACCGCCTCCGCGTCGGTCATGCGGGGGTGAGCGTCTCGGGAAATCGGGCCCAGCAGCGATGCATTCGGGATGTTCGACACGGCGGCCTCAGGAGTTTGAGAGGCGGTGCCGGGCCGCGACGCCGTTCGTCGGCGCCCGGCCGACATGGTGCGAGTCTAGACCCGCGACTCATGCGTGCCGAACAAGAATCATTCTGAAATGCAGAGAATCGCAGCGCGCCGATGTGAATCGATTGATAGGCGAGACGGACGGGCGTAGTGCAACTTAGAATCAGAATAGTTCAAGAGCGTGCGCCTGGTCACGGCTGAACGAGCCGCGCGACAAACCGTCCGGGCTCGGGCGCGAAGTCGGGCGCTGGGGTGGGCAGGGAGAGTCGGCGCGGGCGGGACCCCAGGGCGGTGTCGATCATGCGGTCGAAGCGCCCAGGGATGCAGAGCTCACGGGTGTTGGTGGAGGCGAAGATGACGCCGCCGGGGTCGAGGAGCTCGGCGGCGCGCCGGAGCAGCTCGGGGTAGTCGCGCACGGCGCTGAAGGTGCGGACGCCGCGGCTCTTCTTGCCCGCGGCGAAGCTAGGCGGGTCGAGGATGACCATGTCGTACCGGAGCTTCTTGCGCCGCGCGTAGTCGAAGAACTCGGTGGTGTCCATGCGGGCGAAGCGGTGCGGCTCGGGGTCGATGGAGTTGAGGGCGAAGTTGTCCTTGCCCCACTGGAGGTAGCGGGCGGAGACGTCGACGCTGGTGGTCTGCGCACCGGCGGCGGCGCAGGCGACGCTGAAGGCGCAGGTGTATGCGAAGGTGTTGAGGACGCGGGGGGCGCTCCCTTCTGTGGCCAGTTCGGCCAGGCGCTTGCGGTTGTCGCGCTGGTCCATGAACAGGCCGGTGGAGTAGCCGTCGTAGAGGCGGACGGCGAGCTTCCAGGCGTGCTCCCGGATGGGGATGAGTTCGGGGAGTGGTTCGCCCGCGGCGGGGGTGGGGTCGGTGAGGAACGCGGGCTGGACGCCGCCGAGCTGGGAACGGTCCTTGGGGAAAACCTTGAGGTAGACGGCGCGGACGCCTTGCGGCCTGAGCGCTTCGAGGGCGGCGTGTGCGAGGTCGCGGGGGGGTGCGGCGGGGCCCGTCGGCAATGCCTCGGGATCGGCGCCTGGGTCGCCGCCAGTTTCGTGGAGGATGAGGACGGCGCCGGGGCCGTAGCGGTCGAGGTAGACGCCGGGCGCACCTTCGCTCTTGCCGGCGAAGAGGCGGAAGGCATCGGTCACGCCGGACTCGATGAGCGCGTGCCGGCGGGCGAGTGCGCGGTTCAGGAGCGAGGCGAAATCGGCGACGGTGGTCACAGGAGGCCCGCCTGATTGATGACCATGAGGCGCGGCTCGGTGAACTCGGCGATGGCGCTGCGGACGCCCTCGCGCCCCAGGCCGGAGTCCTTCACGCCGCCGTAGGGCATCGCCTCGGTGCGGAAGGTCGGCACGTCGTTGATGACGACGGCTCCCACGTCGATGCGGTTCCATGCCTGGAGGGCCTTGCCGATATCGCGGGTGAACACGCCGCACTGCAGGCCGAAGCGGCTGGCGTTGACCTTCGAGATGGCCTCGTCGAACGAGTCGTAGGGTTCGAGGGCGGCGACGGGGCCAAAGGCTTCCTCGCAGGCGAGCTCGCAGGTGGGCGGGAGGTTATCGAGGAGCGTGGGCGCGACCACTGAACCGCTGCGGACGCCGCCGCGCAGGAGGTTGGCGCCGCCGGCAACGGCGCTGTTGATCCAGCGCTCGACGCGCTGGGCATCGGCCTGGGTGATGAGCGGGCCGACGATAGTCTGCTCATTCGATGGGTCGCCGAAGGTGACGGAGCGGACAGCTTCGATCAGCCTGTTGCGGAGCTCTGCGTAGACCGAGCGGTGCGTTAGCACGCGCTGGACGCTGATGCAACTCTGGCCGGAGTTGGAGAACATCCCCACGATCAAGCGCGAGACCGCGAAGGCGAGGTCGGCGTCGGGCTCGACCACGCACGCCGCGTCGCCGCCGAGCTCCAGTACGATTTTCTTGCGCCCGCACTCGCTCTTGAGTTTCCAGCCCACGGCGGCCGAGCCGGTGAAGGAGAGCAGCTTGATGCGGTCGTCGGTGACGATAGCGCGGGCGTCATCAACCGTTGCGGGCAGGATGCTCCATGATCCCGCCGGCAGCCCGCACTGGGCGATCGCTTCGCCCAACATCAGCGCGGACACCGGCGCCTTGTCTGAGGGCTTGAGCACCCACGGGCACCCGGCGGCGATGGCCGGGGCGACCTTGTGCGCCACGAGGTTGAGGGGAAAGTTGAAGGGGGTGATGAACCCGAGCGGCCCGATGGGAACGCGCTGCGACACGGCGCGGAAGGCTGGGGCGCGGGGCGAACTGTCGAGCCGGAGGAACTCGCCCGCGGCGTCGGCGCAGGCGTCGGCGGCGGCGCCGAAGGTCTCCGCGGCGCGCGAGACTTCGGCCCGGGCATCGCGGAGGGGCTTTCCCGCTTCGATCACGAGCACGCGCGTGAACTCGTCGGCACGGGTGTTGATGAGCCCGGCGACAGCGCGGAGGGCGGAGGCGCGGGCGTGCATGGGCATGGCGGCGGTTGCATGGGCGGCTCCGGCCGCGGCGGCGATGGCTCGATCGAAGTCTGAGGCGTCCGCCAGACACACACCGAACGCGGGTGCGCCGCTGAACCGGTCGGGGACCGTGAGCACCCGCGTGGATGCCACCGGGGTGCCGGCGAGAAGGAATGGCAGGGGCGCCTGAGCCATGGGGCCACTGTACGGCTGAGGCTGCCGTGCGTCTTGCGGCGGGGACGGAGGGCGCTTAGAGGCGGCCCGGACTCGCCTGACAAGGGTCACCGGAAGGGTTCTCGGTCGGGGCACCAGCAATCTTCGGCGTCGGCTGCAAGGTGCGGGGCTTGTGCGGCAAGTCTCCCGGCGGCCGAGCGCGATCGCGGCGTTGCGCCCCGACCTGCACCGCGTGGAGAACGTTGCCGCGGCCGCCGAAGGGAGACGCAATGCGCCCCGATACCGACCTGATCGTGCCGGCAAGCCGCGGACGTTTCGCCGTGTCGATGGTGCGTGCGGCGGCGGCGGCGGTGATGCTTCTGCCGGGCGCTGCGGTCGCGCGCACGACCGCCACGCTGTCACCTGTGGCCGACAGCACGATGTACTCTGAGAGCGGCGGGCTCAGCAACGGGGCTGGGGCGTACATGTTCGCGGGGCGGACCAACAACTCGAGCAGCGCCACGATTCGGCGCGCGCTGGTGCGGTTTGATCTTTCGGGCATTCCCCCCGGATCGACGATCACGTCGGCGACGCTGTCGCTGTACATGTCGCGGACACAGTCGCTGACGCAGAGCGTCAGCATCCACCGGGCGACCAGCGGCTGGGGCGAGGGGGCTTCCGACGCGGCGAGCCAGGAGGGCTCGGGCACGACCGCCGCCGCCAACGACGCGACCTGGACGCACCGCTTCTTCAATACGACGACGTGGACGGCCGCGGGCGGCGACTTCGTCGCTTCGGCGAGCGCCAGCGTGAATGTCGTGGGGGGCGGGTCGTACTCGTGGACCGGCGCGGGGGTGCTGGCCGACGTGCAGGGGTGGTACGCCAACGGCGCAACGAACTTCGGGTGGGTCATCCGCGGCAACGAGTCGGCGGTTCAGACCACCAAGCGGTTCGGCACCCGCGAGAACACGGACCCGAGCCAGCGCCCGGTACTCACGATCGTGTACACGCCGCCGACCACCACCGGGCGGTGCTGCATGCCCGACAGCACGTGCACGGAGACAACGAACGTGGCGTGCGCCTCGGCGGGCGGCACCTTCGGCGGGACGGGGACCACCTGCGCCGGCTGCACCTGCCCCGGGCCGACCGGGGCGTGCTGCGCGACGAGCGGGGCGTGCTCGAATCTGACCTATTGCCAGTGTGTGGCCAGCGGCGGCGTCTACAAGGGCCCGGGCACGAGCTGCGCGACCACCTATTGCTCGCCGCAGCTCACGCCGTACATGGACGCGCTGCCGGTCCCGGCGGTGCAGGCGCCGACGACGGTGTTCGCGGACCACGATCACTATGTGATCAACATCGTTGAGGCGACGGCGACGCTGCACAACCAGCTCCCGCCGACCAAGGTGTGGGCGTACAACGGCCAGTACCCGGGCCGGACGATCCAGGCGCAGAAGGGCCGCCCGGTCTCGGTGAACTGGGTGAACGACCTGCACAACACCGCCGCCGACGAGCCGACGCTCCGCTCGAATCACTACCTGCCGGTGGACACCTGCCTTCACGGTGTCAACCCGCAGGACCTGCGTCCACGGACGGTGACGCACCTGCACGGCGGGAAGGTGGACCCGTTCTCCGACGGCCCGCCGGATCAGGGCTTTCCGCCGGGGTTCTCGTCCGGGATCTACTGGTACCCCAACGACCAGCGGGCCGCGACGCTGTGGTATCACGACCACGCGGCGGGGCTGACGCGGCTGAATGTGTACATGGGGCTGGCGGGGTTCTACCTGATCCACGACCCGGCGGAGGATGCGCTGCAGCTTCCCAGCGGGGCGTATGACATCCCGCTGGTGATCCAGGACCGCTCGTTCAACGCCGACGGGACGCTGCGGTACACGGGGGTATCCGGTGCGCAGGAGGAGTTCTTCGGCGACAAGATCCTGGTGAACGGGAAGGTGTGGCCGTACATGATCACGGCGCAGACCAAGTACCGGTTCAGGCTGCTGAACGGCAGCAACAGCCGGACGTACACGCTGTCGCTGGTGCCGACGGGCAACTTCCAGGTGTCGTGGTGGCAGATCGCGACCGAGCAGGGGCTGATGGCGGCGCCGCTGCAACTGGGGCCGTTCGGGCCGGGCTCGATCACGCTGCAACCGGGTGAGCGGGCCGACATCGTGATCGATTTCGCGACGGTGCCGGGGTTCAACGGGGTGTACCTGCGCAACAGCGCGCCGGCGCCGTTCCCGGGCAACCCGGGCATCGGGGTGGTGCCGGACGTCATGCTGTTCTACGCGGGGTTCTCGTCGGTCTTCGCCCCGCCGCTGCCGGGCACGCTGGCGACGGTGACGCCCTTGCCTGAGGCCGGCGCCTCGGCGACCAGGGACTTGCGGCTGCGCCTGAGCGGCACGCCGATCTGCGGGCACCCGACGTGGCTGATCAACGACCTGCTGTGGGACGACATCACCGACTTCGTGGCGCTGGGAACGACCGAGGTGTGGCGGATCACCAATCAGTCCGCGGTGACGCACCCGTTCCACATCCACCTGGCGAGCTTCCAGGTGCTGGACCGCCAGGCGTTCACGCTCGTGGGCGGGAACCCGGTGCCGACGGGGCCGGTGATCGCGCGGGGCGCGACCGAGGCGGGTTGGAAGGACACGGTGCAGTGCCCGCCGAACCAGATCACGCGTGTGATCGCCAAGTTCGACGGGTCCACGGGCCTCTACCCCTACCACTGCCATCTGCTGGAGCACGAGGATCACGAGATGATGCGGCAGTTCCAGGTGCTGTGCGACCCGGTGCAGTACCTGGGGACCACGGCCGACGTGGATATCGACGCCGGCCAGACGGCGCACTTCCAGATCCTCGCCACCGGCGTGCCGGTGTTCTACCAGTGGTACAAGGGGTCCGTGGCGCTGCAGAACGGACCGACGCCGACGGGGTCGGTCATCTCGGGGGCGCAGACGGACCACCTTGTGATCACCAACGCGCAGGCGGGCGCGCACAACACCGACGAGAGCAGTTGCTACCGCTGCCTGATCTCCAACGCATGCACGCCGGGCGGCGGCATCTTCACCGACTGCATCGCGCTGCACGTGTACGGCGTGTGCGTGGGTGACGTCAACGGCGACTCCGTGATCAACACGGCCGACCTTGTGATCCAGCTCGGCTCGTTCGGAAATCCCGTGTCGCCGGGCACGAGCGGCGACATGAACGGCGACGGCTTGGTGAACACGAACGACCTCGTGATCCTTCTCGGGAGATTCGGATTTGGATGCTGAGCGGGCTCAACCCTCGAGGCGGGTCCGGGCGTTGTCGAGGACGTTCATGAAGTTGATGTAGCTGTCGTAGGGCGAGTCGTAGGGGTTGAAGTACTTGTGGACGTCGCCGTCGGCGAACCACTTGGTGCACATGTAGTAGAAGTGGTCGCTGGTGGTGAGCTTGCGCCAGTCGCCTAGGAGGTAGCCGAGCTGCTCGACGCGGCCCGCGTCGCCCTTCTTCTTCGCCTCGGCCAGGGCCCGCTTGATCGAGCCTTCGAGCTTGTAGGTCTCCTGAAGGGCGTTTGCCTGCATGGCGTTGCCGAGCCATGCCGAGAGGTCGCGCTCGGTGTCGGCCCAGGAGATCATGTGGGGGACGTCGTACACCCCCACCGGGTCGAACCGCTCCAGGGCCTCGCTGACGGTGTTGAAGTGGTTCTCGCCGGGGTACATGTCGAAGAGCTTGGCGGGCAGGTCTTCCAGGAACTGGAAGATGCCGGTGTCGGCCCACTGGTGCTCGCCGAAGGTCTCGTAGTCCATGAAGAGGTTGCAGAGGTAGCCGTTGCCGTTGATCTGGTGCACCCAGTGGACGAACTTGTCGGTGGTGAGCGGCCATTCGGCCCAGCCACGGTTGCTGAAGCGGAACGCCACGTCGTCGGACAGGCGGTAGTTCTTGAGCAACAGCCCGAACGGGCGGCCCTTGACGGGGCCGTCGCCGGTGTTCGGCGGGCGGTAGACGAAGTTCGGCGAGCGGTAGCCGAGGATGCGGTCCACGCCCTCGCAGAGCATGCCGAGCCAGCGGGGCGTGCCGTCGGACTTCTTCATCTGGTTGATGAACCACGCGACGTCGTTGTTGTAGGTCAGCTCGGTGTTGCGGAAGACGCGCGGGGTGTGCCCGAACAGCTCCTGGATCCGGGCGGTGTGCATGTCGACCTGGGCGCCGAACTCCTCGCGGCTGTACAGGAAGCTCAGGGAGTGGTGGTAGGTCTCGCCGACGAACTCGCAGCAGCCTGATTCGGCCAACCCCTTGAACAGGTCGATCACGTCCGGGGCCCACTGCTGGAGCTGGTCCAGCACGGTCCCGGTGATGGCGTAGGAAACCCGGAAGTTGCCCTTGTTCTTGCGCACCATGTCCAGGATGAGGCTGGTGGCGGGGCGGTAGCACTTGTCGGCGACCTTGAGCAGCACCTGCTTGTTGGCCGTGTCGTCAAAGTAGAACGGATCGGTGTCGAAGACCGAGTAGCGGCGGAGGCGCCAGGGCTGGTGGACCTGGAAATAGAAGACGACGGAGGCCATGGGGGGTGAAGGGTACCGCAGAACGCGCGGCTGCGCCGGCCCCGAGCTTCAAGACGTTCCCGCCCGACGCCCCACCACAGTCGGCGATGTCAGTACATCCGGTCCAGCGTTGCGCCGGGGTAGTACGCCTTAAGAATGTCCGTCCAACTCTTGCCCTGCTTGGCCATCCCCTCGGCCCCGAACTGGCAGAGCCCAACGCCGTGGCCGAACCCGCGCCCGTCGATCTTGACGGTGTCGGCGTTGATGGTGAACTGCAGGTCGCCGCTGGAGACGCGGGCCTTGGCGTCGAGGGGGATCGATTCGCCGGCGCCGTTGCCGGTGAAGTTGCACGCCAGGCGCAGCTGCTCGGCGGAGAGCGTGTACCACTTGCCCGACGCGTCGCTGATGCGGTACGACGCCGGGCGCCCGGCGTTGTTGACGGTGGCGACGATGACCTTCGAGAGCGAGGACAGGCCTCGGATCGCGAAGTTTTCGCTGCGGCCGTAGGCCGCGAGGCGGCGCACCAGCTCGGCGCGGTCGCGCGAAACGCTCCAGCGGTACCGCTGGGACGCGTTGCAGGGGCAGTCGAAGTCACGCGCCCGGGCCTGGATCGGCTCGGCCAGGTTGAACTCGAACCCTGGCCGGGTGGGCCAGGTGTCCTTGGCGCTGCCGGGGCGTCCGCCGCAGCAGCTTGAGTAGTAGGCCCGCAGGACCTGGCCGTTCCACTTCAAGACCTGTCCGCGTGTTTCGGCGGCGGCGCGGATGGCGGTGGGGTTCGCGGTGGCGCCGTTGTACGCCTGGTCCTGCTGCGAGGCTTCAAGGTCAAAGGTGGCGCCCTCGCCGATGCTGCGGGCACGCTCGTGCAGGGCGTAGCTGCGGGCCGCGACGACCTGGGCCTTGAAGGTGTCGAGCAACCAGTTGGCGAAGAGCTCGCGCGAGATCACCCCCGGCAGGTACTGCTCGAGGGGGATGTGCTCGATGACGTCGAAAGATCGCGACTCGGCGGCGCCGTCGCGGCGCGGGACCAGGCGGACCTCGCCGGGGAAGACACCGGAACCGAAGGTGATGCCGGAGGGCCCCACGGGTGTGATGACGAGGGGGTCCTGGCCCTTGAAGCCGCTGCGGGGGATGACCGAGCGTCCGCCTCGTGCATCGGTAAGGAGCCAGGTGGAGTCGCTCAGTCCGAAGTCGACGGGCGCCGGAAGGACGCGGGCCTGCTTGCGGTCGGTCCAGGGGACGACGCTGATCACCCGGGGGCCGCCGAGCGTGGCGCGGTCCTGCCTGGCGGCGAGGCGGACACGCATGTCCGGCTCGCCTTCAGCCCGGGCGGGGGGCAGCGGGGTGAGGTCTGGCCGGCGGACGGCGCCGGGGCTTCGCGGCGATGATGGGCCGTCCTCCATGGCGCAGCCGGTCAGCACCAGTGAGGCGGCCAAGGCGGCGGCGATGGCACCGGGCGCCAGGCCGGTCGTGCGGTTTGGTGGATGGTTGGGCAAGGCGGCGGTTCGCGAGTCGGGGAGGGCGTCCGGGAGTGCAAGGTCCTAAAACGGGCCGGATCGGGACCAGCAAATTGGCGTGAAATCGGGTGCAGTTGGTTGATTTACCGCAATCGTCGGGCATCCTATCGACATTGGGTTATCGTCCGGCTTGACGAATGCCGGCGAGGAAGGTTGGTGCGCGCCCCGCCGGCGCGCCGCACTGCTTGACGGAGGAGACGCTCGCCATGAAGTTGCCCACCCGCTTGTCGCTCTGTGCCGCGCTCGCCGCGGTCGCCGCCTCCCCCGCGTTCGGCGCGTTCCACCTGTGGCGCGTGAGCGAGATGTACACCAACTCGACCGGCCAGGTGCAGTTCATCGAGATGTTCACCAACTCGGTGAGCCAGCAGTTCATGACGGGGCACACCATCAAGTGCACCAACGCGGCCAACACGGCGAGCCACACATTCACCTTCCCCAGTAACACCTGCGCGCCGACGACCAATCACTTCATCCTGTTGGCGACGGCCTCATTCTCCGCCCAGGGCGGGTCGGTTACCCCTGATTACATCATCCCCGACGGGTTCCTCTTCCCCGAGGGCGGTTCGATTGACTTCGGCCCCGGCCAGCAGGTCTTCACCTACGGCGCCGTGCCCACCGACGGGGTTAGCTCTCTCCGTGCCACCGCATTCTCCACGGTTCCGCCGTACACCTTTGCCCCTGCCACCAACAGCCCGACCAACTGTGCCGGCGCGGCCGGCTCGATCAACGTGCCCCCGCCCGCCTGCGTCGGCGACATCAATGGCGACCACCAGCGCAACACTTCGGATCTGACGGCGATGCTAGGGGCGTTCGGCAGCTGCATCGGCGGGCCGGGTTACATCGCCGCCGCCGACCTGGATTCCAGCGGGTGCATCAACACGTCCGATCTCGTCGGGCTGCTGGCGGTGTTCGGCGTTCCGTGCCCGTGAGCCCGAGCCCGCAAGGGCCGGGCGTTGCGCGACACGGCTGTTGAAGCGTCTTGGGATGTACGAAAATCGTGAGCGGCGGCTCGCTCCGCGGCTTCGTGACGCGTCGTGCGCGGCGTCAGGGTCGGGCGGACTTCTTGAGCATCTCCATCTGGCCGCGGATCATGGTGCGCATCATCTCGATCTCGTCGTCGCCGATCTCGGCCCTGTCGAGGTCTACCTTGATGGCGGTGATCCACCGACCGGAGTCGTGCTTGTAGGCGAGCTGGTCGCACAGCTTTCGGGAGAGGTCGGGCAGGTGGCCTGCGCCGTAGAGCACGCCGATGCGCTTGATGTTGGGCTCGTCCTTGATGATCCGGGCGATGGCGTCGATGACGACCTGATTCCGATCCTGAACGATGACCTTCATCATCTTGCCCATCTGCGGCCCGAGCGCGGGCATGGAGAGGTCGTCGCCGTCGAGCGAGCCGAGCATCTCGACCATCATGACCTTGCCCCTGACACTGACGCCGGGCATGCGCTGCACGATGCCGAGAACCAGGCCGGCGAACTTGGCGGGGAGGCTGGAGCCGTCGAGCAGGCTGAACAGGGCGCTGCCTTCTCCTTCGCCCTCCTCGAATCCGAGGCGTTTCTGCACCTCGTCGATGCTCATGTCGCAGTTGCGCCACGAGGCGGGGTGGGTGTTCATGGCGTCGAGCTGGAAGGTGAGTCCCAGGGCCTGGGCGAGCTGGTGCTGGATGCCCGGCTCGTCGCCGAGCTCGCTGGGCTTGAGAGCGGGGAGATCGGTGAGGGCGATGTCCTTGTCGAAGCCGTCGCCGCCGGGCTGCCCGTCGGCGCCCAGCGAGGTGAGGGTGAAGCTCGCGCCGTCGGGGGTGGGCTGGTAGACCAGGGCGTGGCCCCAGCCGTCGCGCGAGGCGGCGTCGAGGAATCCAGCCTCGCGGGCGCGCCCGGCGGCCTTGAGCTTGTCGGCCAGATCGGCGAGCGTCGGCGGGAACACCGGCGGCGCGCCGGCGCCCCTGGGGTCCGCGGCCTTGGCGAGTGACTTGGTGCCGCGCCGGATCATGATGGCGGCGAGGCGGAGGCGGTCTTTGGATTGCTGGACGCGGGCGGGGTCGCCGTCGTTGCCGGGGGCGGGGTTGGGGTCATCGAGGCCGCTGGGATTGACGCCTTCGAAGAGGACGACGTCGCTCTCGGCGGTCAGCGTCTCGTCGAGCTTTTTGTAGAACGCGGCGTCGGCGACGTGGACGGCGCCGAAGAGGGTGACCGTGGGGCCGTCGCCCTTGAGGGGCTTGAACGTCCTGGCGGCCATCTGCAGGCGGAGGTTGCGGTTGTCGTCCTGCTTGACGCGGGACCAGAGCAGGGGCTGGTCGGCGGGCGGCTTCGGTGCGGCTTCCTGGGCGAAGAGCCCCGTGCCCAGGCAAAGCGACAGAGCGATCGTCAGGAGATGGCGCGGTTGCATGCAGGTCATTCCCATTGGGGACTTCCGGGTTGCAGCACTGTACGCGGCACCCCAAAAAGAAACGCCCCGGCCGATTGGCCGGGGCTTCAATCACACGGTCGATGGTTCAGCGCGCGGCCTTGCCCGAGATCTGCATGCCGTAGAAGCTGCGGTAGACGAAGAACGCCGAAATGGCGAAGAAGATCGCCGCCAGCATGTGGGTGAAGCCCACGCCCTGCTTGTCGGCGACGCTGATGGCCAGCTCGACGGCGAGCAGGCCGAACAGCGTGCTGAACTTGATGACGGGGTTCATGGCCACGCTGGAGGTGTCCTTGAAGGGGTCGCCGACGGTGTCGCCGACGACGGTGGCGGCGTGCAGCTCGCTGCCCTTGCCGCGACCGGACGTCTTGTACTCGGGGTGGGTCTCAACGATCTTCTTGGCGTTGTCCCATGCGCCGCCGGCGTTGGCCATGAAGATGGCCTGGTAGAGGCCGAACAGAGCGGTGGAGACCAGGAAGCCGATGAAGAAGAACGAGTCGTAGAAGGCGAAGGCGAGGGTGGCGAAGAAGACGCCGAGGAAGATGTTGAACATGCCGGCCTGGGCGTAGCGGGTGCAGATGTCCACGACCTTCTTGCTGTCCTCGACGCTGGCCTTGGTGGCGCCTTCGAGCTTGATGTTGGCCTTGATGAACTCGACGGCGCGGTAGGCGCCGGTGCTGACGGCCTGGGTCGAGGCGCCGGTGAACCAGTAGATGAGCGCGCCGCCGGCGATCAGGCCGAGCAGGAACGGCGGGTGCATGAGGCCGAGCTTGTCGAGGTTCTCGCTCAGGCCGTGGGTGAGGCCCACGATCAGGGCGAAGATCATGGTGGTGGCGCCCACGACGGCGGTGCCGATGAGCACGGGCTTGGCGGTGGCCTTGAAGGTGTTGCCGGCGCCGTCGTTCTCTTCGAGGAACTCCTTGGCCTTCTCGAACTGCGGGGAGAAGCCGAAGCTCTTCTGGATGTCCTGCTCGACGCCGGGGATGCTCTCGATGGTCGAGAGCTCGAAGACGCTCTGGGCGTTGTCGGTGACCGGGCCGTAGCTGTCGACGGCGATGGTGACCGGGCCCATGCCCAGGAAGCCGAAGGCGACGAGGCCGAACGCGAAGACGGCCGGGGCGGCCATGAGGCTGCCCAGCGAGTGTCCGGCGGCGTCGGGGATGGCGCTGATGTAGTACGCCCCGCCCATGAGGAACATGATGGCCGAGCCGAGCCAGAAGCCCGAGAAGTTGCCGGCGACGAAGCCCGAGAGGATGTTGAGCGAGGCGCCGCCCTGCTCGGAGCTGGTGACGACCTCGCGGACGTGGCGGCTCTCGGTGCTGGTGAAGACCTTGACCATCTCGGGGATGATCGCGCCGGCGGCGGTGCCGCAGGTGATGATCGCCGACAACTTCCACCACAGGGTGGTGTCGCCGTTGACGTTGGGGATGAGCAGGTAGCTGGTGACGAAGGTGAGGAAGATCGAGAGGGCCGAGGTGATGAAGACCAGGCTGGTGAGAGGCGACTCGAAGTTGAACTTGGCGGCGTCGCCGAACTTGGCCTTGGCCAGCGACTGGTTCACGAAGTACGACAGGGCCGAGGCGACCACCATGATGATGCGCATCACGAAGATCCAGACCAGGAGCTGGACCTGGACGGCGGCCGCGGCGGCGGTGTCGCCGCCGTAGAACTTGGGCAGGATGGCCAGCATGATGAAGCTGATGAGCGCCACGCCGGTCACGCCGTAGGTCTCGAAACCGTCGGCGGAGGGGCCGACCGAGTCGCCGGCGTTGTCACCGACGCAGTCGGCGATCACGCCGGGGTTGCGGGCGTCGTCTTCCTTGATCTTGAAGACGATCTTCATGAGGTCCGAGCCGATGTCGGCGATCTTGGTGAAGATGCCGCCGGCGATGCGGAGGGCGGCGGCGCCGAGCGACTCACCGATGGCGAAGCCGATGAAGCACTTGCCGGCGATCTCGCTGGGGAGGAACAGCAGGATGATGAGCATGATCAGCAGCTCGACGCTGATGAGCGCCATGCCGATGGACATGCCGGCCTTGAGCGGGACGTCGTAGCAGGGCCAGGGCTTGCCGCGGAGGGCGGCGAAGGCGGCGCGGCTGTTGGCGAAGGTGTTGACGCGGATACCGAACCAGGCGACGCCGTAGCTGCCGGCGATGCCGACGAGGCTGAAGAGCAGGATGATCGCCATGTCGCCGCCCGAGACGCCCACCAGCAGCAGGAAGTACGCGGTCATGGCCGCGGCGACGAACAGCCACAGCAGGAGCAGGAACTTGCCCTGGCGCAGCAGGTACGCCTTGCAGGTGGCGTAGATCAGCTCGGAGATGTCGAGCATGGACTTGTGCACGGGCATGTTCTTCAGCCCGCTGTAGATCCAGAGGCCGAAGCCGAGGCCCAGGATGCTGACGGCGATGCCGCCCAGCAGCAGGTTGTGCCCGCTCATCCCGCCGATGAAGGTGGTCTTCACCGTCGAGCCGGTGAGGTCCGGCAGCACGATGTTTACCTCGCCGCCGGCCTTATGCTCCGATGCGGCTTTGGCGACCGCCTGCTTGCCCAACTCCACGATCGGTGCGGCCGCCGCGGGCTCCTCGGCCCTCGCGACCGCGCCGCGGGCGCCAAGGCCCAGCACAATCATCAGACACCACGCGCACACGCCGGCAAGCCGCACGGCACGCTTCGATGGGAGTTGCAACTTTGAGAGCATCAGGGGCGATCTCCTCTTCAGGGTCTCGGCGTTGTCGAACAAACAGTCGCCCCGCGTCGGCGGTCCCGGCGGATTCCGGGTGAGCGCCACTCCACGGGGAGGAGGGGTTGCACTGCGGCCACCGTGCACCCACCCACGGGTGCGCCGCCGACACAACAACCCCGCACCGGTGGAAAGACAACCGGTGCGCGAACCGACCGAACATCGGGCGAACGGCCGGAACCGCCTTAGTTTGGCGGACGCTAACCGCCGCGTCAAGCGAGGCCCGACGTGCCGCCCTGCCCGGGTCCGTGGTCGAGGCCTCCAGGGGCGGCTGGCACTTGCGAACCCCCTGCTATCCTCTCGCCGGCACCGGTCCCAGGAGTCCCCCCATGTCAAAAATCAACTCGCTCGCCGTCGTCATTGCATCCGCCATGATGAGCGCGTGCCCCGCGCTGGCCGGGGTGACGACTGATCCGCCCAGTTACGACTTCCAGTGGGCCGTGGTGGATCACCCGTTCAACCAGGCGTATTCGGGCCCGGACCTCTTCGGCTTGGTATCCGGGCGCGGGCGGGTGGACTCTGTGTACCGGGTGAGCAAACTGGAGATCACGACGGCGCAGTGGGTGGAGTTCGTGAATACGTTCACCGCGCAACCGAGTCTGCCGGGGAACTTCGCCTTGCCGGAGTATTGGGGGGCGGAGTCGGTCTCATTCGTGACGCTCCCCAACGGCGAGCACCGTTACTACTACGGACTCCAACAGGTTCCCGGTGTGGACACAGGGCGATCACCCGTGGCAGGCATCTCGTGGCGCCAGGCAGCGATGTACTGCAATTGGTTGTGCAACAACAAATCCAGCGATCTGTCGGCGATCATGAACGGCGCGTACGACGTTTCCACTTTCGGCCAGAACGGGCCCAACAACCGGTACTTTACCGATCAGTTAACTCACACCCCCGGCGCCAAGTTCTGGATCCCGACGCTCGACGAGTTTCTAAAAGCAGCGTACTACGACCCCAACAAAGCGGGGGAGAACCAGCCCGGTTGGTGGCAATACGCGACGACTTCGGACACCGCGCCGATCTCCGGCCCGCCCGGATTGGGCCAGACCATGGCCGGCGTCCCCTTCCCCCCGACGGGCGGGCAATACGACGCGAACTGGCTGATTCCGCTGGGTTCATACACGAGCGTCACCTCACCGTGGGGCCTTTGGGATGTCGTCGGTGGCGGGCAGGAGTGGCTCGAGGACCCCTACTTCATCGACGGCGGGCACCCGAGCGACCGGTGCGTTGCGACAAGCTTTGTGATGGGGCCGTCGGTTCCTGAGA
This sequence comes from uncultured Phycisphaeraceae bacterium, assembly GCA_964510955.1. Taxonomy (GTDB): domain Bacteria; phylum Planctomycetota; class Phycisphaerae; order Phycisphaerales; family UBA1924; genus JAFLCM01. The sequence goes on from CAZEDW010000011.1 coordinate 57,232, forward strand.
TCGGGCGTGGCGTTACTGCATATCGGCCGAACAGCTATTACTTCACGTCGCTTCGGATCGCCTCTGTGGTACCATGCCCGCGAGTGATTTCCCTCTTCATCCTCGGTGTCGCTCGGGTATCATTGAGTCTCCGAAAGAGAGAGAGCACATGAAGATGTTCACGCCGCCGTGCCTCGCCGTTGTGATACTTCCTGGGGATTGCTTGGCGTCAGGCGAAATCCGAGTTGAAGCATTCAACTACTCCGGTGGCGCGGTGTCGAACATGGGAGCGTTCCCTGCGAACAAGGACGCGGACACCGCTTTCGAAATCAATGAAATCACACCCGACATTGAGACCGTCGCCGTGTACAGCAACGTTGATCCGCCCGCGAACCTCGGCCGGATCACGCTTCGGGCCACCGGCACCGCGAGGACATCTGCGTTTACGTTGAAGCTCGGGCCGGGCAGGTACACCGCAGATGGAGGTCCGCCACCCTCGCAGCCGGCCGTGCATAACTGGGCAGGGTGTGTGGTGGATGCGGGCCTGCGTCAATATGCCAAGGTCGCCGGCCGAGTCGGCGGAAGCGTTACTGGGACCGTCTCCGCGGGCGGCGTGCGAGACCTCTACATTGATGGCAATGTCGCCGCGTCGCTGGACATGCTCGCGGGTCCGTTCTCCTCGCTGGGGCAGTTCACCCATCTCGATATTGGGGGTAGCATTCTCGCTGGTGGTAGTATCACTGCCGGATGGGGAGACATCGAGTTCGTGCGCGTGGAGGGAGGAGTGTATGGAGCGATCGCGTGTGCCGACGGTGCAGTTAAGAGCCTCACGGTCATCGGTGACCTCGCCGCGCAGGTGAAGGCCGGGACGATCGGCGGGGTGCAACGAGACATCACGTCCGTAGTAGTTCAAGGCGCTCTTCTTCATTCATTGGCACCAACTCCGGACATCTACGCGCCAAACGGGCGTGTCAAGTCACTCACTGTTGCGGGCGACATCGGCACGCCGGGCGCCCCCGTCCGCATCGAATGGCGCGGCAACACGACTGACGGCCCGTGCCAGCTCATTGCCGGCCGCTTCATCTTCGCCGATATCAACGCGACCGACGCCGACTCCGAGCTCAACCGTGTCCAAGCCGGTTTCGATCTGTCCGGCTCGCTGACGTGCGGCAAGCTCAAGTATGTAAACGGAAACTCCGGGATCGTCGTCGCCCGCGATTGCAACGCCAATGTCCACATTCTCGGCGACGTGGACGCACCGATCATCGTCAATAACTACCTGTCGGCGGGCAGCACGATCACTATCGGCAGCAAGCTCTTCTGCCCCAACTCATCATGCACATCGCCGACGGTTATCATCCCGATTCAGACCGGCCTGCAGGGCCAGGTCGTCATCAACGCGATCGATGACGGGCGGGAGTGGTTCGGAAACGTGCTGGTGGGCTCCACGACGCTCTCGCCCATCCCGCTCTACTCCCAAAGCAAGAGCGTCATCGGCGGCGGGTCGGTGGGGCGCCTCAAGTTCGATCTTCACACGATCGACTGCGTGCCGTTGGTCTCGCGGACTATCAGGATTCAGGCGGATCCGCCTTTGGGTACGCCCAGGATCAAGCCGTCCGCGGCCCCCTGCCCAGGCGGGCCGGTCCTGCTGGAGAACTACGGCCCCATCGCGAACGTCGCGGTCCCGAACACCGACAAGTCCGCCGTCAACTTTGAGTACAGAGTGGGGACCGGGTTCGGCTGGGCCTCTCGCCCCGACCTGATCTCGACCGTTTCCGTCAACCCCGCCGCGCCTCGCGTTCTGGGGGTCACGCCGACGACGTTGCTCCCCCCGGGTCAGTACCGCATCACGCCCGATCCCATGAAGGTGAAGTGCGTGCTTCTCGGCAGCGCGTCATCCGTGGGAGTCGCTGGGTACACGGCGTGGTTCGAGGTGAAGGACACCTGCCCTGGCGACCTGAACGGAGACGGCCTGGTCAATACCGCGGACCTAACGTTGCTTCTGGTTCACTTCGGTCAGATGGGGGTCAATGGATGCTCGCTGGTCGGCGACATGAACACCGACCTCACTGTCAACACTGCCGACCTTACGCAACTGTTGGTTCATTTTGGAACACAATGCACGGCTGACGATCCTCCCCCTGAAGACCCTCCACCCGACGGCCTGATGGCTTCGCCGCCCAGTCATCCCGGTGCTCTGTGGCCATCCAGCGTTGTTCGGATTGCCACCGCACCGACCGGTGCCGGCGATGAGGGCGGAACCGCCCAAAGCGCACAGACGCAAGCCGCCACGCCCCCGGGCGTCGTCCTGGTCGCGTTGGGGTTCACGTCTGCCGAGCAATACCAGGCGTATGTGGAGTCGCTTGCCGAGGCCCAGTTCGCGGTGCATATGATTGATGTTCTTGACACAATCAAGCGCCTCGGGTTGCAGTGAGTTCAATCATGGCCCGAGCGTCATTCTAGCCACCCGACACGCTCGCGCATGGCGGTACCGCGCCTCCTGATAGTCCTCCCCTCCTGGGTCGGCGACGCCGTCATGGCCACCCCCGCGCTGCGCCTGCTCCGGCGCTCGCTGCCGGGTGCGTTCATCGGCGCCCTGGCCCGCCCCGGCATCGACGAGCTGCTCGCCGGCACCGACCTTTTCGACGAGGTCCATGTTGAACTCGCCCGTGGCGTGATGGGCCCCAAGCGGGCGGCGGCCAAGGTCCGACCGCGGCGCTACGACGCCGCGATCCTTCTCACCAACTCCTTCTCCTCCGCCCTGGTCGCCCGTCTGGCCGGGATCCGCGAGCGCATCGGCTACGACCGCGACGGGCGAGGCATGTTGCTCACCCGCAAGCACGCCCCCGTTCGGCGCGCCGACATCGAGCCCTTCCGACGCTCCACCACCATGCCGCGCGACTGGGCGCCGGTGCCGGCGTGTGAGTATTACTGGCGGCTGGCGAGCGAGGCGCTGAGGGTGCTTGGTCCCAAGGACGCTGTGGCATCGATGGCACCAACGGGACCGATGGGTCCGATGGAACTCTCGACAACGCCGGAGCAAGACCGAGCCGCCGCGGAGATTCTTGACAAGGCGGGCCTTGCGCCTGACCCGCGTTCGCACCGCCGACCCGGGTTTGCTGTGCTGAACCCCGGCGGCAACAACCCGGCGAAGCGCTGGCCAGCGGACAGGTTTGCGGCCGTCGGGGGGCACTTGTGGCGGGCTCACGGGCTGCGCCCGGTGGTCGCGGGGTCGCCGGGGGAGGCGGAGCTGGCTCGGGGCATCGCGGCCATGTGCCCGGCCGAGTCCGGCGCGGTGGCGCTGCCGCCGCTGGGACTGACGCTGGCTTCGCTCAAGGGGGTGGTCCGCGCGGCGGCGATCATGGTGACCAACGACACGGGCCCGCGCCACATCGCCGCGGCGTTCGGCGTGCCGGTGGTCTCGATGTTCGGGCCGACCGATCCGCGCTGGACGACGATCCCGTTTGACCGTGAGCGGGTCATCGTCGCCGACCCGACGCTGGACCCCGCGGAGGTGGCCGACGATCACCCCGAGCGTTGTGCGATCGAGCGGATCAGCGTGGAATCGGTGGTGGTCGCCGCCGACGGCCTGCTGCATCGGGAGCGGGGTTCGGGCGCTCTGCCCGCCTGACGGGTACGCTTGGAGCGTGGCTGAGACCGTGTGGCTCAACGGGCAGTTCCTCGACCGCGCCGACGCGAGGGTGTCGGCGTTTGACGCCGCGCTGCAGCATGGCGTCGGGCTCTTCGAGACCATGCTGGCGACGTGCGGGCGGGTGTTCCGGCTCGAGCGGCACATGGCGCGGCTGGCGGCGTCGGCGCGCGAGCTGGGGCTGAGTGAATCGCTCAAGCCCCACCACCTCGGCGAGCTGGTCGAGCAGGTCGTGGAGCGGTCTCAGCTCGCCGTGGGCGACGGTCGCGCCCGCGTTCGCCTCACACTCACCGGCGGCGACCTCAATCTGCTGGTTGCCTCGAAGTCCGGCGGCATGGACCCGACCTTGCTCATCGCGGTCTCGCCGGCGACGGGCTACCCCGAGGAGATGTTTTCGCAGGGCGTGGGCGTGCTGGTGCCGTCGGAGCGGGCGGCGCGGCTGGAGCCCGGCGCGGGGCACAAGACCGTCAACTACTGGTGGCGGCTGCGGGCCCTGCGCCAGGCGGCCGCGGCGGGGATGGGCGAGTGCCTGATCCTGCAGGACACCAACCACCTGTGCGGCGGGGCGGTGAGCAACGTCTTCCTGGTGAAAGGCGGCGTGCTGCTCACGCCGTTCGCGCGCGGCGAGACACCGCCGGACGCGCCGTCAAGCCCCGTGCTGCCGGGGGTGACGCGCGGGGCCGTGATCGAGTTCGCGGCTGATGATCGCACGCCGTACGAGCGCGCCATGCTCTCGATCCAGGACGCCCTGGAGGCGGACGAGGTGTTCCTGACCAACTCGTCGTGGGGGATTCTGCCGGTGACTCGCATCGAGGCCCACGTGGTCCAAGGTGGCGTGCCCGGCCCCCTGACCCGGCGGCTGCGGGCCGCGTGGCTGCGCGCGATCCGGGAGGAGCCATGAAAAGCGCCGCGCCGCGCCGCAAGACCGCGATTCCGCGGGTCAGCTTTTCTCTGAAAGACGGGCGGAAGGGCCTGATCCGCGCCGCACGCGTGTCGGACGCGGCGGGGCTGCACGAGTGCCGGCGGGCGGTGCACCGCGTCGGCGAGGGGGTGCTGCGCACGGTGAGGGAACTGGGGCGGACGCCCAAGGAGTTTCTTCGCGAGCGGATGGCCGAGCGTCTGAAAGTTGCCCGGGCTGGGCGGCGCGGGGCGCTTCTGATCTGCGAGGTGGACGGGCGCATCATTGGCGAGGGGTTTATCCGGCGCATGGCCCCCAGCCGCGTGCGCCACGTCGCGCACCTGGGCCTAGCGGTTCACCCGCACTACCAAGGGCTCGGCGTGGGTCGGGCGCTGATGAACGCGATGATCGACTGGGCGCGACGGGTTCCGTCGAGGCCCGACGGCCCGGTGCTCCGCGTGGATCTCGATGTGTTCGCGGTCAACACCCGCGCCATCGGTCTGTACAAGTCGCTGGGCTTCAGGATCGAGGGCACCCGCAAACAGTTCATCCGCTTTGAGGACGGGAGCTTCAGCGATGACCATGTGATGGCCCTGCTGCTCGAGGGTTGAGCGGAGCAGCTCCGCAACCGCGTATGATCCACCATGATCCGCGACCAGGACATCCCGTTTGTGTACGAGAGCGGCGTGCTCCGGCCCCAGGGTCACGTCGATCTCCCGGAGGGGTCGCGCGGCATCGCGAGCATCAAGGGGGCCACTATTTCGACCGGCTCTGGCGAGACCGCACGGCGCGGTGCTCTGGAAGTGATCCGGCGGATCGGCGATTCCGGCCGATTCAACTCGCGCGGATTGAAACTCACCCGCGACCAGATGCATGAACGCGGTTGACACAAACATTCTGATCTATTCCATCGACGCGGCCGACCTGCGGAAGCGGCGCAGCGCGGTCGAGTTGCTCGAATCTCTCTCAGATGCGGACACTATTATCCCCTGGCAGGTTGCCTGCGAGGTCGATGCCGTGGTGAACTCGATGAAGCGCGCCGGGAGATTCGAGGGCGATTGCCTTGAGGCAATCGCGGCGCTCCGCTCGTGCTTCCCTGTCGCGGTCCCGCGGCTCGCGGCGTTGGACAGGTCGCTCCGTCTCCAACGCGATTTTCAGCTCTCGACCTGGGACTCATTGCTCATCGCGGCCTGCGCCGAGGCCGGCGTCACACGGCTCTACACCGAAGACATGCAGAGTCGCCCGACCATCGACGGGATCGAGTTAGTCAATCCGTTTGCTTGACGGACTTATCGGCGTCCGCACGGTGATCTGTCTTACCCTCGGCCATTCCCCCGACCCCGACGACGCGTTCATGTGGTGGCCGCTTGGCGTTCCCGCGCTGGGGATGGCCCCGGCCATCGACACGGGGAAGTTCCGGTTCCAGCCCGTCGCCGCCGACATCCACGAGCTGAACGTCCGCGCCGGCGAGCGCGGCGACCTCGACGTCACGGCCCTGAGCATGTTCGCGCTGGCGCATGTGAGCGACCGGTACGAGCTGACCCCCTGCGGCGCCAGCATGGGCGACGGGTACGGGCCCAAGGTGCTCACGCGTGATCCACGCTCGCCGGACTGGCTGCGCGAGAGCGCTCCGGTGATCGGCGTGCCCGGAGAACGGACCACCGCGTTCCTGGTGCTGCGGCTGATGCTGGGCGGCGCGTTCAGGTTCCGGGCGCTGCACTTTCGCGAGATCATCCCGGCGCTGCTCAGGGGAGAGATCGACGCCGGGCTGGTCATCCACGAGGCGCAGGTGACGTACGCCGACTCGGGGCTTCACCTGGCGGCGGACCTGGGCGCGTGGTGGAAACAGGAAACGGGGCTGCCCCTACCGCTGGGGGCCAACGCGGTGCGGCGCGACCTGGATGCGCGGTTCGGCGCTGGCACGGCGGGCGAGGTCAACCGGCTGCTCCGAGCATCGATCGAGCATGCCCTGGAGCACCGCGAGGAAGGGATGGACTACGCGATGCGCTTCGCGGGCGACACGCCGCGGCCGCTGGCAGACCGGTTTGTCGCGCTGTATGTGAACGAGCTCACGCGAGACATGGGAGAGTTGGGTCGGCGGGCGGTTTCGCGGTTGTTCGAGCGGGCTCGGGTGGCGGGCTTGCTTTAGCCGCCTCCGCATCTCTTTGTGCTCGCGCACTTGGCTCGGATGGATATACAACGCATTGCCGACCCGCTACGCTTGGAGCACTTCCGGGACCATGCCGCCGCCAAGCCTCGGAACGATCACGGATGACCCAGGCCCCAACCCCAGCCAGCTTCACAGCGCAGAGCTACTCGCCGCCCACGGTGACGCAGTTCAGCGTGTTTCTTGACAACCGCGTCGGCAAGCTGCTGGAGCTGCTGGAGACCTTTGAGCAGGACCCGGTGTGCCAGGTGTGCGCGTTCACGGTGCAGGAGTCGAGCGACTACGCGGTGGTGCGGATCATCACCAACCACTCGGCGACCGCCCGGCAGATCCTGCGTCAGCACCGGCTGCCGTTCTCCGAGAAGCAGCTCCTGGTGGTTGAGCTTCAGAACGTGACGGGCCTGACGCGGATGTGCCTGACGCTGCTGGGGGCCGAGCTGAACATCCACTTCGCGTACCCGGTGATGCTTAAGCCCGACGGCATGCCGAGCGTGGCGCTGAGCGTGGATGACCTGACGCTGGCCGGGCAGGTGCTGAGGCGGAAGGATTTCAGACTTCTGGGTGAGGGGGATTTGCCCAGGCCGGCGGCGTGAGGCTGCTTGTCAGATGAACACACTCGCCACGCACGCGGTCATCTGGGTGGCCAGCGCCCCGCCCAGCATGGCCTTGAGGGCCAACTGGGCGAAGTCTTTGCGGCGGTTGGGCGCGAGCACGCTGAGGCCGCCGATCTGGATGGCGATGCTGGCGAAGTTGCTGAAGCCGCACAGTGCGTAGGCGGCGATGGTCGCCGAGCGATGGCTGATCGCGGCGGCGGGAACTGTGCCGTCCGCGAGCGCCGCCGGGTGCATGAGGTGGCCGAGGTGGTCATACGCCAGCAGCTCGGTGATGACCAGCTTCTCGCCCAACAGCGTCCCGACCATGCCTGCTTCGCTCCACGGCACGCCCATCGACCACGCGAGCGGCGCGAACAGATAGCCCAGCACTAGCTGGATCGAGAAGTCCGGCACGCCGTGCTCTGAGCGCCAGTGCGCGATGAGAGGGACATGCCCGATCCCCTGCAAGCCCCAGTTCACGACCGCCAACAGTGAAACGAACGCGATGAGCATGGCTGCGACGTTAATGGCGAGCTTGACACCATCGGTCGCTCCCGCCGCCGCGGCGTCAAAGAAGTTGGTCGGTGCCTCGTCACCTTCGATCGGCGCGGCCGACTCCAGGCTCTTCACGTCCTCCGCCGGCGGCGTCTCGGTCTCGGGAAGGATGATCCGGGCGACCACGAATGCCGCCGGCGCGCTCAGCACGCTCGACGCCAAGAGGTGCGTCGTCAGCTCCGCCCGCAGGGCCTTATCGCTGCCCCCCAGCATCATCACATACGCCCCCAGCACGCTGCCGGCGGTGTTGGCGAAACCCCCGAGCATCACCGTCATCAGCTGCGCCCGCGTCATCCCCTGGATGAGCGGGCGGATGGTGAGCGGGGCCTCGGTCTGACCGAGGAAGATGCCGGCGGCCATGCACATCGCTTCTGAGCCCGTCACCCCCATCGTCCGGCGCATCACCCACGCCAGCGCCGCCACCAACCGCTGCATCAACCCGACGTAGTACAGCACGCTCATCAGCGCCGAGAAGAAGATGATGATCGGCAGCACCTTCACCGCGAAGATGAAGCCCCAAGGGCCTTGCATGTCGTTCAGCTTGCTGCCGAACACGAACTCGATCCCGTCCTTTGACCGCTCGATCAGCCCATTGACGAACTTGCCGCACGCCCCGAAAGCGTCGGCGATGCCGGGGGTCTTGAGGATCAGCGCCCCGATCACGAAGTCCAGCACGACGCCGATGAGCACCAGCTTCCACGGCACCTTGCCCCTGTGCGAGCTCATCGCCAGGGAGAGGACGATGATGACGCCGACGCCGAAGAATCCCATGAGGTGGTCCATCGGACGGGCATGGTGGGGGAAGGCGCCCGGCTTGGCAAACGCCGTCGCCGGCGTACGGCGTACGCTGATGCCGACCCCATGCCCCGCGCGAGCCACACCATCACCCTCCCCGACGGCGCCCGGCTTCATGCTGAGCGATTCGGCCCGACGGGGGGCCCGGGCTTGGCCGCCCCGCTGGTTTTCGTCCACGGCTTTCCGATCCAAGGCGGGATTTGGTACGACGCCGCCGAGCGGCTCTGCGGGGCCCGCCCGTGCATCGTCCCTGACCTGCGCGGCTTCGGGCGATCCACTCCGCCCGCCGCGGACCGGATCGAAGGCACCACCATCGCCACGTACGCCGACGATTTGGTTGCGATGCTTGATGCGCTGGGCGAGCCTCCTGAGCTTGGGGCGATCTTTTGCGGTCTCTCGATGGGGGGGATCATCCTGTTCGAGCTTTGGCGGCGTCACCCCCGGCGCGTCGCGGGGCTGATCTTCTGCGACTGCCGCCCCGAGCCCGAAAGCGAGCCGGGGAAGGCGACGCGCCGCCAGCGAGCCGAAGCCGCACTACGCGACGGCGCAGCGGGCGTGCGGGGCGTCGCCGAGCAGATGATCGGGCCGGTGCTGGCGCCCAGCCCTGATGCGGGGGTTCGCGCGGCGGTGCTGGAGATGATGTGCCAAACGCCGCCCGCGGGCCTCGCCGCCGGCTCGCTGGCGCTGGCGTCGCGCCCCGACTCGTGGCCCACGCTGGCGACGATCACGGTGCCGACGATGTTCATCGTGGGGGAGCAGGACCAGATCACGGGCGTGGACCTGCACCGGCAGATGTCGGCGAAGGTGCCCGGGGCAAAGCTGGAGGTGATCGCGGGGGCGGGGCATGTTCCGCCGATGGAGGCGACCGAGTTGTTTGTCGATGCGTTATCGAAGTTCTGTTCCTAGCGGCTCACCTGAGAGCCGCGCGAATCGCGGCTACTCGCAAGGTCGCCCGAACCGCACCAGCAGCCGAACCAGGTCCGCGGTGTTGACCAACCCGTCGCCGTTGATATCCGGGTTGAAGGTGAAGCCGGGCGGGATAGGCTGATTCCAGTACAAGAGGAGCAGTTGCAGGTCGTTGATGTCAACGAAGGCGTCGCCGCCGTAGAGGTCCTCGGGGCAGGGGATAACGATGGGGGAGAGTTTCACCGCGTCGAATGCGCCGCACGGCGTGGCGATGCGGAGCGTCAACTGCTCGCTATCGCGCGTCAGGGCGGGGTTGATCGTGAGCGTGGGGGTGTCTTGCCCAGTGGCCCTTGACGCGGTGTCCGTAGGAAGCTGCCACTTGTAGGTAATGCCCGGCGCGAACTCTCGCACGTCGGCGTGGAGGGTGATGGAACGTCCCGCGTTCACCGTCACGGGCATCTGCGTGCCCGTGACGATAGCGCTGAAGTCGCCGCGCACGGCGATCGTGTCGGTCCCCGTGGGAGTGAGGAACTCGCCCGCGCGTTCGTCGTACACGGCCCCGCTCGGCCACGCCGCGCCTCCCGTACCGGCAAGGCCCAGTCCCCATGATCGCCCATTCCAGACCATCGGGCCGTTCGCATCCAGCACGGCGACGCCCAACGAACGCGAAACCGAAACGTGCCCGCCTGTGGGATGGATGGCGGGCACGTCGAGCGGCCGCCATCCCCCGGCGATCCATTCGTATGTAAGATACCCCGTGCAACCACCGCCTGAGCACCACGCGACAAGCAAAAGTTTCTCCGTTACGGGGTCCTCGAACATGGCGGCGTTCACTGACTCCGGGCCATTGGAATCCAGCAGCGACCAGTCCGCCCCGTCCCACGCCCACGTCTCGCGGAACCAGCCCTGCCAGAGGTGCGCAAAGCCGCCGAACATCACGACCCGCCCCAAGGCCCGGCTGTACGCCATGGTGTGTCCCGCCCGCGAAGCCGGACCATTGACCAGCACTCGCTCCCATCGTGTGCCGTCCCACTCCCATGTGTCATCGAGTTCGACGTAGTTGACGTGATCACCCTCAGAAGGTGATCGGTACTGTCCGCCGAAGAGCACCCATCGACGCCGAACGGGGTCCAAGGCGGCGTCCGCGAGGAGTCGCGGCCCGGGGCCGTCATCGCTGGCAACCGACCATTGGTGACCGTCCCACCGCCAGGTCCTGCGGTCCAAGACCAACTGCCCGGAGTGGCCCCCGAACATCACCGGCGCGCCGGAAACCGGGTCGCTCCCGAGCGTCGCCTCACCCAACACGTTAGGCATGGGGATAATGGACACATATCCGCTATCTGTGATCCGAAGCGTGTCGCGGTAGATCGGTGCCGTCCCGTTGAATCCGCCCCCGAACGTAATGGGTGTGCCTGTGCGCGGGTCGAAGATCATGGCGCGCGGGAAGTCTCTCGGCGTCTCCCAGCCATCGAACAGGCGCTCCCAGTGACCGTTCGAGAATGCCCACGCGTCTGTCCGGAACTCCTCATAGCTTCCGGAGACCGCGTTTGTCCCACCGGCCATGATGAGCCGCGCGTGCACCGGGTCGTAGACCATGGCATGGAGGTACCGTGGCGAGGGAGATTGTTCCGGCGTCAATCGCGTCCAGTCGTTGCCTCGAAGCTCCCACGTTGCGTTGCTCAGTGCGCCGTTTCGAGAGCCGCCGAAGACAACCAGTGCGCCACGTTCAGGGCTGTACGCCATCGCAACGTTCCTCACTCCGAACGGCCCGGAGTTCGAGGTTGAGCGCCGGACCCACTGGCCGCCGGACCAGTTCCAGACCCCAGTAGAGGTGTAGACACAAACGCACCCGCATAACCCGTCGAACGCGGCCGCGTCGGTCTCCCAGCCCTTGAATGGCGCATCCGCAGCTCTTGTCCACGAGGTCCCGTTGTAGAGCCATGTCTCCGCGCTACTCGGAACCTCACTCACCACTCCACCGACCAGCATCACGGCGCGTTGAATCGGGTCGTACACCATGACGTGTCCGTACCTTGGGCTCGGCGTCTCGCCGCCTAGCCCGCGCCAGGCCCAGGATTGACCGTCGAACTCCCAAAGATCCCCCAGCTTGATAGTGCCTCTCACGCCCCCGAACATCACGGTCGCACCCCGCGCCTCGTCGTAGGCCATCGCGTGGCCCGCCCGCGCTCCCGGTCCCTCGATTGGCTTGGCCGCCCACCCCGGACAGCCCGGCACCGACTCCATCGCTTGGCGCCCGAGCGCTTCGGGTGTCGCGCTCCTGCTCAGCACCCACAGCCCCATCGAAACCCCTAGGGCGACCGCGCAGCGCGCTGGCACAACACCCTGATGCCGATTCAGCATGTCAAAGTCCCCGAAGCCCGACGTCCCGTGAAGTATTCCTTCAGCCGCAAGCCGAGCATCGCCCGCGCCGAAGACCGCTCACGACTCTAAGTCCAAGAGTCGTTACGGGCCACGCTGGGGAGCGGTTCGGGCATCTGGAACGGTTCAAGGCAAAGGTCCGCCCCGCCGAGCCCAATCACTCGCGCCGGATACCCGGCATATACTCATTTGAGACTCAGAATCACCCTCGCGTCGCCCCGCCGGGATAGCTTTCGCGAACTCGGAGAACCCCCCATGCCCGTCACCATTACTGAAACCGCCGCCCGCGAGATCAAGACCATCATCAAGCAGCAGGAGCTCGACGAGGGCAAGGTCCGCCTGCGCGTCGGCGTCAAGGGCGGCGGGTGCTCGGGGTTCTCCTATCTGCTCGACCTCACCGAGAACCAGAAGGACACCGACGAGGAGTTCGACATGCACGGCATCAAGGTCATCTGCGACCCCAAGAGCCTGCTGTACCTCAACGGCGTCACGGTCGACTTCAAGGACGAGATCATGGGCCGCGGGTTCGTGTTCAACAACCCCAACGCCACCAGCTCGTGCGGTTGCGGGTCGAGCTTCTCGGTGTAAGGGCTGAACGCGGAGGGACGGAGGGGCGGAGGGATTCTGGTCTTGGGATTTTCGATGTTGGATTGCGGGTTCGGCGGACGAGCACTTCCTGCGGCCCGCACGGCCAGGTCCCGACGCTGAGCTCCAACGTGCCGAATCCAAGGCGTGAAGTCTCGTTGTGGTTCCACTCCTCATGGCTCAGCGCCGCCACCATTACGAGTTGGCCTTTGAGGAGTACCTGCGTTCGCGCCGGGTGCCGTACGTGGCGGTGGACGAGGCGCGCAAGGCTCTGTTGCCGACGGGGGCCGCTCTTTCGACCCGCTCGGGCGTGACGGACGCGACCGCGATCGCCGAGCCGTCGGCCCTGAAGTGCTTTGACTTCGTCGTCTACTCCGACCGCGGCAACCTGCTCCTGGACGTCAAGGGCCGCAAGGTGGCGCGGCGTGCTCGGGCCTCGCGCGGCGGGGTCGATGACCGGGCCGCTGAACCTTCGGCGACGGCGCGCCGGCGCGGGTCGGCCCCCGCCCCCCGCTCCAGCCTCGAGAGCTGGGTAACCGAGGAGGACATCGACTCGCTCTCGCGCTGGCGCACGCTGTTCGGCGAGGGCTTCGACGCCGCCTTCGCGTTCGTCTATTGGTGCGAAGACCAGCCGCCCGACGGTCTGTTCCAGGAAGTGTTCGAGCACCGGGGCCGCTGGTACGCGGTCCGCTGCGTCCGGGTGGACCCATACACCCGGGTGATGAAACGGCGCAGCGCCAAGTGGCGGACGGTGCACGTCCCGGCGGCCCTGTTCGAGCGGATCAGCCAGCCGCTGCTGGGGGTGTGACCTGCCCGGTTCGCGGGGGGCCAAGCCCCGGCGTGAGACGTCACCGGCTCCGCGGGTTCGGATATGCCGACCCGGCGCGGTCCGGTAACGGGTGCGGCGCCGAGTTCGGTGCCAGACCGCCGCCGGTTGCACCGATTCCCCTTGCGTGCAGCGCCAGCGCCACATCGCCAACGTCCTTGCCGACACGCAGCGCGGCGCCAACAACCGCAAGGCGGGTCGGCTGGTGTGCGAGCTTGTGAAGTGCGATCTGGGCGAGGTGCTCGACCTCTCACGCTCTGGCATGCGCGTCAAGGCCAAGGGCACCCCCGGCGTCAAGAAGGGTGAGTGCTACGCCATCACCATCAACGGTCCTGGCGTTCGATTGACGCTGGGGACCAAGGTGGTGTGGGTCAAGAAGAGCGGCCTTCTCGGCGGCGCCGAGCTGGGCCTTGAGTTCACGACCATCCCGGAGGAAGCCAAGACGGCGTTCTCCGCGCTGGTCCGCGCCATCGTGGCGTAGCGCCGTCCGGCAGAATCCCGGCGCTCTGACCATCAGCCCGCGGCGCTCTGGGCCGTCGCGGGCGAACTCCAGAAATGACTCCGGATGCATCGTTCCGCTGTCTTTCGGGAGGCCTCGTTCATGAATCGCAGTGTTTGCTTCGGCGTGGTGTCGGCTTCTGTCGCCGGCCTTGTCGTTCCTTCGCTCGGGGCGCCGTTCACGGCCCTGGTGATGGACACCGGCGGCGTCGCGGGCAGCCTGGGCTCGCCCATCACGCCGTCGGGCGGCGTGTTCCACCTGCGGCTCGACGGCACGCAGTACCCTCCCGACCCCGACAAGCTCGCCGCCGACCCAGCGTCGGCGATCAACAGCTACGTCGCCCTCGGCGGCGACGCGTCTCTGGGCGTGGTGCCCTACTACGTCATCAACGGCAAGGCGTTCGCACCCGGCGCGCGGGCCATCGACAGCCCCGCCCTGGCGGGCGTGTGGTTCAGCCCGCCGGTCGCCGCGTCGCCGATCCCAGGCTCGAACAACGCCAGCTCACCGGCTTACAGCCGGGCCGGCCCGCTTGCCGCGGATTCGGTGTATGTGGCACGGCTGGTGGTTGACCGCGGCGCACACCCGGTCGGTGTCTCTATTTGCGTCGGCGCGGTGTTCAACAATGAGGCGTACCTCGTCCGCGCCACACTCGACGGCGGGGCAACCATCGAGAGCCTCACGTCCCCTGGCGGGACCCCGCTGTCGTCGTCGGCGGTTCTGCTGCGTTCGGTGTTGGTTGCACAATCGACCTTTGACAAGGTCGGACCGGTGGACGTGTACGACGTGTACATCATCTCGGCCGCCGCGCCGCCTCCGGCGTTTCTCCTGGCGGCGCCGACCCCGTCCGGGCCTCCGTCCCAGCCCCCGCCGCCGGCGGCCGGTTCGGTGCCCCAGCCTTCAAACGTCGTTGCCCCTTCGGTCGGTGTGACCGCATCGGCGCAGTCCAGCGCGCCACCGCCGACATCGTCCAAGCCCTCCACCGCTCCCGCCCCAAGTCAGAGGAACGCCAGCACCCCGGCGACCAAGGCTCCGAAGCCGACGGCTTCGAAGGCGAGCAAGAAGAAGCCGGCCCGCCCTGCGCGCGGCGCCCCGGTGCCGCCTCCTCCTTCCACGGGCGGCGCACGGCCGCCCGCGAAGGCGCCGCCGCGAACGTTCACGACGGGCTGAGCAGTTCGATCGGGGTGCGTCAGGACACCAAGCGGGGCGGGTTCAGAGCGCCCCCGGCCCGGGAGGAGGGGATAATTCCTGACAGGAGCCAAACACGCTGCGCCGATTCAAAATCTTGAACCTCATGGGGAACTTTCCGGCGCGGGCCCGCGTCCAAATTCTGGGAGCAGCGCGGCCCGCCGGCCCGCGGCTCTCACGGAGACTCTCCCATGAGGCACTGCACCGGTTGGTTGGTTGTGTCGGCCTGTGTCGCCGCGTTCAGCGCGCCCTCCTCCGGCGCGCCGTTCATCGCGATGGTTGTCGATACAGGGGGCGCGTCGGGCAGCATCGGCGCGGCGATCCGCCCCTCCAGCGGCCCGTTCCACCTCCGGCTCGACGGCACGCAGCTCCCCCCTGAACCTGAGAAGCTCGGTGTCAATCCCAGGTCCGCTATTGACAGTTTCGTCGCGCTCGGCGGCACGTCCGAGCAGGGGGTCGCACCGTATTTCGTGATCAACGGGCGACCGTTCGCGCCGGGGGTCAAGGCCACCGAGAGCCCCGCGCTGTCGAACGTGTGGTTCACGCCTCCGGTCCCCGCCGACGGCATCCCCGGTTCCAACCCCGCGAGCCGACCCGCCGCGAGCCAGGCCAGCGCGGCCGGCACGGATACGGTGTTCATCGCGCGTCTGGTGGTTGACCGTGGGGCTCGGCCCGAGTCAACCGCGACCTGGATCGGCGCGAAGTTCGGCAACGAGGTTGTCTTGGCGGTGGCGACGCTCGACGGCCCCTCGTTCCTTGAGCTCGGTGACCGGCAACACCCCAACAGGATGGGATCTCGGACGCTGCTGCTGCGTTCGGTGTTGGCGCTCCAGACCGACATGGAGAATGTCGGTCCGGTGGATGTTTACGACATCTACATCGTTTCGGAGGATGTCCCGCCGAGAAGCTCGGGCACGGGGGTCACCCAAAGGACGCCGACCAAAGCGCCCGCCGTTGCGACGATCAAGACCGCCAAGGGGACCGTGAAGAAGGTCGCCAAGGCCCCGGCCAAAGTCGTCAAGAAAACGAAGACATCCGAGAGCAAGCCCGCTGTTTCGACGACGGTTGACGACTCCGGAGTCGCCTACGGCCCCTCGTCGGCGGGAACGGGCGTCAAGACCAGCGGCGGCTCGGGGGCCGCCTCAGCGCCCCTCATCAACCAGATCTTGCGGTCGCTGGGAGCTTCCTGACCGCCGCCGCCCTACCGTGGGGTGATGCCAGACGCCGGCAAGCGCCGAGCCGTGTTCTTCGACCGAGACGACACTCTCATCCGGTGCCGCGAGGTCGTTCCCGACGGAGACCTTGGTGACCCGCGGCTGGTGTCGCTGCGCCCGGGCGCCCGCGGCGCGTGCGAGGCTCTCAAGGGAGCCGGCTGGTTCATCGGCGTGGTTTCCAACCAGGGCGGCGTCGCCCGCGGCAAGTACGGGCTTGACCAGGTGAGCGCGTGCAATGACCGGCTCAACGAGCTGGTCGGCGGCGCGATCGACGCGTTCCGCTTCTGCCCCTATCACCCGCGCGGGGTCGTGTGCGGCCTGAGCATCGAGCACCCGTGGCGGAAGCCCGCGCCGGGCATGTTGCTCGACCTCGCCGAGGCGTTTGCGCTGGATCTCACCGGTTCGTGGATGGTGGGCGACGCCGAGCGTGACGTCGAAGCGGGCCTTCACGCCGGTTGCCGGACGATTCTGCTGAGCGAGACCCCAGCGCCGGCGACCCGCGCGGGGTTTGTCGCGCCCGACCTGATGTCGGCGGCCAACATCATCTTGGAGCGGTGCGGATGAGCGACGAACTCTCCGCGATCACCCTCCGTGCGCTGGAGGGCCGCCCGCTGGCGGACGGGGCGGTCCGGCGCATCGTGGTGGCGACGGCCCGCGCCATCGCCGAGCGTCACGGCGTCGAGCTTGTCGGCGTCGAGCCCGCCGACGACCGCGTGACTCTCACGCTGCGCACGCACAGGCTGGCGGCCATCGGGTTCGCCTCGGAGCTGCGCCGGCTCACCACGGCGTGGTACGCGGGCGGTCACCCCGGCCGCCAGCTCTGGGGCGAAGCGCGCGTGGACCCGGACGAGGACGACCCCGCGGATTGGTGGAAGGGCGCCTGACTCCGGCGGGCCTCCGAAAAGGCAAGAACGGGGATGGCCACACCCGAGCCGAAGCCGGTTCAGTGCCTGCACAGCCGCGCGTACGCGGCGGCGGTGAACGCCGCGAGGAAAGCGACGCCTCCCCAGAGCAGGAAGAGCCCCGGGTATCCGATCTTGTGCGTGAGGTTCTGGCCGGCGCTGATCGAGATGATGCAGGCGAGCGCGGGGAAGAAGCTCCAGAGGTAGACCTGCAGCGGCAGCGCGTCGCGGAGCCGGAGCGCCACGATGGCGCCCATGAGCAGCATGAGCACGCAACTGACGGAGAACGCGGCACGCTCGTGCAGCTTGCTCTGGGCCTCGAGCCACAGGTCCCTGATCTTGCGGTCCAGTTCGCGGGCGTCGGTCAGCGTGACCTTGTCGGGGCCTGCCACCCCGTCCGGGTCGGACGCGCCCCGGAGCGCTGCGCCGACAAGCTCTTGGCACGGCTGGCGCGCCCGCTCGGAGCCGTGGTCGATCCGGGTGGTCAGGCCGGCGTAGGTCTGCTGGTCGGTCTGCGATTCGCCGGCCCGGCGGTCGGCGCCGGCGCTGGCCACGCCCTCGAGGGTCAGACGGAGCCACGCCTTGGGTCCGTCGGGCTCTTCGGCCAGCGACTCGGGCCCCGACGCCGACATGGTCCTGATGGCCAGCTTGGCGCTCCTGGCCCGGTGCGACTGCCGGGGTCCGGCCGACGGGGTGATGTCCACGCCGACCTCGCCGCCCTTGGGCGCGACGACGGTCCAAAGCCCGCCGATGTCGTCGGATCGCTCCAGCGCCGCGCCGCGGAGCGTCAGGACATCGTCACGCCGTAACAGCACGGCGGTTCCCGTGGCACGCAGCTGGGCGTCAACGTCAGCGATCATGTCGAGCATGGCGACGCGGTCGGCGAGGCTGCGTCGGCGCCACTCGATGCGGTTGACCGCTTCGGGCCGGTCGCGGAGCCCCACGAGCTCGCTGAACGTCAGGAACTTGGGATCATCGCGGAAGGGGCTGGGGATGGTCAGGGGGTCGGTGTAGGGCCCCTGGGCCTGGATCAGGTTTTCGTCGCTGAAGACCCGCGCCTCGTTGAACCGCAAGACCGCCCGGGCGCCTTCCTCGCCGCCGTCGTCCTGGATCCACAGGTCCACGCGGTCCGCCTCGACGAACGACGCGGCTTTATCGACCTGGTGCGCCAGGACGCGGCGCAGCACGAGGTGCGAGTCGGACACGTGCACGACCCGATCGGCATGGACCTCCCAACGGCCGAGTTGGATGGTCTCTCCCCGCTCGATCGGGTTGATGAGCATTCGGGTGACGTCCCGCGTGAGCAGTTGCTCCGCGGACTTCAGAAACCGCGGGATCACCTGGTTGCTCAGCCCGGCCAGCACGACCGACAGCGCCAGTCCGAGCAGCAGCGCGGGGGCCAGCAGCGCGCGGTGCGAGATCCCGCCGGCCATGCTCGCCGTCGCCTCGTTCTCGGCCGCGAAGCGGTGATAGGCGAGCGTTGCTGCCAGGCCGGAGGCGAAGGGCAGCGCGAACTGCAGCATGGGCACGGCCAGCAGGCCGATCAGCCGGGCGGCCTCGACCGGTCCCACCCGTCCTTCGGCCAGCGGTCGCATGGCCGCGGCGAAGGCGATCACGCCGACCAGCCCGCCCAGCGAAATAAGGAGCACGCGCGCGACGTCCGAGATGAGGTATCGCCACAGGGTGATGGGGACGCGCATCGGCATCGGGTCGGGTGGCACCGGGGCCACGGCCCGGCACGGACGGGCATCGTCTGTCGCCCGGGTCCGGGAAGCAAATCGGGGCGTATCGGGCCCCGGCTTTCGGGACGCTCGGGGGCCCGCGCACGCGGGGCGTGACGGGTGTGCCGGGTGCTGGGGCCCTCAGGACCAGCGGATCGCTTGCCGGAGCTTGGAACGGGCCGGGGGCTATTCGATGGTCGATTCGCCGGGCTTTGACCGAGCCCGGTTCCGGGAACCGCTTATGAGATCCGCCATTGTCACCCAGCCTGCAAGAACCCCTCCCCGGCGGGACGCCGCGTCCCGGCGCCGGTCGGCGGGGTTCACGCTGCTGGAGGCGCTGGTGGCCTCGGTCATCCTGGGCGCGAGCGTGCTGGCCGTGATCAGCGCGATGAGCGCGGCGCAGAACCTGGCGCTGGAGGGCCAGAAGCGCGTCTTGGGGGCGATGGCCATCAACGACCTGATGATCGAGCTGGCCTCGATCCCCTACTCCGAGCTGAGCACCCATCCTCCCATCACGCAGCCCGTCGGCGAGCTGTCCACGCTCGACGGCGAGGCGTACCCGCCCTCGTACTGGTTCATCGGGCGGACCATGACGGCGTCGCCCTCGAGCGTGACGGACGCCAAGAGCGGCGCGATTATCCGCGGGACGCAGGTGGTGATCACCGCGGTGGACGAGACCGGGCCGGTCGCCAGCGCCGAGGCGTTCTTCCCCGAGCCCGTGGGAGGTGGCGCGTGAAGCTGCAATCACGGAACATCCGTCGCGGAATGTCGCTGCTGGAGCTCTTGATCGCGCTGGCGGTGACGGCGGTGACCGGCGCGGCGGCGTCGGCGATTGTGGTCGCGGTCACGCGGAGCCTCACCAGCATCACCGCGGGGCGCTCGGCCACGCAGCGCGCCCACCTGGTCCAGACCCGGCTGCGGTCGGTCTCGGACACGTCGCTCGCTTGTCTTGCGCTGGACGCCAAGCAGGGCCTGGCCTTCTGGACCAGCGACGACAACGCCGACGGCCGCGTGAACATCCTGGAGTTGTGCGTCATCTGGACCGACGCCGACACCGGCCTGCTTACCGAGGAACGCGTCAAGTTCCCAGATGCCTGGTCGCAGGAATGGGTGACGGCCAACAACCTGGTCCTCTCGACCTCCGACGACTTCTTTCAAGCGATGCTGCAGCAGCGCCGGCTGGGCTACACGGTGACCAAGGCCGTGGGGCAGCGCATGACTGTCAGCGAGATGTGGTCCAACGCCCAGCCAGTGCGTGAGGCGACGCGGGTCCGGGTCCGGGCCACGCTGACCGACGACACCGATTCGACCAGCGAGGTGCTGGCGTGCATGGGCTTTCCGAACCACAAGTCGGCGCAGTAGGGGCCGCGGCGGCCGGGGGACCCAGGGGCGAGCCAGTGCCGGAGACCACCATGGATGAGCTGCGAATGACAACTGCACGTTCCGCGTCCCAGCGCCGCCGGCGCGGGATCGCGCTGCTCTTGGTGCTGGCGGTGCTGGCGGGGGTGACGGTGCTGACCGCCGGCGCGCTGACAATGCAGCAGTCGGCCCCGGACGTGGGGGTGAACGCCGTCTCGGAGGTGCGTGCGCGCTGGAGCGCCGAATCCGCTGCGAATATCTCGGTGGCGGTGCTGCAGACCAGCTTCGACTTCGCCGGGGCCAACGGCGACATGATGAAGAACCAGTCCGTGACCGGGGGCGACGCGAGCGTCACCATCACCAACAGCGCCGGCGACCCGCCCACCGCCGACGACCGTGAGCTGGTGCTGACCTCGACCAGCGTGGTCAACAGCGTCAAGCGCACCGTGCGCAAGGTGGTCAGTCTCACACCGAAGGTGGCGCCATCGGCGGCGGTCGACCCCTACTACAACGAGTTCGGGATCTTGGCGGCGACCGACCTGGGCATCGCGGCGGGGGCGACGGTCGGGCGGTGGTATCTGAGCCCCGAGGCCGTGTCGGCGCGCCCGGTGGGCATCGGGGTCGCGATGTCCAGCGGCTCGAAGGTCGTGATCGATCCTTCGGCGTATGTCCGCGACGCCGCCCTTTACAGCTCGTCGTCCGCGGATACGTCTCTGGCCGCGGCGACCGCGTCGCCGTCGCTCGCCAGCGGCGGGTGGAAAATCCCGTACACGCTTCCAGTGGCGCCGGAACTGCGCCCGGCGAGCATGGCGTCGCTCGCGGACGAAAAGACCAATGACCTGGTCTTTACCGGAGCCGCCCAGAGCGTCACGCTGGTCGAGGGCAAGTACCAGAGACTCCTCGTGGAGGACGGCGCGGTAATCACAATCGGCGCCGCCGGGGGCGCCAAGTACAGCTTTGACCGAGTCGAGCTCAGAAACCAGGGCGTGCTGCTTGTCAAGGGGCAGGCGCTGGTCGAGCTGCGCGAGCGCCTGGAAGTGACCAAGTACGCCAGCGTGGCGCTGGCGGATGACAGCTCGGCGGTCGCGTTCTTCACCGACAACGATGTGCTGGTGAACGACGCCGCCATCGGCGTCGACGCCGCGGTCGCCACCGATCCTGCAAGGTCCATCAAGAACATCGCGTCGTACGTCCGCCCGTCGCGTGTGCGGTTCTACGCCCAGCCCTCCAGCACCGGCGGCACGGCGACGCCCCAGTACCAGTTCGAGTCCAACGCGCTGGTGGTGGCGTGCGTTCACTCGCCGACGGCGGCGATCACGCTTCGTGACGGCGCATCGATCATCGGGCGATTGACCGGCGCGAGCGTGAGCCTGGCGTCGGGCACGTCGCTGTACTACGACCCGTGCCTCGATCCGCGCACGGGGTTCAGCGCCAAGAGCGGCCCGCTGTACGACAGCGACGGGGCGCCCCTGGCCGATCTGGCAACGACCCTCGCGGGCTTCAACACGGCCGCCGGCGCCTCGGCGCTCACCGTGGCCGTGCGCCTCATCCCGAGCCTTGACAGCACGACGGGCGCCGTGGCGGCGTTGAGCGAGGCCACGCTGAGCGTGGAATCCGTGACCGCTGTCACCACCGAGCAGCCGGCCGATCGAACCAGCCGGACCGTCGAGGTCCGCGCGCTTCCCGATCTCACGGGGATCTAACGATGCACCAACCGAAGCGACCGTACCAGCCTGATTCGCCCGGTGCCCGCCCGTTCCGCCGGCGCGCGCATGGGTTCACGTTCGTCGAGGTGACCATGACGGTGGTGGTCATCGCGGTCGCGGTGGTCGTGATCCTGCCCACTGCAGGAAGCGACGAGCCGCTGAAGCTGCAGTCGGCCACGGCGTCGCTCACCGCCGACATCGAGTACGCTCAGGCTGTCAGCGTGGCCAACCCGGCGGACCCGGTGATCGTGAAGTTCGACGCCGACAACGACCGGTATTGGCTTGCCAAAGCGTCCGACCCGGACAACCCGATCGACCGCCCCGGCGCCCCGGCCGGGACGAGGTATCTGATTGACTTCAAGGCCGCCGACATGGGCAACGTCCACCTCGGCGTGCAGGGCCAGGGCCTGTACCTGCGGTTCGACGCCATGGGGCGCCCGGACCAGGGTTCGGACCTCTATGTGTCGCTGACCAACAGCGCCGGGCGGAGCGACGTGCTGGTGGACGCGGCGACGGGGGGCGTGACGCCTACCCCGGACGCGGCCACTGAGGCACAGATCACAACCTCTGTGTTTGACGAGGCGCGGCGCCAGGAGCGTCAGGGAAGCCAGGACTCCGCCGCGTCCGCCGAATCCACGGCTCCGAGCCAGTCGGAAGAGTCGGCCGCCGGCACCACGGACTCCATCGTCTCGGCTTCAGCCGCCTCGGTCTCGCAGATCGCGGCATCGGCGTCGCTCGACTCGCTGCTGTCGGTGAGCACGACATCGGCCGCTTCGACCGGCAAAGAAACTTCCGCCGCGGCTACGAGCACGACCGGCGCGTCGACAACCTCGCTCACGACCGGGGTTGTTTCCGCGGCGGCGGAGACCACCGCGACGCTCTCGGTCTTCACGGGGAGTGACGACACCGGCACGGAGACTTCAACATCCGGGTCGTCCTCGGGTCACGGCCCGGGCAACTCGGGCGAAGGCTCGGAGCAGAATTCCGGCTCCTCCGAGAGTTCCGGCTCAACTACCGCTTCTGTGAGTGTGTCCGTTGTCAACGCCACTGTGAGCCTCTCTAACTCGACCACGGCGGTTGCAGGCCAAGGGGCCACGACAACGAGCGACGTGAGCGTTTCGACGGGAAAGGACTCTGACGGCGGCGACGATGGTTCACCGTCGCTGATTCCAACCGTCACGACCAGCGCGTTGGTGACTTTGGGGTCCGGCGGGTCGACGAACGCCGGTTCGGGGACCACGGGTACGTCCGGGAGCGGGGGTGTTTCCCTCGCCGTGCCAACAACAGACACCGGCGCGAGTGCGTCGGGCGTCAGTGTGTCTGCAGGGACGAGCACGGGTTCCTCGGGGACGTCGTCCTCTTCCGGGTCGTCCGGCTCTTCGGGGACAAGCTCGACAAGCTCCGGCTCGGGCGCCTCGGGCTCCTCTTCCTCCGCGGGCACGTCGGGAACCACGAGTTCGGGTACCGGGACCACGGCCACAAGCTCGTCGGGAACATCAGGCTCGTCAGGCTCCTCGGGCGGGAGCTCGGGCAGCTCCGGCTCGGGTACATCGGGCTCGGCTTCGTCCACAACCGGCACTTCAAGCTCCTCTGGCTCAGGCAAGGGCACCAAGGGCGGCTTCCACCTCGCCTGGTCGTATGACTGGCTCATGGGGTGGGGGTGGCACTGGGAAGCGAACTGAGCAGTGTTCTCGGGCCCAAGCTCCGGCTATCCAAGCGGCACAGGTCTCGCTCACAACAGGTGAGTCCAGGCCGCGCATGTGAAACCCGCCCGGGTCGTCCGCCAATAATGTCCGGCGACCTCTCGGAGCAACACATGCCACACACGCCATCCCCGCGGCTGCTTCTGGCGGCGGCAGCACTGGTGACGCACGCCCTGGCCGCGGGCACGCGCGGACAGACAGCGCCTCCCGCGGAGACGGTGTCGGCACCGGAGCGTGGCTCATCGCTGTCGGAGCGCGCCGGGCGTGCGTGGACAAACGCTTCCGAGCGCGTCAGCCGTGCCGCCGCGTGGGTGAGATCCAACGTCAACGAGGCGAAAGCGATCGAGCTGATCAACGACCTGAAAGGAGCCGCGCGCGAACGATTCGACCGGGCGCTCGCCGAGGCGCAGTCACGCCATGACAACGAGATGGGCCTGCGGTACTTCAACGGCAAGTCTCTTTCGCTCGGTAACGACGCGTGGTCGCGCGAAACGCCGCCCGCCCCTCCGACCTGTGCCGATCCGCGCCGCGTTGTGGTGCTTGTGCACGGGCTTGATGAGCCGGGGGACGTGTGGAATGACCTCACTCCCTACCTCGCGGCGGCGGGGTACCGCGTCGCCAGGTTCGATTACGAGAACGACGGCCCGATCGGCGTTGCCGCCGAGCACCTGGGCGCCGCGCTGCGCGACCTGCGGGCGGCGGGCGTGACCACGGTGGACCTGGTGTGCCACTCGATGGGTGGGCTGGTGGCGCGCGACACGCTCACGCGCGCCGGCCTGTACGCCGGCGACGCCGCGGGGCACGTCGACCTGCCGGACGTGGCGCGGTGCGTCATGGTCGGCACGCCCAACACGGGCTCGGCGTGGGCCCGTATCGAGTTCCTCGCCGAGGCGCGGGACCAGTTCCAGCGCTGGATGGACGCGGACAAGTCCGACGCCGGCCACCTGATCGGCTGGCTGGTGGACGGGCGCGGGCAGGCCGCCGACGATCTGCTCCCGGGCTCGGCGTTTCTGACGGAGTTGAATGCTCGCCCGCTGCCCCGCCACGTCCGGATCACCGCCGTGGCCGGGAGGGCCACGCCGTTCACCGCCGAAGACGCCAAGGCGGTGCTCGACTCGCGGTTCGTCCGTGCGCTGTTGAGCGAGAAGGAGATCGCGGAAACGGAGAAAGCCGTCGCGCGGGCGATCGACGACCTGGGCGACGGCCCGGTGCCCGTCGATTCGGCGCGCCTGCCCGGGGTCGAAGACTTCGTCGAGGTCGAATCCGCTCATCAGGCGATGTTCCGGCGGCTCACATTGACCGCCCTGATCAAGTCTGTGAGCAAGGGTGAGATCGAGGTGCCGCCCGCGATCCCCATCGTGATGGACCGGCTCGCGCGCTGAGGGCGGCGCCGGAATCGCCGTTACGCTTACATTCCCCGGCTCGGCGGGCGAGCCTTCGGGGATTGTTCGCTGAACTTTCTCCGAATCTCCGGGTTCCCGAGCGCGAGCCTCTCAGCCTCCCCTTGCGGCGCCCGCGGGACACGCCGGTGGATGCTCTGGCCGCGGCGAGCTGGTTATGCCGATCATTCCCCGCCCGTCCCTTGCCCTCGTCGGCGGCAATGGCGGCCAGGCTTCTCGACCCGGTCCATACCCGCTGCGTTCCCATGTCCAACCAACCCACAGTCCTGGTTCTCGGCGGGGGCCCCGACGCCGAGCGTGAGGTCTCGCTCAGGAGCTCCGCCGCCATCGCGCAGGCGCTGAAGGCCTCAGGGAAGTTCGGCGTGAACTACCAGGTGATTGATCGGCTCGACCTGGCCGGCTTGAAGGCGCTGGGGGGAGGTGTGGTCTTCCCGGCCCTGCACGGCAAGTGGGGCGAGGGAGGGCCGTTGCAGACGCTGCTGGAGCAGGACGGGCGCCCGTTCGTGGGGTGCGGGGCCTCCGCCGCGCGGGCTTGCATGGACAAGGTGCTCACCAAGTCGTTCGCGGGCAAGGTGGGCATGAACGTCGCGCCGACGATGATCCTCGATCCGAGCGACGAAGCGCTCCCCCTGCCGCTGCCGGTGGTTGTGAAGCCGATCTTCGAGGGGTCGACCGTCGGCCTGCACGTGTGCCGGACCGGGCAGGAGTGGCTGCACGCGCACCGCTCGAGCGTGCGGAGCGCCAAGCCGTGCATGGTCGAGCCGATGATCAAGGGGCGCGAGCTGACGCTGGGGATGATCCCCGCGCGCCCGGTCGGGGGCGGTCGTGGGCGGCTCGAGCCGCTCCCGCTGATCCAGATCACGCCCGCCGAGGGGCTGTACGACTACGAGGCCAAGTACAACCGCAACGACACGAAGTACCTGGTTGGTCCGCCGATCGCGCAGAACTTGCGCGACGAGCTGGGGAGCCTCACGCGGGCCCTGGCCGAGAGCATCCCCGGCGGCGTCCGCCACCTTTGCAGGGCCGACTTCATCCTCGACGATGACAACCGGGCGTGGTTCCTGGAGCTCAACACCATGCCGGGCTTCACCGACCACTCCCTCGTGCCCATGGCCGCCCGCACCATCGGGCTGGACATGCCGGCGTTGTGCGCGCTGCTAGTCGAGGCGGCGCTGGCTGACAGTAACTGACGCGGGGCGCTGCGCCGCACGCGCCGCTCACATCGAGAATCGATCCGTGCCAACCAAAGCTCCAAAGTCGCCCCAGCCCGGACTGCTCTCCCGCACCGCCGCCAAAGTGGGCGAGCTGGGGGCCGACGGCGTGTTGACGCTGTGCTCACGCCTGCTGACGGCCCTAATCGTGGTGGTGCTCATCGGATCGTGGGCCTTCGGGCGGAGCAGGCTGGAGCGGTATGTCTCGTCTCTGTCGACCCAACCGCCCAAGGTCAGCATCGAGTGGCCCACCATCCCCGATCCTTCAGGCAACGGCGAGCGGACTTGGGTTCCGGTCGGGGTGCAGAACGAACTGGAACAGCTCGTGCTCGCCAACGTGACCCCCGACCCGTTCGATCAGGAGTCGCTGCAGACCGCCGCCGACCGGCTGAAGTGGACCGGCTGGTTCGCCCAGCTGAAGGAAGTGCGGCGTGAGGCCGGCGGGGTGGTGGCGGTGCGCGGCGCGTGGCGCGTCCCCGCCGCGGTGGTGAAGCGCGATGGGCGGAACCACCTGGTGGCGATGGACGGCGCGGTGCTCAAGCTGCCCTCGGGCGCCGAGCCGCCGCCGGGGTTGTTCTCGATCACCAACCCGACCTCCCCCGCTCCGACGACCGACCGGGGCGGCCTGGCCTACGGCAAACCATGGGTGGGGGGCGACGTGCAGTCGGCGATCGCGCTGCTGAAGGTGCTTCACGGTCGCCCCAAGGTGGCGCGCCAGGTCGCCGGCGTCGACCTCAGCGAGTTCGCCAAGAGCGCCAAGCTCACCCTCGTGACCGACAAGGGAAACCGCATCGTCTGGGGCTCGCCCATCGGCGAGACACTGCCGGGCGAGGTGCTGGTGGAACG
The DNA here is from genome assembly GCA_964510955.1 of uncultured Phycisphaeraceae bacterium. Classification (GTDB taxonomy): domain Bacteria; phylum Planctomycetota; class Phycisphaerae; order Phycisphaerales; family UBA1924; genus JAFLCM01. The sequence continues at coordinate 84,310 of CAZEDW010000011.1, forward strand.
CAAGATCGCGCGCCTGGAGCAGAACCTGAAGGATTTCGGGCGGATCGACGCCGACCAGGGGCGGGTGGAGATCTACACGCCGGTGGTGCTGGTGGACAAGACGGCGCGGGATGAGACTGTGAACTGACGCGCGGGCGAGGCAGCCGGCGCGCGGCGCCGCCGCTACCATCGCGCCATGACCCGGCAGAATCCTCCCTCCGCACCCGCACCGTTCGACCCCGACGCCGCCGCCCAGCCTGGGACAGGGGTGTTCGGGCTGCCTCACGGCCCCGAACAGGCCGGGTGCATCCTGATCCCGGCGCCGTTCGACGCCACCACCAGCTACGGCGGCGGGGCGTCGGCGGGGCCGGCGGCGATCCTCGAGGCGTCGCACCAGGTCGACCTGTTCGACCTGCAGTTCGGGCGGGTGTACGAGTTCGGGCTGTTCATGCAGGAGATTGACCCGTCGATCATCAGCCGCAGCGCCGCCGCGAGGCGGGCCGCCGAGCCGATCATCGCCAAGGGCGGCGCGGAGGATTCGGACGCGGCGGCGGTGGCGGAGGTGGACAACGCGTGCGAGTGGCTCAACTCGATCGTGTATGACCGGTGCAAGCGCGTTCTGGACTCCGGGCGCGTGCCGGGGCTGATCGGCGGCGACCACTCGACGCCGTTCGGGGCGATCCGGGCGTGCGCGGAGAGAGCGGGGGCGGAAGGGCTGGGAATTCTGCACGTCGACGCCCACATGGACCTGCGCGAGGCGTTCGAGGGGTTCGCCTGGTCGCACGCGTCCATCATGCACAACGTGGTGCGCCGCATCCCCGGCGTTCGCCGGATCGTGCAGGTGGGCATCCGCGACTTCGGCGAGGGCGAGCTGCGGGTGGCGCAGGAGCCGGTAAAGGGTGACCCGCTCGCGCAGAACATGAACCCGCGCGATTCATGGGTTATTGCCGCTCCCCGCGGCGCGCCCAAGGTGGCCTGCTACTTCGACCTGGACCTGCACCGCCGGCAATCGCGCGGCGAGGCGTGGGAGCTGATCTGCCAGGAGATCGTCAACTCGCTGCCGCGCCAGGTGTATGTGTCGTTCGACATCGACGGGCTGGACCCGGCGCTTTGTCCCCACACGGGGACGCCGGTGCCGGGCGGGCTGAGCTTCAACCAGGCTGCGATCCTCCTGGAAGTGCTCGCCAAGTCCGGGCGCAAGATTGTCGGGTTTGACCTCAACGAGGTGTGCCCGGGGCCCGAAGGGACGGGCGAATGGGATGCGAACGTGGGGGCGCGGATGCTTTACAAGCTCTGCGGGGCGGCGTACCGCAGCCACAGGGGCTGGTAGGAATCGCTGGCGGACGCGGCCGGGCCAAACAGGGGAGATTCCCTGTGGCCGCGCACCTCCCGGCGGGTAACAGTCGAGTGGCTGAGCCACATCGGGCTTGGACGTCCGACCTTTCGGGCGTTGCCCGTCGGGGCGTCTGACCAGGAAAGGAGTCAACTCGAATGAACCGTTCCATGACGGCGTGGATCACGGGAGTTGGTGCGTTGCTGAGTCTCGGGGGCTCGGCGGTGGTCGGGCAGGTCCTTGGAAACCACGATCGGATGTGGTGGGATGACCCGAACTTCGGCGTGCTGTCGAATCCGCGGAACCTGCCGCCGCCCACGCCGCAATCGATGCCGCTGTTCCGGATGACCGAGTGGCACCTTTCGCAGGCTGCTACACAGGCGTGGTACAACGGCCTGCCGATCCCGGGGCTGCCGCTCAACCCGTTCAACGCCGCGAACCGCAACGGGATGACGGTGGGGAGCGCGATCGTGCCGGTGAATAACGCGGAGGCGTTCATTTATGAGGTGACGAACCTGGGGTACTTCAACGGCAACGGCCCGCCGCCGTTCCAGGCGCCCCCGTACACGTTCACAACCCCCCCGGGCATGCTGGGGCAGAACGACCTGTCGGGGATCAACATCATCGACACCCACGGGGCGCTGCAACTGGCGCTGCCGGTGGCGGGAAGCCAGTTCATGTTCTCGCACAACCTGGTGGTGGGGTCGATTCTTGACCTCACGCCGGCGTCGGCGGGCATCCCGGCGTCGCAGGACTGGGACTTCAACGCCTACACCGGCCCGGGCAACTGGGAGTGGGACATCGACACCGCGGGCGTAGGCGCCAGCATGGCGCTGCCGTCGATCGTCTTTGGGTACGCGATGCCGGGCAACTGGCTTGACGCCCTGAACGACGGGCACGCGCACAGCTGGAACATGCCGGCCGGGGCGGCGCCGTTCCAAGTCAACGTGGCGTTCGCGAACCAGGGCTGGTCCGGCCCGATGATCCCGGCTCCGACCGCCGGGCTGGCGCTGGCCATCGGTGCCGCGGGCCTGCTGCGGCGCCGGTAGCGCGCCGAGCCTCGGCGACGCACGGGGCGGGGACTTGCCCGGGGCACCCCCGCCCGGTGCCGCTGGAAGAAACGGGACCGCTGTCATATAGTTTGTGAGCGAACGAATGACACGGCCCCGAAGACAGAGCACCCGCGGAGGGCGCGCCGGGCGAGCGGACGGCGCGGGCGATGATGTTCCGCTGGCGTGGCACGAGTTGCTCCGCGCCGGGGGGCTCGTGCGCCGGCTCGCCGAGCCGCACTTCACCCGCATGGGGATCAGCCCGGCGCAGTGGGGCGTTCTCCGCGCGCTGCAACGGCTGAGCCGGCGGGGCGTGGCGGACCCGCGCATGCACGAGCTGGGCGCGGCGCTTCTCGTGCAGCCGCCGAGCCTCAGCGCCACGCTTGACAGGATGGTCAGGGCCGGGTTGGTTCGGCGCGAGCCCGATCCGGACGACCATCGCTCGCGGCGCATCGCCCTGACCGGGGCGGGACGCGATCGCGTCAACAACGCCCTGGGGGCCCATTCAGCGTGGGTGCGGTCGATCACGGCCGGGCTCGGGACCGCGGAGCTCGACCGGCTGGCTTCGCTGCTGACCCGCCTCAACAGCCACATGATGAATCAGATGGATCTGCCCGTGCCGCCCCCCGGGGTGCGGGCTCCCGCGCGACGACGTGCTCCGAGGAAGCGATCATGAAGCGATTGGTCTTGTGGATTGTCGTGATCGCCGCAGTGGGCGCCGGCGGGTACTGGGGGTACCGCTTATGGAGCGAGCGGTCGCAGAGCGGCGCACCGACATTCCGCACCGCCCCGGTGCAGCGTCGGGACGTCGTCTGGTCGATCAGCGCGACCGGCACCGTGGTGCCGGAGGACGTCGTTGACGTCGGCACGCAGGTGAACGGTCTCATCGCCTCGTTCGGCGTGGGCACCGACGGCAAGCCGGTTGATTACCGCTCGAACGTCAAGGCCGATTCGGTGCTCGCGAAGATCGACGACGCCATCTATTCGGCGCAGGTCGCCGCGGACGAGGCCTCGCTCAACCAGGCGCAGGCCGCGGTGCGGGTGGCCGAGGCCACTCGGGCGCAGGCGCAGGCCAGGCTCGAGCAAGCGCGGCGCGACTGGGAACGGGCGCAGAAGCTCGGCGAATCCCAGGCGCTGTCGCAGGTTGATTACGACTCTTCGAAGTCGAACTTCGAGCAGGCCGAGGCGGGGCTGGCGCTCGCCGAGGCCCAGATCGGTCAGGCGAAATCGCAGGTCGCGAGCGCTCAGGCCGCGCTGGTGCGCTCGCGCCGGAACCTCTTCTACTGCACCATCGTGTCGCCGGTTGACGGCGTAATCATCGACCGGCGCGTCGATATCGGGCAGACGGTGGTGTCGAGCCTGAACGCCCCGAGCCTGTTCCTGATCGCCAAGGACCTGACGCGGATGCAGGTTCTGGTGCAGGTCAACGAAGCGGACATCGGGCACGTCAGGCCGGGCGAGACCGTCTCGTTCACCTGCGACGCGTTCCCCGGCGAGCGCTTCGCCGGCGAAGTGCGGAAGGTGCGCCTGAACGCGACCATGACGCAGAACGTCGTGACGTACACGGTGGAGATCGTGACGGACAACAGCAGCATGAAGCTGCTGCCGTACCTGACCGCGAACGTGCAGTTCACCCTTGGCCGCGAGGATGACGCGCTGAGCGTGCCCAACGCGGCCCTGCGGTGGTCGCCGACGCCTTCGAGCGCCGCCGCGTCCGCCTCGGGGTCGGGCGCTGTGTCGCGTGGGGCGGGGCAGGGGCGGGGCGACGCCCAGTCCTCCCGCACCGGCGACGCGCGCGGCACGAAATCGCCCGGCGGCGAGAGGGACTCCGGCGGGCGCGGCGCTCGGGTCTGGGTGCTGCGCGAAGGGGTGCCCGTCGCAGCCAGCGTCAAGCTGGGCATCAGTGACGGGACCAGCACCGCGGTCGAATCGGACGAACTCCGCGAGGGTGACGAGGTGATTGTGGGAGAGGCCGTCGCGTCGGGGGGGACTGGCCAGCAGAGCACCAACCCGTTCGCCCCCCAGATGTTCCGCGGCGGCGGCCGGCCCGGCGGAGGCGGGCGGTGACGGCCGGCGGTCTCGCGCGAGCAGAAGAATCGTTCAGCCAACCAATGAACCGCCCCCTCATCCAACTCGAAGACATCCGGCGCACCTTCCACATGGGCGACATCGACGTGCCGGTGCTCAGGGGCGTCTCGCTGTCGATCCAGCGGGCCGAGCTGGTGGCGCTGACCGGGCCCTCGGGCTCGGGGAAGACGACCCTGATGAACACGCTGGGGTGCCTCGACAGGCCGAGCTCGGGCGAGTACTGGCTGGACGGCGAGGAAACAGCGCGTCTGTCGAACGATGCGCGGGCGAGGATCCGCAACCGCAAGATCGGATTTGTGTTCCAGTCATTCAACCTGCTCCCGCGGACATCCGCGGTGGAGCAGGTGATGATGCCGCTGGCCTATACGGCGTCGGGGCTGAGCGAGCGCGAGGCGCGCCGGCGCGCGGAGGAGATGCTCAAGAAGGTCGGTCTGGGCGACCGCATGGATCACACGCCGAGCCAGCTCTCGGGCGGCCAGCAGCAGCGAATCGCGATCGCCCGGGCGCTGGTGAATCATCCGCCGGTGCTGTTCGCCGACGAGCCGACCGGCAACCTGGACTCGAGAACCACGCTGGAGGTGCTCGCGATGCTGCAGCAGCTCAACCGGGACGAGGGCATCACGATCGTGATCGTGACCCACGACCCCGTGGTCGCCGGGCACACGCGGCGCAACATCCGCCTGCGTGACGGGCTGGTCGAGTCGGACACGGTGCAGGAACCGCTGCGGGCCGGCGAGCCGGCGGCGCAACTGGTGGGGGCCGCATCATGACCTTCGGTCGCACGCTCAAGACGGCGCTGCGGGCGCTGCGGCGAAATGTCACTCGCTCGGCGCTGACCGTGCTGGGCATCGTGATCGGCATCGCGGCGGTCATCGCGATGATGGAGATCGGCAAGGGCTCGTCGTCGTCGATCGCCAGGACTATCGCGAGCATGGGCGCGAACAACCTCCTGATCATGCCGGGCACGGCGGCGAGCGGCGGGGTCTCGTTCGGGGCGGGCAGCGTTCTCACCCTCACGGCCGAGGACTGCGCCGCGATCGCACGCGAGTGCCCCGGCATCGCCGCGGCGTCGCCCATCGTGCGGGCCCGCACGCAGGTGATCTACCAGAGCCGCAACTGGGTGCCGCAGTCGATCCTGGGGGTCACGCCCGAGTACCTTGAGGTGCGCGAGTGGAAGAACCTCGCCGAGGGCGCGATGTTCGCGGCGTCGGATGTCCGCAACGCCTCGCGGGTGTGCGTGGTGGGTCAGACCATCGTGCGCGAGGTCTTCCAGGGGCGCTCACCCGTCGGCCAGGAGATGCGGGTGCAAAGCGTGAGCTTCCGGGTGGTCGGCGTGCTCGCCTCCAAGGGCGCCAACGCATTCGGACAGGACCAGGACGACATCGTGCTGGCCCCGTGGACGACCATCAAGTACCGCGTGGCGGGCGGCGGGGGCTCCGGCGCGGCGGCGGGCGGCAACGCCGCGTCGAGCGCAACGGCCAACTCGCTCTTCCCCGGGTCCACGAGTGTGTTCCCCGCACCGTCGGCGGCCCAGGCCGCCGACCAGCCCATGCCCGTGCGGTTCGCCAACGTGGACCAGATTCTCGCGGCGGCGGCGGCGCCGTCCCAAGTGAAGCCCGCGATCGACCAGGTCACCGGGCTGCTCCGCGAGCGCCACCGCCTGCGCCCCGATGAGCCCAGCGATTTCTCCATCCGCGACATGACCGAGAGCGCCAATGCGCTTTCTTCCACCTCGACGATGATGACGAACCTGCTGCTGGCGGTGGCGCTCATCTCGCTCATCGTGGGCGGTGTCGGCATCATGAACATCATGCTGGTATCGGTCACCGAGCGGACGCGCGAGATCGGGCTGCGCATGGCGGTCGGCGCGCGGGCCCGCGACATCCTCACGCAGTTCCTCACCGAGGCGACGCTGCTGTGCCTGATCGGGGGCCTGCTGGGGCTGGGCGTGGGGCGCGGGGCCGCGGTGATCGTCCGCGAGGTGATGCGTTGGCCGGTCGAGCTGTCGGTCGAGGCGATCGTGGCGTCGGTGGTCGTCTCGGCGGTGGTGGGGATCGTCTTTGGTTTCTATCCGGCGTGGAAAGCCTCGCGGCTCGACCCGATCGAGGCGCTCCGCTACGAGTGAGTCCGACGATGACCAAGCACCCCCGATCTTCCTGCTTCCGGGCCGCACCCCTCGCGCTGGTTCTCGGCGTGGTTCAGGGCTGCACGGTCGGGCCCGACTACCGGCCGACGCCCCCACGGACGCCGCCAGAGTGGACCGGCGCCGACGGCGCCGCGTCGGATCGCCCGGTCGCGTCGGCGCCGACGCACGGCGACGCCGACATCGCCCGCTGGTGGACGGTGTTCAATGACGCCGCGCTGACCTCGCTCATTGATCGGGCGATGGCGGAGAACCTTGGCCTGGCGCAGGCGGCGTCGCGCATCCGTCAGGCCCGGGCCGCCCGCGTTGTCGCCGCCGGGGGCTGGTACCCCACTGTCAACGCCGACGCGAGCGCGTCGCGCAGCCGGTCGGGTGGGGCGCGCGGCGCGAGCACGTCCAACCTGTTCCGCGCGGGCTTCGACGCGACGTGGGAGATCGACGTGTTCGGCGGCACGCGCCGGAGCGTCGAGGCGGCAGAGTCGGACATCGGTTCCGCCGGCTACGCCCGCGAGGCTCAGCGGGTCACGCTCGCCGGCGAGGTCGCGGCCACCTACTTCGACCTGCGCGGCGCGCAGCGGCAGCTTGCGATCGCGCGGAAAAACCTCGAAGCGCAGAACCGCACGCTCGAGCTCACGCGCCAAAGGTTTGACGCCGGCTTCGTCAGCGCCCTCGACGTGGCCAACGCACGGGCCAACGTGACCCAGACCGAGGCCTCGATTCCTTCGTTCGACGCCCAGGCGAGGTCGTCGATCTACGCGCTGGGAGTGCTGCTGGGCGGGGAGCCCGGGGCGCTGCTGGCGGAACTGTCGCCGGACTCGGACGCGCCGGAGCTCCCCGCGTCGATCCCCGTCGGGTTGCCGTCGGACCTCTTGCTCCGGCGTCCTGATCTCCGGCAGGCCGAGGCCGACCTGCACAGCGCCACCGCCAGGATCGGCGTCGCGGTGGCCGACCAGTTCCCGAAGTTCTCTCTGACGGGGAGCTTCGGCGCCCAGGGCGACAAGGTGTCATCGCTGGGGACGCTCGCCAACCGTTACTGGTCCATCGGCCCCAGCGTCAGCCTGCCGATCTTCACGGGCGGGCGGGTCGAGGGGAACATCGAGCAGGCGCACGAGGCCGCGGAGCAGGCGGCGCTTGGGTACCGACAGAGCGTGCTGACGGCGCTGCAGGAGGTCGAGACGGCGCTGGTCAACTTCACGCGCGAGCAGCAGCGGCGCGGCGCCCTCAGCGAAGCGACCGAGGCGAACCGCCAGGCCGTCGATCTCTCGCTCAAGCTCTACGGCGCCGGCAAGGTTGATTTTCTGAACGTGCTGCAGGCGCAACGCCAACTGTTCGCCATCGAGGCGCAGCTCACCCAGTCCACGACCAACCTCGCGTCCAATCTCGTGGCGCTCTACAAGGCGCTGGGCGGTGGGTGGGACCCGGGCGTGACAACGCCCGCGGCGGGCGCAGGCGCGCAATGACCGGTGTCTGATACTGGCCCGACTCCCGGCTCAGAACGCCAGCTTGCGCAGTGCCAGCCCGTGCTCGTCGAGCTTGGCCTTCACCTCGTCCAGACTGGTGGCGCCGAAGTTCTTGACGCCCATCAGCTCCGCCTCGGTGCGGGCCGCCAGATCGCCCAGGGTGTTGATGCCCAGCAGCTGCAGGGCCTTGCGGGCCCGGACCGAGAAGCCCAGGTCCGACACCGGGCGGGCCAGCACGGCCTCGTTGCCCGATCCCTTGAGCTTGTCGAAAACCTCGCGGCGCACGCGCCGGTGCTGCTCGTCCAATCCCTGGCCGAGGCGCAGGTTCTTGGCCGTGAGCATCTCCTTGATCTCCAGCAACGACGCCTCGCCGAAGTTCTTGTAGCCCATCAGCTCGGCCTCGGTGACCCGCAGGAGGTCGCCCAAGGTGCGGATGTTCATCTTCTTCAGGCAGTTGCGCGCCCGCACCGACAGCTCGAAGTCCGTCACCGGCGTGTCCAGCAGCGCGTTGCGCTTGGCGACGTCGCGGTCGGCATCCTCGTCGAACGACATCTCGCGCGACGCCTGCACGTCCTTCATGAACAACCGGGCGCGCTCGTGGTTCGGGTTGGTCTCGAGCACCTGGCGGAGCGACTTTTCGGACCGGATGAAGTCGCCGCGATCCTCGTACAACACCGCGAGATTCATGAGGGCGTTGATGGGGGCTGGGGTGCGGGCGACGCAGCGCTCGTAGAGCGCGATCGCCTCGTCCTCTTCGCCGGCGAGGTCGAGTTCAAACGCCAGCTTGAACAGCGCGTCGACGCCGTTGGGGTCCGCCGCCACGGCCTTTCGGAACTCCGCGATCGCCTCGTCGCGTTTGCCTTCCTGACGCAGCCGCTCGCCGCCCTGGATGAGGCGGGCCGCCTGCTCGGGGTTCCCGCGGAGGGTGGCGGTGTCGGCGCCGGCGCCGATGATGGTGTCGAGCGGGTCGTGGGGCATGCGTCGATGGCTCCTTGGGCCCAGGGCTGGGGCGCCCGGCCGGTGTCGCGATTCCGTGGATGTCGGATGCCCGGCAAAGCCGGTGGGAATGGGAGGAGAGTGTACGCGAGCGCTCCGGCGACAATCAAGAACCCCGGTTCGGGTCATGGCAGGGTCCGGCCTCCCCGCTACGATCCGCCCGGATGCCCGACGGCCCCGCCGTTCCCGTGCGCGCCGACCGCGCCCGCCTTCCCGAGGCGGACGCGTCGCTGTACCTGCACCCCCAGACGCTGGCTCGCCTCGGCAGCTTCGAGCTCAGAGCCAAGATGATCGTCGAGGGCGTAATGAGCGGGCAGCACCGCTCGCCCTATAAGGGCTTCAGCGTCGAGTTCGCGCAGCACCGGCCGTATGTGAAGGGCGATGACCTGCGCCACCTGGATTGGAAGGTGTTCGGGCGCTCCGACAAGCTCTATCTCAAGCAGTACGAGCAGGAGACCAATCTTGACCTCGTGCTGCTGGTGGACTGTTCCGGATCGATGAACTACGGCTCGCGGTCCTACGAGGACGCGTCGGGGGCGGGGCGCAAGACGGCGGTCGACGGGCGGACCAACTGGACCAAGTACGACCACGCCACGGCGACCGCCGCCGCTTTCGCGTACATGGCCCTGCGGCAGGGGGACCGCGTGGGCCTGGGGCTGTTCGCCGACGCGCTGGTGGACGCGCTGGACCGCACCAACGCGATGACGCAGTGGCGGAGGATTGTCGGCGTGCTGTCGAACCACCCCGTGGACAAGCCGACAGACTTCGGGCACGTAATCGACCAGACGCTGGGCAAGCTCAACAGCCGGTGCCTGATCGTGATCGTCAGTGATTTCTTCGAAGACCCCGCGCGCGTCCGCACGGCCCTGGCGCGTGTCCGGCACAAGCGACATGACCTCATCATGGTGCAGGTGGTGGACCGGCTGGAGCAGACCTTTGACTTCGAGAACACCGCGCCGCTGCTGGGGCTTGAGGGCGAGGGTCTGGTCAAGGTCGACCCGCGCGCCATCCGCGCCGCATACCTGGAGGTGTTCAACGACCACTGCGAGCAGGTCGCCAAGACCGCCCGGGCGTTCGGGTTTGACTACCTGCAGGTCTGCACCCACGACTGGCTCGGCCCGGCGATCGGCGCGTTTGTCGCCAAGCGCAACGCACTCCTGAAGCGAAGCAAATCCGGATGAGTTTCCTTCACCCAGCCCTGGCCGCCGCCGGCGTCGCCTGCGTGGCGATCCCGATCATCATCCACCTGCTGTTCCGCCAGCGGCGCAGGCCGGTGGCATGGGCCGCCATGCGGTTCGTGCTGGAGGCCATCCGCAAGCAACGCAAGCGCCTCCGGCTGGAGACCCTGCTGCTGCTCCTGGCGCGGTGCCTGATCCTGTGCTGCCTGGGCCTGGCGATCGGGCGTCCCGCTCTGAACAAGGGCGGCCTGTTCGGCGGCTCGGCGGGGCGTGACGTGTACATCCTGCTGGACAACTCGCTGGCGGCCTCGGCGCGGGCCGAGGGGTCGGGCGGCGCCGGGAAGACCGCGCTGGATCGCCACAAGGACGGCGCCCGGGCGGTCCTTGACGGCCTGGGAAGCAACGATCGGGCCGGGCTGTTGCTCCTGGGCGGCCCCGCCGACGCGACGGTGGTGCCGGCGTCCCCGGACGTCCGCGCGGTGCGCGAGCTTGTGGGAGAGGCCCCGCCCTGTGACAGCGCGGCGGACATCGCCGGCGCCCTCGAGGCGCTGGCGGCCAAACTGGGGGCGGCGCCGGCGACCGGCGCGCCGGCGCGCCGACCGGTCAGCGTCGTGATTCTCAGTGATTTCACGGGCGGGTCCGCCGACCTTTCGCGCCCATTGCCGGTGGCGTTGAAGGGGATCGCGGACGTGACGGTGCTTTGCTCCCGGCCCGCCGCCGGTCCTCCCGAGGCGCCCGGCAACGTCCAGATCACATCGATGGAGCCGTTGCGCGGCGTCGTGGTCGGCGCCGGCTCAGCGGGCTCCGAGGCAACGCAGGTGCGCGTCGCGCTCCGGCGGGCGGGGCCAGTGGTTTCGTCCGATGGCGTGACCCAGCTCCGCGTGCGCGTCGCGGGGGCGAGCGCCCCGCCGACCCCGGCGCAGGTGCGCTGGACCGCGGGCCAGAGCGAGGCGAGCGTGACGGTGCAGCTCGACGCGGGCGCCGGGCCCTCGGGGGCTTCAGGCGGCGGAGATCGCGATGGTTCGCAGCGCGTGCTGGTGGCAGAGATTGACCGTGACAGCATCCCCGGCGACAACACGCGCCGCCGGGCCGTCGAGGTGCGTGAGCGGCTGCAGGTCGGCGTGGTGGCGCAGCGGACCTTCGGCTCCGTGGGGCGGGTTGACCGGCTGTCGAGCGCCGACTGGTTCCGGCTTGCGCTGCGCCCCGGCGAGGGCGCGCCGGTGGAAGTGATCGACATCGAGCCGGCGGCGGTCGATTCCGCCGTGCTGTCGGGGCTGGACGCGGTGGTGCTACCGGCGCCCGATCAGGTGAAGCCCGACGCGTGGGCAAAGCTGCGAAAGTTCGCCGACGCGGGCGGTCTGGTGATCGTGTCGCCCCCGGAGGGCGCAGGGGTGCACCTGTGGGCCGACGCGTTCACGAAGGCCATGGGTCTGTCGTGGCGGGTGAGCCGTGAGGTCGCCGGTGGCGACGATGCCAAGAGCGCGGTGCGGCGCGTGGTTGCGCCGCAGGGTTCGGGCGGGTCATCGCCGGCGGATGTGGGTGCGGGCGTGCCGGGGGGGCTGGGTGGTCCGGGGGGGCCGGGGGTGCGTGACGGCGGCACGATCTTTGCGCTGCTGGCGCCGGAGCTTGGCGAGTTGCTGAAGCCCGTGTCGGTGACTCGGTGGCTGACCGTCGACGACGAGCGAGGCCCGATCCGCCCGCTGCTGAGCCTTGAAGGCGGGGCCCCCTGGCTGCTGGCGGCGCGAGTCGGCTCCGGCGGCGGACCCGAAGCGCCCGCACCCGGGGCCGCG
>CAZEDW010000012.1:0-92406 GCA_964510955.1 uncultured Phycisphaeraceae bacterium
CAAGCTCGGCCTCTACGAGCACCAGTCCGCCGGCGCGCTCCAGGGCCTCATCAACCTGATGAGCAAGCACCCCGAGCTGCTCGCCGACGGCGGCAAGCTGATCAAGAGCATCAAGATCGTCGCCTACGAGCCTGCGTTCGGCATCATCGGCGACCCAGCCAAGCGCGACCCCAAGACCCGCCAGTCCGCCGACCACAGCATGGTTTACATCGTCTCGACCATGCTGCGCAAGGCCATCGAGATCTTCGCCAAGGAACCCGTCAAGTTCGGCGCCGCCCCGCACAGCGGTCACTCCAGCGTGCTCGTCCCGCCGCCATCGACGGACACCGTCTGGAAGATGCTGATGCTCTCGCCCTACGACTACGACAACGCCGCCGTCGCCAACCCCGCCACCCGGGCCCTGATGGACAAAATCACCTTCGAGCACGGCGGGCCCGAGTACGACGCCAAATACCCCGACGGAATCCCGACCTCGCTGGTCATCACCACGACCGAGGGCGGCAAGTACGACAGCGGCCTGGTCATGTACCCCGCCGGCCACGCCCGCAACACCACCGCCGACCTCATGGGCATCCTCGACCACAAGTTCCGCCTGCTCGGCGGCCTGGGCGGCGACGCCGACAAGATCATGACCAAGGTGCGCGGCCTGGCAAGCAAGGGCGCCCCCGACATCGCGTCGCTCTACGACTTCGCGATCGGCAGCAAGGCCTACGAGGGCTGACACGGCAGCGCGGACGGCCGTGCTTCCTCCCCCTCGCCGGGGCCGATCCATCCAGCCACAGGCGAACCTGAGGCACCCCCGGGTCACTCATTCCGCCGGGTTCATGAAGCCCCGAGCATCCGCCCAAGGTAATGCCCGGTGAAGCTCCCCTTCACCCTGGCCACCTGCTCCGGTGTGCCCGTCGCCACCACCCGCCCGCCGCCCTCGCCCCCTTCCGGGCCCAGGTCGATGATCCAGTCCGCGCACTTGATCACGTCGAGGTTGTGCTCGATCACCACCAGCGTGTGACCCGCGTCTGCCAGGCGGTTCAGCACGCCGACCAGCTTCCTCACGTCCTCGAAGTGCAGCCCCGTCGTCGGCTCGTCCAGTACGTACAGCGTGTGCCCGCTGGCGAGCTGCCCCAGCTCGGTGGCCAGCTTGATCCGCTGCGCCTCGCCGCCGGAGAGCTGCGTGCTCGGCTGGCCGAGCGTGATGTAATCGAGCCCCACGTCGTGCAGGCACTGCACGAACCGCGCGATCTTGGGGTGGTTCTCGAAGAACTTCACCGCGTCCTCGACCGTCAGCCCCAGCACGTCGGCGATGCTCTTGCCGCGGTACTGCACTTCCAGCGTCTCGCGGTTGTAGCGCGTCCCCTTGCACACCTCGCACTCGACGAACACGTCCGGCAGGAAGTGCATCTCGATCTTCTTCACCCCCTGTCCCTGGCACGCCTCGCAGCGCCCGCCCTTCACGTTGAAGCTGAACCGCCCCGGCTCGTACCCGCGGATCTTGGCCTCCTTTGTCTGGGCGAACACGCGCCGCACGTCGTCGAACAGGCCGGTGTACGTCGCCGGGTTGCTCCGCGGCGTCCGCCCGATGGGCGTCTGGTCCACCTCGATCACCCGATCAATCCCGTTCAGCCCCGTCACCTTCGCGTGCTCGCCCGGCTTGACGCGCGAGCCCAGCAGGTGCCGCTTCGCCGCCAGCAGCAGGATGTCGTTGACGAGCGTGCTCTTGCCCGAGCCCGAAACGCCCGTCACGCACACAATCCCGCCCAAGGGGAACGCCACGTCGATCTGCTTCAGGTTGTTGGCCGCCGCGCCCTTGACGGTGACGGCCTTCTTCTCATTCAGCACCCGGCGCTGCCCGGGGATGTCGACCTTTTTCCGACCCGACAGATAGGCCCCCGTCAGCGAGCCCGCGTCACGCTCGACCTCCGCCGGGGTTCCTTGCGCCACCACCCGCCCGCCGTGCACCCCGGGGCCCGGCCCGATGTCCAGCACGTGATCGGCGTGCCGGATCATGTCCTCGTCGTGCTCGACCACGATCACCGTGTTGCCGATGTCGGTGAGGTGACGCAGCGTCCGGATCAGGCGGTCGTTGTCGCGCTGGTGCAGCCCGATCGTCGGCTCGTCGAGCACATAGCACGCCCCCACCAGCCCGCTCCCCACCTGCGTGGCCAGCCGGATGCGCTGCGCCTCCCCGCCCGAGAGCGTCGCCGTCTTGCGGTCCAGCGACAGATAGTCAAGCCCCACGCTGGCGAGAAACCCAAGCCGGGCCTTCACCTCGCGCAGGATCGGCTCGGCGATGTGCCGCTGCTCGCTCGTCAGCTCCAGCCCGTCGATGATCCGGCGTGCATCGCCGATGTTCAGCTTCGCGAAATCCGCCAGGTTCAGCCGGCGCTGGTCGGCGCTCAGCCCGTGACGCCGCCGCTGATCCACCACCTCGCCCGGCAGCGGCTCGCGCGACTCCAGCATCACCGACAGCGATTCGATCTTCAGCCGGTCGCCGAAGCACTCCCTGCACGGCGTGGTGCTCATGAACCCGCTCAACCACTCCTTGACGCTCTCGTTCTCCGTGCTTCCCCACCACTCGGTGATGTTCGGGATCACCCCCTCGAACTTGGCCTTGTACTTCGCCTGGTCCTCGGCGGTGGTGCCGTGCAGAAGGATGCGCAGCAGCTCGGGCTTGATGGTGCTCACCGGCGCGCCGAACGACACCCCGAACTCCTTGCAATACTTCCGCAGCCGCCGGTTGAACCACGCCCGCACCGGCCCGTTCTTGGCCCACGCCACCACCGCGCCGCCCTCCAGGCTCAGCGAGTCGTTAGGGATCACCAGCGCCTCATCGAACTCCATGAGCGTGCCCAGCCCCCCGCACCCCTTGCACGCGCCGAAGGGCGAGTTGAACGAGAACAGCCGCGGCTCCAGCTCCTCCAGCGCGCACTCGGGGTGCTCGGCGCACGAGAACTTCTCGCTGTAGACCGTGTCGCGCCAGCCCCCGCCGGCCGCCGCCGCGGTGTCCTCGACCGAGACGATCACCACGCCCTCGGCCATCTTCAGCGCCGTCTCCACGCTCTCGGCCAGCCGCTGGCGCGCCTCGGGCTTCACCACGATCCGGTCCACCACCGCCTCGACCGTGTGCTTCTCATACCTCCCCAGTTCCAACGGGTTCTCGCCGCCCTTCTGCAGCACCTCGCGGACATCGATGATCGCGCCGTTCACCCGCGCCCGCACCAGCCCCTGTTTCAGGAACCCCTCCAGCACGTCCTTGTGAAACCCCTTCTTCGCCCGAACCACCGGCGCGATCACCATCAGCTTGGTGCCCTCGGGCAGCCTGCTGACGGCGTCGGTGATCTGCGACGGGTTCGACGCAGCGATGGGCAGCCCGCACCGCTCCGTCACCGCCCCGTCCTTCTTGCCCGTCTTGATCGGCGCCCAGCACGTCGGGCGCCCGCACCGCGCGAACAGCAGCCGCAGATAGTCGTAGATCTCCGTCGACGTTGCCACCGTCGATCGCGGGTTGTGCCCGCTGGTCCGCTGCTCGATGGCGATCGTCGGCGGCAGCCCCTCGATGTCGTCGATGTCCGGCTTCTTCAGCTGATCCAGAAACTGCCGCGCATACGCCGACAGGCTCTCCATGTACTTCCGCTGACCCTCCGCGAAAATCGTGTCAAACGCCAGCGAGCTCTTCCCCGACCCCGACAGCCCGGTGATCACCACCAGCCGGTCGCGGGGGATGTCAACACTGATCGATTTGAGATTGTGCTCGCGGGCGCCGCGGACGCGGATGAAGCGCTTGTATTCGGAGCGGGAATCACCCTCCTCGCCGGACGACGGGCGCACGTCGGGCTTGGTGTCGGCTCTGGTTCCGCGCCTCGCTGGTTTCGGCTCGACAGACCCGCTGGCGCGTCCTTGCTTGCTCATGATCGGCACGAGGTCTCTCTCAGGGGCCCGGGATCGGGCAGGTTGGTCCGGATCGTAGGCAACGGCCGGCCCGTCGTGACCGCCATCATCAAGCGTTCAAGCCCCGCACCAGCCCCGCCAGGCAACCCGCATCGCCCCTGTTACCTGTTCACCAAACCGCCGCTCGTCCATCAGTTCGCTGGCGCGCAACCGCTCACGCAACCCCGTACGCAGGCGGCCCAGCGCGCCGATGTCGCCGCCCATCCGCCGGGCGATCTCGACATACTCGTCAACCGACCGCCCTACCCAATCCCCCAGCCCCACCGCCGCGCAGAGGCTCATCCCCACCCTCGCCGCGTGAACCCGCCCTTCCAGCGTCACCACCGGCACCCCCTGCCAGAAGCTCTCGCACGTCGTCGTGGTGCCGTTGTACGGGAAGGTGTCAAGCTGGATGTCCACGCGCGAATACAGCCCCAGGTGCTCGCGGGTGTTGGCGGTGTACGGGGCGATCTCGATCCGCGAGGGCTCCACGCCCCCCGCCCCGAACATCGCCAGCAGACGGTCGCGCGAGCGGGCCTCGTGAACGAAGCGGTTCTTCAGCAGCAACGTCGACCCGGGCACGCCCCTCAGCACCCGGCACCACGCCGCCACCACGTCCGGGGTGATTTTCGACAGGTTGTTGAACGATCCGAAGCACAACGCGCCGCGACCCGCCGCCGGAAGCGGAGACACCTCCGGCGCCTCGGCGCTGGGCGTGAAGCACCACAGGCACCCCGGCAGGCGCAGCAGCTTCTCGGTGCAGTGCGAGTCCGCATCGCCCATCGGGTCCGTCACGGCGTCCACCAGCCGGTAGTCGATGGTCGCCAGGCCGGTGGTGTTCGGATACCCCAGATAGCTCACCTGCACCGGGGCGGGTTTGTGGCAGCACACGTCTAGCCGGTTCGCGCCGGTGTGACCCGCGCACTCGATGAGCACGTCGATCGCGTCGGCGCGGACCAAGCCCGCCGCCTTCGCAGCGTCCACCTTGTAGATGTCGCGCCACCCCGAGGCCAGCGACCTGAAACGCTCGGTCAGGGCGTCGGGGCGCTGGACGTCGGCGTAGCAGTACACCTCCTGCCCCGCCGCCCGCAACCCCCCCACCAGCGCCTGCATGAAGTACGCGCACGAGTGCGTCCAGAAGTCTGGCGAGATCACGCCGACCCGCAGCGGGCGATCCGGGTCGCGGTGGTTCACGTGCGCGGCGGCCCCCGCCGGCGCGAACCGCTCGATCAGCACCAGCCCCGCCTCAACGTGGGCCGCCCGCACGCGGGCCGGCTCGCCGTCGACATAGTTCAGCGCCATCGCCAACGCCGACCGCAGCGCCGGTTCACGCGGATCGAGCGCCACGGCCCGCTCGCACGCCGCCACCGCCTCCGCGATCAAGCCCTGCTCCAGAAGGCACCCCGAGAGCATGCTCACGCTCCGCATGTTCCTCGGGTTTCGCTTCTCCGCCTCGCCGAACGCGTCGGCGGCCCCCGCCGCCTCGCCCATCATCTTGCGGGCCCGCCCGATTTCGAACCACGGCACGTCCCACGATGCCCGCAGCGCCGCCGCCCGTGCCAGTGGTTCCAGCGCCTCCGCGGGCCGCAGTTGGTACATCAGCGATTGCCCCAGGCTCAGCCACCCTTCCGGCGCGCCGGGCCGAGCCTTGACGCACCGGCGCAGCACCGGCTCCGCCTCCGCGAACCGCCCCGACTCCATCTCCGCCCCCCCCAGCATCAGCAGCGCCTCGGCGTTCCCCGCCTGCTTGCCCAGGAGCTCGTGCAGCACCACCTTTGCCGAAATGAAGTCACGCCGCGCCATCGAGGCGCGGGCCGAGGCGAGGAGCTGGTCGACCGATGGCATACGCCGATGCTACCGCCCCGCACGCCCGGCGGGCGCGCCCCGGGCGGCTTCATCGCCGGCGCACCACTGCTGCCACGCCCGCCTGATCAGCCCACCCACGTCTCGCGCAAACCCCACCTCGTCCATCAGCACCGACCCCCTCAGCCGCTCGCGCATGCCAAGCCGCAACCGCGCCAGCTCCTCGCGCCGGCCCGCCCACCCCACCGCGATCTCCACATACTCCGCCGCGTCACGCCCGACGAACTCGGGAAGCCCCGCCGCCCGCATCAGGCTCGACCCCACCCGCGCCGCGTGAACGCTTCCCTCAAACGTCACCACCGGCACGCCCTGCCACAGGCTCTCGCAGGTCGTGGTCGTGCCGTTGTAAGGGAATGTGTCGAGCTGGAGGTCGATCCGCGAGTACACGCCGAGGTGCTCCGCGGTGCTCCTCGTGTAAGGGGAAATGACCACCCGGTCGCGCGACACGCCGAGCCCCTCCAGGACCTTCAGGCGCCGCTCGGCGGTGCCGGGGTCGTGCAACCACTTGTTCTTCAGGAACAGACGCGAGCCCGGCGTCCGGTTCAGCACATGGGCCCACACCTCCAGGACCCGAGGCGTGATCTTCGAGTTGTTGTTCAGCGAGCCGAACACGAACGGCGCGCCCGGGGCCGACGCCGGCAACGCGGAAACCTCGGGGGCGACGCGGCTGGGACGGTAGCACCACACGCACCTGCCCTCGGGCATCCGGAGCAGCCTTTCGGAACAGTGCGCCTCGGCCCCCGCCGGGTCCGAAACCCAGTCCACCATGCGGTAGTCGATGGTCGTCATCCCCGTTGTATTGGGGTAGCCCAGGTAGGTCACCTGGATGGGCGCCGCCTTGCGGGCCATGATGTCCAGCCGAGAGCCGCCCGTGTGCGCGGTCATGTCGAAAAGGACGTCGACGCGGTCGTCACGGATCACCGCACCCGCGGCCGCCGAGGTGATCTTGTCGAACTTCCTCCACACCGCGGCCATCGCCTTGTACCGCTCGGACACCTCGTCGTCGATCGGCGAAGCGCTGTAACACACGACCTCGAACGCGGTCCTGTCCAGGCGCTCCAGCAGGGGCTCCATGAAATACGAGCAGGAGTGCTCGCGGAAGTCCGGGGAGAGGAACCCCACCCGCAATCGGCGCTCCGGGTCGCGCGCGACGGGCGCGCTGGGCTCGGGGAGTCTGGGGTTCGAGGCCTCGATCCACTGCCCGACCCGCCGGTGCTCACCCAGGACCATGAGCGGGTCGTTGTCGATGTAGTTGAGCGACAGCAGCAGGTTGACGCGGAACGCGGGCTCGATCGCGCTGATCGCCTCGGCCCGCCGGTACCACTCCACCGCCTCGCCCGGCTCGCCCTGGTCCAGGCGAGCCGACGCCAGCCCATAGAGAGCCGACACCATGCGCGGGTTCACACGCACGGCCCGTTCGTACAGGTCCGCGGATTCGCCGAGTTTCCCTTGGACCCTCAGGCACAGCGCCAGGTTGTTGAGCACGCCGTCCCAGTTCGGGCGGAGCGCCAGCGCCTTGCGCAGCCACTGCTCGGCCTCCACCGGGTTTTCCAGGCCCATCAGGGCGATGCCGAGGTTGTACGAAGGCTCCGGCGCCCCCGGACGGAGCGGGATGCAGCGCTTGAAGTACTCCACCGCCTTCTCAAGCGGCCCGGTGCTGAGGCACGCCGCCCCGGCGACCAGCAGAGCCTCGGCGCTGCGTGGGTTCTTCCGCAGCGCCTCCTCGCAGGCCATCTTGGCGCCCAGGGCGTTGCCCGTGGCCATCGCGGTCTTGGCCCGCTGGACGAGCTGATCGACGCTCGCCACCTACTTCTTCCCGCCGAAGAACGCGGCGATCCGGCGCACCGTGACCGCGCGACCAACGGCGCCGATGCTCTCGGTGAGCGGGATTTCTTTCGGGCACACGCGGACGCAGTTCTGGGCGTTGCCGCAGTCGCTCACCCCGCCTGGCTTGGAGAGCTCGTCGAGCCTCAGCTTTTCCAGCGTCCTGCCGGTGGGGTGCATGTTGAAGTACCGCGCCTGGCTGATGACCGCCGCCCCGCGGAAGCTCTCGCCCCACTTCGCCGGGTCCTCCTCCAGCGTGTACTGCGGGCACGCCTCCATGCAGCAGCCGCAGCTCATGCAGGTCGACAGCACGTACCGCGTCTCCTGCCCATCGGCGCTCTCGCGCGGCCCGGCGCCCAGGTGATAGGTCCCGTCGATCGGCACCCAGCCCCTGATCCGCTTGAGCGCATCGAACAGCCGCGAGCGGTCCGGCGCCAGGTCTCGCACCACCGGGTACTTGCTCATCGGCTCCAGCGTCACCACGTCGCCGTCATGGGGCGCGATGTCGTCGATCAGCGCCGAGCACGCCTGGCGCACGCGCCCGTTCACGACCATCGTGCACGACCCGCACACCTCTTCCAGGCACCCCACGTCGTACGAGATCGGCGTGGTCCTCTTGCCCTCGACCGTGACCGGGTTCGCCGCGATCCACTGCAGGCACGAGATCACGTTGGCGCTCCCCGAGCCTTCCGAACCGGACTGCACCGGCACGTCGAACTGCTCCACCCGCGCGGGCGAGCCCGGCCCGTCCTGGCGGGTGACCTTGAATCGGACCGTGCGGCTCTTGGGGGCGCTGCTGCTCATCGAGATTGCTCCGAAACCACCGGGGCCGCCGGGGCCCTGGGGTGAGGTCGCTTGGGTGTCGGCCCGTTGATCGTCGGACCCGCCCACGTCCCCGGCTTGGTAAACCTGAACATCAGACTCTGGTAGAACGTCCGGAACCGGCACCCCAGCGTGAAGTCGAACAGCCACGGCGCGAACTGCGCCGCCCGCGGCCAGTACTGGGCCCACTGCATGTTCGGCAGCAGGAACACCTCCAGCCGCTCAAACCCCGCCCGGGCCCCGTGCCTCGCCAGAGAACGCCGCGTGTTCATCCGGTAGTACGCCGGATACTCGTTGAACTTCGAGTTCCCCGCCTGTCCCACCTGCTTCTTCATACCCAACCGCTCGGCGATCCGCACGCACATCGGGAACGGATGGAAACCCTGCGGCCCCATCGCGTAGAAAACGCCGCCCGGCTTCAGCACCCTGAAAGCCTGCGCCAGAAAAGCCCCCGGGTCGCCCACATGCTCGATCACGTTCATCGATATCAGCGCGTCGTACTCCGACGCGGGGAGTTCGCACTTGTCGAACTCGCCGCACCAGGTGCGCTCCGCCCACGGATTGTCCGCCACGTTCGGGAACGGGTCGACTCCATCAACCTGGTTGGGCAGTTCCCAAACCCAGTGATACTCCTTGATGCTCGGCCCGGACTCCCCGCACCCGACGTCCAGCACCCGCCCCTTGAGCCGGGGGTCGGCGCCCCAGATCGAGGCCCAGTGGCGGCTGACCCGCTTGTGGTCGGCGCACACCGAGAACCTCGTCAGTTCCTCCGGCATCCGTGGTACGTCAACGATCATCCGCTGCTCCGTGCGAAGGGTTTGGGGCCAAACGCCGGCCCCGGCTGGCGACACACCTTGATCGGCACATCCACGTCACGGGTGGCCCGCTCCCGCGGGCTGGCGGGCCGCTTCGGGCCGGTCCTTGGTCGCGGGCCCGCCGGCCCCCGTTTCCTTCTTCCCATAACTGCGAACCCGCGGCTTCACCAGCCCCTCGGGCACGTCCTCAAACTCGATGACCGCCCGACCCGTCGCGCCGTCGAACTTCGCCACGCTCGTCTTCTTGAAGTTCGGATCATCCCGCTGCGGGTAGTCCGTCCGGTAGTGGCTCCCGCGGCTCTCCCGGCGCGCCAGGCCGCCCCGAAGGATTGGGTCGGCCATCGCGATCATGTCGCCGACCGTCCGGGCCCACATCAGGTTCGTGTTGTTCCAGCTCGACGAATCCGCCAGCCCGATGTTCGCCGCCCGGTCGCGCAGCTCCTCCAGCTTCGCCAGGGCCTGGTTCAGCCGCGTCTCGCTTTTCACCACCGTGCTGGCGGCGGTCATCTCGTCGCCCAGCTCCTTGGCGATCTGGTAGGGGTTCTCCCGACCGCCCGAGGCCAGGATCCGCCTCAGCTTGTCCGTTTCCGCCGCCACCCCAGCGTCGTACAGCGACTGGTGCCGCGACTCCACCGCGTCGCCCGCCTTGTCCTTCACGAAGTTCAGCACGCTCACGCCGTTGAACAACCCGTCGAAGATGCACGACAACAGCGCGTTGGCCCCGAGCCGGTTGGCCCCGTGGTACTGATAGTTCACCTCGCCGAACGCGTACAGCCCCGGCACGTTCGTCATCATGTTGTTCGGCGCGCCCTTCACCAGCCCGCGCAGGTCCGCCTTGGCGCTGTACGTGGTCCACAACCCGCCCATCGTGTAGTGAACGCCGGGGAAGATCTTCATGGGCACCTCGCACGGGTCCTCGCCCACGAACTTGCGGTAGATCTCGATGATGCCGCCCAGCTTGCGCTCCAGCTCCTCGCGCGGCTTGAACGACAGGTCCAGGTAGACCATGTTCCCCCCGCCCACCCCGAGGCCGTCCATGCACACCTGGAAAATCTCGCGCGTCGCGATGTCGCGCGGCACGATGTTCCC
Source organism: uncultured Phycisphaeraceae bacterium (assembly GCA_964510955.1). Classification (GTDB taxonomy): domain Bacteria; phylum Planctomycetota; class Phycisphaerae; order Phycisphaerales; family UBA1924; genus JAFLCM01. The sequence continues at coordinate 10,338 of CAZEDW010000012.1, forward strand.
GTACGCGGGGTACCGCTCCTCCAGGAAGTAGTACCGCTCGCCCTCGGGGATCTTCCGCGGGTCGCGCCCCGCGTCGGGGTGCCTGCCCCACCGCCCGTCGGCCCCCTTCACCGCCGGCACCCACACGCGCCCGCCCTCGCCCCGCGCGCTCTCGCTCATCAGCCGCAGCTTGTCGGCGCCGGGGATGCTCGTGGGGTGAACCTGGATGAACTCCGCGTTCGCGTACCACGCCCCCGCCTGGTAGCACCGGCTCGCCGCCGCCCCGGTGCACATCATGCTGTTGGTGCTCTTGCCGAAGACCAGCCCGTTGCCGCCCGTCGCCATCACCACCGCCGCGCCGCGGAACGCCCGCACCTGCATGGTCCGCATGTCCTGGGCGACGATCCCCACGCAGCGACCACTGTCATCGATCACCGGGCGCAGGAACTCCCAGAACTCGTACTTCGTGACCTTCCCCTCGCTCTCGTACCGGCGCGTCTGCTCGTCCAGCGCGTACATCAGCTGCTGGCCCGTCGTCGCCCCCGAGAAGTGCGTCCGCTTGTACAGCGACCCGCCGAACAGCCGAAGGTCGCGGAACCCCTCCGCCGTCCGGTTGAACGGCACCCCCATGCGGTCCAGCAGATCGATGATCTGCGGCGCCATGTGGGCCATCTCATACACCGGCGGCTGGTGCGCCAGGAAGTCCCCGCCGTAGATCGTCTCGTCGAAGTGCTCGTACTCCGAATACCCCTGCTGGCGCGCCACCTCGTTGCACGCGTTGATGCCCCCTTGGGCGCACACCGAGTGCGACCGCTTCACCGGCACCACGCTGAACAGGTCGACGTTCAGCCCGCCCTCGGCGATCCGCACCGCCGCCGCCAGGCCCGCCAGCCCACCCCCGACCACGATGACACGCTGCTGTGAAGACATGCCGGGTTACCTTCCTGTCCCTGCCGAAGCCGAGGGAGCCACGACCACCGACGACGCCCCGCCTGCCGGGCGACCGCCGTGCTCGATCAACATCTTCTCTTCCGTCAGCCGCGCCCGCCCCTGGTCCAGCGTGGCGAAGCCGATCACCGCGCTCCACGCCGCCAGCATCAGCACGGCCCCGATCCCCGCGCACACATACCCCCACCGCCGCTGCGCCGCCGCCGAGATCGTCAGGCCCCACGTGATCGCCGCCGTCCACAACCCGTTGGCCAGGTGGAACACCAGCAGCGACACCCCCAGCATGTAGAACGCCGACACGATCAGCCCCGCTGTCGTGAATCCCGTCGCCGATCCCTGCAGCGCCGCGGCCATCGTGCTCCCCGCGAACTCGCCCGACCACGCGGTCCCGCCCGGCACCAGCCACGTCCACCCCCATCGCAGCGTCGCCACGTGATAGAACAGGAAGGCCACACCCACATACCCGCTCAGCCGTTGCAGCGCGTACCGCCGGTTCGCCGCGTACCCGTACCGCGACGTGTTTCCCCGCCCTGTGCTAGCGTAATACACCCCAAGAACCGCGTGGAACGCGATCGGCAGCCACAGCCCGAAGACCTCGATCAGCAGCAGGAACGGCAGCGAGTGGATGAAGTTCACCTCGTGCTGGAACGTCGCCACCCCCGCGTGACCGTCCCCCGCCTTGCTCCGGTCCAGCATGCCCCACACCACCGACGCGTTGGTCGTCAGGTGCGTCAGCATGAACGCCCCGATGGGCACCACGCCGCTCAGGCTGTGCAGCCTGCGCAGGAGGTAATAGTGCTTCTCAAAGAACGGCGTCGGCGTGGCAGTTGGTTGATGCGACACGTTGAGGTCTATCGAGAGGAATCCAAACTTCGCCCCGACGCCCCGACCCCTCGGGCCGGGAGCGCCGAACCGTCATTACACACGTGAACTGATACCCGGGATCGACGCCCCCGCCCCCCCCGCCGCGATGTCCCCCGCCAACCCGGCCTTTCCTCCCGCCGCGCTCTGCGCCGCCACCATTTTCAGCAGCTCCACGTACCGCAGACGAAGCTCGTTGAGCACGATCTTCAGGTCCTGCGCCTCGTCGGCCGCCAGGTTCCCCTTGGTCTTCTCCTCCAGCACCCCCAGCAGGTCGATCATGTGCCGGCTGTACTCCGGATCGAACACCGCCCGCCCCGTCGAACGGTCCGCCATCCCGCCCATGTACATCATGGCCTGCATGGCCAGCATGTCCACGAGCCCCCGGAAATCCGGCGCCGGGAACTCACCCTGCGCACCCCCGCCCGCCCCCGCGGCTCCGGAGGCTACCCCCCCGGGGGCCGCCGCCGGCTTCAGCGCAGCCTGCTTCGCCGCGCGTTCCGCCTCCGCCTGCGCCAGGCGTTCCTTCTCTGCCTGCGCCTGGGCCTTCCAGTCCGAGTCCACCTGCAACTGCGGGGTCTTGCCGGGCTCCGAGGGTTGAGGCGATCCGCCGCCTGGGGTGATGATCGTCGCCATGCCGTCTCCTGCCCGTCGGGGTGCCCGAACGTGCGTCATCCCAGGACCCGCGCCCTGACAAAGGCCGACGTGGTCCCGGGTCGGGAGTGTAAGCGCTCCGCCCGCCTCGGGCGCGCGGAGCGTCGGCCTCCCAGGGGCTCACATCCGGTTGTGCCACCCGTCATCCCAGTTCACCGCCTCGCCGAAAAAGCCCGCGTCGCGCCGCTCGGCGTGCCCATCGAGGAACAGCGCGTTCGCGCCGCCGGGGTGCTGCCGCGGGCCGATCCGGTAGTCGTCCGAGCTCTCCGTCAGGTGGCGAGTAAGCCAGGCGTCGTAGAACTGGCCGATAGCGATATCGGTGGTCCCCGCGCCCAGCCACCGCCCGTACAGCACGTCCCCCGGATCGGCCGCGAAGTCCATGAGGTAGAGCATGCGCGACGGAGCCTTGATCCATCGCGCGGGCATCGGCCCGCGGAGGTAAGCGGGGTCCGTGGCGCCGCGCTCGTCGGGCCGTCCGTCGTCCAGGAACACAAAGCCGTTCACGACGTAGTGGACGCGGTGCGAACCGGACGAGAGCGGGCGCGCGGCGCACTGGTAGTACGGCGCCACGCCGAACTGATCGTTCAGGTCGCGCCCGGGCGAGCAGCGGTCGTCAAGGAACGGGCGGAACGCGATGTTCCACGGGATCATCTCGGGGCGCCCCGGCGACGCGGGCGAGCCCTGACGCGGCAGGTACCCGTCGTACATGTCCTGGTACATCACCTGCGCGGCGCTGATCTGTCGCTGGGTCGACAGGCACGCCCCGCCGTGGGCCGTGGCCTTGGCTCTCGAGAGCGCCGGCAGCAGCATCGCCATGAGGGCCGCGATGACGCCAACGACCACCAGAAGCTCGATGAGCGTGAACGCCCTGCGGGGCCGGCGTGGCGGTGCGCACACCATGGCTCAACGATACGCGGGCCCCCCCGCGACGACGCCGGTCAGCCCTTCAGCGACGCCATGTCGATCACAAACCGGTACTTCACGTCGCTCCGCAGCATCCGCTCGTAGGCCTCGTTGATCTGCTGCATCCGGATCAGCTCGATGTCGCAGGCGATGTTGTGCTTGCCGCAGAAGTCCAGCATCTCCTGCGTCTCGGCGATGCCGCCGATCAGCGAGCCGGCGAGATGCTTGCGCGGCATGAACAAGCTGAAAGCGCTCACGCCCTGCGGCGCCGGCGGTGCACCGACCAGCACCAGCGTGCCGTCGAGCTTGATCATTCCCAAGAGAGCGTTGAGGTCATGGTCCGCCGACACGGTATCCACGATCAGGTCGAAACTGCCTGCGTGCTTCGCCATTGCGTCGGCGTTCCTGGAGATCAGCACCTCATCGGCGCCCAGCTTCTTCCCGTCGGCGATCTTGCTCTCGGAGGTGGTGAACAGCACCGTGTGCGCCCCCAGAGCGTGCGCAAACTTCACGCCCATGTGCCCCAGGCCGCCCAGCCCCACGATCCCGACTTTCTTGCCCTTGCCCGCCCCCCAGTGGCGCAACGGCGAGTACGTCGTGATGCCGGCGCACAGCAGCGGCGCGGCCCGTGCGGGGTCCAGGTTGGAGGGGACCTTGAGCACAAACGCCTCGTCGGTGACGATTTTCTCGGAGTAGCCGCCGTAGGTGACGCCGGGGCCGCCGCCGGGGTAGTGCTTGTCCGCCGAGTTGTAGCTGAACACCGCCGGGCCGGCGCAGTGCTGCTCAAGGCCTGCGCGGCAGGCGGGGCAGGTCCGGCACGAGTCCACCAGGCAACCCACCGCCGCCAGGTCGCCCGGCTTGAACTTGGTCACGCCCTTGCCAACCCGCGTGACGCGGCCCAGGATCTCGTGGCCCGGCACCACGGGGAACTGCGTGAAGCCCCACTCGTTGCGGGCGAAGTGCAGGTCGGAGTGGCACACGCCGCAGAACAGGATGTCGATCTCGACGTCCGACGCCAGCGGCTCGCGGCGGTTGATCGAGAACGGGGCCAGCGGCGACGAGGCTGTCTGGGCGGCGAACGCTTTGGTGGGCACGGCGAAGCTCCGGCGGTGGGTGAATCGAAGTCACGAGGGCGTGGCCCTCATGCTACCGCACCGGACGAAGGTATTCCGCGTGTGCGTTCAGCAGTTGGTCCCGAACGCGCCGAGCAGGATGAGCAGGTCGCTGGTGTTCACCACGCCGTTGGAGTCGATGTCGCCGCTGGTGCCGGGGGTGACCGCCTGGCCGAAGCTGCCGAGCAGGATGAGCAGGTCGGCGGTGTTGACGGCGTGGTCACCGTTGATGTCGGCGGGGCACGCCGGGGGCGGGGCGATCACCTCGCCGCTGAGGTTCACCACCAGCACAGGGTTGTCCGGGTCGTTCGACGCGATGGTGAGGGTGCCGGTCTTGATGCCGACGCTCGAGGTGTCCATCGAGACGCTGTGGCTGTTGAGCGGGCCACCTGGAGCGTCGGTGAAGGGACCGGCGGGGGCGGAGAAACCGGCGGATGCCGACAGGGCGTAGCCGAGCGTGTCGATGCCCGCGGCGTTGAAGAGCGCGACGTCGCCGCCATTGCCGATCGAGAGGTTCTGCTGCGCCGTCGAGTTGAGCTGGACCTGACCGAAGCTCACCGAGACCGGGGCGCTCACTCGGGCCGGGACGCGCAGGTCGAGTTGCACGGGGAGGTGGCCCAGCCCCGCGGCGGAGTTGACCAGCGCCTGGGCGATCGTCGGACCGACCATGACGTTGCCCGTGGTCGTAAGGACGGCGTTGAAGCTCGACCCGTCGTTGCCCCAGCACATGTACGAGTGATTGGGGTCAACGAACTTGGTGAGGTCCCACGCGAGCGACGGGTTGCCGATGTAATCGAGGCCGGCGCCGTCGAACAAGGACGCGCAGATGAGAATCTGGTCGTGACGGTCGTCGACCTGCGTGGCGGGGTCCTGGGTGTGGATGAAGCGGTAGACGCCGTTGTTGTTCCAACTGCCCGGAGTGTTGATGGGGTCGAAAAAGCGCCCGAGGTTGTTGGTCTGGCTGGCGGTGTATTCGACGTAGAACGGCTCGGAGGAGCTCTGGGCGTTCATGTCGCCGCAGACCATGAACTGGTAGCCGGCGGGGAGGCCGGTGCCGGGGCCGTTGGTGTCTTGCCCCTCCGCGTTGTTGCGGATGTTGGTGGCCTCGATGAGGCGTCGCCCGGCGCTGTTCGTGCCGCCCTGGGCCTTCATGTGGACGCTGTACAGCGCGAGGGTGGCGGCTGCGGAGGTGTAGCCCTTGGGGCGGATGTCGAACCGGCGGGTGTCACGCGGCTGGTTGGCGGTGCTGCTCGAGCCCAGCGCGATCGTGGTCGTGCCGACGTAATCGACCTTGGTTGTGCGGTAGAAGAACGCGCTGTCGGTGTCGGGCCCGTCGAGGAACGGGGCCGCTGCCCAGTCGCCGGGGCTGCCCGGGGCGGTGTTCAGGACGCTGAGGAAGTTCGTGACAGCGGCCTGGCTGAGGAACTCCTGGCCTACAAACACGTCGGGCGACATCGACTGCCCCTGCAGGATCAGCCCGTTGGGCACGACGCCGTAGATGCACGTCTTGAAATCCCCGTCGCGGGACGACGGGACGCCGCTGCTGTAGTTGGTGACGTTCCAGGAAACGACGCGCAGCTGGGCCTGAGCGAGCGCCGGGATCAACGCGACCGCGCCGGCGGCGCACACACAACCCACGGCGAGACGACTGGATGGCTTCTTCATGGAGTGGTCCGACAAAGTGGCGCCGCGCCCGGAGCGCGGGGCCGGGTCTGAGAATCAGCAGGGCACGCCGAACACGCCGAGCAGCACGAGAAGGTCGCTGGTGTTGACAAAGCCGTTGCCGTCGAGGTCGCCGTTGGTGTTGGGGGCGACGTTCGATCCGAAGTTTCCGAGCAGGATGGTGAGGTCGGCGGTGTTGCGTTGACCGTCGTTGTTGATGTCGCCGGTGCACGGGGGCGGGGCGTTGCTGACAGTCCCGACGAGGTTGATGACGCGGGTGGGGTTATCGACGTCGTCGCTGGTGACCGTGAGCGTGCCCGACTTGGGGCCGGGCGAAGAAGTATCCATCGAGATGACGTGGACATTCCCGGCGGCCCCGGCGGCGGCGGCGAAGGAGCCGCCCGGGGCGGAGAACCCGCTCGATGCCGCCAGTGAATAGTCGAGGTTGTCGATGCCCGCGGCGGTGAACAGGGCGACGTTGCCGCCGTTGGAGACCGTGAAGTTCTGCTGAGCAACCGCGTTGAGATTGACGGTTCCGAAGTCGATGGTGGTCACGCTGGGCGAGACCTTGGCGGGGACCTTGAAGTCGGCGAACAGCGGGATGTGCCCGCCCGCGGCGGTGGCGGCGTTGATGATCGACTGCGCGATCGACGCCCCGACCATCGTGTTGCCGGTGGTCCGGAGCGGGTTCCCGAACGACTGCCCGTCGTTGCCCCACGCGCGCTGAGAGTGGTTGGGGTCGTTCCAGGTGCTGGTGGAGTAGGGGATCGACTGGTTGCCGATGTAGTCCAGGCCCTGCCCGTTGATCAGCGAGCTGCTGACGAGGATCTGATCGAAGCGGTCGTCCATCGGCCCGACGGGGTCCTGGGTCATCTGCAGGTTGAAGACACTCACGGCGTGCCACGACCCGGGCTTGTTGATGGGATCGAAGAACTTATTTGCCCCCGCGCCGGCGCCGGTGAGCAACTGGTAGCCCGGCTCGTTCACGGCGTAGACGTTGAAATCGCCGAGGATCATGTGGTTGATGCCCGGGTTCTGCGGGACGATCACCAGGTTGACATAGTTCATGATGGCCTGGCTCTCGACCTGCCGGCGGCTGATGTCGGTCGCGGTGTTGCCGGCTTTCTGGTGGACGCCCAGCATCGCGCACCTGGCCTGGTTGGAGCTGTAGCCCACCGGACGCCAGTCGTAGCGCATCACGTTGCGCGGCGCGCCGGTCGCGCTTCCGCCGGAAACCGCGAGGAACGAGCCGAGGTTCGTCACCTTGCTGGTGCGGTAGAAGAAGGCGGTGTTGGTGTCGGGGCCGATGGTGAAAATCTCCATCGACCAGTCGCCAGGGCTCCCCGGTGCGGAGTTGAGATAGCCCATCAACTCGATCGCCGCGGGCTCATTGACCATCTCAACGCCCAGGAGCACGTCGGGGTCCATGGACTTTCCCGCCAGAGCCAGGCCGGTGGGGATCACGCCGTAGACCACGTTCTGAATGTCCGCTCCGCGGCCGCCGGCGTAGTTGGAAATGTTCCAGCAAGCCACCCGGATTCCGGGTCCCGCCAGGGCGGTCGAGGCAGCCAAGACGGCCCCTGTCAGGGCAACGAATCGGCGCGCAAGCACAGTGGTCGAACGGTCGGACATCGTGAACTCCAGGGTGAAGCGGGCGTGGGTTGATCGCCCGGCCGGTCTCTCGATCCTCTCGGCAACATTCATGGTAAGGCCTGTCCGGCCTCAATGGGAGACCAAAACGCCCCGTGGGCCTACAAAAATCGGCCCGATCTGAGCCGATTCCGAGAATCGCCGCGGGCTCAGCCAGCCTGAGAAACCGGGCTTTTCGGAGCCTTGGGGGATGGGGCGGGCCCGTCAATGCGGTCCGGTCCTGTCGGTCGATAACTGAAACCCGGCGTGAGTCTGCGGCGGATCGGATTCAGGGCTGTATGCTTCGCAGGCGTGACCGCTTTGGACACGCGCCGGAAAGGGATTAACCGCGTGAAGGCCAGTTGGGTCGCCATCGGGATCGGAGCCCTCGTCGTTACCGGCGCATCGGTGGTTTTGGTTGCCGGCGGCTCAGATGAACCGGTCCGGGCCAGGCGGCTCGGGAACGGTCCGGGCAAGGGCACACCGGGGCGCATCGACCTTGGCCCTTCGAGCCTGACCTCGACGGCGGGCAAGGCCAAGGGCGGCATCTCCCTCGGCGGCGCCACGGGCGCGAACCCCGGCGACAAGCGCAGTCTGCTCGACTCTACGGGGTCTCCGGCGGCGCCGGTGAGCATTTTCGATCCCTCGCAGAACGAGACGGCCCCCAAGACCGCCAAGCCGCCGCCCAAGGATCGCCCGATCGGCGCCACGACCCCGCAGACCCCCGCGGTGCCTCCCAAGCCTGTTCCGCCGGTCGTGTCGATGCCGCCCAGCCCCGGCGCCCCGGGCACCACGCGCGACGGCAACGCTGACCGTCTGCGGATCGAGGCCGATCGACGCGCCCGCGAGATGGAGCAGCAGCGCCGACTCCGCGAGGCCGATCAGCGGCGCGCCGGCCTGAACGCCCAGCAGCCCTCCGAGGAAACGGCGAAGGCCATCGAGCGTGCCCGACAAGGCGGTTCGCTCGGCACCAGCACCGGGACGTTCGGAACTTCGACACCGACCGGTACGGGGACAGGAAGCGGCTCAACGCCCTCAGGCTCGACCGGCACGCCCTCGGGCTCCGGCTCGGGGTCCAATGGATCGGGCACCGGAGCGGGCACAGGCACGGGAACAGGTGGCGGGACGCGCGGCCCCGGCACCGGCGGCTCGTCGGGAGGCTCGACGGGTGGAACTTCCGGCAGCGGGTCCGGCACTGGTGGCAGCGGCATCACCACCGGCTCGCCGCTGAACATCACCATCCGCTGGCTGCCCGTGACGAACACGGCGTGCGCGAAGCTGGTGGGCTTCCGTACCGCCGACCTGTACGCGAGGTTCGACACCGCGGCGAAGGTGCTGACGGTCGATTCCAACGCGGGGGCGAGCACGGGCCTGGCCATCGCGGGCGGGGGCTTCATCAACAACCCCGCGAACACCGCGGGGGGCGGGAACGTGGCGCCGGCGGCGGGCACAACCGATTCGTGCGTGCTGTTCGATACCTACCTCGCGATGAACGATGCGTCGATCACGTTCGCCAAGGCGCCGGTGTTCGGCTCGACGCTGAGCGCCTCGTGGTTCTCGCTCAACGGGGTGGTGGCCACACAGAACACCGCGAAGTTCGGCGACTCAGGCTTCTACATCCTGCTCGGGCGCTTCACCGTGCCCACGAGCGTGACGAGCCTGGCGGGCCAGATCAACATCGGCGCGGTGCAGACCGGGGCGACGTTGCCGCAGCTCGTCAACGTGAACGTGCCGTTCTGCGCGGAGTGCTTCTCGGGCGAGGCGGCCCCGGGCGGGGTGACCGATCCGTTCGCTCCGCCGCCGCCACCGCCACCGCCCCCACCTCCTCCCCCGCCACCTCCGCCCCCTCCACCCCCACCACCGCCTCCTCCACCACCGCCACCGGGCGGCGGCGGCGACGGGGGCGGCGCAGGCCTCACGGCGGTGTGGGTCAACGTGCCCAACGGAGGCTGCACGGCACAGTTCGGGAACAAGACCGTCGACCTGACCACCTTCACAACGCGCGATCTGTGGCTGCGCCTGGACCGGTCGTTCAGCCTGCTGCTGGTGGGTTCGGGGTTCGGCAACGCCGGCATCACGTTTGTGGGCGGCAACATCTTCCAGCACCCGCAGGGATTCGCGTACCAGCGCACTCAGGACGCCCCGACCGAGGACGAGCCCGATCCGGCGCCGCTGCCGTCGTGCGTCGAGTTCGACAGCTACTTCTCGATGGGCACCACCGCGCCGGCGAGCGTGCAGTTCATCCCCGACGCCAGCACGGCGAACAAGCCCGACCCGCACATCGAGCTGGTGTGGTTCTCGACCTCCGCCGCGCCGGCGGCGCAGAACCCGGCGCCGTTCAACGACGGGGCGTTCTACATCCGCATCGCGCGGCTGACAGTACCGACGGCGGCGACGCTGCAGACCGGGAGCGTGGTTGACGCGGGGATCGTGCTGGGCGGCGGCGGGTCGGCGCAGACGGTGACGGTGACGTTGCCGGTGCTGCCGTAAGCATGTCGCCGTGAATGCACCGACCTGAGGACAGGTCTGTGGCACGCTACAGGACGCGCGCCGCCACCGGATAGCTCCCCAGCACCGTCAGCTCCGAGCAGTGGGTCGCCGCTTCCTGGATGGCCGCGGCCAGCACAGGATCGCTGCGATGCCCGAGCGCATCGATGAAGAACGTGTAGCTCCAGTTCACGCGTCCGCTGGGGCGCTTGTCGATGTGGCTGAGGTTGATGCCTGCTTCATCGAACACCTGCAGCACGCTCACCAGCGCACCCGGTTTGTCGGGCGTGTTGAACATGATGGACGTCTTGTCCTTGCCGGTCGGGTCGGCGTTCTGCTTGCCGATCACCACGAAGCGGGTGATGTTGTTGGGGTCGTCCTCGATGCGTTCGAACAGGACGTCCATGAAGTAGAGCTGACCGGCGAGCGTGCTGGCAATGGCCGCGGCGCCGCACCTGGGGTCGGCGTCGCTCTCGGCCCGGGCGATCTGCACCGCGCGGCTGCTGCTGGGCGTCGGAACCAGCTCGGCCTTGGGGAACTGCGTGGCCAGCCACTGGCGGCACTGGCTGAACACTTCAGGCTTGGAGTAGATCTTCTTGACGTCACGCGGCTCGCAGTTGGCGAGCAGCGCGTGGTGCACCTCGAGCAGCACCTCGGCGCAGATACTGACCTCGCCCTTGCTGGCCATGAAGGCGTTCAGGGTCTCGACGATGCCGCCGCCGATGGAGTTCTCGATCGGGGCCAGCCCGTAGTGGCAGTGGCCGCGGCGGACCTCGGTGAAGACGCCGGCGATCTCGTGCAGGTCTTCGAAGCTGACCGAGGAGCCGAACTGCTTGACGGCGGCCTGGTGCGAGTAGCTGCCGGCGGGGCCGAGGAAGCCGATCCGCAGCGGGTGCTCCAGGGCGAAACTGCCGGACATGATCTCGCGGTAGACCGCTTCGATGGTCTTTCCGGGCAGCGGGCCGGTGTTGGCCGCGCTGACCTTTTTGAGCACGGCCTGCTCGCGGGCGGGGGCGTAGATGGGCGTGCCGGTGACCCGTTTCACCCTGCCGACGTCAACGACAAGGCTGGCCCGCTCGTTGAGCAACTTGACGATCTGTTCGTCAAGGCGGTCGATGCGGGTGCGCAGGTCTCCCAGCGAGGGGAGCGGCCCATCGGGTTCGTTCGGCGGTTGGTCGGGCTTGGTGGGCTGAGACATGGGGAAAGAATGGTACGGTCACCATCGGCATTCCGAAGTACCTCCGGTATCGGTCCTCTTGGTCCCGCCCGTGCTATCGATTTCCGTGCTCCCGTGACGTATCACGTGCCCAATCTCCTGCTCACGCTCGGCGACGGCGAGAGCCTGCTGAGCGACGTGCCGCGTTGGGCGCTGATCGCGGCGGTAGTCACGGGGCTGGTGCTGTGGCTGCTGGGACACAAGTCACTGAAGGCGGGTTTCGGGCTGCTGGGGATTCTGGCTGGGGGTCTCGCGGGCTATGTGGTTCCCAGCGCGCTGGGGATCGGCGTTCACCCGGGCTGGACCGCGGGGCTCGGCGCGGTCATCGGGCTGGTGATCGGGGTGGCGACGTTCCGCGTATCCATCAGCGTGACGATGTCGGCGGTGCTGGCGGTGGTCGGCTGCCTGACGGTGTTCGCCGTGGTGGCCCCCCAGCAAGCGCGGGAGCTGCACGACAACCCGCTGGGGGATTCGGGTCCGGGACTGACCCTGTCCGCGGGTGCGCCGGGTGAATCGGGAGTTCACGAGCCGACCGAAGACGCGGTATGCAAGGTGAAAGACTGGCTTGGTGCGCAGACGGAAGGGCCCGGCGGCGACCTGCTGCGCGAGAAAGCCGAGGCCCTGCGCGATACGTCCGAGCGCCTGGTGCGGCGTGTGCGCCCGGTGTGGAACGACCTGCCGCGCGCCGACCGCACCGCGATCGCGCTGGGCACGGTCGGTGGGGCGGCGTTGGGCCTGGGCTTCGGCGTGTTCTTTCCGAAGAAGAGCGCGGCGGTGGTAACCGCGTGCGCGGGGGCGATGCTGTGGCTCCCGGCGGTGGTCGAGCTCGCGGGGCGGTCAAACTTGCGCGTGCCGGTGCTGGCGGGCGCGGGGCTGGGGACGTGGCTGGGCGTTGTCGCCGCGGCCACGATTATCGGAACCGCGATTCAGTGGCGCATGGGTCGCAAGCGGGCCGATAAGGCGTGACGCTCGCGGCGGCGCGCCGTGTGCAGACGCGCGCCCACCGGGGCCTTTGGATCACCAGTCCTTTCACGCCGAGGCGATCATGATCATCCTCAAGTTGCTCAGTTCCGTCGTGATGCTCGCCGCGGTTGAGCGCGGCCCCGACGTTTCGATCAACATGCCGGACGACGAGCCGGCGGCGGTGGAGTCGGCTTCGAGCGAGGCACCCGCGCCCGCCGAGGCACCGATGAGTTCGCGCATGAAGAAGGCGTTCTCCGGCCCGGCGGTCAACCCGTTCAAGGCGATGCAGGCCAAGCTGGACGGCAAGTGGGATTTCCTGAACGATCCCACGACGCTGACCGACGTGCTGTCGCAGATGCACTTCCTGTGGGCGCTGATCTTCAGCGTGACGGGCGTGTTGTGCGTGACCAACGGCTACAAGTGGCACCGCGGGCTGATCGTCCTGCTAGCGGCGATCCTGGGCGTGTACAGCGGCACGGTGTTCGGCGAGCGGATCGGCAGCGTAAACATCGTGGCAGCGTGCACGGCGGTGCTGTTTGCGGTCGTGGCGTGGCCGATGCTTCGGTATTCGGTAGCGCTATTCGGGGGCCTGGCCGGCGCGTTCGCCGGGGCCAACGCCTGGACGGCGCTGGGCTTTCCGACCGCGCAGCATCAGTACGGCGCCGTCATCGGTCTGATCGTGGTCGGCATGCTGGCGTTCATGGCGTTCCGGGTCGTGGTGATCCTGCTGACCAGCATCGGCGGCTCGGCCATGCTGGTGATGGGGGCGATCGCCGCGCTAATGGAAGTGCAGGCCTGGAAGAGCGGCCTGCTCGAAGCGCTGACGGCGAACCATCTCGTGGTCCCGATCATCACCGCTTCGGTCGCCGCGATCGGCATGGTCTATCAGTTCGGGGGCGGCGTGACGGGCCTGAACGCGATGGCGGCCAAGGCGGACCCCAAGGCCGTCCCGGTCAAGAAGGCGGCCTGAGCCCACCGCGGGGCTGTGCGCCGGTCTGCCGACGTCGGCCTCGTCGAGGGCGCGACTTCGGGGGCGAACGCGGACGCGGAGCCGACGGCTGTCCGGCGCTACATACCATTCCGCGACGATGATCGAGCCGCTGCTTTCTCAGTCCGACCCATCCAGCGACGTTCGCCGGATCATCGTCGTGGTCGGTCTTCTGGTGCTTGTGCTGGTGGCCGCGGGTGCGCTGCTAATGAAGGCGCGGCGCCGGCTGCTGGGCGATACCGCGGATGAATCCGGTGCGCCGCTCACGCTGCACGATCTTCGCGCTATGCACGCGCGCGGCGACCTGAGCGACGAAGAGTTTGAGCGGGCCAAGTCCGCGATCGTCGGGGCCGCACGGTCGCGCCCGGGGCCTCCCAAGGCCCCCTCGGGGTGATCGCCAAACGCGGGTCGTCTTGACCCAGGTCCGAAGAAACGAACGCCGTTTCGCGGTTATTGCTCCACCGGCGCCCCACCAACTGATATCGGGGTGGCACCGGGTTCGCGGATCGAGGCGTGGACGAAGGCTGGTATTTGCGCAGAGCCGTGTCTCGGGCTCGCCGGTCCAGATTCCGCCGGTTTGAGTCGATAGACTTGCAGCGCACCCGAAACCGCCGGTGACGGCGGCGGGAACCGCACCGCCTTTTTGTACGAGGGCCCGGATGGCGAAGAATCGACACGACGGCAGCGACGCACCCCAGCCGGTCCCCTCCAACGCCTTCGTGCCCTCCGGCGCAAGCGGCGGACTCGGGGGCGGCCACGGCGGCATCTCGGGCGGCCCGAACTCCGGCGGCACCGGCGGCGCGGGTGGCGCCGGCGGGTCCGGATCGGGCGGCGCTGGTTCCGGTGGTGCGGGCACCGCGGGGGGCGGCGGTGGATTCCGTGGGCGGAAGGTCACGACCTGCTCGTTCTGCGGCAAGACGTCGCGTGAAGTCGGGCCGATGGTCGAGGGGCCCAACGACGTCTACATCTGCTGCAACTGCACCGACCTGTGCCAGAACATTTTCAAGCAGGAGCGGCGCCGGGTCTCTTCGGGCCGCACGAACTTCGGCAGCATCCCGTCGCCGCGCGCGATCAAGGAATACCTGGACCAGTACGTGATCGGGCAGTTCTTCGCCAAGAAGGCGCTGTCGGTCGCGGTGCACAACCACTACAAGCGGCTGACGCAGCTCGAGAGCGAGTCGGCGCCGGTCGAGCTCGAGAAGAGCAACGTGCTCTTGATGGGCCCCACCGGCTCGGGCAAGACGCTTTTGGCCAAGACCCTGGCCCGCATCCTCAACGTGCCGTTCGCCATCGGCGACGCGACCACGCTCACCGAGGCGGGCTACGTCGGCGAGGACGTCGAGAACCTGCTGCTGAAGCTCTTGCAGAGCGCCGACTTCGACCTCGAAGCGGCCCAGCGCGGCATCATCTACATCGATGAGATCGACAAGATCGGAAAGACCAACCACAACGTCTCGATCACCCGCGACGTGTCGGGCGAGGGCGTGCAGCAATCGCTGCTGAAGATGCTCGAGGGGACGGTCGCCAACGTGCCGCCGCAGGGCGGGCGCAAGCACCCCGAGCAGCAGTACATCCAGATGGACACCAGCAACATCCTGTTCATCTGCGGCGGGACGTTCGTGGGCATCGAGGACATCATCCGGCGCCGCCTGGGCCAGAAGCGCATCGGCTTCAGCACCACGCCGGTGCACCACGACGAGGAAGAGCGTGACGGCTCGGTACTCGCCGAGGTGTCCGCCGACGACATGATCGAGTACGGCATGATCCCCGAGTTGATGGGGCGCTTGCCCGTGCTCGCTCCGCTCATGCCCATGACCATCGACGTCATGGTCAGCGTGCTCACCGAGCCCAAGAACGCCCTGATCCGTCAGTACCAGCACCTGTTCGCGCTGGAAAACTGCAAGCTCACGGTGACGCGCGGCGGGCTCGAGGAGATCTGCCGCAAGGCCATGGCGCGCAAGACCGGCGCCCGCGCTCTGCGGGCCGTTACCGAAGAGATCATGATGGAGCTGATGTATCACCTTCCCGAGCCGGGCAACGAGGGCGCCGAGTTCGTGCTGGACCGCGACGCCGTGCTGAACCCCAAGCCGCTGGAAGCGCTGCGGGTGAAGCGCAAGGAATCGGCCTGAGCTCATCGGGCTTGCATGACACGCCTTCCGGCCCGCCTTCCGCGGGCCGGTTTTCATTTTGGAATGGTTTGAGGTGCCGGCCGCCGCACCGACCTCGGGGGCACGCCTGATGGTCCGCGCTCCCGCCGCACAGCTATCATCCAAACCCAACCATCAACACGGAGCACTCGGATGCACAAGGTCCTCGTTCTCGGCGGCGGCAAAGTCGGCAAATCGGTGGCGGAGTTGCTCCTGGCGTGCGGCGGCGGGGGCTACTCGGTCACGCTCGCGGACCGCGACGAGTCGAACCTGAAGGAGGCGGAGATCAACCTCTCGCGCCTCAAGCAGCTTGCGCCGCACCCGGTGGAGTATTCGACCAGGCGGGTCGACGCCACGGACCGCGACGCGGTGCGTTCGCTGCTGAAGGGGCACAGCGCGCTCGTGTGCATGCTGCCGTACGACCTGGTGGCGGGGATCGCCGAGGCGGCCAACGAACTGGGCGTGCACTACTTCGACGTCACAGAAGACGTGAAGGCGACCGAGACCGTGAAGGCGATTGCTCGCGAGGGGCGGGCCAAGGTGGCCCTGGTCCCCCAGTGCGGCCTCGCCCCCGGCTACATCGCCATCGCCGGCTACGAGGTGGCCCGCCAATACGACGAGATCCACGAGCTGACCCTCCGCGTCGGCGCGCTGCCGCAGTACCCCACCAACGCGCTGCACTACAACGTCACGTGGTCCGTCGCCGGCGTCGTAAATGAATACTGCGAGGACTGCAACGTGATGCTCGACGGGCGCATGGCGCGCGTCCCCGCGCTCGAGGGCGTGGAGAACTTCTCCTTTGAGGGGATCGAGTACGAGGCGTTCTACACCTCCGGCGGCGTGGGCAGCCTGATCGACACGCTCGTGGGCGAGAAACGCACCTGCCAGGAAAGCCGCGTCGCCTACAAGACCATCCGTTACCCGGGTCACCGCGACCTGATGAAGTTCCTGCTGCAGGACCTGCGCCTGAACGTCGAGCACGCCAAGCCCGGCGTCAACGGGCGCGTGTTCGACCGGCGGCTGGCCATGGACCTCTTGGAGCACGCCATCGCGCGGACGCTGCAGGACGTGGTGGTGGTGTTCATCAGCGCCATCGGGATGCGCGAAGGACGGCGTGAGCAGATCAACTTCAAGCGGGCCGTCCACGCGACGCAGATATTCGGACGGGTGTGGCCCGCGATCGAGCTGACTACCGCCGCCGGCGTGTGCGCGATGGTGGACCTGCACCGCCAGGGGAAGCTGGCGGCCAAGGGGTTCGTGAAGCAGGAAGACTGCTCGCTGGCGACGTTCAACCAGACGCTGTTCGGGTTGGCCTATGAGAATCCGGCGGCGCTGGAGGGGGCGGTGCGGCAAAACCGCAAGTGAGTGATTACTCCGGCGGGAGTCTCACCGGCGCCGCTTCCCTCCCGGCTTGGACCACTTGCTGAACATCCCGCCCTTCGCGCTATCGCGGCGCGCCAATGGGTGCGGCGTGCGGCCCGAGTGCGATCCGCCTTTGTGACCGCCGCGCGGCTCGCCTCGTTTTTCAGGGTGCTTGCCGGCGGGGCGCGGCGGATGATTGGCTCCGTGCTTGGGCACCGGCTTGGCGTGGGCGTGCCCGTGGGCGTTTCCGGGGGCGTTTCCGGGGGCGGACTTCGTGTGCGGCTTGTGTCCAGCGGCGGGCGCAGGCGCGTGCGGTCGGGAGCGCGGCAGGGCGTCATAGTCGTACGACTTGGCCGCCCTGGGCGGGATGGGGTCGGTCAGGGAGCCGCGGACATGATGGGCGCTGGGCGCGGGCTTGTGCGCAGGTGCGTGCGATCGTTCGGAATGGCTGGCCGCCGCGGCGGGCTTTGGGACGTGCGAGTGAGAGGGCGCGGCGTGCGTCGTATGGGTGGGCTTGGGCTTGTGAACGGGGGCCGCGTGAGCGCCGGAGTGCGGCCTCGCCTCGGGGCGCTGCGGCTGGGGGCGGGCGTCGCGGTGATCGCGGGCGTGGCCGCCGCGCGAGGGGGCGTGCCCGCGCGAAGGAGGCTCGGCGCGGAAAGGCTCGGCCTCTTCTCGGTGAGCCGATCCGCCGGGGACTTCCTTCTCCAGGTCGCTCGGCGTCGCGACCAGCGGGATCTTCTTGCCCGTCATCTTCTCGATGTCGCGGAGCAGGTCGCGCTCGGAGCCGTCGCAGAACGACACGGCGATGCCCGTCGCGCCCGCCCGCCCGGTGCGCCCGATGCGGTGGATGTAGTTCTCCGGCTCCATCGGCAGGTCGTAGTTGAAGACGTGGGTGATGCCGTCGACATCGAGGCCGCGGGCGGCGACGTCGGTGGCGACCAGCACCCGCATGCGTCCGTTGCGGAACGCCTCCAGGGCGCGCTGGCGCTGGTTCTGGGCCTTGTTGCCGTGGATCTCGCCCGCGGTGACCCCCGCGGTGCGGAGCTTGCGGCTGACGCGGTCGGCGCCGTGCTTGGTCTTGGTGAACACCACCGCCCGCGTGACCGCCTTGTCCTCGAGCAGCCGCTTCAGCAGCGACTGCTTGCTCAGCTTGGGCACCATGTACAGCGACTGGCTGATGAGCGGCGCGGTCGAAGTGACCGGCGCGACGGCGACCTTGACCGGGTCATGCAAGAGCGAATCGGCCAGGTGCATGATCTCCTTGGGCATGGTGGCGGAGAACAGCAGCGTTTGCCTGCGGTGCTTGGGGTCTTTCGGCAGCGCCGACGCGATGCGCCGGATGGGCTGGATGAAGCCCATGTCGAGCATGCGGTCGGCCTCGTCGAGCACGAACACCTTGACCTCGGCGAGGCTGACCAGCCCCTGCTCCATGAGGTCTTCGAGGCGTCCGGGCGTGGCGACGAGGATGTCGACACCGCGGTTGAGGGCCTTGACCTGGTGGAACTGCGACACGCCGCCGTAAATGCAGGTGTGCACGAGGCCGGTGTGTCGCCCGTAGGTGGCGAAGCTCTCGCCGATCTGGGTGGCGAGCTCGCGCGTGGGCGAGAGGATCAGCGCGCGGGGCAACACGGGGCCGCGGCGCGACTTGTCTGTTGGGGCCGAGATCAGGCGGTGCAGGATGGGCAACGCGAACGCGGCGGTCTTGCCCGTTCCCGTCTGGGCGCAGCCGAGCACATCGCGGCCCTCCATGATCGGCGGGATGGCCTTGGACTGGATCGGTGTGGGCTTTTCGTAGCCCTCTTCGTGCAGGGCGGTCAGGAGCGGCTTGGCGAGGCTGAGAAGTGAAAAAGGCATAGCGAAACGATGACTCCGTGCCCCCTCCGGATCAACCTGCGCGCACGGCGCGGCCGGGTGAGGGCGTCTGGGCCTGAAAAGGCCCGATGAGATGAGGAACAGCAGCGGCCGGTTCGGTCCGTGAAGTTCCGGGGCGGCGCAGCACCCGCGACATGCGGGGCGCGGCCAGCGAGTTCCCGGGGGTGCGTTCCGCCCGTGCCCGAGAGAGGGGCACGGCGGGTCCGAGGCCACTGGCAGAGACACAAGGATAGGCGCGTCGAGGCGGGCTCGCACAGCCGCCTCAGACACCAGCCGCCGAGGCGTTTGAACGCAGGTGTTCAGGGCTCAGGGTGCCCACCACGACGCTCGACACGCCCGGAACGCCCAGCGCGTATGACAGAGCCTTGCCGGGCGCCTCGGCGTGCCCGCTCTGCAGCGCTTTCTTGACCAGTACACCAACGCCGTTCCGTCGGGCTGCCTCGACCGCCGGGAGGTCGGCCGCGTAACCGGCGTTGATCGTGAGCATCACGACATCGAGCGTGCCGGCAGCGAGCAGCGCGCCGGCGGGCGTCTTGGTGCTAGCCCCGATCGCGCGGACTTTGCCCTGCGCCTTGAGCCGGCGCAGCGACTCCACCGCCCCGCCGCTCAGCATGGCCTCTTCGTCTTCGCCGCCCGAGTGCAGCAGGACCACGTCGAGCCGGTCGGTGCGGAGGCGCCGGAGCGAGCGTTCGACACTCGCGGTTACGGCGGCAGCGGAAAAGTCGAAACGCGACTGGCCGTTCTCGAACTCCTCCCCCGCCTTGGTGCAGAGCACCCAACGGTCGCGCCCGCCCGCGGCTGGGAGAAGGGCGCCGAGCCGCTCCTCGCTGACGCCGTAGGCGGGGGCGGTGTCCAAAAGGGTTATCCCCAACTCGACCGCGGCCTGGAGCAGCGCCAGCGCGGCCTGGTCCGTCGGAAGGTCGAAGCTCCCTGGATACTTCACCCCTTGGGTCCGCCCCAGCTTGACCGTCCCC
The DNA here is from genome assembly GCA_964510955.1 of uncultured Phycisphaeraceae bacterium. GTDB lineage: Bacteria > Planctomycetota > Phycisphaerae > Phycisphaerales > UBA1924 > JAFLCM01. The sequence continues at coordinate 30,095 of CAZEDW010000012.1, forward strand.
AGCCCGATCGGGCTGACCTGGACGCCGGAAGTTCCCAAGGGTCGGGGCTGCATGGCGGGAGGGTATGGGGGCCTGGGCCGATCCGGGGCAGTTGGGCCGGGCATGAGCACCTTGACCCTTCGACCCAAACGAATTACGATCCTCCCATCGAGCCCTTGGCTCTTCAACCCGGCCCGCCCGAGCACTTGATTGGGCGGCCGCTTCACCCGGGACGCGACCTTTTCCAATCGCGGCCCCGGGCGCGTGGTTTAGAGACCCCGCGATAGATTGATCGGATTGACTCACCCCTTTGGGCACCGCCCGTTCGAGACGAACCGGGCACGCTCGTTTCGGACCCGCTCCGCATGATCCTCCCGTTCACAACCCTGCTTCGGCGACGACCGCGACCGGCGGCGTTGTTGGGGTGCGCGGGCCGAGCTGCCAGAGGCTGAGTTTTTTCGATCCATCTTGAAGCGACCGATCCCATGCGCTCGGCCCGTGCCGGCACGTCTGTGTCTTGTCCTGCGACGCGCGACGCCGCGCCGTGGGGCCGAGAAGCAAGGATCGACCGATGCTCGCCTTCATCGAACCACTCATGACCCTCGCCGACATGGACACGACCGCCTGGCTGGCGATCGCGCTGGCGTTCATCGTCGGCCTGGTGCTGGGCCCGCTCGCCCTGCGCCTGGTGACCGGCCAATCGATCAAGAAGGCCCGCGCCCAGGCGGAGGAACTTGTTCGGGTGGCGCAGGAGCAGTCCAGGACCACGGCGCAGAAGGCCGAGGTGGACGCCCAGAAGGCCGTCATCGCCGCCCGCGAGAAGGCCGAGAAGGAGGCCCAGTCGGCCCGCGAGGAAATCCGCGAGACCGAGCGCCGACTGGCCAAGAAGGAAGACGCGATCGACCGCAAGGAGCAGCAGCTCACTTCGAAGGAAGAGCAGCTCGAGAAGGGCCTGGAGGGCGTCAAGCAGCGCGAGACCAGGCTCTCGTCGCGCGAGGTCGAGATCGATTCGCTGATCGCCCGCCAGAAGGAAGAGCTCCTCCGCGTCACCGGCCTGAGCCTGGAGCAGGCCAAGGCCATGCTGTTGGAGAAGGTGGAAGACGACGCCCGCCACGAGGCGGCGGTGATCGTCCGCGACATCGGCGAGAAGGCCCAGACCGAAGCCAAGGAAAAGGCCCGCGAGATCACGCTGATGGCCGTGCAGCGCTACGCCGCCGAGCACGCGGCCGAGGGCACCGTCCGCTCAATTCCCATCCCGTCTGACGACATCAAGGGCCGCATCATCGGGCGCGAGGGCCGCAACATCCGCGCCATCGAGAAGGCCACCGGCGTGGACCTGATCGTGGATGACACGCCGGGGGTCATCGTCGTGTCGTGCTTTGACAAGGTGCGCCAGCAGGTCGCCGCCGAGGCACTGATGAAGCTGATCGAAGACGGTCGCATCCACCCGGCCCGCATCGAAGAAGTGGTCGCGCAGGTGCAGAAGGACATGGAGGAGCGCATCGGCAAGTACGGGCGCGACGCCGTCATGGAAGTGAAGATCAAGGGCGTCCACCCCAAGATCGTCGAGGCGATGGGCCGCCTGCAGTTCCGCACCAGCTTCGGACAGAACATCCTGCGCCACTCGATCGAGGTCGCGTACATCTGCCAGATCATCGCCGATCAGCTCGGCCTCAAGGGCGACATCGCCCGCCGCTGCGGCTTCCTGCACGACATCGGCAAGGCCATGGACCACGAGATGGAGGGCGGCCACCCCAAGATCGGCATGGACTTCGCCGCGCAGTTCGGCGAGAAGGAGCCGGTGCTGAACGCGATCGGCGGTCACCACGCCGACATCCCGTCGACGAGCTTCTACACCCCGATCGTCATGGCCGCCGACGCGATCAGCGGGGCGCGCCCCGGGGCGCGGCGTGAGAGTTTGGAGCGGTACATCCAGCGGCTTGAACAGCTCCAAGACATCGCCCTGAGCTTCGGCGGCGTCAACGAGGCCTACGCCATCCAGGCCGGCCGCGAGGTGCGCGTGATGGTGGACGCCAAGCGCGTGGGGGACGATGAGGCGTACTTCATCGCCAAGAAGATCGCCGAGCGCGTGAGCGCGGAGATGACGTTCCCGGGGGAGATCAAGGTGACGGTTTTGCGGGAGACTCGGGCGGTGGAGGTGGCGAGGTAGGGGTCGACTTGGGGGAAGTTCGGGTGGCATGCTCTCGTCCGCGAGAGCATGAGTTTGACGCCAGCCCGAGCGTGGGAAATTCTCTCGTAGACGAGTGCATGCCACTCGCCGCCTCCTCGCCCCAATGGGGCGCAGGTCTGCAGCCGCTGGTGGAGCAAGTCATCGAACGGAACCCGTGGAGGACTCGATCATGATCCCGCCCCGGCGGGGCGGAGGAACATGATTGACTCACGGGCCGCGCGCTGTCCGATGTGCACGACTCCTCTGCCCCGCCGGGCCAGATTGAAGAGAGGAGCCCCTTCCACGGGTTCCGCGACGCTCAGAGCAGCGTCGCTCCACCCGCGGCTACAGCCCGTGACCACTCCGGGGTCGAGCGACACGCCACCCCAATCGCTCGCTCACGGGGGCGGCAGGCACAGGGCGCCGAAGCGGCGCAGGAACTGGACGAGGTCGGCGGTGTCGATGAAGCCGCTGGGGGCCATGTCGTACGCCGAGCACGGCGTGGCGTTGGTGCCGAACCGCAGGAGCAACTGCACGAGGTCGGCGGTATCAATGCGGTTGTCAACGTTGAAGTCCCCGGGGCAGTACAGGCTGGAGGTGAAGGTGCCGGTGTAATGGCTGACGGGGCTGCACAGCACCGACGAGTCGTTGAGGGCGACGCCGAGGAAGTAGCTGCCGGGAAGGAGCGTCGCAGAGACGCAGTTGGGCTCGCACTGCTCCAGGAACGCGGCGGCGTAGATGATCGGGCTCCCCTCGCAGAACGGGTTGGCGGTGATCGCGATCTGGGCCCGCTCGGGCGAGACGACGCACCAGTTCACGTTCATCACGGCGTCGATGGTGAAGGCGTACAGGTCCACGTCCGGGCTGTTGCCGATCTGCGAGAAGGTGCCGCAGATATTGGCGCCGGTGCAGCTCACGGGCTGGCCCTGGGTGCAGGCGCCGTTGAAGTTGAACCCGCAGGTCTCATTCTCGATCACCGCGCCGCTCGGGCAGGTGGCGCAGTCGGGGCTGCACTCCAGGAGCAGCGAGTACGGGCCGGCGGTAAGCGCCGTCCAGGCTGCCAGCTGGATGTAGTACGTGGCCCCGGGCGTCAGTGTGTTCACCTGGATCTGCGAGAGGAACGTCGCCGCGTAGTCGTCGTTGCAGGCCACCTGCACCAGCGACCCGCACGTCCCGGAGTACAGGGCCAGGAGCGTGTCGTTGGCGTTGCCGCCGAGGTAGCCCGACGTGATGCGCACCGAGTTGGAAGAGGCCACGAACTTGAACCACGCCGAGTTCACCCCGGGGCCGGGCGCGCCGCCCCCGTCACGGCACGGGAAGATCGGGTCGCCGGGGCTGCTGGTGGTGAGCGAAAGGTCGGCGACGATCTGCGAGTTGCACGCCAGGGTCGGGGCCGAGGCGCAGTCGTCGTAGTCCGGGCGGCAGTCCAGGTTCAGCGAGTAGACGCCGATCTCCGAGGCGTCGTAGCCCGCGAGCTGGACGTAGTAGGTCTGCCCGACGTTCAGGCTGAACAGCTCGACGCGCGAGGTGAAACCGGCGCCGAAGTCGTCGTTGCACCCCACCTGCGAGAGCGACCCGCATTGGCCGGAGTACACCGCCAGCAGGGTGTCGTTGGCTGCCCCGCCGCTGACGACACCGGTCGTGAGCACCGCGTGGGTCGTGGTCGGGACGAAGGTGTACCAGAGGGTGTTCACGCCGCGCGCGGCGCTGGGGTTGCGGCAGGTGAACGCAGGGTCGGCGGGGTTGCTGGTGCCGGTCGCGAGATCCGCGTTGATGGTGGCGTTACACGACAGCGGGAAGGCGCCGGCGCATTCGTCGTTGGAGTTGAAGTCCAGGGTGATCTGGTTCGCGCCCCCGCCGGAGTTGGTGCCGACGCTCCCGACCTTGAAGAAGTACGCGACGCCCGGCTCGACGGGGAAGACAATCGTGTCGGAGAGGTTCGGGTCGCCGTTCGCCGAGCAGCCCAGTTCGGTCAACGATCCGCAGGTGCCGCGGTAGGCGGTGACGATGACGTCGTAGGGGGCGATGTCCCGGAACCTGGCGATGCCGTAGCTGGTGGCGGTCCACTTGTACCAGACCGAGTTCTGCATGGTTGTGGCGCCGAACGAGTTGCACGCCCCCGGCGGGATGTCGGGCGTCGCGGTGGTCGTGTCGATGCTCGTGGCGAAGGGCACCGCCGCGATGACCTGGGCGCTGGCGCACGAGTCGTTGGAGGGAAGCAGAAGCAGCGACCCGCCCTGCTGCCCCGCTTCGTTCGGACCTTGGGCGACTTGGGACTGCGCCAGCGCCGCGCCCGAAACCGCGACAACGATGGCGAGGGTCGACACAACAGACTTTGATTTCGACATGATCAACTCTCTCGGCGCACGCAGACCAAACCGGCCAAACCGCGAACGGCCGACGAGGCCGCCCGCCAGCAGTATGGCGATCCGGCGTCCCGCGCCAATAAGAATCTGCACGCCGAGGCGCATTTTGTGCAAAGGAGCCAGGATCACGTTCTTCTCGGAACCTGGGGCCGCTCCGTACCCCGACCATGAGCGCCCTCGCCCTGCGGTTGCGGCGTGAGGAGTGACGCCGCTTTGGCCAGGACTCGGAACCGTTCAGACGAACCATCGCCTCCCCGGTTGTCTCCGTGGGAGGAAAAACGCATGGCTCACGCCGGGCACGGCGCGCTTGTCGTGGTGGGCGCCGGCTCGTTTGCCGCCCCGTTTCTGCTCAGGGGCAGGAAGTGCCGAACGCGCCGAGGATGATCGTGAGGTCGAGGGTGTTGACGACGCCGTCGTTGTTGAGGTCGCCGTTGGTCCCTGGCGTCACGGTGTGGCCGAAGTTGCCGAGCACGACGGTGAGGTCCGCGGTGTTGACGACGCCGTCACCGTTGAAGTCTGAGGGGCAGGCGGGCGGGACGAAAGTGACGGAGGTGACGGGGACATCGACCACCCAGGTGCCGCCGGGGCCGCTGGTGTAGTTGGCATTGAGGGTGAAGTCCTGCTGCATGACGGCGCCGGGGAAGAAGCCGGCGGTCCAGGTGAAGCCTGAGCCGCCGCTGTTGGCGGTGAGGCCGGTCCACGGCGGCGAGTCGATGCCGTTGACCAGGGTCATGGGGATGCTCGAGAGCGACCCGCCGACGAATCCGCTGCCGGCGAAGAAGCGCCAACTGGAACTGACGGTACCGCTGGCGGCGCCGAAGGTGCCGGGCGGCGGCGCGGAGAAGCCCGTCAGCACGGTGTTGGTCATCAGCCCAGAGCCGCTGAACGCGGGGTCGATGCGGCGGATGACGCTCCAGCTCACCAGGTTGCCGGAGACCGGACCCGGGGGGATCGTGATCGTCACCTGGCCGGCGACGGTGAAGCCGTTGGGAAGAGGCGTCAGCACCAGCGTATTGCCGGTGACGGTGCCCATGGTGCTGGTGGGGTTGACGAAAAACGTCGGCGGCGGGTTGGACGGGGCGAACTGTGCGTTGGCCGAGCCGGCGCAGGCGGCGAGGGCGAGGGCGAGGCGGGCGCTCAGGGTCGCGGGAGTGGTGAAGCGCGTGAATCGACGCATGGGGTCGCTCCTTGGAACGGGTACAGCCGGGGACGTGGTGGGCGCGGCACCGCCTCGGCGGGGACGCCCGGCGATGCCGGGAAACGCGTCCGCCGCCGAAAGAGTTGCGGAAGGGGGGGTGGTTCTTGCAGCGGGGGTGCCGATTTCTTTGTCACGGTTTGAGCGTACGGCCGGGTGCCGGGTGCCTCGCAGCATCACCAGAACCCAGAAAACAGTGGCAGGCACCGCGCACACACCTCTCGGGAATTTCTCTTTGTGCCGCGTGCCCTGAAAAGTACACTGCCGCGGTTAGCCGCGATTAGCCGCGGAGGCGATGCAAAGGAGATACCGATGCCACGGGACGCACTGGCCGCCGAGACCCTGTTCCGCTTTGGCCTGTCGAAATCGACGTCCTGCGACCCTGGCCAAGCCGTCGCGCCTGTTCACGCGCCCGTGCCTCATCGGATCGGCGACGCAGCGCGTCGCGCCTCGGCCATCATCGTGGCGCTTGCAACCTTCAACTCGGCTCAGGCGCAGTCGACGCTGGCGATCATGTCGCAGGATACCCCTTACACATCCGGCCAGGACATCATCATTGACACGGGCGTTGCCCGTTGCATTCACTTCTGCCCGATCGAGAGCTTTGACGACCCGCCCATCTGCATGCCGTTCTATTCGACGGTGCTGTTGATCCCGGAGGAGGCCTTTACCGGCGGCGTCATGAGCCTGTTCGCCGCGGCCGCGACGTTCCCGCCCGCGATTGCAATCCAACCGTCACCCACAGCGCCATTCTTGGACCTTCACATCGGAACGGTCGCCTCCGCGAACCGGGTGGGTGCCGGGCTGGTCGGACCCGGCAACTACTGGGTCGTCTACAACGAGTGCGGCGATGGGGTCTTCAATCCGCTGTGGGACAGCGCCCCGGCCTTTGTGAGGGTGTCTATCCCCGGCTATCCGGACGTTCACAATCACTTCAAGTCGTACCACGCGGCACCCGCTCCGGCGCTCGGGGAGACTCAGGCCCCGGCGGCCATGTGGACCATGCGGCGCGGCGATGAGACGGGCCCGTTGCTGGTCGGGGCGCCGGCCCTGCCGGGCGGCACGGCCGGCGTTTGGGCGGCGGACGACACGGGCACTCTCCCGGCCTTTGGTCCGTCGGCTTCGCCGGTTGATGTCTTGAACCAGTTTCCCAGCGCCCGCGCCGCGTCGTTCAATGGCGTCGCGGTTCGACCCGGCGCGTCCGCTTCGGAGGGCGCCGCGCTGGTGTTCCGGCCGCAGAAGCCCGGACGGCTCACCAGCTTCGAGCTGCTCGCCGAGGTGCTGTCCAATGCCGGTGACGGCGTGCAGGTAAGCGTTGTGCTGAGAACCGACGGAGGAAGGGATCGCACGCTGGTCGCCCCGTTCACGGTTCAGCCGACGCCGAGCGGCCACTACTACGTTCAGGCATCGCTCGATCCAGCCATCGATCTCTGCACCTGTGACTCGGTTGCGATCCGAGTTCTTGCAGGCACCACGAATCTCGGCGATGACGCCAACATTGGCATGACGCTTGGCATCGCCCCACCGACATCCTGGAGTTCGCCGCACCGAATCGATTTCAACAACCTAACGCCCGGTTCGATCTCCGGGCAGGACGGGTGGTATTCGCCCGCCGGTAGTCCTCCGTCGCTGACTGTTTCGGCGGGCAGTGGATTTGACGGTTCAAACACGCTCTCAAGAACCACGCCTACCAACGTCGGAAGTACTGAACTCCGCAACCTGCCTCACACGTTCTCATATGGAGGTCCCAACGCTACTTGGACAATGCGCGGGAGGGTGGTTGGAGGCGCCGGTGAAGTTCGAATCTCCATGTATGGCCTGGATAGTTCCGGATCGCAGTTCATTGCCTTTGGCATCGGCGAAGAGTTTCCGGGGTTGCGCACGCTACTCTGGGGGACGACCACCGGGGACCGTGGCGGCGACCTTTTGATTGAGGGTCACTGGTACGAAGTACAGGCGTTTGTCGATCTGACCGTGCCGATGGCACATGTGACCCTTCGATACAGGGACCTGACCCTCGGTGAATCGCAGTTCACCACGGACAGTGTGCTGACCAATGTACCGATGGCACTGGTGCCCGCGAATGGTTCATTCAATTTTACGCGGTTGTTCGCGAGGATGGACAACGGACCCGGGTGCTGCCCCCAGAACTACCTGGATGACATCTCGTTTCCTGATCCTTCGGTCACTTCGATCACTTCGCAGCCCCAGGCCGGCCCCGCTTGCCTCGGCGGCGTGGCCACGTTGACAGTGGCTGGAGACAGCCTCGGGCGGCTGTCGTTCCAATGGCAAGCCGAAGAGCTGCCTGTCGGATCGAACCGCTGGCTGGACCTGCACAACGGAATCCTCCCGGGCAGCTCGGCCGTCGTTGACGGCGCGGGCAGTGCGCAGATCGCGATCTCGGGCCTCGATTCGGCCGCGATGAACCGCAGGTTGCGGTGCCAGGTGATTAACTCGTGCACGATTGTCGAGTCGGACGCCGTGTCGCTGGTGGTCTTGCCTGATCTGAACGGCGACGCGATGATCACCACCGCGGATCTGACGCTGCTGCTCGTACGCTTCGGTCAGACGGTGCCGCCGGGCTCGGTCGGCGATATCAATGCCGACGGCGTTGTCAATACGGCCGACCTGACGCGGCTGCTCGTAGCATTCGGGCGATCCTGCAGCGGTTGATCAGGGTCCTGCACGCCCGCGAACCCGGCGGGGGGAGCCGGGGCGAACCGGGCGATTCTCCGTGTGTGCCAACCCCGAGCTACATAGGCGGATTGCTAGTCGGTATGCCACTGTGGCCCTGATCGTCTGGAAGAGGGTGCTCATTCCCCGCGTGGCAAGGGTCTTGTTTGGCGCAGGACATCTCCGTTGAGCGTCCCGGGCGCCCTCCCGCCGTGAGTTGTACTCCGATGTTGCGGCTCAGTAGTGAAAGACGCACTAACGGGTACGGGACATTGGCACACGACGGGTGCTCATAGACCCACGGCGAGACTGAGAGGGTTCGTCGCCGGACGTTCGGGTCAGTTCTTCGCCGCCGCCGTCTTGGCGACGGCCTGGTTGCCCAGCGCCTTGGCCTGCACGAGTAGCAGCGCCGTCTCAAGCTGCGGGTCCATGCCCTCGTTCAGAAGACGATTCGGGTCGGCGGGGCCGGTGGGCCAGTGCTTGAGGTCCTCAGCGTCGCCGGGCTTGGGGTCCTTGCGGGGCTTGGGCGCGCGGACCATGGGTGGGATGCGCTGGCCCTTGTCGTCGACGGTGTAGAGGTCGGCGTCCTGGCGGAGGATGAGCGAGGCGTCGGCCTGCTGGGGGAGCATCTCGACCTTGACATCGGGCTCGACGCCCCAGGTGTCCTTGCCGTCGCGCCGGTGCACGAGGCGGCCCTTGGGAAGCTTGTAGTACTGCATGGTGAGCTTGAAGGCGGCCTGGCCGCCGGCGAGGGGGAAGACCTGCTGCACGCTGCCCTTGCCGAAGCTGCGCTCGCCGACGATGACGGCCTTGGAGTAGTCCTGAAGGCAGCCCGAGACGATTTCGCTGGCGGAGGCGGAGCCTTCGTTGACGAGCACGGCCATGGGCAGGTCGCCCAGGCGGACGGGGCCGGGGCGGGCGTTCTGGGCGTCGGTCTGTCGGCCGGCGGCGTCCTCGGTCGAGACGACGACGCCCTTGTCGACAAAGAGGCTGCACAGGCTGACGGCCTCATCGAGCAGGCCGCCGGGGTTGTAGCGGAGGTCCATGATGATGCCGTTGAGGCCGGTCTTACGCATCTCTTCGACGGCGCGGAGGAAGTCAGCCGTCGTGTCCTTGGTGAACTGCGAGAGACGGACGTAGCCGATCTTGTGCTCGGGGTCGATGAACCAGTTCCAGTCGAGCTCGCCGGTGCCGGTGCGCTCCCAGCCCTTGACGGAGTGGACGGGGATCTTGGCGCGGGTGAGCTCGATATCAAGGACGCCGTCTTCGTTGGCGCGCTCGACGCCGAGCACGACCTTGGTGCCCAAGGGGCCGGTGATGCGGTCGACGGCCTGCTGGAGGGCGACACCGGTGGTGTCCTTGCCGTCGATCTTGCGGATGATGTCGCCGGGGCGGATGCCGGCGCGGGCGGCGGGCGTTCCTTCGAGAGGGGTGACAACCTTGAGCTGCAGGGCGTCGTCGAGGGTGATCTGGATGCCGACGCCGGAGAACTCGCCGGTGGTGGTGCGGGCGAAGTTGGAGAGCTCGTCGGGCCAGATAACCTCGGAGTAATCGTCGAGGGTGCTGGTGGCGCCGTTGGCGAACTCGTGGAGCAGGGCCTCGATGGGCAGGCCGATGGTCTCCTCGTTGGATTTCTTGAGCGTGTTGAGCAGCCGGAGCAGCGAGTAGCCGTCGGCCTTCTCGTCGAGGCCGGCCTGGAGCTCGTCGAGCTTCTTAACGAACTCGTCGCGCTTAGCGGCGTCGCCGATGCCGGGGAACGCCTGCGACAGGTCGCTGGTGGTGACCATGGTGCGGAGGTTCCGCAGCGAGCCTTCGAGCATCGTCCTGAGGGGGACACGCTCGACGTGGTTCACGGCGGCGTTCATCATCACCTGGCGGACCATCTGCTCGTCGATGCCGCTGAGCCGGGTCTGCCATTCCTCGCCGATGGCGTTGAATGGGGGGAGCGGCTCATCGCCCTCGGCCACGCGCTGGCGGCTGCGGGCCTCGTGCAAGGCCGCGGGGACGTACGTCCGCATCATGAGCAGGCGGGCGCTCAGCCGCTTGAGGTCGGGCTTGTAGGTGCCCTCGCTCTCGTGCAGCAGGTGCAGGCGGGTGTAGAGGCCGTGCGACTCGAGCCAGCGGCCGGCGGCCTCGTGCTCCTTGGCGAGGGTGAGGGCGCGGTCTTCGAGCTTCTTGACGGTCGGATCCGCGAGGACCGCGGGCTTGTCCTTTTCGAGCGTGTAAAGCTCGATGGCGTTGCGGAGGCCTTCGAGCAGGTCGCCCTTGCTGTCGGCGGCCGCGAGGCGCTGGCGGACCAGAGCCACGCGGTCCTGGCGGCTCTTCTCCGACTTGACGCCGTTGCCGGCGTAGCGGTCGAGCTCGCCGCGGAAGCCCCCCAGCTCGTCGACGCCGGCGGGGGGCTGCTTGAGCAGATCGATGCTGGCCTGGCCCTGGCGCTGAAGGGCGGAGTCCCAGACCTTCCCGCTCCAGGCGGCGAGGTCATCGCTGGACGAGGCCCGGGCGACCGGGGCGATCGAGAGGGCCACCGCGGCCACAGCCGTGAATACGCCGCACCAACGAGCCAGCTTCAAACGCATGGGTTCTTCCTTCGTTTCGGGCCCAGGGGCCCTGATATCCGCCCTGGCGACGATGATACGGGCCAGGGCCCCGCCGGGTTCTAGGACGGTGTACCGGCGAGCGCGCCGGAGGCAGCATCCCATCGACCCGCGGAGCGCCGGGAGTTGCGTGATTTGAGCCCCCCGGGACGCGCGGCGGCGGGGTATCCGGCCCGACCCGAATCGCCCGCGACGCGGAGGGGGCGGGCAGGTCCGGGTATTGTCTGAGCTGATGAACATGACCAGTTCCGCCATCCCGGCCCGGTTGTTCGCCGTCACCGCGGGACTGTTCGCGGCCGGCGGGGCCGTTGCCCAGGGCGGCGAAACGGCTTCCGGCGGCGGAGCAACGTCAATTACGGAGGATTGGCGGCTCCGCACGCTGCTCGGGCTGTTGATGCTGCTGCTGGTGCTGGTGTTCGTGCTGCTGCTGCTCACGGCACTTCGGCGCAGCGCGCGGATCCGGCGCGCTGCGGCGGAGCGTGCGAAGGCGGGGGCGCCGATGATCACGCCCTGGGAGGCCGCGGGGCGCCGGGCCGAGCCGATTTCTGATGATGACGATCCCGACAAGACGCGCCCGATGCGGGACGACCCGCCGCCCGGCGGGCCGCGCCCGCGGAGAGGCCCGCGGTGAACGCGCCGGGGCTTCCATTTTCCGGAGCGCGCCCGGTGGCCCTGGTGACGGGCGGGGCGGTGAGGGTGGGGCGCGCGACCTGCCTGGAACTGGCGCGGGCGGGATGTGACGTGGCCCTGACGTATCGCTCGCGCGAGAGCGAGGCGCGGCGGGTGTGCGATGAGGTGCGGGCGCTGGGGGCGTCGGCCCATGCCGAGCGGCTGGAACTGGATGAGCTCGGCAAGGTGGAGGCGTTCGGGGCCGGGTTCGCGTCACGGTCGGCGCGCGTGGATTTGCTGGTGCATAACGCGTCGGTGTACGAGCCTGGGCCGCTGGCGTCGGTGACGCCGGAGGAGCTGCTGCGGAACTACCGCGTGAACGCCGCCGCCCCGCTGCTCTTGACCAAGGCGCTCGCGGGGGCGCTCTCGAAGAGCGCGCTGGAGAGCGGGGGCGCGGTAGTGGCGATGGCGGACATGCACGTGCTGGGTCGCCCGCGCCGCGACTTCGCGGCGTACGCGATGAGCAAGGCGGCGCTGGTGGAGATGGTGCGGACGCTGGCGGTGGACCTTGCCCCGAAGGTGCGCGTAAACGCGGTCGCGCCGGGCGTGGTGGCGTTCCCCGATGCGGGCTACGAGAGTGATCCGGAGATGCAGGCGCGGTACGTGGCGCGGGTGCCGCTGAAGCGGTCGGGGACGCCGGAGGACGCGGCGAAGGCGGTGCGGTGGCTGGCGCTGGAGGCGGGGTATGTCACGGGGGAGATTGTGCGGGTGGATGGGGGGCGGTGGTTGGGGTAGGCCGAGGCGTATTGTCTGTGGAGACGTGTATCGCCGGGAGCGGGGACCATGAAAGCTCAAGCGGACCTCGGCACCGAATGCTGGGGACCGAAACAACGCGCGACGCTTCGCCCGTTGTTTCGACGGCCTCGATTTCCGGGTACCCGTAGCGTGCCCGGTAGATCACAGTCACTTCCGATCCGGGTGAGGACGAGTTGAAGTGCTGGCCCAGTTCATTCGATTCAAAGAGGTAGGCGAGATCGCCGACCCAACATGCCGCCGCGTAATCACGCACTCCGGGGCGCGTGCAGATTGCCCATCGGTCCGCATGGAACTGTTCGGAATAGCACAACGAGCTCGAGCGGGATGAGCGGCCAAGAGACCCGAAAAGGACTCCCAAAGTCGTACCCAGAATCGAAACGCCGATCATCGCCCCGGCAATCATCAGGACGGGGAGCATCAGCAGTGCCGCGGTCGCGATGCCAACGCCAATGGCCTCCAGCAGCCGTCCTCCGAACCAGGCAAAGATTGAGCCAGCAATCGCCCCGATCGGGACTGTAATCAGCAAGCCGAACCACAAGGTATGGGCCGTCTCGGATCGCAATGTCCCCGGCCGAGTGCGCTTATGTGGCGCAGGCTCGGGCCGCTCAACGCGCTCAACCCGGATCGGTGCGTCGAGCTGAGCCTGAAGATCGGCAGACAGGTTGGTACGTCGGACTGCGTTCCAGGTGTCGATGCACTCGGAACATCCGAACCTACGGCAGAGAGTGAGGCGCTCGGTTCGAGTACGCTCGGCCAGTACCAGCTTCGAGCGAGGCAGGACGACGAGAGAGCCCTCCAGCGGCACTTCAAGTGGTCGGTTGTCGGCACCCGGGATCATCGCCTTGTCACCAGCGCGCAGCGGACCCTCCGCGAACTCGGCCATCACGACCTGACCATCTCCGATGTCCAATACCACGTTCGGGATGCCGTCGGGATCAGACGCAACAAACCAAGCCTGTGTGGACCGCCAGTCGACCTGCTCCACTTTGCCATCGGCGAGATCCTGCCCCGCCAGCAGAAGCGTCCGCAGGCGCTCAACCCGGGGCGCACGAGTGGATGCCGACAGAATAAGCCCGAGTGCGCCGGCCAGGAATGCGGCGGTTATTGCATCGGCCCAGAACCCCTTGACGCCCACGAGCTGGATCAGCGCTCCAACCGGGGCACCGCAACAGGCGAGTGCCAGCAGCTTGCCAACCGTCAGCATCAGCGCCGCTTGACTCAATCGCTTCCACACACCTGGGTGGGCGCGGGAGCGCTGGAGTGCGACGAGCGCCCCGGCAGCCTCACGCTCCTGCATCGTCATAGCGCGCGTGACCCGAAGGAACATGGCTAAGCCACCACCCTGCCGGTCTGGTCTGGTCGTCCAACCGCGTCGAAAGCCGCCGCCCTGATCCGGCACGACTCGCACCGCCCGCACGCCCTGCCCTGCGGCGTCGGGTCGTAGCACGAGTGCGTAAGCGAATAGTCCACGCCCAGCTCCAGACCGCGCCGGATGATGTCCACCTTGGTCATGTTCACCAGCGGCGCCACGATGCGGGGACCATGGCCTTCGACCCCAGCGCGGGTCGCGAGGTCGGCCAGGCGCTGGAACGCCTCGATGAACGCCGGGCGGCAATCCGGGTAGCCGGAGTAATCGACCGCGTTCACGCCGACATAGATTCGCCCCGCGCCGAGCACCTCGGCGTAGCCCAGCGCGTAGGCGAGGAAGATCGTGTTGCGGGCGGGGACGTAGGTGATGGGGATGTGGGATGTGGGATGTGGGATGTGGGATTTCTGAGGTGGGGGTGTGAGGGTGTGGGGGGGTGGGGGTGAGGGGGGTCCTGAGTCCTGAGTCCTGCGTCCTGGGGTCGGGGACTTGGGGACTTCGAGATGCAGGTCGGTGAGGGCGCTGCCGCCGAAGGCGCCGAGGTCGATGTGGATGACCTTGTGCGATTTCGCGCCGAGGTGCGCGGCGACTTTGCGCGCGGCGTCTAGCTCCACCGCGTGGCGCTGGCCGTAGGCCACGGTGAGCGCGTGGCACTCGCAGCCGTCGGCCTTGGCGATGGCGAGGCAGGTGGCGGAGTCGAGGCCGCCGGAAAGGAGGATGACGGAGCGCATGGGGGCTAGGTCAAAATGGCAATTCGCAAATGGCAAATAGCAAATGTGTCCCAGAAGTGACGCGGAAAGTCCGACGAAACGCGTAACCGCAAACCGGGGCAGAAGCCCTCACCGACGCGGGCTGCTCGCGGCACCGAGAGCATGGTCTGATTTGCTCTTTGCTATTTGCCATTTCCTCCGCTCCCCCTCACCAGTTCGCCGGCCAGTAGTACCCCTCGGTGTACTGCGCGACCATGCGGTGGGTGCTGAAACGGCAGCAGACAGTGGCCATGCTGCGGGCGCTCATCCTCGCCCACTCGCGCGGGACACCCTGCTTGTCGCGCTTGTAGAACAGCGGGACGATCTTCTTTTCCAGCGTGGAGTAGATCGCCTCGGCGTCGACCTTGTCCTGCTTGGCGCGGCTCTTGTATTCCGTGCCGTCGCCGAGGGCCCAGCCATTGGTGCCGTCCCACGCCTCGGGCCACCAGCCGTCGAGGATGGAGCAGTTGAGGCCGCCGACGAGGCAGGGCTTCATGCCGCTGGTGCCGCTGGCCTCCATGGGTCGGATGGGGTTGTTGAGCCACACGTCGCAGCCCTGCGTGAGCAGCTTGCCGATGGCCATGTCGTAGTTCTGGAGGATGAACACGCGGCCCCTGAACTCGGGGCGCCGGGTGAACTCGGTGACGGTGCGCACATACTCGTGCCCGGCCTTGTCCATGGGGTGGGCCTTGCCGGCGAAGACGAGTTGCACGGGGCGGTCGGTGTTGCTCATGATCTTCGCGAGACGCTTGGGGTCGCTGAAAATCAACGGGGCGCGCTTGTAGAGGGCGAAGCGGCGCGCGAAGCCGATGGTCAGGGCATTCTCGTCGAGGCACTCATACAGCGGTGTGATGTCGCCGACGCCGCCGGAGTGATACACCGCCTGCTCGCGAAGACGACGGCGCAGCTCGGCCACCATCGCCCGGCGCATGGTCTGGCGCAGGTTCCACATCTCGCGCGGGTCGATCTTTTCAGCCTTCTCCCACCAGTTGTCGTCCGGCCCGGCACCGACCCAGCGCGGCTTGAGGTGCTTGTCGTAGAACGGGCGGGCCTCGTCAGCGAGCCATGTTTCGGGGTGGATGCCGTTGGTGACGTGGCCGATGGGGACTTCCACCGGCGACCTGGCCCCGTAGGTCTTCATCCACATCTTGCGGCTGGTATCGCCGTGGAGCGCGGCGACGCCGTTGCAGTGGTCGGCGAGCTTCAGGGCCAGCACGGTCATGCAGTAGCTCTCGGCCTTGTTCGATTCGTCTTCGCGTCCCAGGGCCAGGAACTCGTCCTTGGACATGCCCAACTGACGCGGCCAGTCGCCGAAGTACTTCATCACCAGCGAGGCATCGAAGCGGTCGTTGCCCTCGGGCACCGGGGTGTGCGTGGTGAATACGCTCTGGGCGCGCACCAGGCCCACAGCCTCCGAGACGCCCATGCCCTTCTTGACGAGCCGTCGAACGCGCTCGAGCGGGCTGAACGCCGCGTGGCCTTCGTTCAGGTGGAACACGGTGGGCTTGATGCCCAGCGCGTCGAGGGCCATGAGCCCGCCGATGCCCAGCAGGATTTCCTGGCGGATTCGGTAATCGTTGTCGCCGCCGGCGTAGAGGTGATGGGTGAGGCGCCGGTCGTCGGGGTGGTTGGCGTCGAGGTCGGTGTCGAGCAGGTAGACGCTCACCCGTCCGACGGTAAGGCTCCAAACCTTGATCTTGACGGAGCGCTTACCAATGCGAAGCGAGATCGACTTGCCGGTGTCGCGGACCGGGATCGCGCCGAAATCCGTCGGCGGGTACAGCACGCGGACGTCGCCGCCGGGCTGGATCTCCTGGCGGTAGTAGCCGTACTTCCACAGCACCCCCACCGCGACGTAGGGCAGCCCGATGTCGCTGGCGCTCTTGACGTGGTCGCCGGCCAGCACGCCCAGGCCGCCGGCGTAGAGCGGGAGCGATTCGTGCAGCGCGTACTCCATGCAGAAGTAGGCCACGAGCATGTTCTTCTCGTCGCCGCGGGCCTCGCGCTGGTACCAGGTGCGGGCCTTGAGATAGTGCTGCAGCGATTTCTCCGCGCCGGCCAGCCGGTCGAGAAAGGCAGGGTCCCCCGCCACCACGGCACGACGCGTCGGGGTCAGCGAGGCGATGGTCTGAATGGGGTTGTGATTGGTCGCGTGCCAGACGCCGGGGTCGAGGCTCTCGAAGACCATGCGGGCCGGCGGGTTCCAGGTCCACCACAGGTTGCGGGCGAGTTCATCAAGACGGCGGAAGACGCCTGAGGCGGAACGGGAAGCGGCGTCGTTTCGAGCGGGTTTCAGCATGGGCATGACGGTTTGTTTTTTGTATGAGGCGCGGGTGAAGCGGGGAAAAGGGGCCCAGTATAAAGCCGGCGCGTTATTGGGCGGCGCGGATGCCGCCTGTGCGGCTGGATCGGCCCTGGAGAGCCTCGGATCGCGGATTCGGGGTGTCGCGGTAGCCGCCGCGCGGTTTCGGGCCGCATGTCCATTGTGCCCCACCGGCCGAGGGGGTAGCCTTGACCGGGCCCCGTTGGGCCCCCCCACGCCGGGCCCCGACGCGAGCCCGGCACGCCGGCACGGAACCGCCGCATGAGCCCCAGTGACGCCCTCGAGGATCCCCCGGAGCCGACCCTGACAGAAGGCCAGTTGTTCAACCAACTGCAGCCGCTGCTGGCGGTTTGCTCCACCCTGACCCAGGACCGCCCGGTAGACGCGGTGCTGGATGACCTGCTGCGCGAACTGCGCCGGCTGGTGCGGGCGCAGGCGGGGGCGATCTATCTGATCGAGGGCGATCAGCTGCGCTTCGTGTGCACCCAGAACGACGCCCGCCCGGAGATGAACCAGACGCCGCGCGCTGGGTCGGCGGTGTTCGGCGCGGCGTTCAAGAGCATCCGCATCCCGCTCAACGGCCCGTCTTTGGCGGCGTTCTGCGGGCGCGAGGGCGAGGCGCTCAATATCCCTGACGCCTACCACATCCCCGAGTCCGCCCCGTATCGGTTCGACCGCCAGTACGACGACCGCACCGGTTACAAGTGCCAGTCCATCCTGGTGCTGCCCCTGGGCGTGGCGGGACGCAAGCCCATCGGCGTGGTGCAAGCCATCAATCACCTCCCCGACCCGCACGCCTCACGCCCGCACATGATCCCGGGCGCCAGCGGATTTTCGGCCTTCCCCGACAGCGCGATGCAGCTCGGGCAGGCGCTGGCGTCGATGGCGACCATCGTGGTGGCCAACGCGCAGCTGCGGGCGCAGGTTCAGCGGCAGCACCTTGACACGATTTTCCGACTGGCCAAGGCCGCCGAGTTCCGCGACAACGACACCGGCGCGCACGTGCAGCGGGTGAGCATGTACTGCGAGCTGATCGCCCGCGAGATGGGCCTGCCGCAGGAGCGGTGCCAGGAGATCCTGTTCGCCGCGCCCATGCACGACGTGGGCAAGCTGGGCGTGCCCGACGCGATCCTGAACAAGCCCGGCCCGCTGACGCCCGAGGAGCGCGTCGAGATGCAGAAGCACACCACCATCGGGGCCCAGATCCTGCGCGGCTCGGAGACGGGCGTGGTGAAGGTGGCCGAGTCGATCGCGATCAGCCACCACGAGAAATGGGACGGCACGGGCTACCCGCACGGGCTGAGCGGGGCGGCGATCCCCGTCGAGGGGCGCATCTGTGCCGTGGCAGACGTGTTCGACGCGCTGACAAGCCCGCGGGTGTACAAGCCGCCGTTCCCGGTTGAGAAAGCGTTCGCCATCATCCAGAAGGACTCGGGAACGCACTTCGACCCCGAGGCCGTCGGCGCGTTCGTGCGATCGCGCGATACGGTCGAGGCGATTCAGGCCGCCTATTGCGAAGTCGCGGCCAACAAGTGAACGGGTGCTGCCCGGACCGGCAGGACCCCAGGGCGGCCGGCGTGGTCAGCCCGGCTTGTTCCCGGCGGCGAGGGTCTGAAACTCCCGTGCCCGCTCGGGCTGCCCGCGGGCGGTGAACAGCTCGACCAGCCGGGCCGCGGCCCGGGCGGTCTGTGAACTCGCGTCGCCGCGCTCTTTGCGGATGACTTCGAGCGACTCGAGCAACAGCCTTTCCGCTTCGTCGTAGCGTTTGAGTTTGACGAGGCACCCGCCGAGCTTGCCCCTGGTCTCAGCGACGTCGAGTTTTACGGGAGGGCGGGCGCCCTCGGAGAGCTTGAGCGAGCGTGCGAACACCGGCTCGGCCTGCTCGAACTGACCGGCCGACGCCAGCATCTCGGCCTGCAGCTCGAGCCCCGACGCGAGGTCGGGGTGCTCGGGGCTGATCACGGTCAGCGCCCCGATGGCGGCTTCGATCAATGGGCGGGCCCGGTCGCGGTCGCCCTCGGCGAGAAGTGCCCGCGCCAGCCCGAGCTTGGCCATGGCGACGTCGTGGTGCTCGGGCTTGAGCTTGGCGGCACGGACGGCGAGCGCGTTCTCGTACAGCTGGCGCGCATCGTCGGTCTTGCCCATTTCCAGCAAACAACCCGCAAGATTGGTCACTGCCACCGAGGCGTTGAGGTCCGAGGCGCCCTTGACCTCCGTCACCATGTCGAGCGATTCGCGGTAGAGCTTCTCGGCGCGCTCGAAGTCCTCGCGCAGCGCCGCCACGCGGGCGAGGTTGTTGAGGCTCGCCGCCACGTCCTCGCTGCGGGCCCCGCTGAGGCGCCGGCGCATCGCCAGCGCCTGCGAGAAGAACGACTCGGCCTGGTCGAAGTGCCCCTGCTTGAGGTGGTTGGCGCCCAGGTGGGTGAGGCTGAGGGCGATATCCGGGCTGTCGCCGGGCGGCGGCGTCAGCTTGCGGCGCATCGCCAGGGAGCGCTCATAGAGCGGCTGCGCCTTGTCGTACTCGCCGTTCCACCAGTAGTACGCCGCCAGCTCGTGGATGGATTTGGCCAGCTCGGCGCTGGGGTCGGGAAGGAGCTTCTCGCGCACTTCCAGCGAGCGCTTGAGGTTCTCGCCGGCGCGCGGGTAGTTCGACAGGACCCGGTACGCGAGCCCGAGGATCTCTCGGAAACTCGCCTCGGTCTCGGGGGCCTTGGGCGGGTTGGTAGCGAGCCGCTGGGACGCCTTGTTGAGGATGCTCTCGACATCGACCATCCCCTGCTTGTTCTCCTCGGGGCGGATCGACGTGAACATCTGTTTCACCAGTTCGAAAGAGTCGTTCTTCGCCGCCAGATTCGCCTCGGCGACCACCAGGTTGGCCTGGGCCTGCTCGAAGTTTCGCTGCGCCCGGTGGCTCTCGGCGATGATCCGCGCGATCAGAACAGTCGACACGGCCACCAGCACCACCGCCGCCACGCCCGTGACGGTGGCGATGGTGCGGTTGCGCTTGACCCACCGCACGCACCGACCCATCGCCCCCACCGGCCGGGCGAGGATCGACTCGTTGTTGAGGTAGCGCTGCAGGTCGGCGGCAAGCTCGGCGGCGGACTGATACCTCTTGGCCCGATCCTTCTCCAGCGCCTTGAGCACGATCGTCTCAACATCGCCCTTCAGCCCCGCGACAACCGCCGAGAGCCGCGTCGGCGGCTTCTCCCGGATGATCTGCGTCGCGGCGAAGATAGACGACGCCGGGATGTCGTACGGCAGCTTCCCGGTCAGAAGCAGGTAGAGGATGATCCCCAGCGCGTACACGTCCGAGCGGACGTCGATGTCGTTGGGGTCGGCGGCCACCTGCTCGGGCGACATGAACTGCACGGTGCCGACGAGCATCCCGGCCTCGGTCTGCATGGTGGCGCCGGCGCGGTCGGCGTCGCTTCGGGCCACGCCAAAGTCGATGATCTTGGGCTGCACCGCCCCTTCGAGCGTGCTGTCGATCAGGATGTTGGCGGGCTTGAGGTCGCGGTGGATGATGCCCTTCTGGTGCCCGTGCTGGATCGCGTCGCACACCTTGATGAACAGCTCGATCCGCTGCTTGGTATCCAGCTTCGCCTCGTCGGCGTACTGGGTCAGAGACTCTGCCCCCGGGATGTACTCCATCGCGAAGTACGGCACCGGCCCGCCCACGCCGTCGTCGTGCGTGCCCGCCTCGAACACCTGGGCGATGCCGGGGTGGCGCAGGCGGGCGAGGAGCTGCGACTCGTACTCGAATCGGCGCAGTGCCGACGGCGTGATCGTCCCGCTGCGCAGCACCTTGACGGCGACGCTGCGGCGCGGGTGCTCCTGGAGCGCCTCGTACACCGCGCCGATGCCACCCTCGCCGAGCAGCCGGACGATCTTGTAGTGCGCAATCTGCTTCGGAAGCACCCGCGCATGGGCCGGCGCTGCCGCGGCGCTCCGCGCGGCGTCCGCGGCGGCCGACTGCTTGTCCTGCGCCTCGCGGAGCCGGGCCGAGGCGAGGCTGACTTCCTCGGTTACGTCGTCGATCGGGCTCGTGCGGGGTGAGGGTGGCGGCGTCGCGGGCCCGGTCCTGAGCCCAACGCCCGCGCCCGAACGCCCGACCTCGCCGGTTGGCGGATCATCGTTGATGCGGCGTTCCTGGGTGGGTTCGTCGTGAATCTCTCGTCTCCGTGGCGCGGCGGCACCGGGCCGGCCCCAAGTCTACCGGGGACGGCGCGCAGCCTGTCGAGATCGTGAATGAAAACAGCCCGGGGTCGCCGGGCTGGGGGTGGAACAGTGATGACCGGCGGTTGAGCTTCAGCGCCGGCGGCGGAGACCGCCCAGGCCCGCGAGCCCGAGCACGCCCGCCACGCCGGGGGTCGGGACAATCGCCAGCGAACCAAAGAAGACGTTGCCGCGCTGGCCGTCGCCGATTTCGCCCAGGAAGGTCGCGGCTCCGGTCTGCAGGTTGATCTGGTAGAAACCGCTGTACGCGCCGTCGTCGGTGTTCAGCACGGCGTAGGCGTTGGGCCCGTGGATGTCAAAGCCGGCGAGGCTGTTGAAGTCGACGCCCAGGCTGCCCACGAGGGTTGTGACACCGTTGTTGGGGGGATTCTGGATGTAGAGCGCATCGGTCGTCGAATCGATGTCGTACAGGGTGGTCGAGGTGGCGCCGGCATAGCTGTTGGTATACGCGGAGCCGACGCTGCTGGAGGTTGCACCATTGAGGTTGATGTCGTTGCCGGCGACGGCGCCGCTGTTGGGGTTCACGCGGAGATTCTGACCGGCGTCGCTGGTGATGCGGATGCGGTCTACGGTCGGGTTGAAATCAAAGCCGAAAGAGCTGCCCGAGAGCGCGGGCGTGAACGACGAGGTCCCCACCTGGGTCGCGGCGCCGGTCGCGGTGTTGATTGTGTAAATATTGCTGCGGCTGCCAAGCCCGTAGAGCTCGCCGGTGGCGGGGCGGAAGTCAATGCCCTTGATGACCTCGTCGGTCTGCATGCCGGTGATGGTCGCGAGGAATGACGAGAAGCCCGGGGTGCTCACGTCCCACGAGTAGAGGCTGCGGCCGTTGGTGCTCACACCGAACGCTGTAACGCCGCCCACAGAACCCAATGCGGCGCTGGTCACGGACGCGAGGGTCACAGTTGCCAAGATCATCGACTTCTTCATTTCTGGCTCTCCCCATTGAATGTCAGGCCGGCGCAGACTCCAAGCCGGCCGATCTGCCGTGGTGCACGGATGTGTTGGCCCAACAAGGACCAGCCCTGCAATGTCCGAGCGAACCACTCTGAGTTTCCAATCAACGACTCCCGACAGAAGCCCCTCGCTGTGCCGCGAATATGGGGCCTGCGGTGGAGACTACCAACTTCGCCCAGCCTCGCCAAGCAGATTCAGGCGGCAACGAGGAAAATTCCGGGACGTGTCCCCAAAGGCCCGCGGGGAACCGGTTCCCCCGTGCTGGCATATTCAAAGACCTCGGTTCGGTGACGATTCCCGGTCGGGACATCTGCGTCCCGGTGCGCCGGACATCGTCTGCCGTAAGGCACGACCGGCCGTTGGGCGATCGGGCGGGCTAGAAGAAGCTGTTGAGAGCGGCGCACGGGGCGCCACTGTTCGGGAATGGGTGGGCGCTGGGGGGCTTCGCACCTTCGTTTCGGCGCATTCGCGGGCCTATGATGCTCCCGCGGCGCAAGCGCCGGAGGGGCTCGCGGCGCCGGACCGGTGGCAACGGACCAACGCCGCCACCCGCCCCATTCCGCGTCCCGGCGTACGTTGCGCCTCACCGCGCCCGCAATCCGCCTTACTCACCGGCACGCCTGTCCGAACCGCACCAGCAAGAGCGTCAGGTCGGCGGTATTGACCGTGCCGTCGCCGTTGAAATCGACGCTGGTACCGGGCGACCCCGGCGTGACGGTCTGACCAAACCGCAGCAAGAGCAGCGTCAAGTCGCCGGTGTTCACCACGCCGTCATCGTTCGCATCTCCAACGCACGACGGCGGCGGGGCGAAGTCGATCTGGTTGGGGAGCACGATAAAGGACTGGAGTGAACTGAAGTTCGTGCTGTCGGCGTTGCCGATGATGGCCTCGGGGCCGAGGCGCGAGAGGTCGGTCCCGCCGCGCGCGAACTCGCCGCGCTCGGTGCCGATGGGGAGGTGCAGATCGGCGATGAGGGGACGGCGAGGGCGCTCGCCCGCCGGGTGAAGGGTCTGCGTGGCAGGGTCGAGCGCGGTGCCGGAGTTGAGAAGGCTGAGGGCGTACTGGTTCTGGTTGGAGGGGCCGGAGGTAGCGACGATCGCGTCAGTCTTGCCGTCGCCGTTGATGTCGCCCACGGCGAGGTAGACGCCGTTGCGGCTGATGGGGACGGAAACCTGGGGCGGGAGCGCGGCCTGCGTGAGCCCGGGCTGCACGATGATGGTGCCGCCGGGGGAGCCGGTGCGGAGGGCGATGAGGTCTGCGACGCCGTCGGCGTCGATGTCGCCCAGCGCGAAGTCCGTGCAGTTTGCGCCGAAGGGAATGATGGTGCCGGCGGTGAAGGCGCCGGCGTTGAACGTAAGCGGGGCGACGTTCCCGGCCTGGTGATCGGCGATGAAGAAGAGGTTTGCCGGCAGCCCGCTGTCCGGAGGCGGCGCGAGAAAGCGGTCCCAACCCAAGGTTGGCAGGTTGACGGCGATTGGCGAAGCGAACGTGCCGGTGGTGGTTCCAAGGTAAACGCGGGCCGCGGGGGTGGTCGCGCTGTAGACCACGGCGATGTCGGTGACGCCGTCGGCGTTGACATCGGTGGTGGTGATGGAATCGACGATGTTCCCGGTGTTGATTGAGAGGATGAGCGAGAAGGGACTTGCCGGGGGTGGTGCGGGGTTGTATTCAAAGACGGCGATGGTGTTGGTGGTCGGGATGCCAACGGCGATGCGGTCTGGGGAGTTGTTCGGAAACGTGGGGGGTGGCGGGAGGACGTCGACCTCGAAGGCGCGGGCGAGCGGGCGCGCGACGATGGGTGCCTGGAACTGCCCGGAGCCGTCGGCGAGGTTGAGGAAAAGGGCCATGTCGCCGCCCTCGATGCCCGCGACGGCGTCGGCGAACCCGTCGGCGTTGAAGTCCCCCACTGCGGTGGAGCGGATGCCGCCTCGGAAGGAGAAGTTCGTGAAGCGCTGCGGGGATTCGAAGTCCCCGAAGCCCTTTCCGAGGATCACGATGGCATCGCCGTCGGCGCGGTTCAGCGCGACGAGGTCGTCGGCAACGCCGTCAGAGAGAATGTCGGCGAGGACGGCGTCGGAGGTGGAACTGCCCGCCGGGAGATCAACTCGGGGGCCCCAGAGCAGGGGGCCGTTAGAGCGCCAGAGATTGACCGAATCGGTGTTCGAGTTGACGGCGAAGACCTCGGCGGTTCCGTCGTTGTTCAGGTCGGCGGCGGAGACCTCCTGCGTCCCGCTGTCGCCGTCGAGTGTGACGATGGGGCCAAATCTCCCGTTGCCCAGGCTGGGGCGGATGAAGATGTCGTTGAGGTTGGAGGCGAGGATGTCGTCGTGCCCGTCGTTGTTGACATCGTCGAGGACAACCTCGAAGAGGCTGGGGGTAAAGGTGATCTCCGAGAGCGTGAACGGATCGCCGGGGGCGAGCGGGAGACCGGTGGCGGCGTTCAGCGGGGTGAGTGTGCCCGGCGCGGTGCGCCGGAGGATTGAGACCGACGACGCGCCGCTGATGACGGCAACCTCGTCGGCTCCGTCGCCGTCGATGTCGCCCACGGCGTTGCCGGAAAAGGTTGCCCCGGGGATGGTGAGGGTTGTGGGAGACTGGAAGACGCCGCCACCGCTGTTCGGGAAGACTTGGATCAGGCCGTTGTTCGGCGATTGAAATGTGTTGGAGACGGAGACGATGTCGGGGCATTTGTCGCCGGTCAGATCGGTGACTTTGACGCAGTTCTCACCGAAGGGGCTGCCGGCGACCTGGGCGCAGGGGACGGGCGCGGCGAAGGTGCCGCCGGGCTGCTGGCGGATGAACGAGAGGTTCTCGAACGAGATGGCGAGGAGGTCCTCGTCGCCGTCGCAGTCGAGATCCGCACAGGCGGAGTCGGTGGCAACTTCGAGGAGGAAAGCGGCGATCGACATGGGCTGCGCGGGTGTGGTGAGATCCTGCTTTGAGACGGCCTGATCGCCGAAGAACAGGGCCGCAAGCAGGTCGAGCGGCGCCCCGGGGGACGACTGAGTGTTCAGCAGTTCGAGTGTGGTTGGGTTGGCGTTGCCACCGGGCTGGCCGTCTTTGTCGATGTCGGCAACGAACGGGAACACCGAGAAGGGACGAGACGGCTTCCCGAAACCTGCAAGCAGTCCCGGCGAAGCAACCCCGCACAAGCCCAACGCGAGTAGCCGTGGAATCGCCGCCTTCACGGCACGGCATAATCGGAAGTTGGACCGATTCTCGCTGATGGTCATGGGGGCCTCCGGGTTCTGGTTGCTTGAGAATACTGCCAACAGCCGGGTCTTCCTTCCCAAAACCCAAACTCTCAACCAGAAAAACACTGATCGTCGGCCTCTTCGCACTCAACCCCAGCACTGGAAGCCCACTGGGGCATGCCACGAGCCCGATACCGCTGAAGCCCGCCTTGCGACTGGCTTGCTCCGATCCTGTTCCGAGCACGCAGTTTGCTGGCGTGACATACCAGTCGCAGAGCCGACTTGTGCGGCGCGACCCGAGGAGACTTCCGTGGCGCCCGCCGCCCGATGGCGGACCGCCTTTCTCGCCGGGCGCCTGCCCCATCACTCCGGACCGCGGGTCCTCCTAGGTTGGCTCGTCGTGATTCACCATCCTCCTGCACCGGTTCGTCCCTGACCGGCCGCCGCTGAATCTAGCGAGTCGGCACCCTCCCCCTGACAGAACGTAAACCGCGCTTCAATCGGCGACCGGATCGCGGCGCACGGCCGATTGTGGTTCGCATGCATGTCTGCGTGGACGCGTCTGTCTTGCGGAATTCATTGGACCCGCGTCCGAAAATGCGGTAAGCTGACCACAGCGCCGCCTGCACACGCGGCGCCTCTGGGCAGGAAGGGGTCGGCGCCCGGAGATTTTAC
This sequence comes from uncultured Phycisphaeraceae bacterium, assembly GCA_964510955.1. Classification (GTDB taxonomy): domain Bacteria; phylum Planctomycetota; class Phycisphaerae; order Phycisphaerales; family UBA1924; genus JAFLCM01. The sequence goes on from CAZEDW010000012.1 coordinate 56,000, forward strand.
ACCTTCGTATTCGCGCCGCCGCGGCATTATCACGCTCGCACGGCGCACGCGTCGGAGGGCGGTGCCTTCGAGCACCGGCAGCAGGGAGAGTCCCATGCAAGCAAGACCGCCCACCGTGCGCCACGTCCGCGCTTCCCGTACGCACCATTGGCAACTGGCCGCCGCAACAATCGGCTCGCTGCTGGCAGCCGGGCACGCGCCCGGTGACACCACGCCGCTCGCCATCCTCGACCCGAACCTGCAGGTCACAACCGTGGTCGGGACGGGGATCAACCAGCCCATCGGCATCGTGTTCCTGGGCACGAACGATTTCCTGGTGCTCGAGAAGGCATCGGGGCAGGTAAAGCGCGTGATCAACGGCGTGCTTCAGCCGGCTCCCGTTCTCGACCTCGCCGTCAACTCCGCGTCCGAGCGCGGCCTGCTGAGCATGGTGCTCGATCCCGGCTTCGCGACCAACGGTCTGGCCTACATCCGCTGGACCGAGAGCAGCACGGGCGTGGACACGACGACAACGCTCGAGACCCCCCTGCTGGGCAATCGGGTGGACCGCTTCGTCTGGAACGGCTCTACGTTCACGCAGGACATCAACGTCATCAGGCTGCGGTCGCTTCAGACAGACACCGTCGCCGTGACCGGGCACCCCGGCACCAACAACGCCGGCAACCCCGCTGGCAACCACAACGGCGGGGTCATCAGGATCGGTCCTGACGGCAAGCTCTACATCTTCATGGGTGACCAGGGTCGTCGCGGATGGATGCAAAACCTTGCCAACGGGCCATTCCTGACCGCCCCACTCGTAGACGACACCTTCGGCGGGCCTTCCCCGGACAACGCCCACCTCTCGGGCGTCATTCTCCGGCTCAACACCGACGGCTCAACGCCCGCGGACAACCCATTCTTCGCGGTCGGCGCGGCGGTGGGCGGCGAAGTGGGCGCCAACCTCCAGAAGCTTTATTCTTACGGCCACCGCAACGGCTTCGGCATGGCCTTTGACCCCGCCACCGGCGCCCTGTGGGAGACCGAGAACGCCGACGACGCCTACAGCGAGCTGAACCGCGTCGTCCCCGGCATGAACGGCGGGTGGATCCAGCTGGCCGGGCCTATGTCACGCCAGCCCGATTTCAAGCTCATCGAGACCACGCAGTTCAACAGCGCGCTCCAGCAGAACCGCTGGCCGCCGACCCGCATCGCCTACACCCCGGCGCTCGCCGCGTCGCGGCTGTTCATGCTCCCGGGCGCCACCTACCGCGACCCCGAGCTGAGCTGGCGCTACGAGATCGGCCCCGCCGGCACGGCGTTCGTCACCGGCGACGCCCTCGGCGCCGATTACAACGGCACGCTCTGGATGGGCTCGGCCCGCGCGTTCTCGCAGGTTGGCGGCAACGGCGGCAGCCTCTACCGCTTCAAGCTCACTCCAGACCGCCTGCACGTCGACACCAGCGCCGACCCGCGTCTGGCGGATCTGGTCGCTGACAATCTCTTCCGCAACACCAAGTTTGACGGCACCGAGAGCGAGACCCTGCAGATCGGCAGGGGCTTCGGGATCACGCCGGATATCGAGCAGGGCCCTGACGGGAACCTGTACGTCGTCTCGAACACCGACAACGCGATCTACCGGATCAGCCGCCGCCCCACCACCCTCAAGCTCCCCTCCGGAGGTGACGCCAATGAATAAGCACACCGCACCCGCCGCGCTCGCCGGCGCGCTCCTGCTGGCCCTTGGGGCACCGACGCTCGCCCGCCCCGAGCTTCTCGTCAACGGCGGCTTCGAGTCCGGCTTCACCAACTGGACGATCACCGACCAGGTCGGCGGCGACGGCGCGTTTGCGCCTCAGACCGGCGGTCTCAGCCCGGTGAACGGCCTGAGCGTGCCCGTGCCCCCGGAGGGCTCGCTCGCGGCCATGACCGACTCGCAAGGCCCCGGCTCTCACGCCCTGTACCAGGACGTGCTGATCCCGGCCGGCGTGACGCAGGCCACGCTGGTGTTTTCGCTGTACATCAAGAACACCGCCGACGCCTTCCGCACCCCCGCCAATCTCGACTGGTTCAACCCCGCGCTGAACCAGCAGGCACGCGTGGACCTGATGTCGCCGAGCGCCGACCCGTTCAGCGCGGCGTCGGTGGACATCATTCAGAACCTGTTTCAGACGGCCGTCGGTTCGCCGCTCGTGACCGGGTACAACGCCTTCAACATCGACGTGACCGCGGCCCTGACGGCCCACGCGGGCGAAACGATCCGACTCCGCTTCGCCGAGGTGGACAACGTCAACATCTTCAACTTCGGCGTCGACGCGGTCAGCCTCAACATCATTCCCTCACCGTCGATGCTCGGCCTGGCGTGCGCGACGGGCCTCATCGCCGCGCGCTCGCGCCGGCCTCGGAGCTGACCCGCCGGGCGGCCCGCGGCCCGATGCAATCCACCGGCACGCCTGGCCTCATTGGGTCCGGCGTGCCGGTCTTCTTTTCGTCGGTTGGACCATCCCGTGGACCCGGGGAGCGGCCCAGTGAGCGACCGACACGACCTCGGGCCGGACTGGGACGATTCCAGACCGGAACGCGCTTGCACGCCGCCGGTCCTGGGCTACACTCTAAATATCAATAAATCTGTCCATTTATTGATTATTACCCGCCCCCTCTCCACCCCACCGCCCGCGGAGGACCCATGCCAGCCCGATTGCATCCACGCACGGCCCACCTCATCGTCGCCGCCTGCTTTGTTGCCGCTGCCACAGGCGCGGCGGTGGGCATCATCTTCCCGATGACCCTGGCGGACTTCCACCTCCGAGGCACGCAGATGGGTGAGCTCAACCCGTCCACCCTGCAGGCCTCGACCAACTGCCGGGCGTGTCACGGGAACTTCGACCAGGCCAACGAGCCGAGCTTCACCTGGCAGGGCAGCCTGATGGGCCAGGCGGGGCGCGACCCCTTGTTCTTCGCGCAGATGACGCTGGCGAATCAGGATGTCTCGAACGCGGGCCACTTCTGCATGCGGTGCCACGTGCCGATGTCGATGGTCACGAGGCACGCGGTGCCCGCGGACGGATCGGCGCTTTCCTCGCTCGACCGCGACGGCGTGAGCTGCCACCTCTGCCACACGATGGTGGACCCGATCTACAAGCCCGGCGTCAGCCCTCTCGAGGACGCGCCAATCCTCGCGGGGTTGCTCAGCGGCGCGCCGCAGCATTACGGCAACGCCATGTTCGTCGTCGACCCCACCGCCACGCGGCGCGGCCCGTTGCCCGACGCGTGGGACGCGCCGCACGGGTTCATCACCTCGGCCTTCCATACCACGGGCGACTTCTGCGGCACGTGCCACGAGGTCGGCAATGTCGCCGTGTCTCTCCAGCCCAACGGCACCTACCGCTACAACGCCCTCGACACCCCCGCCCCCTCCGAGAACTGCGGCGAGCTGTTCCCGCTGGAGCGCACCTACTCGGAGTGGAAGCTCAGCGCCTTCGCCAACGGGGGCGTTGACATGGGCGGGAGGTTCAACGGCACAGGCCCAACCGTCGTCAGCACCTGCCAGGACTGCCACATGCCCAAGGCGCAGGCCCAGGCGTGCTCGTTCGGGCCCCAGCGCCCCAACGCGGCGCGTCACGAGTTCGCCGGCGCTTCGGCCCAGGTGCTCGACATCATCGCGGCGTACACCCAGGGCGACCCCGCGGTCAACCAGAGCGCGCTGGCTCAGGGCCGCGCCGCCGCGGTCTTGATGCTCCAGCGGGCCGCTTCGCTCCAGGCCAGCCAGGCATCGCAGTGGCTCAACGTGCGGGTGATCAACGAGGGCGGTCACAAGCTGCCCACCGGGCACATCGAGGGGCGCCGCGTCTGGGTAAACGTGGCGTTCAAGAACTCGTCGGGCCAGGTCATCGGCGAGCGCGGCGGCTACGACGCCGGGACCGCCACCCTCGACACCGCCACCACCACGGTGTTCGAGATGCACGTCGGCCTGAGCGCCGACGCGGCCTCTGCGACCGGACTGCCCCAGGGCGAGACGACGCACATGGCCCTGGCCGACACGATCGTGAAGGACAACCGCATACCGCCGCGCGGCTTCAACAACGCCACATACGCCGCCGCCGGCGCCCCGGCGGTGGGTGCCGCCTACGCCGACGGGCAGTATTGGGCCGATGTCCCCTACTTTGTTCCGCAGGGGGCAACGAGCGCGGTCGTGAATCTCTATTACCAGAACACCCCGCGCGAGTACATCGACCACCTCCGCGACGCAAACGTCTCCGACGCCTGGGGCGCCACGCTCCACAACCTATGGACGGCCACGGGGCGCGGGGCGCCGGAGCAGATGGCAACCACCTCGATCGCCCTGACGCCACCGTGCCTGGGCGACGTGAACGCCGACCTGACCGTCAACACCAACGACCTCGTGCTCCTGCTCGCCGCGTTCGGGCGGCCGGTGGCGCCGGGCTCTCTCGTTGACCTGAACGGCGACGGGACCATCGGCACGCCCGACCTGGTCCTGCTGCTGGCGAGGTTCGGCTCGGGATGCCCGTGATTGTGCGGCGTACAACCCGGTCGGCCCCGACGGCTCGCGCGAAGGAGCGGGTTGTCGCGCTGCCGGTGCTTACGCCGCGCCCGGTGGGCGGGGGTCCCACCGCCCGGCACAGCCGGATCGGGCTCTGGCGGGGGGCGGTGCTCACGCTTGTCACCCTGCTGATGGTCGCCCACGTCCTGCACTGGTGGTTCAACGGGCGCTCGCTCGCTCGGTTCGTGATGTCCGAATCCACCCGCACCATCGAGGCCGGTGAGATCAACCCGGGCTTCTTGCTCTTCACCGGCTCGCTGCTCGTCACGGCGGTCTTTGGGCGCTTCATGTGCGGCTGGATGTGCCACATGGGCGCCCTGCAGGACCTGTCTGCGTGGCTGCTCCGGCGCTTCGGCGTCCGTCCGCGTGTGTTCCGCTCCCGGCTCCTCAGCTACGTCCCGATCGGGCTGGCTCTGTACCTCTTCGTCTGGCCCACGCTGCTTCGGACAACGGTCGTGCCCCTGCTGGGCTGGGCGGGCCTGGTCAGCGCCGACCCCGCCGCGCGAGCCGGCTTCCCCGGCTTCTCGCTCGATTTGCACACCGAGCGCATGTGGGACGGCCTGCCAGCGCTGGCGTCGGCGATCCCGTTCCTGCTCGTCTGCGGCTGCGCCACCGTCTTCTTTCTCGGCGCTCGCGGCCTGTGCCGCTATGGGTGCCCGTACGGCGGTTTCCTGCTCCCGGCGGCCAGGCTGGCCCCGATCCGCGTCAAGGCTGACCTGACGCGCTGCGACCAGTGCGGGCTCTGCACGTCGATCTGCACCGCCGGGGTGCGGGTCCACGACCAGGTCCGCGAGCTCGGGTCGGTCGCGGACCACAACTGCATCCGGAGCCTCGACTGCGTGACCGCGTGCCCGCAACGGGCGCTCTCACTGGGGCTGGCGCCGCGGACCGCCCCCGGCGCCGGCACCGCCCCGCGGTACGACCTGACGCTGCCGGAAGAACTCGCGTGCGTCGGCGCGTTCATGGCGGTCTTCCTCCTGACCCGCGGCCTGTACAACCTCATCCCGATGCTCATGGCCGGCACGCTCGGCGTGCTGGCGGCGTTCATCACCTGGAAAACGCTGCGCTTGTTCCGCGATCAGAACGTCCGGCTCGGCCCCTGGCAGCTCCGGCTGCACGGGCGCCTCCGTCCGCCCGCGGCGGCGCTGCTCTCGCTTTCGGCGCTCTGCGCGATGGGCGTCGTCCACACCGGCATCGTCCGCGCCGTGCTACTGCTGGCGGAGCGTCAAGATGACAAGGTCAGGGTGTCATTCGACGCCGCCGTCGCCGGAGGCGTGCCGCCCGAAGACAGCCGGGCGGCCCGGAGCGCCCGAGATCTGTACACCCTGGCTCGCCCCCTGTGGCGCGGCGGCATCGCGCTGGCCGACACGCCGGAGGCGGGCTTCCGCCTCGCCTGGATGCTGCTGGTCTGCGGGGACAGCGACGGGGCACTCGACCTGCTCACGAGCATGTCGCACGACGACTCCACACGCGACACGGCCGCTTTCCAGGCGGCGCGCCTGCTGCTGGCGCTGTCGCGCCCGGGCGACGCCGAGCGCGTGCTCCAGGCCGCCGTGGACGCCGACCCGCGAGCATTCGCCTCGCGGGACCTTCTCGCCAACCTCTGGCTGGGAACCGGACGCCACGAGCGCGCCGAGTCCTTGTACCGCGCCATCCTGGCGCGGCGCCCCGGCGACACGCAGGCCCGCGCCGGCTTGGGTCGAGCCGCGTTCGCCGCCGGGCGACACGACGAAGCCGTGGCGACCCTGCGGGACGCCGCCCGATCCACGCCCGAGAACCCCGACATCCGGCGCGACTACGCCCTGGCACTGTGTGCCACCGGCAAGCCGCGGGAGGCGGCGTTCGAGCTCGAATCCGCGGCCCGGGCCCGGCCCGCCCGGGCGCCCGAGCTCCGCGCGCTTGCCCAGCAAATCCGCGATCAGTCCCGCTGACGCAGCGCCACGCGGTCGATCGCTGAATCAGATCGCGACCGGCTCCGAACCCGCGTGAAACCACCGCCGGATGGCGGCCCAGCGTGCAACGGCAGTCACCGCCGCGCTGCCGGGCAGGCCGCCGGCGCCCGGGGACGCGAGTGGGCGTCGCTCATGGCGGCCCCATCGACGTCTCACGGCGGAGGCTCGGAGTTGCCGGCTGTCCTCCGTATGGAGAAATCTCGGGAATCCGGCGACAACTCGATTGCTCGCCCCACGCCCAGGGGTTACATTCGATTCATGGAGGTCGGCGCGCCGTGGGCGCGCCACGAAACAGGAGGGAAACATGAAGACGACATGGTGTCTGTCCGCGCTGGCGCTTCTGGGTGTGCACGCCGAGGCGAGCGTGCTCTTCTTCACCGACCACGCGCTGTTCGACCAGAACAACGCCCTCAACGGCAAGGTGCTCAAGGGCATCGAGACCTTTGAGGAGTCTCAGGCGCAGGAGGGCGAAAAGCTGCCGTTCCCCAACCCGCTGATGAACGGCCTGCCGCGCCCGTCCTTCCCCAACGGCATCGACGCCCCCAACCTTGTCATCCAGACCAACATCACGCCCGGCCCCTGCCCGCCGACGCCCAACCCGTCCGGCAACGCCCGGGCGCTGTGGGTCAACGGCGCCAACTTCATCAACTCCAACAGCATCAAGATCGGCACCGACGAGTTCCTGTACAACCTGTTCTCCAGCCTGGACCTGATCTTCACCACGCACGACAAGACCGCCATCGGGCTGGAAGTGTCCACCTTTGCCGGGTTCAACCAGGGCCACCAGGGATTCATCTTCTGCGCCTACGACCAGTTCGACAACGTGCTGGGGACGTACCTCCTGAACGGGGCCACGCCGGTAGAACCCAGCAAGAGCTTCTTCGGAGTCTGGTCCAGCACCCCGATCGCGCGCCTCAACGTCTGGGGCATCTTTGATGTCCCCCAGCCGTTCGCGGTGGACGACATCGAGATGTGGGTGCCCTCACCCGGCGCGGCGGGCTTGATGCTCGTGGGCGGCGCGGCGGCATTCCGACGTCGCCGGTGAAAGGCTGAAACCACCAGTCTGCGGCCTCGAACGCACGTCACCGATGTTCGCCCACGGTGATCGGCGTGGCGGAACGCTGCTGCGCGCCCGCCCACCGACTCGCCCAGAGCAGCAAGTCGGCGCCGCATCGCGCGGTTCCCGATGTCACCCGGCGATCCGCGCAGACGTGATCATCCGCAGGTGTGCCCGAACTGCACCAGCAGCGCCGTGAGATCGGCGGTGTTGATGGTGCCGTCGTGATTGATATCCACGCCCGCCGCCGCGGACCCCGTCGGTGCGCTCTGCCCGAACTTGACCAGCAGCGCGGTGAGGTCCGCGGTGCCCACGGTGCCGTCACCGTTCAGGTCCGCCGCGCAGGCGGGGGCCAGCGCGTAGCCGATCACGTCCATCACACGGAAATCGGTGACCGAAACCGGGTGCACAACGCCGCTGGAGGCGAACTGGTTAAAAGAGTCGGGTGAAGCGCTGTCCCAGTCGTCAAGGTCGATCTGGTTGCTGTAGAAGCGCAGTGCCGCCGCACCTCCGTTGGGCGAGAAGTAGACATTGGTCGGCGGCGTGCCCGAGAGGTTGCGCACGCCGGCGGCGGTGTACCTGAACAGGTCGTGCGGCACATACAGGAAGTTGGGAGACCGGTTGAGCCCTGAGATGCGCCCCATGATCTCCGAGAACTCGTGCGCCGCCAGCCCGATGAAGTCGAACTTCCCCGCCACCCCGCGGTTGTTCGGATCGAACGTGAACGAGTGCCCCGCGCCGAAGGTGAACGTGCCGTCCGACGCCGCGTCACTGGCGGGGCGCTGTCCCAGCGCCTTGGCCAGCGCGAAGTTGAGGGCGAAGTTCCCTCCACCGGTCGGATCGGTGGCGCCGAGGCTCGCCACGGCGGTGGCGTCGTCGGGCGTGGTCGCCGCCGCCGCGAGGAACCCTTTCACCTGAGCGTAGGAGTAGAACCCCTGGATGAACGAGGTGCTGCTGCCGAACGTGGTCGTCCCCGCCTGCGCCACCACCCGGATGCGAACCGTGATCGCGTTGGTGTAATGGCTGGCGAACAGGTTGGCGGCGTAGGTGCACGCCGACTGGATCGCCGCGGAGTTTGGGTTGCTCGTCACCGTGCTGTCAAAGGTCAGCACGATGGTCATGGCCTGGGCGGTGGCCGCGTTGACGAGCAGAGCACCCAGCGCGGTCGCGAGCGATCGTTTCATGGCAGTATCTCCCGTGCGGCGAGAATCGCCGAGCACGCCCAGCGTAACTGTCCGATCCGGCAAACTCAACAGAATTCCAGATCAAAGTGCACGCCGGTACCGGCACGGGCCCCTCACACCGACCTGTAGAGGTCGGTCGACAGGTACTTCATCCCCGTGTCGCACACCACCGTCACGACCGTCGCGCCCTCACCCAGCCGCTGGGCCACCCGCAGCGCGGCCACCACGTTCGCCCCCGTCGACGTCCCCGCCAGGATCGCCTCCTCGCGGGCCAGGCGGCGCGCCATCGCCTTGGCCTCCTCGGTCGAGACTTTCGCGATCTCGCTCGGCACGCGCGGGTCCCACAGCGGAACCACGAACCCGGCCCCGATCCCCTCGATCCTGTGAACCCCCGTCGGCCCGCCCGACAGCACCGCCGACTCGCTCGGCTCGACCGCCGTGACATGCACCCACGGCGAGCGCTGGCGCAACCGCTCGCCAATGCCCCTGAGCGATGCCCCGGTCCCAACGCTCTGCACGAACGCGTCCACGCGCCCCTGGGTCTGCTCCCAGATCTCCTCGGCCATTACCCGGTACGCCGCCAACTGGTCGCTGTTGTTGAGCTGATCGGTCCAGAACCCGCCGACCCGCTCGCGGATCTGGCGCGCCGTCTCCACCATGCTCCGCGTCAGCGCAGCGTCCATCCCCCCGTTCACGCTCTTCACCAGCGTCAGCTCCGCCCCCAGCGCCCGCATGTGCTCGAGCTTCTGCGGGCTGAACGCGTCCGACGACACGATGTGCAAGGGGTACCGCTTCGCCGCGCACACCAGCGCCAGCGACACCCCCGTGCTCCCGCCCGTGTACTCGACGACGGACCCGCCCGCCTTCAACCGCCCGTCCCGCTCGGCGGCCTCGATCATCGCCAGGGCCATCCGGTCCTTCATGCTCCCGGTGGGGTTCTCGGATTCCAGCTTGACGAGCACCCGCGCGGAACCCGCAGGGACGATGCTCTCCAGCGCGACGAGCGGCGTGCGCCCGATGCGCTCGAGGATCGAATGACATACAGCGGTGCCTGCTGCCATGGTGCGAAGGGTAACCGCACCCACCCCGAACCGGTAGCAGACGTTGGGTGTATGCAAACGCCCGTGCGAGCGTCGACGGATGGCCAGACACTGCTTCTCTCGCGCATCGCGTCGTGCTCTCGAAGACGAGAGCTTGCCGCGCGAGATGGGGGCCGCCGAACGGAACCCCGGCCAGTTCACCGACGCCGGCGCCGCACCGAGCGCAAAGCCCCGATCCCCAGCACGCCAGCGGAGCCCGGCGAGGGTGAGAGAACCACGTTGACGCGGGCCCGGCTGCTGCTGTGGCCAACGGCGCCCGAGATATCCCACGAGTTCGAGACGACCGCTTCCATGCGGTAGATTCCCGTCTGCAGGAACGGCGCGATGCCGATGAGGTCGTGGCTGTCGACGTTGACGCCCGTTGACGCTGACGAGAGCTCGAAGAGGAGGTTCTCGTTCTGGTCGAACAGACGGAACATCGCCGAGCGGGTTTCCGTGGCCAGGTCAAGCTGGTTCTGGGAAGCGAGGGTGCTGTACCCCGCCGAAACCTGACCAGTCATGCGGATCAGGCCCGGGGAGGTGAGCTGGAAGCGAAGCGAGAGCGTCTCCGTCGATGTTCCGCTGATGGCCGTGTCCAAGGTCACCGACTGGCCCTGGGTCCGGGCGTCGGCTTCGAACCCGAACTGGTTGAACTGCGGGATCCGCTGCGTCCCGGCGAAATACTTCACCTCGCTCATCGAACCCCCGGCGGCCGCCTGGATGGGGCTTGTGTAACTCCAGAGATGCGCATCCGGCGCCGACTGGCTCTGCGAGATAGCGTCGGTCACATCTGGGTTGGGCGGCTGCAGCACGTGATGCGAGTAGCTCGCCGTCCACTGCTGATCGAGCACCGTCACGGTGTACGTCTGAGCGTTCGCTCTCGCGCATGCCAACGCGAGCACGGCGCAAGCGCACACCTGCATCCTCGGACCATTGAGCTTCAGCATGTTCCCTCCTCGCGAAGCGCCAGAATAGCTCGCAAATTATGACCCACGTACCCCCCCCGCTACTCACAATGGACAGGTCCCGAAATCGGGGGCAGACACCGCCGCCGAGCCTCCCGCCGACTTTGCCCCACAGGTGCAGCACCCTCGTCAACCCGGGCGCACCACGCCCGCCACCCTCACGCCCCGCCTCCCCCCCTCCCCACCGGCCGCACCACGTACACCGCCGCGTACATCCCCGCCACCTCCTCCCGGTGCACGGTCTTCGCCGGGTACGCCGGGTTCAACGGCTGCAGCCGGATGAACTCGCCGCCCTCGCGCTGCTCGAAGTACACCCGCTTGAAGGTCGTCTCGCTGTTGCGCTCGAAGCGCACGAAGCAGTCGCTGCCCTCGGCTGTCGGCGCCTCGGGTGAGAACACCACGATGTCGCCCTCGCGGTAGACCGGCATCATCGAATCGCCGCACACCCGGGCCCCGAACGCGTCGGTGTCGGCCACGTCCGGGACGCTCACATAGTCGTCGGCGACCCGCGCCGGATAGCTCAGGTCGGTGAACTCAGTGGGGTAGCCCGCGGCCACCTTGTTGATGACCGGCACTTGCATCGGCAGCACACCCAGCAGCCTGGCGCCCCCGGGCGCAGCGTAGCTCGCGCCCCGGGACGCGCCGCCGTTGCCGTTCGCGGCCCGGCCCCCGCCCCCACCATCCGCGATCGCGCCCGCGCCGCCGGGCCTGGCGCCGGCGCCCATGCTCAGCGTATCGACGATTCTGCCCAGCTCGCCGCGACGGAAAACCTCGTCCACGCCGTCACGCTTCAGAAGCTCCGCCAGCCGCTTGGCCAAACGCCCGTGCTCTTCGAGCGAGCGCACCTGCTCGCGGACCTCCGACGGCGTCGCCTGCCAGCCGCCCGCCAGCACCAGCGTCCCCGCCGGCATCTGCAGCGCCCGCTCCAGACGCTCGAGCAGGTCCTTCGAAGGCACGCTCGAACGCCGGTCATTCTCGATGGTGGACAGATAGCCCTTGGTACAGCCCGCGCGGTCCGCCACCTGCTGCAGCGTCAGGCCCAGCTGGTGTCGTCGTTGGCGGATCGTGGCGGCAAGGTTGAGGATCATGGCATTCCGGTGGCCCGCGTCGGGGTGTCGCGGGCCTGGCGCCGGGTTTTTTGCCTCGGTGACCTGACCCGTGCGCAATCTTCTGGCTATACCGTACAAACACCTTGCAAAAAGTCAAATCAAATGGCAAACTTCTCGAAGAGTTTTCTGAATAGAGAACATTTCGGTTCGTTTACCTGCCAAAATACGAACTTCTCCCGGGAGGAATCATGGACCTGTCTCGATATTCGGACCCAAACCACTCTCCAGACTCCGCGGGCGCGTCCGCGGTCAAAGCGGCCACCCCTTCACCACAGCCAGCCACAGACGCCACGCCCCGACTCGGTGACTTTGACCGCCGGCGCAAGTGCACCCGTGACTTCGCCGAGCGCCTGGTGAACCGGTCCATCTGGCTGGCCCCCGACGACCGCGCGCTGATCCAGTGCGTGTTCCGCGACGGCCTGAACGCCACCAAGGTCGCCGAGCTTCGCCACGAGCCGGCGCGCCTGGTGCGCCGGCGCGTACGCCAACTGATGGCCCGGATCGGCTCGCCCGAGTTCGAGTTTGTCGTTCGCCGTCGCGACGCCTGGCCGGCCCAGCGGCGCCGCGTCGCCACCGAGGTGGTGCTCCACGGCCACACCATCCAGCGCGCCGCCGAGTTCCTGCGGATGTCGTTTCACGCGGTTCGCAAAGAGGTCGCGGTCATCCGCGCGATGGCGGAGTCCGCGTCATGAGCCACAGCTTCACCATCCCGCTGGAAACCCGCCCTCCGGCGCCGCCCACCCGTCACATGTGCGAGGCGGCGGCCCGCCTGGGCATCACGGTCGATCAAGCCGCGCCCGCGCACGCCGGGGCACGCTCGATCACGCTCGATCTGGCCCCCGGCGCCCGCGTGCTCATCACCGGCGCCAGCGGCGCCGGCAAGTCCACGCTGCTCCGCGCCGTCGGCGCGACGCTCCGCGACGCCGGGTGGCCCGTCATCTCGCCCCCAGCCTCGCTCCCGCTCGACTGGGCGTGCCTGGCGGTGTTCGGACGGCCCGTGAACGTCTCGCACGCCATGCGGTGCCTGTCGCGCGCGGGGCTGGGCGACGCCTCGGTGTTCACGCGCCGCGTGGGCGAGCTCTCGGCCGGCCAGCACGACCGCCTGCGCCTTGGCGTCGCGATGCACCGGGCCGAGCGGCTCTGCGCCGGGCCCGCGGCGATGCTGATCGATGAGCTCGGAGCCTCGCTGGACCCGCACACCGGCGCCGGGGTGGCGCGCCTGCTGCGCCGGTTCAGCGATCGCCTGCCGAACGTCCGCGTCGTCGCCGCGACCCCGCGTGAAGACCTGGAAACCCCGTTCGCCCCGACATCGACGATCCGCCTGTCCCCGGGGTCCGACCCCGTGGCTGGCTCACCGACGCGCACACCGGAGCAGACGATCCGCTTCGAGCCCGGCGACAGGCCCGACTACCACGCCCTGGCCCCGCTGCACTACCGCGCCGGCCCGCCGGCGACCATCAGCCATGTCTTTCGCGCTGTCGAATCCGCGCCGTCAGCGCCCGACCGGCTCGTGGGCGTGCTCACCCTCAGCCTGCCCACGCTGAACGCGGCCTGGCGCGATCTGGCGTGGCCCGGGCGCTTCAGCACCAGCGACAAGGCGCTCAACGCCCGGCGCCTGAACGAGGAGATCCGCTGCATATCGCGGGTCATCATCGTCCCGGACTGGCGGGGCGCCGGGCTGGCGCGCCGCTTGGTGCGCTGGGCGCTGGACCACTCCCCCACGCCGGGAATCGAAGCCCTCGCCGCCATGGGCTCGGCGTGCCCGTTCTTCGAGGCCGCGGGCATGACCGCCTACCCCGTCGCGCGCTCCGAGCGCGATTCGCGGCTGCTCGACCTGTTCACCCTCGCGGGGATTGAACCGTGGCGTTTCTCCACGCCGCGCGACGCGTTGCGCCGCGTCGACGAAGCGATAGACCCCAGGCTGCTCGACCGCGAGCTGCGCCGGTGGGCGAGCCGCTCACGAGACTCGCGGGGCTCTTCCACCGGGCCCCGAGCCGAGGTGTTCGGGCGCGCCTGCGCCCGGCTGGCGGCCCACTTCTGCGCCTACGCGTGGTGCGACCGGCACTGGGCGCCTCGCCAACTCGCCCCGAGCCGTCCCGTCACGCATCCCGCAACTCCGGAGGTCGCCCATGCCACCCGCTCGTGATCGATCTGTCTCGGCCTGCGGGCCGCTCCCTCCCCCCTCCGCCGCGCCGGTGCCGGACGTGCTCCCGCACGCGCTGACGTTTTTCCTTCAGCAGCGTGAGCGTTCCGCCGTGCTCCGCGCCCTGAAGCGCCTGAACCCCGACCGGCGCGCCGCGCTGCTGCGTGCCCTCAAGATCGATCCCAAGGAGACCGCCCGATGAACACCGGCGCCCGAAACCGTTCCGCCCGCCCCTCGCCCTCCGCCCCGCCCGGCGCGCCGCTGAACGGCGCGCACCACGAAGGTCCGCCATCCATGCGACTCCCGGTAGCGACGGGAACGCGCGCCGGCGAACCGCTCGAGACCGAGAGCGCCCTGGTCAGCGCGCTGCACAGCGACACCCTCGGCCTCGATGAGCTCGCCGAGCGCCACGCGCTGACGCTCCGGCAGCTCACCGACCTGGCCCAGCGCCCCGACGCGGCCGACCTGCTGACGCGCACCCGGAGGCTCGCCGATGAGCGCGCCGACCTGATCATCAGCCGGGCCCGTACCGGCGCGGCCCACCGACTGCTCGGGCTGGCCCACGACGACGACAACAAGGAAACCGCCCGCAAAGCCTGCGTCGACCTGCTCCGCATGAGGCGCCCGGAGGATCACCCCGGGACCGCCGGCGCGACCCCCGGCGCCAGCCCGCGCGAGATCGATGACGATGCCGACCACGCTGCCCAGGCCGCCCTTGACGCCGACAACGCCGGCGCTGCGTAGCGCACGACGCGGCACGTTTCCGCCCTGGCGAGCCTCTCCCGCCAGCTCGGAGCGCCGTCCTCGGCGGCCGGCCGCACGGCGCCAGGCCGCATGCTGCCAGTTCACTTCCAACACCGGGGGATAGCCTTGACACGCACCATTTCCAAGGCGCGCCTGCGGCGCGCTGTGCTGCCGCTCGTGCCGCGCTCACGCGGGCAACTGCAGAACTGGCTCCGCCTGGGGTTGGACCTGCAGGTGCCGGGCGCCGCGCTGTGCGACGGCGGCTCATCACCGCTCGACTACCTCTGGCACGCCTTCCACGAGCCCGTGGGCGGCAAGCCCGACTGCGTCGTCTGGGCCTGTCGCGGAGGCGGCAAGACCTTCTACGCCGCCGTCGCCACATTGCTTGACCTCCTCTTCAAGCCCGGGATCGAGGTCAAGCTCCTGGGCGGCAGCCTCGACCAATCGCAGCGGATGCACGAGCACCTGCGCCGATTGTTCGAGAAGCCCCACCTCCGCGACCGACTCGATGGGCGCGTCACCGCGCGCGGGCTGCGCCTGCTGAACGGCTCCACGGCGGAAGTCCTGGCCCAGTCGCACACCGCCGTCCGCGGCGCCCGCCCGCAGAAGCTCCGGTGCGACGAAGCAGAGCTCTTCGACCCGGAGGTGTGGCGGGCCGCCCAGCTCTGCCCGCGCTCGCGGCGCTGCGGCGAAACCTGGGTGCACGCCGGTATCGAGGCCCTGTCCACCGCCCACCAGCCCTTCGGCCTGATGAGCGAGCTCATCAACTCCTGCAGGGACCCGTGGGACGCCGATTCCCGGGGGGCAAGCCGGCGCCTCTTCAAGTGGGGAGTGGTGGATGTCCTCTCCACCTGCCCACCCGAGCGCCCGTGCGAGCCGTGCCCGTTGCTCCCCGAGTGCGCCGGGCGCGCCAAGCGCGCCCGCGGGCACATCACCATCGACGACGCGATCGCCATGAAATCGCGCGTGGGCAAGCAGGATTGGGACGCCGAGATGCTGTGCCTGGCCCCGCGCCGTTCCGACGCCGTGCTGCCCGAGTTCGACCCCGCGCGCCACGTCCGCGACTTCGACCCGCCGGCTCCCAGCGCCGATGAGTCAGTCCTCTGGCTCGCCGGCATGGACTTCGGCTTCCGCGCCCCCACGGTGTTTCTCTGGGCGTTTCTCGACGGCGCGGGCGCCTTGCACGTCATCGATGAGCACTCCCGCAGCGCCCTGATCCTCGACGAGCACATCCAGGCCATCCGCGCCAAGCCCTGGCCCCGACCCGAGTGGGTCGCCGTCGACCCCGCGGGCGCCCAGGTCGACGCCCAGACCGGGGTCAGCCACAGCGCCGTGCTCCACGCGGCCGGTTACCACATCAAGCACCGCGCCTCGCCCATCGAGATGGGCCTGCGTCTCCTGCGAGCCCGCCTCGCCCCCGCCGCCGGCGAGCCGCGCCTGTTCATCCACCCCCGCTGCCGCGTGCTCATCGAGTCGCTGGTGAAGTACCACTACCCCCCGCCCGGCCCCGGCAACCCCGACGCGGCGCAGCCCGTCAAGGACGGCCCGGACCACGCGGTCGATGCGCTGCGGTACCTGGTGATCAGCCTGGACGCCCCGCACAGAACGACACAATCGAACTACCTGAGCCACCTGTGAAAACCCGCGCAACCGCCGCCGCGGAGCGAGCTACTTCTCCGCCCCACTCGGCGCCCCGCCGGCCGGCGCCGCCGCACCCTCCGGAGCCTTCCCCATCCCCGCCGGCGCCCCCGGCTTCTCGTTCGGCGGAAGCAGGAACGGCAGCACATACTCCAGCCAGTCCGGGTCGCGGAAAAAGATCGGGTACTCGTACCGCTGCTGTCCCGCAAACAGGTCGCTCTCTTCCTTCGACCACGCCACCCACGGGCGGATCTCGTCGCCCAGGTCGCGCCCCGTCAGCGTCCGCAGCGACTTGCGGGCCGCCTCCGATACCGCGAGGTCGCGGTCGTCCAGCGTGGCGACGAGGGCATCGAACACCTTGCGGTCGGGGTACTGCCCCAGCGCCGTCGCCGCCGCCTCGCGCACGACCACCTCCGACTCGACCTTCACGTTGAGGCGCTTGCAGAGCGGGTCGATCGCTTCAGGGTTGTGCAGGCGTTGGAGCGCGCGGGCGGCCTCCCAGCGCAGGTAACGCTCGGGGTCGGTGATCTGCTTGACGATCGCCGGCACGTCCTCGGGCGTGCCGTGCATCCCCAGCGCCCGGCACGCCACCGCCCGGACCAGCGGGTCGTTGTCGACCATGTGCTGGCGGTAAAGCTTGAGATAGACGTTCTCGCCGCCGAACGGCGCGTTGGCGAGCAGCAGCGTGCCGGTGGCCCTGCGGTCGGCGTTGTACGGGTCGACGGCCCACCGCGCCGCCTCCTCCGGCGACGGCGGCGCGAAGACCGAGAGAATGCTCGTCGACTGCTGCTGCTGCTTGGTCCGCTTGGTGCACGCCCCCGGCCCCAGCGCCAGTACGCCGACGGCGCCGATCACCGCCAGCCCGCGCAGCCACAACCAACGCCCACACGCACGCCCGGACCCGCCACGAATCCAACGGCTCTTCATCGCGCCGAGTATACCGGCGGCTCACCTGCAAAGCCCGCTGCACCCGGCGTATCCTCCGCTCCCTTGCACCCCACCGTCGGCACCATCACCTCGTTTCTCACCGACGGCTCGCTCGCCGCCCTCTGCGCCGCCATGAGCCGCCTCACCGGCGCGACCATCCGACTGATCGACCCGGAGGGGCGCGAGATCGTCATGGGCGATCAGGACGCGCCGTGGCACGTCCGACCGCCCAACGCCGAGTCGCCCTCCCTGAAGGCCCAGCTCGAATCGGGCGGCACCGAGCCGAGCCTGACGCCCGACGCCGGGCGGGGCGTCATCCCCCTGGTGGTCCGCGGACGCCCCATCGGCGCGCTGGTCATCGGCTCGGAGGCCGCCCCGCCGACAGAGCGCCCGCCCGACGACCTGCTCCGCTTCGCCGTCGAGATGCTGGCCTCGACCGTCAGCGAGTTCTGCGAGCAGTCGCTGGAGATCGGCGAGAGCCACGCCGAGCTGCGCATCCTGTTCAGGCTCTCCAGCCTGCTGGTGGCGGCCCGCGGCATCGGGGCCATCCTGCACGCGGCCCTGAACTCGTGCGTCGAGGCCTTCAGCGTGGACGCCGGCGCGGTCCACCTGCTCGACGACGACGACGGCCCCCTGCTGCTCAAGGCGCACACCGGCCTGCCCCCCGGCTTTGTCACGGGCGCGGCGTCGCTCGACACCCCCGCGCCCGGCGCCACGAGCCTCGCCGAGCGCGAGGTCGAGACCATCCGCCAGCTCGCCTTCCAGTCCGGGTTCGAGGGCATGATCACCGTCGCGCTGGTGTTCAAGGAGCACCCCATGGGCGTGCTCCGGCTCTTCTGCCGCGAGTCGCGCACGCTCGACCCCGCCCAGTCCACGCTGCTGCAGACCATCGCCGAGCAGGTGGCCGCGGCCGTCGCCGGCGCCAGGCTGCTGGAGTCGCAGCGTCGCACCGATGCGCTGGCGCACCAGCTCGAGCTCGCCGGTGACGTCCAGCACCGGATGCTGCCGCAGAGCCCGCCGGCGTTCCCGCGCCTCGATATCGCCGCCCGCTACCTCCCGTCGCTCGAACTCTCCGGCGATTTTTACGATCTCATCGAGCTCAACGGGCACCTCGGCGTGGTGGTCGGCGACGTGAGCGGCAAAGGAGTCCCCGCCGCCCTGCTCATGGCCGCTGTCCGCGCCACCCTCCGCGCCCACGCACAGGACGTCTTCCACCTCGACGAGCTCATGGCCCGCGTCAACCGCGCCATGGTCCGCGATACCCGCCCGCACGAGTTCGCCACCATCTTCTACGGCGTGATCGACCCCAAGAAACTCCGTCTGACCTACTGCAACGCCGGGCATGACCCGCCGCTGGTGCTCCAGCGAGCCGACCCCAAGCGCGCAAGCCAGGCCGGCCTGGAACGCCTCCACGAGCTGCGCACCGGCGGCATGATCATCGGCATCGACGCGGCCCAGACCTACGAGCGCGGGATCTTCGACCTCAGCGCCGGCGACACCATCGTCCTCTCCACCGACGGCCTGACCGACGCGCTGAACTTCCAGGGCGACAAGTTCGGGCGCGGACGCCTGAAGGCCTCGCTGCAGGGGTTTGTCGATGCGAACCCCAAGGCAGACGCCAAGGCGATCGCCGAGCACCTGGTGTGGGAGGTCCGGCGCTTCGTGGGGCTGAACCCGCAGACCGACGACATCACGCTGGTGGTGATCCGGGCCAAATAAGGGTCTCCCGGATCACTTCTGCGCGCGACGAAGGGCGGGCACGCTACGCTAAGCACATGAGACCATGTGTCGTCAGCGTGATGCTGGGCGTGCTCGCGATGCTCGCGTTTCTCGCTTCAATGGCGCGGGGCGCGGAGCCCCCGCCGCCGGCAACTGGCCCCAAGCCCGACCCCTGGGTCAACCTGACAACGCACCCGGAAGACCCCGCGTCCGTCGGCGTCGGACGCCTGGTGGCGGACGTGGAGTTCAAGACGTTCGACGGTTCGTCGCACCGGATCTCGGAGCTGCTCAAGGATTCCAAGGCCCTGGTCCTGTGCGCCCACTCGGTGGCGTGCCCCTTGTGCATGCGTTACGCGCCGCGCCAGCGCGCCATCGCCGACGAGTTCACTCCCCGCGGCGTCACGTTCGTCATGTTCAACATCGAGGGCGCCGACAGCGAGACGGACATGAAGGCCAGCACGCGCCAGCTCCGATGGAAGCACGCCTATACCAGCGACCGCGACCAGGCCCTGCGGCGTGAGCTGTTGCCGCGAACGACCACCGAGGTCTACGTGCTGGACGCCGCACGCACGCTGGTCTACCGCGGCGCCGTGGACGACCAGTTCGGCGTCGGCACCGCCAAGGACGCCCCGGAGCACGAGTACCTCCGCGCCGCGCTGGAGGCCGTGCTCAACGCCCGCCCCGTGGAGACCCGCGCCGTGTGGTCGCCGGGGTGCGGCGTGGACCCTCCCAAGGCGCTCGATGCGCCGGGGCCGAACGACCCCCAGCCTCAGCCGGAACGCCCGCTCGTCACCTACTACAACCAGGTTGCCCGCATCCTGAACGACCGGTGCGTCGAGTGTCACCGCTACGGCGGGCTGGCGCCCTTCCATCTCACGGGCTACGGCGCGGTCAGCTCGCGGGCGCCCATGATCCTGAACACCATCGAGACCGGCCTGATGCCGCCGTGGGGCGTCAAGCCGCCCGCGCCGGGGGCGGTGAGCCCGTGGAAGCACGACCTCGCGTTGCCAGACAGAGACCGCGAGATTCTCACGGAATGGCTGAGTCGGAAGGATCACCCCGCGGGCGATCCGAAGGAGGCGCCGCTGCCGGGGACGTATCTGAACGGCTGGACGCTCGGGGCGCCGGACCTCTTGATGCTTTCACCGGACGTCGAAGTGCCACCCGATGGGCCGATGGTGCTGGGCAGCGTGGTGATGCTGACGAGGCTGGAGCGCGACGCGTGGGTGAAGTCCGTGGAGGTGCTGCCGCGGACGCGCAAGGCGGTGCACCACACGATGCTGTACCTGCTCCCGCCGCCGCCCCTGGGGCGGGCCGCGCTGGCCGAGCCGGGCGAGCCCGCGACGGACCTGATCGGCACGTTCGGGCCGGCGTTCAGCGCCGTCAGCTTCCCGGAGAACGCGGGGTTGTTCGTCCCCGCCGGCTCGGCGATCCTGGCCAAGGTCTACAGCCGCCCGTTCGGCGACCTGATGAAAGAGAACATCCGCGTGAGCTTCCGGTTCCACAAGGACCCGCCGCCGATGGAGATTCGGATGACCGCGGTGCAGATCAAGGACATCCGCATCCCATCGAACACTCCATCGTTCAGCGCCTCAGCAGAGCTGACGCTTGACCAGGACCTGACCGTGACCGCGCTGATCCCCGCCCTGCGCTCGCACGCCAAGCAGGCGCGGTTCGAGGCGACGGCTCCTTCTCCGGAGGGCGCCGTGGCCGACGCCGACGCGCCCGGCGTGAGCGAGCTGCTCAACGTCTGGCGGTACGACTACCGCTGGCGCACCCGCTACGCGCTGCGCGAGCCGATGGTGCTCAAGAAAGGCACGAAGCTCACGTTCGCGTGTGACTTCGACAACAGCGCCAACAACCCCAACAACTCGAACCCGGCTCACGAGGTGCGCTGGGGCTGGGATCCTTCGGACGAGATGCCGATGGGGTATGTGGAGTATGTGGTGGCGAGAGAGGGCGCCAAGGGGCCCTGAGATGCCGGATGCCGGATGTTGGATGTTGGATGTTGGATGTTGGATTTTGGATGTCGGAGGTCGAAGCGCGGAGAAACTGCGTACCGAACATCCGACATTTCACATCCCACATCCGCCATCGACCCTAGCGGTTCGCCCAGCGGATCTCGATCTTCCAGTCCTGGGCCTTCTTGTCCAGAGCGTTGGCCTGCAGGCGCTTCTGCTCCTTGGGCTCGAGCACGACCTCGCGCCAGCTCATGGCGGGCTTGACCTCAAAGCCGTCCTTGTCGTACCAGACGAATCGGTAATCGAGGATGTAGCGCTCGTCGCCAATGCTGCGCGTCGGCACCGCGACGGTGAGGATGTCGTCGGGGCGGGCCGTGATCGGGGCATCGAACACGACGCTCCGCATCAGGTCGGGGCTGCTGAACACGATGCGCGGGTTGTTGTCGGGCGCGGCAACGGGGTCGGCCCGACCGGCGTAGGGGTGCGGGTCGCTCTTGCAGGCGCCGAAGAGGGCGAACGGGACGGTCGCGGCGACGATGAGGGCGGTTTGTTGCAGGTGTTTCATGGGTGGTTTCCGGGTGTGAGTTCGGGGCTTGGATGTTCGGCTCACCGGCGGGCGCGCCGGCACGGCGGCCATGGTGCTTGAGGTGCTAGTTCGTGTGATCCCACGCGGCGCGGGCCTCGTCGTCGGCGTCTCGGCGGAGGTCTCGCTCGGCGTAGCCCCACGACGTGACGGGCCACGGCGGCACGAGCGCGCCGGGCAGCATGCGGACGTAGACGACGCTCGGCCCTTTCGGGCCGTTCTCGCCGGGACGGCACATCGGGATGATCGCCGGCGGGCCGGGGGCGCCCGAGACGGTCGCGTCGGCCCCGCCCGGCGGCAGCTCGAGGGCGGCGATGAACACCTCGCTGGGGAGCAGTTCGTTGTGCCGGGTGTCCGCCGAGGCGAGCAGCTTGAGCAGGACGCCGGAGGCGGCCGCGGCGACGCCGGCGAGCTGGACCTCCTTGCGGTTGCTGACCGCGGCGGTCCCGATGCCGCCGACCACCAGCGCGGTGCCCAGCCCGCTCTTGAATTTTCGGGCGTTTTCGAGGTTGTTCCAGCGGTAGTCGGCGCTCATGGCGTTGACGTCGGCGGCCGGGGTGACGCGGCGCATGCCCATGCCGGGCGCCGTGACATCGAGACCCATGATCGGGCGGTCGCGCGGCTCCCAGCGGGTCTCGGAGTTGTCTTCGCCATAAGCGATCTTGCGCGGGCCGCGCCCGTAGTCGATGACAACGAGGCAGTTCATGCGTCCGGCGCGGACGGTCTCGACGATGGGCCGCAGGCCGGCGTTGAGCGACGCCGCGCGGTCGAGGGCCTCGTCGCCCTCGCCGATCACGCGGTCGGCGATGCCCTCCAGCAGGTAGCCCAGGGCGAAGTTGGTTTCGACCAGCTTCACGCCCTCCCTGGTGAAGCGGTCCTTCGAGCCGGGGTCGGCGCCCTGAAAGTCCGCGAGCCGGCGCACGCTGGCGCGGGCGCAGACGCGGACGTTTTCCCAGTCACCCTTGAGCGCGTTGGCCCACGCCAGCTCGGTGTAGACCAGGGCCTGCTCGAACGGCTCGCCCTTGTAGACCCTGACACCCTCGTGGAGCACGGTGGCGGCGAAGATGCGGGACTCGTCGTTGACGGAGCCGGATTCGAGGAGCTTGTACGCGGTCCCCAGCGCGCGGACGCTGGTGTCCACGTCGCCGGCCGCGAGCGCTGCCATGCCGAGGCGGGCGCTCGCGAGGAGGGAGTTTTCATTGAAGGGCCGGGCCTCGGCCGCGGGGGCGAAGGCGGCGGCGGCACCGGCGAAGTCGGCGCGGGCGAAGTCACGGAGACCGGCCTGCGTGGCGCTATCGGCGGCGCAGCCGGTGAGGAGCATGGCCACCGTCCAGCCGAGCCCCGTGCGCAAGCACGGCGGCAAGCACGCGCGGCGGGCTGTCGCGTGGCATGAGGTCGGATTGGCGCGGGGGCCGGGGGGCATCGGGGTCGGGTGGCGACCTGGCGTTCCTTTCCTCGTGCCGCGCACGAGGCTCGGACAGGCTGACCTAATCAAACTCGTTGCGCTTGACGGCGTACTTCACCTCGTAAGCGTTTTCCCACACGATGGCCCCGTCGTTCAGGTCGAGAAGCTGGAAAGCGCACAGGTAATGGTCGCTGCGGGAGAGGAGCGCCGAGCGGGTGTCGGAACGGAACTCGGCCCGCAAGGCATGGGTGGGGCGCAGGCGGGCCTGGTCTTCGCTGTAGTCGCCGCCGGCGGCGTATCGCTTCCACTGTTCGGCGGGCAGGACAAAGGCGATGTTGCGCTCGCGGGCGACGAACGAGCGGGACAGCTCGGCCCGGAAGCGCGCCATCGTGCCCCACTTTTCCTGGTCGTCCAACAGATGCTCGGTTCGGTTGGACACCTTGTCCATGGTGAAGACCCACCTGGGGCTGGACGCGGCGCGGGAGGCGATCACGGGGGAAGCCGCGAGACTCTGGGCCATCTGGTCGGTCATGCTCACGATGTCCTTGATCGTGAGCATGGTGGTGTTGACGCGGGGGGCCGCGCAACCACCGATGAACGGCGCGGCGGCGAGCGAAGCCGCGGCGGTGGCGGCGAAGCGAAAAGTGAAAAGCGATAAGCGAAAATCAGAGGCCATGTTCGTCACGGACCGCCGTCTCCATTCCCCTCCGAGCCATTCAACCCGGTCCCGATTCATCGATCACACAGCACAGAGCACCAAGCACTAATGAAATCCACCCAATCCCCCCTCTGATGCCTCTCTGCTCGCTCCGGGCCCTCGGAGTTCGATCACGAGCCGAACTTGGCCTCGTAGCTGCCCTCGTAGACGATCTCGCCGTCGTGCAGGTCAACGATCTGGAAGGTGAGGAGGAAATAGTTGGAGCCGACGTTGGGCATGTCGTAGAAGTCGCCACGGAGAGCGAAGGCGGCCTTGCTCTTGTAGCCGCCGGCGGAGCCCGGTGGCGGTTCGAGTCCCTCGCTCTGTCGGATGGCCTCGACGGTGGCGCGGCGCTCGACGAAGCCGAGGTTGTAGCGGGCGCCGCTCTCATTGAGCTTGGTGCGGATGCGGGCCAGGTAGATGTCGAAGTTGCGGCTCGGGAGGCTTGTCTTGTTGGCGATGCGGTCCATCACGATCTGGATGCGGTAGGGCTGGCCCTGGAACTCGGGCTTGGCCGCGATCTGCTGCACGATGTCGTCGGTCGAGCTGACGAGGTCCTTGCTGGCGAGGTCCACCTCGTTGGACCGGCGCTTGGCCGGGTCGGCGGTGGTGGTTCGCCCGAGGTTCGGGGCGGGGCGGTTTTCCTGGCAGGCTCCGAGGGCGAAGGCGAGTGAAACGGCGGCGGCCAGACCGGCGAGCGGACGGCGGATCATGGGGTTGCTCCAAGGGGGCGCTACCGCCGGGGCTTTGGCCCGGTCGGTTGGCGTGTGCAAACTTTACCGGGGTGAGACGCGTGGCGGTGCCGGCGTGTCCCGGGCAGCGAGTGGGAGGGACAGGTTGGGAAGAGGCCCGACGGGTCTGATGAGACGTCTGTGTCCCATCCGCGGGGCCGCCCACAAGGTCCGCATGTTATGGGCCGATGGGCGCTCCGGCCATGGGTGCGACCATTTCAAACTTGAACTCGCTGATGGCGCTGCGCCAGTACCGCGAGAACACGCGGGCCATGACCAAGTCGATGGAGCGGTTGGCCACGGGCAAGCGGATCAACCGGGCGTCGGACGATCCCGCGGGGCTGATCGCGGGGACCCACCTGACCGCTGAAGCGACGGGCATCCGCAAGGAGATGGACCGGCTGGAGAAGGAATCGCTCACGCTCAGCGCCAAGGAGGGTGCGCTCTCGGTGGTGAGCGACCTGTTCATCCAGCTCGATGCGCTGGTGGTGCAGGCGGCCAACAAGGGGGCGACGACGAGCGAGGAGCGCGACGCCCTGCAGACGCAGGCCGACGGCGTGCTCGATGCGCTGCGCCACATCCACGACACGACGCGGTTCAACGGCGAGCTGGTCTTCGGGACCGGCAACGCGGACGATTGGGCGACGGTGACGGTCGAGTCTCGGCCGGAGAGCGACGGCCCGCCCGGCGCCGAGCCCGCGGGGCCTCAACTGGTTACCCTCAACCTCCGCGATCTTCGGCGCGGCGGCAGGCTGAACCTGATCGACGGCGACCTTGAGTCGGCCCAGCAGCTCACCGGCGGCGGGGTGAAATCAAACGCGACCGAGCGGGGTGCGATCGGGGCGCTGCAGAAGAACTACTACCAGTCGCAGATGAACTCGCTGTCGCGCGAGCTGGAGAGCGTCGAGGGGGCAAGGTCGAAGATCATGGACACGGACTATGCCAAGGAAGTGACCGAGATGGTGCGGTCGCAGGTGCTGGCCGAGGTGTCGATCCAAGTGCTGAAAGTCGCCAGCGAGACGGCGGCGAGCACGGTGCTGGGGCTGATCGGGCCGGCCGGAGGGGGCGGGTTGTCATGACACCGCAGGGGGCGGTGGCGGGCGGGATGGTCCCCAAGTCGGCTCGGAGAGCCGACGTACCAGGAGCCAAATCGCGTTTGGCAATTCCCTGCCCGGACCAGTTAGAATGCGGCGCGTGCTGTTCCCTGCCGACAAAGCCGAGGCGTTCAGGCGTGCTCTGAAGGGGCGGGCCGTTTGCGTCACCGGGGGCGCCGGGTTCATCGGGGGGCACCTGTCCCGGGCGCTGCTCGAGCTGGGCGCGAGCGTCACCATCATCGATGACCTCTCGAACTCCGACGCCGGGAATGTGGCGGAGCTCGTCGACCTGTTCCCGGGGCGGTGCCGGTTTGTGTACGCGTCCATCCTCGACCCGCGCGGGCTGCGCGACGCGGTGGTCGGGACCGAGGTGGTATTCCACCTGGCGGCCATGGGGAGCGTGCCGCGGTCGATCAGCGAGCCGGAACGGACCATGCAGGTCAACCTGACGGGGACGCTGCGGGTGGCCGAGGTGTGCCGCGAGGCGGGGGTGCGCCGGTGGGTGTATTCGGCGAGCAGCAGCGCGTACGGGGACGACCCGGCGGGCGGGCGGGCGCCCAGGGTGGAGAGCCAGTTGCCCCGGCCGATGTCGCCGTACGCCGTCAGCAAGCTGGCGGCGGAGTACGTGGTGCGGGCGTGGGCGGTGTGCTACGGGCTGCCGGGGATCAGCCTGCGGTATTTCAACATCTTCGGCCCGCGCCAGCCGGCGGACAGCCAGTACAGCGCGGTGATCCCGGTGTTCATCAAGCGGCTGAGCGAGGGGCGGGCGCCGATCGTGTATGGCGACGGGTTGCAGACGCGGGACTTCACGCCCGTGGAGAACGTGGTGTACGCGAACCTTCTGGCGGCCTGCGCCGTGCGCGACCCGCGCGGCGAAGTGGTGAACATCGGGCTGGGGCGCCGGACGACGATCCTGGAGCTGCTGAACCATCTCACTCGTCTGACCGACCGTGCCGGCGTTCAGCCGAAGTTCGAACCGGAGCGCGCCGGCGACATCCCGCACTCGCAGGCGGACATCGCCCGGGCGAAGGAAGTGCTGGGCTACGAGCCGATCCGCACGCTCGAAGAGGGGCTGGCGGAGACGGCGGAGTGGTTCCAGAAGGGGAGTACCAGCGCTGTCGAGGCGTGATCCGGGCTCATCGCGTCGCGCGTCGGAAACTGGCCACGGATCAGTCGGATGGGCACGGCCTGTGATGCGTTTGGGGCCGTCCGACACACCGAAGGCGTGAGAATTGATGGCCGTGGGCGGCGCTCGCAGACTCGCTCTGCCCACGGCATCACACTTTGGGGCCTTCGGCCCGCAAGATGCCAGGTCGCACGATGTCAAGGGTGGGCAAGGGTCGGCGGTACGGGCACGCCGGGGTGATCCTTGGAGGGCGGAACGCCGCAGCTTGAGCGACTTCGCTGGTTGAGCTACTTCGCTGATTGAGCTACTTCGCTTGTTGACCGCTCGGCGGTACGGCGGGCCGCGCCCAATCCGGAAGGCCGTCGAGTTTCAGGCCCAGGGCTCGCGGCGTGAGGACGAAGGTGAGGAGCATGAGGACGGCGATGCCGATGAGGTTGAGGCCCAGGCCGGTGAGGGCCATGCACCGAATCGAGACCCTCCCGGTGGAGAAGGCGATGGCGTTGGGCGGCGTGCCCATGGGCATCATGAAGGCGTTGCTCAGGGCCATGCAGCAGGGGAAAAGCACCAGCAGCGGGTCGAGGCCCGAGCCGACGGCCATGGCGCCCACGATGGGGTAGAAGACGTTGGCCTGGGCGACGTTGCTGGTGAACTCGCTGAAGAAAACGCTGACGAGCGAAACGGTGAGGACGACCAGCCAGATTGGCAACCCCTTGAGCAGCGAGAGCTCGGCGCCGATCACCTTGTCCAGGCCGGAGGACTGGATGCCGGCGGCGAGGCACAGGCCGCCGCCAAAGAGCAGCAGGATGTCCCACGGAATGCGCCGGGCGGTGGCCCAGTCCATGAGGTAGTGGCGCGGGCCCTGTCCCGACGGGATGATAAATAGCAGCAGTCCGCCGATCATGGCGACGGCGGTGTCGTCGAGGCCGGACCTGATGAACTCGGCGG
Source organism: uncultured Phycisphaeraceae bacterium (assembly GCA_964510955.1). Lineage (GTDB taxonomy): Bacteria > Planctomycetota > Phycisphaerae > Phycisphaerales > UBA1924 > JAFLCM01. Next base: position 83,596 of record CAZEDW010000012.1, read on the forward strand.
CGGCGGCGAGGCCGCGGGCGTTGAGCAGGTCGCTGACCGGCTCGCGGAGCACCCAGCCGCCCACGGTGAGGGCGAAGGCGCCCATGACCCCCCACTGCGCGCGGGAGACGGGGCCCAGCTTGACGAGCTCATCGCGGATCAGCTCGCGCCCGCCGGGGACGTCTTTGAGTCGGACGGGGCAGGCGACGTGCACCAGGTACAGCCAGGCAAGCGGGATGAACAGGGCAACGAACGGCACACCGACGGTCATCCAGGCCCGGAAGCCTATGGAGTGGTGGAACACCTTGTCGAGGTAGCTGGTGAGGACGGCGTTGGGCGGCGAGCCGATGGGCGTGGCGACGCCGCCGATGCTGGCCGCGTAGCCGACGCCCAGGATTAGCGCGACGGCGAAGTGGCCGGCGGGACGGTTGAGGCGCTTCTCGACCAGCTCAATGATGCCCAGGGCGATGGGGAGCATCATCAGGGCGGTAGCGGTGTTGCTGACCCACATGCTGATGAGCGCGGTGGCGGCCATCATGCCGAGCACGAGTCGGCGGGGGCCGGTGCCGAAGAGGCTCATGACGACGAGCGCGATGCGCCGGTGGAGGTTCCACTTCTCCATGCCCAGGGCGAGGAGGAAGCCGCCCATGAAGAGAAAGATCACGCGGTCGGCGTAGTTGGCGGCGGCGTCCTTGGCGCTCAGGACGCCCATCATCGGCAACGCGATGAGGGGGAGCAGGGCGGTGATGCCGAGCGGCAGGACCTCCGCCAGCCACCAGACGGCCATCCACGCCGTGAGGGCGCAGACGCGGCGCGCGGGCTCGGGCATGTCCGGAGCGACGCCCTGGAGCGCGGCCCAAACAAGCAGCGCCGCGGCCGGACCGGCGAGGACCATGACCATGCCGGCGGGCTTGTGGAGAGAGTCTTCGTGATGGTGGGCCTGTTGCCCGGCGTCCATCCGGGCAGCGTATCAGCCAACGCGAAGGAGTCGATGGACATCGCGGGGCCGTCGCCGCAGCTCGGCGGACGCTCAGTCGGCACGGATTATCCGGATGGGCACGGATTCAGAGCGGGAAGGTGAGAAGCAACGGGTGGCCGAGATGGGCCCTGGTCCACAGCGTCTGGACGCTATCGATCCTCAATCTGGGCACACTGAGCCATCTGTCGCTCCTCCGATTCCGTGTCCATCAGGTTGATCCGTGGCGGTTCTCCGTCCTGCGATCCTCTATCCTCCGGCATGGCCTCGCTGACTATTGCGTTTCTGGGCGACATCGTCGGCCCCCCCGGCAGGCGGGTGTTCGCGCGGGCGGTGCAGGACCTGCGCGACGTGCACAGGGCGCAGCTGATCATCGTCAACGGGGAGAACTCCAAGAACGGCAGCGGTATCACGCCGGACCAGTACCACGAGCTGCGCGAGGCGGGGGCCGACGCGGTGACGCTGGGCGATCACTGGGCCAAGGAGTCGAAGATCTTCCCGGTGCTCGATGCGCCGGACGAGCCGATCTGCCGGCCGGCGAACCTGTCGAGCCGGGCGCCGGGCAAGCGGGTGGCGCGAGTCCGGCGCGAAGGGGTGGATGCGCCCGCGGTGTTCGTGCTCACGGTGCTGGGGCGGCTCTACAACATCAACATGCCCAGCAACGACCCGTTCGAAACGGTGGACCGTGAAGTAGGGGCGATCATGGAGGCGCACCCGGAAGCGGTTGTGATCGTCGAGGTGCACGCCGAGGCGACGAGCGAGAAGATCGCGATGGCGTGGCACTGCCTCAAGAACTGGTCCAACCGCGTGGTGGCGGTGGTGGGCACGCACACGCACGTGCAGACGGCCGACGCGCGGGTCCTCGACGGCAAGCTGGCGGCGATGACCGACCTGGGGATGTGCGGATCGCGCCGGAGCGTCCTGGGTCGTGAGGTCGACAAGGTGCTGCAGGTGATGACGCAGCAGCGGCCGGTGGCCATGGACGTGGCCGACGCGGAGCCGGCGGCGACCGGGTGTGTGCTGACGGTTGACCTTGAGGCGAAGCGGGCGACGGGGATCAGGGCGTTTTGCGTGTGCCCGCCGTGAGGCGCGTTCTCGCGGGCCGGCGGGCCGGTCATCCGGGTCGGAGGTCACGAGGTAGACTACACGGGCGAGGGCGGCGGACCTTCGCCCGGAAGCCGAACCCTGGGGAGCCTGTCGGGAGGCGACGCCGCTTTCCGACCGACTCCCGCAGAATCGGCGTCCGGCACCAACCTTCCGCCCCTGGAGAACAAGCGATGAATCGGAAGCTCTGCATCACGCTGGCGGCCTTGGCGTGCGCGTCGCTGCTGGGCGCGTGCAACAAGGAGAGCAAGTCTTCGGGCGCGAAAGCGGCGACCACGGTCTCGGCGGGCGCGGTGAGCAGCAAGTGCCCGTGCGGCGCGCCCTCTGATGGCAAGACCTACTCCATGTACAACGGCACGAAGGTCGGCTTCTGCTGCACCAAGTGCCAGGCCAAGTGGGACGCGATGGGCGACTCTGCCAAGGCGGCGGATATCGCCAAGATGTCCAAGTCGAACTGAGCCGATTTCCAGCGACGACTCGGTGTCCGGCCCGCCCCGCGCGGGCCGGTTTCGTTGAGGTGCGTGTGAGATTCGGCCGGGTGCGTGGAGTCTGGTGCTATCGTTGACCGTGACGCACGCGCCGCACAGCAACGGGGCGATCAACGGCCAGCCTCCAAGGTTCTTGGTCGCGATCCCTGTTTACAACGAGGAGACGTACGTGCTGCGTGTGCTGCGGAAGGTGCTGCGGCACGCCGAGCACGTGCTGGTGATCGATGACGGCTCGACGGACTCGACGCCGTGCCTCTTGCCGCAGCAGCCAGTAGAGGTGATCCGGCACGCGGTGAACCGGGGGTACGGGCGGTCGCTGCAGGACGCGTTCCGGTGGGCGATGGTGGACGGGTTCGACTGGGTGATCACGATGGACTGCGACGAGCAGCACGAGCCCGAGGCGATCCCGATGTTCGTGCGCGAGGCGCTGAGCGGCAGGTGGGACGTGGTGTCGGGGTCGCGGTACCTGCCGGAGTCCGCGGGTGAGGACGCGCCGCCTCCGGCCCGGCGCCGGATCAACGGGCTGATCACCTGCGAGATCAACCAGCGGCTGGGGCTGTCGCTGACGGATTCGTTCTGTGGGTTCAAGGCGTACCGGGTGTCGGCGCTGCGGGCGCTGGCGCTCAACGTCGATGGGTACGCGTTCCCGATGCAGTTCTGGGTGCAGGCGGTGGCGCACGGCCTGAGGATCACCGAGGCGCCGGTCAAACTGATCTACAACGACCCCAACCGCACGTTTGGCGGGCCGCTGAACGATGACGGGGTACGGTTGGCGCACTACCGCGACGTCCTGCACCGGGAGCTGGAGCGGGTCAGGCCGCTCCTGGCGACGGCGGGGCGCGCAGACGCGCCGCCGGCGGCGTCGGCGGGATGGTGCGAGGCGTGCTGCCGATGAGCCTTGAGGCGGCGCGGTCGGCTTTCCGGCGCGAACTCGGGTTGCCCGACCGCGGTCGCATCGTGATGACCGGGCATCAGTGCTCGGTGTGGCACCCGGGCATTCTGGCGAAGTATGTGGCCTGCGACCGGATGGTTGGAGCGAGGGGGGGAGGTGCGGGCGCGGCTGAGCGGATCGATGGCAGCTATGACAGCGCCGCGTGGCTGTGGGTGGACCAGGACTCGGACGAGACGCACACGCTTCGGGTGCCGGTGCAAGAGAACGGTCGGTTGGTGGCGCGGGAGTGGCGGCTGAAGCCCGCGCCGTCGGCGGACGTGGCCGCCGCGAGCGTGCCGGCGTTCGAACCCGCGCCGTTCGTGGGTGAGCCGGCGCTGGCGAGCGTGGGGGCCGGGCTCGGGGCCATCATCAATGCGCTCCGGCGGCACACGGACGCGCCGAACGCGGCCCGCCAGGTCGCCGCGGGCGTGACGGACCTCATGGCGCCGTACCTTCGCCATCCAGCGCCGCCCGCCGTCTTCGCCACGGCGATGATGCGGACAAGCCTGGGAGGGGCGCTGATCGCCCGCATGCGCGACGATCCGCGCGGGTGCGTCGAGCACTACAACCGCGCGGTGCTGGCGAACCCTGGGGCGCGAGTCGCCACGCTCGGCGTGGGGGACGGCGAAGAGGGCGTTGAGCTCCCGATGTGGTGGCTGGCGCCGAGCTCGGCGCGGCGGCGGGTTTTCGCGCGCGACCTCCGGGGAGGTTTCATGGACCTTGGCTCCCTGGCGCCGCGAGCGCTGCTGATGACGGGGATGGCGCGGCTCGGGGCGTGCGACCTGTTCATCCACGGGCGGGGCGGCGGGTTGTACGACGGGATCACCGAGGCGTGGTTCGCTGGGTGGCTGGGCGTGGGGCTGGCGCCGACGCGCGTGGTCAGCGCTGACCTGCTGCTGCCTCTGCAGGCTAAGCGGGTATCCGAGCGCGATGTGGCGAGGGCCGCGTGGAAGGCGCACCGGGCCGGGCACGACCCGGGGGTGCTGGGCGACACCGCGGGGGCGGACCTGAAACGGAAGCTGCTGGCGGAGATCGGCGCGCGTCGGCACGCGGGCGAATCTCCGGTGGAGACGTACCGGGCGATGCACCGGGCGCTGGAGACGTACCGCCAGTCGCGGCGGGCGGAGCTGGACGCGCTGGGGGCCGAGGTTGAGCGGCTGCGCCGCGGCCTCAGCGAGGCACGGGTCGCCACCGACCGCACCTGGGCGTTCCCGTTTTATGACGCCGAGGCGCTGCGCGGGCTCGCGATCAAGTGAAGAGCGAAGGCTCGGGCCGCGCGGGTCAGTTCGGCGACGACGCGTCGCGGTCGATGTCACCGCCGATGCTGCGGAGTTCGGCGACGCGCTGCTCGTACTGCAGGCGGAGCATGCGGGTCTCGCGCCGGAGCTTGTAGAGCTCGACGTCGAAGCCGAGCCGGGCGGCGAGCGTGAAGAGCATGGCGCCGATGCCGGCGGCGGCGACGAACGCCTGGGCGACGATGATCGCGCTGTCGGTCAGCATGCCCTGTGCATCGGGCGGCGAGCGTTCGGGGTTCAGAGGGTCGCCGAGAATTCCAGCGGGCGCGGTCGCTGGGGCGGTACCGGGCGCAGGGGCAGAACCAGCGGGGGCGTTGTCCGTATAATCACGATCTATGGAGCGCGCGATCAGGGCCGCCGTGGCGGTCTGGATGCTTATCCTGGCGGGCTTGGCGGGACCGGGGCCGTTCGGGGCGCCGGTGGCGTGTGCGCAGACGGGCGGCGCGGGGGGCCAGGGCGGAGGCCAGGGCGGAGGCCAGGACGGGGGCACGGACGATCAGGGCGGTGCCGGGGAGGGCGCGGGCTCGGACGCCTCGATGACCAGCGGGCCGAACACCGCCGGCCAGCTTGTGACCATCGAGGTGGAGCAGTTCGGGTTCGGCGACATCATCCGCGAGTGCGACTGGGCCGGCGTTTCACTGATCTTCAGCGACCCCAGCGCCGACAAGCCGCGCAACGTGGCGGTGCGGCTGGCGATCAAGGACGATGACGGCGACACGCAGTACTGCGAACGCCGGATGGCGCTGAGCATGGCTTCGCGCCTGCGGACTTGGCTGTATTTCCGGGTGCCCAAGTCGACACAGGGCACGTCGGTGTTCACCGTCACCGTGCACGAGATCATCGACGCCGGCGGATCGGGCGGGGACGCGGGCGCCTCGGGCGGCGCGGGAGGGACCACCGCGGCCGACGGCGGCGGGCTGATCGGCAAGCAGCTTTCGTTCGCGCGGTTCACCCCCAAGCGGGTGCTGGCCCAGCCAAACAACGCGCTGGTGGGGGTGATCGGGCGGCGCCCGCTGGGCCTGGAGCAGTACGAGCTGCGGTCGCGGGACGGGCAGACGATGCCGACATCCAACGAGGTGACGGAGGTCATCCCCGGTCTGTCGCCCAAGTCGCTGCCCGATCAATGGCAGGGGCTCGCGGCCTATGAGACGTTGGTATGGGCCGAGGGTGGACCGGAAGAAATGGAAGACCCGCGCCCGCAGGCGCTGCGCGAGTGGGTGAGCCGCGGCGGCCACCTGGTGATCGTTCTGCCGCCGGTGGGCTCGACGTGGTTCGGCCCGTCCAACCGGGCGTCGGACATGATGCCGTCGGTCACCGTTGAGCGGCACGAGGATCAATCGCTCGAACCCTACCGGGCGCTGTTCACGGGCTCGTCGACAACGGTGCTGCCCGGCAAGTCGGTGGTCCAGAGCTTCGTGCCGGCGCCGGACGCGGGCGTGGCGGAGGCGACCGAGGTGCTGTCGGGCCCGCACGGGTGCATCGCGGCACGCCGGCTGGTGGGGACGGGCATGGTGACGGTGATCGGCCTGGACCTGAGCGCCGGGATGCTGCCCAACGGGGGGCTGCGGGCGGACCACTTCTGGCACCGGATTCTGGGAAAGCGGTTCGACACGCCGGCCGCCATGGACTCGTCGCAGTTCAGCGGGGGCGTGCTGGGGACGGGCGCCGCCTACGCGGACGCGTACGTGCCGCTGGAGATCGCCAAGCAGCGTGCGGCGGGGGTCGGCGTGCTGCTGGGGCTCCTGGTGTTCGCGGCGTACTGGTTCGTCGCCGGGCCGGGGGGTTTCGGGCTGCTCAAGATGCGGAAGATGATCCATCACGCGTGGGTGGGGTTTTCGCTGACGACGCTGCTGTTCACGCTCATCGCGTGGACCGGGGCGACGGCGTTGCGGCCGCGCAAGGTTGAGGCGCAGCACCTGACCTATCTGACTCACGTGTACGGGCAACCGGTGCAGTCGGCGCGGCTGTGGGCGAGCGTGCAGCTCCCCAACTACGGCGACCGCGACATCCGGGTGGGGCGGCCGGACGCGGACACCAGTTGGCGGCAGGCGATGTGCATCTGGTCGAACCCCATCGGACAGGGAAGCCCGACGCCCTTCCCTGACGCGCGGGCGTATGCGCTGGACAGCCGGAGCCTGTGGCACGGGCGCGTGCCGGCGCGTGACACAACCAAGATGATCCAGGGCGATTGGTTGGGCGGGCCGGCGTGGTCAATGCCGAAGCCAGCCAATGCCGGCGAGACGCCACGACTGATCCGGACCGAGTCACGGGTGGAACTGGCGGGCACGCTGGTGCATGAGCTGCCCGGCGAACTGACGGACCTGACGATCGTGCTCGTGAGCCGCCAGACGGCGCAGGCGCGCCAGCAGATCGAGGACGCGACCAAGACAACCGGGATCATGCCGTGCGAGGCGTACGCGTGGTTGGTGGCCTCGTGGAAGCCGGGAGAGCCGCTGCCGTTGGAGCGGTTCAGCGCGGATGGTGACTCCCTATTTGAACGAATGATAGAAAAGTTGGTTCCGATGACGGAGCTGGGCTTGAGCACGGCACCGAGCAGCCTAAGCCCGATCGAAGCGAGGCGGTATCACGATCTGGCTACGTGGTACAGCATGCTGCCCCAACCAGCGTGGACCGACACGAGCAAGCTCACGGTCTCACGCAAAGCCCAGGTGATCCGGGTTTCGGCTCAAGGGCTGGATCTTGGCAAGTGGTTCACCCAGCCGTGCCTCATCATCGTCGGGCACCTGAATCCCGGGCCCTCGCCGGTACCGCTGTTTGTCGACGGGCAGGCGTGTGAGACCACCGGGCGCACAGTGGTGCGCTGGGTTTTTCCGTTCCCGTCGCATCCCCCCCGCTTCCCGCCGGGAGCACTCGAGCCGGCGAAGCTGTTCAAAGCCAAGCCGCAAGAATGAGTTCGCGAGGGCGGGCACGCCACCGCCGCCATTCACTCCCACCCCTCCGCCCCCTCTGAGTTAGGCACCGCATGCCCCCGATGATCGAGACGATCAACCTGTGCAAGGAGTACGGCGACCTGACGGCGCTGAACAACCTCAACCTGACCATCCAGGAGGGCGACTGCTTCGGGTTCATCGGGCCCAACGGGGCGGGCAAGACGACCACCATCAAGATCCTCGCCACGCTGCTGAAGCCGACGCGCGGGCAGGCGATGATCAACGGGCTGACGGTGGGGTTCCAGAACCGACAGATCCGACCGATCATCGGCTATGTGCCCGATTTCATGGGCGCGTACGAGGACATGGTGGTGACGGAGTACCTGGAGTTCTTCGCCGCGGCGTACAACATCCACGGGGCCCGGCGCAAGCAGGTGGTGGACGACGTGCTGCAACTCACCGACCTGTCGTACAAGGCCAACGCGGAAGTGAACAGCCTCAGCCGCGGCATGCAGCAGCGGCTCAGCGTGGCCCGCGTTCTGCTGCACGACCCCAAGGTGCTGCTGATGGACGAGCCGGCCAGCGGCCTTGACCCCCGCGCCCGCATCGAGATGCGCGAGCTGCTCAAGGAGCTCAAGCGCATGGGAAAGACGATCATCATCTCCAGCCACATCCTGCCGGAGCTGGCCGAGATCTGCAACGTGGTGGGCATCATCGAGCGCGGCAACCTGATCTTCAGCGGCTCGGTGAAGGAGATCATGAAGCGGGCCAAGCTCGAACACACCCTGCAGGTGGTGGTGGCCGAGCGCACGGAAGAAGCCGCCAACCTGCTCAGCGCCGTGCCGGGGGTGAAGAAGGTGACGATCGGCGAGGAGTCCGCCCCGGCGTTCGCCGCCATGAACGGCGCGTCGGGGAAGAACTCGGGGCGCCGCCCGGTGATCCAACTGACGTTCGAGGACACGGCGATCAGCCAGGCGAGCGACATCCCCAGCCGGCTGGTGAACGCGGGGTTCCGGGTGGCCCGATTCGCCGAGGAAGAGGTGAACCTCGAGACGGCGTTCATGCGGCTGACGCAGGGGCTTGTGCAGTAGGGGGATTCACCGCAGAGGCGCGGGGGGGGGGGGGGGGGGGGGAACAGGGGGGGGGG
>CAZEDW010000013.1:0-90461 GCA_964510955.1 uncultured Phycisphaeraceae bacterium
GGGGGGGGGGCGGGGGGGCGGGGGGGGGGGCGGGGGGGGGGGGGGGGGGGGGGGTGGCGCGTGTGGCGGCGCAGCCGGCTTTCAGTCCGCCACAGACGGCCGTCCGCGAAGTCACCGACGAGTACCACGGCACCAAGGTGACGGATCCGTACCGGTGGCTCGAAGACCCGAACGCCGCGGAGGTGAATGCCTGGAGCGATGCCCAGAACGCCGCGGCGCGCGGGTATCTGGACAACCTGCCGGGTGTGGAGGCGCTGCGGGCGCGGATCACGGCGCTGGAGACCGGGGCGAGCGTGAGCTACGGCGGCTTGCAGTACCGCGGCGGGACGTTGAAGGCGTCGCAGCGGCCGAGGGGCTCGGTGCTCTTTGCACTGAAGAACCAGCCTCCCAAGCAGCAGTCGATGCTGGTGAGGATGACTTCGGACGAGCAGCCCGAGCCGGGGCAGGAGTTCGTGATCGTCGATCCCAACGCGATGGACGCGAGCGGGCACACCGCGATCGACTGGTTCGAGGCGTCGCGCGACGGCAAGCTCGTGGCGGTGAGCATGTCGGTGGGCGGGAGCGAATCGGGCGACGTGCATGTCTTTGAGGCCGAGACGGGCAAGCAGGTGGACGTGGTGGTGCCGCGGGTCAACGGCGGGACCGCGGGGGGGAGCCTGGCGTGGGCGCATGACGTTTCGGGGTTCTACTACACGCGGTACCCGCGCGCCGGCGAGCGTCCGGCGGAGGACATGGACTTTTTCACCCAGGTGTATTTCCACAAGCTGGGCACGCCGACGGAGCAGGACAGGTACGAGACGGGCAAGGACTTCCCGCGGATCGCCGAGATCGCGCTGGAGGCGTCGGAGGACGGGAAATACGTTCTGGCCAGCGTGCAGAAGGGCGATGGGGGGGAGTTTCAGCATTACCTGCGCACCGGCGAGAGCGGGGCGCCGGGGGCGTGGTCGCAGGTGACCCGCTACAGCGACAAGTGCGTGTACGCGACGCTGGGCAACGGCGCGGCGTACTTTGTGTCCAACCTGTCCGCGCCGATGGGCAAGGTGATCAAGCTGCCGCTGAACGGCTCGGGGGGCGTGACGATCGCGGAGGGAAGAGTGATCATCCCGGAAGGGAAGAAAGCGATCCAGACTAGCTTCGCGGACCACGAGGGCGTGTGGGCCTCGCGGCTCAACCTGTACGTGCTCTACCAGACCGGCGGGCCGAACGAGCTGGCGGCCTTCGATCAGAACGGCAAGCAGCTTGGAGCCCTGCCCTCGCAGCCGGTATCGAGCATCGACGGGGTGTGCATCGGGTGGGACGACGACGTGTACTTCCGCAACCAGAGCATGCTGATGCCGCCGGCGTGGTTCGCCTACGACGGGGCGAAGAAATCCGCGTCCAAGACGAAGCTGTTCCGCACCTCGCCGGCGGACTATTCCGACGCAGAGGTGGTTCGTGAATGGGCCACAAGCAAGGACGGCACCAAGGTGCCGATGACGATCCTGCGCAAGAAGGGCGTCAAGCTCGACGGCAGCAACCCGACGTTGCTGTGGGGTTACGGCGGCTACGGCGTGTGCGAAGCGCCGACTTTTACGGCGCGCCACCGGGTGTGGCTCGACCAGGGCGGCGTGTTCGCCTTGGCGAACATCCGCGGCGGAGGCGAGTTCGGCGAGAACTGGCACCTTCAGGGCAACCTGGCCAACAAGCAGAACGTGTTCGATGACTTCGCCGCCTGCGGCAAGCGGCTGATCGAGCTGGGCTATACCAACTCGTCCAAGCTGGCGCTGCAGGGCGGCAGCAACGGCGGGCTGCTGATGGGGGCGCTCATCACGCAGCACCCCTGGCTGGCGCGGGCGGTGGCGTCGAGCGTGGGCATCTACGACATGCTGCGCGTCGAGCTGACCCCCAACGGCGCGTTCAACGTGCCGGAGTTCGGGACGGTGAAGGACGCGGCGCTGTTCAAGGCGATGTACGCGTATTCGCCGTACCACCATGTCAGGCCGGGGACGAAATACCCGGCGGTGCTGTTCACGACGGGCAAGAACGACCCGCGGGTGGACCCGTGGCACAGCCGGAAGATGGTGGCGCGGCTGCAGGCCGCGAGCGCGAGCGGGGCGCCGATCCTGCTGCGGACCGACGCCAACGCGGGTCACGGCATCGGGAGCTCGCTGAACCAGCGGATCGAGATGCTGGTGGACCTGTACTCCTTCCTGTTCCACGAGCTGGGGGTGGAGTACCGGGCCGTCAACTGAGCCGGCGACGGTCGAGCGAGAGTCACCCCGCGTGTGGTCCTACGTCATCCTCCTGCTGATGCTCGGGGCGAACTTTCTCCTCTCGATGAGCGAGCTGGCGATTGTTTCGTGCCGTCGGATCCGGCTGGAGCAGCGCGCGGAAAAGGGCGACCGCGGCGCGGCGGTGGCGCTCGAGCTGTTTGATGCGCCCACGCGGTTTCTCTCGGTAGCGCAGGCGGGCATCACGGCGGTGGCGATCTTCTCGGGAGCTTTCGGCGAGAAATCAATCGCCAGCCAGCTCGAGCACTGGCTGATGACATTCCCGCGGATCGCGCCCTACGCCGACGGGACCGCGTTCGTGGTGGTGGTGCTCGGGATCGGCTACTTCACGCTGGTGTTCGGCGAGCTGGTGCCCAAGCGGCTCGGGATGAACAACCCCGAGCCGATCGCGTGCGCGGTATCGCGTCCGATGATGTGGTTGAGCGTGGCGACCGGGCCCGTGGTAACGCTCCTGAGCGGCTCGACGGACTTTGTCCTGGGCCTGCTGGGGGCCAAGAACCCCAAATCCGAGGCGGTGACGGCGGAGGAGATCAAGGGGCTGGTCGAGCAGGGCAAGGAGGAGGGGACGATCCTGGAGGCCGAGCAGAGGCTTGTGGAACGGGCGCTGCGGCTGGGCGACATGACGGTGACGGCGCTGATGGTGCCGCGCACGGAGATCACCTGGCTGAAGGCGGACGAGCAGCAGCCCGAGGTGGCGCGGGTCATCCGCGAGACCAACCGTTCGCATTACCCCTTGTACGAGGGCGACCTGGAGCACCCGGTGGGGGTGGTGCACGTGAAGGACATCGCCCAGGCGGCGATCGGGGGGCCGGTGGAACTCCGCAAGATCATGCGGCCGCCGGTGTTCATCCCCGAGAGCACGCCGATGCTGCGCGTGCTGGACGAGTTCACCAAGCGGGGCGTCCACATCGCGTTCGTGCTGGACGAGTACGGCGGGCTGTCGGGGATGATCACCTACAACGACATCGTGGCCGGGGTGATGGGGCGGGCCGACCGGCGCGAGAGCGTCGAGGAGGAGCCCAGGGAAATCAGGCGTGCCGACGGCTCGCTGCTTCTGGACGGGCTGCTGCCGATCTCGCGCCTAAGAGAGATCATCGGGGTGAAGGAACTGCCGAGAGAAGAGGCGGGTTTCAAGACGCTGGCGGGGCTCCTGATGACGAACCTGGGGCGCGTGCCCAAGAGCGGGGACCTGTGGGAATGGGAGGGGCACCGGTTCGAGGTGATGGACATGGACGGGCGCCGGGTGGACAAGGTGCTGTACGCGTTCGCGGCGCCGGCGCCGGAGGGGGAGGCGGCTTCGCCGGATTGAGCGGCGGGCGAGTTGGTTGGCCGGTTGTACCCGAAACGCCTTGCCCGAAGCGGTGCTTCACCATCGCGGCTGATTGGGTTGCTGTCCGAAAGATTGGCGAGCGCAACGCAATCAAAGGCCTATGCGATTTTCTACTTGGCGTGACGCACCGTTGAGAACGGTACCTCGAACTCGCCAGCCCAGTACTTGGCCCGATCAACCTCACGCAGCGCCAGCCGCGCGTCGCCGGAGATTTTGAGGGTGAGCGCGGGGTCGGCCGGGTGAACCCAGCGCCCGTTACGGAAAACCTGGTCGCGGGCGCCGAGGCTCGCAAAGATCAGCTGGCCGTCGAGGCATCGGTGGCTGTACTGAGTGGAGGCGATCTCGACGCCGTTCAAGCAGACGGCGAGACGGAGCGCGACGGCGACACCCGCCAAGCTCGGGTCGGTCGGGAGCGTGATGAAGAGCTTCGGCCCCGACTCCGCCGGGCTATCCACGCCCGAAGCGGCAATGCCCAGCTTCTCCTTGATCAAATCGGTCAGTCTCGGGTCGGTGACGCCCTCGATGGCGTCCTCGGGCCTATTGACCATGTGGATGTTGAACTCATCATCCCAGTGAGCAAGCTCCAGTGCTCGACCACCTGGCATCGTGACTCGCACCCGGACTCGCACGATCATCCGCTCCGAGGCGGGCCCCAACTCTCGTGGGCCGACAAGACTCTCATGCGAGTACCCGGCGTCACTGAGCGAAACCTCCGAATGACTAGAACTCCCGTCCGTAGGTGCTGGGTGTATGACCTGAGCGGTGATCTCGTGGTTGAGCGGCGTCGAGCAGCGGAAGCCGCCGGAAACGGGCAATACGTACAATGGTTCGCCGCTGGGTAAGGTCGGTCGGTGGCGCACCAGCGCCGAGCGGTCGGGCCATGCGGTGACGCCTCGCCGCAGCGCGATCCTGCTTTGCCAGTCGAACAACTCGCCCGCGAGGAGTCTGCGTCCCAGCTCCGCGTTCATCATGTACCGCGTTTGCGAAGTGAAACTGGGCGTTGACGGGGTACCGCCCAGACTGGCGGGGCCGATCACGAGCCCATGAGTTCCCGAGAAATAGGGCTGGCCAGCCGCCAGCAGCAGGCACCAGCCAGGGATAAGCCCGACCCAGCCGTGGGAAAACTGATCTGGCCCGCGAGCGAGCACCTGAGTGACAAGAACGAGTGCCGCGCCCGAGCATGCCCTGCCCCATTGGCGCCTTCGGAAGAAGAGCCTGGATTCGCTCGTTGCCACGTTCCCGCACTCGGGGCATTGGAGCCCTGCGGTCGCGCCGAGGTCGAACGTGCATTTGGGGCAGCGGCGCTTCTTGCGAGCTGGGTCGCGCCATAGACCTGCGTAAAGCAATGCCAGCGAGCTGATTCCCGAAACGCCGGCGAGTGTGTAGAAGATCCAACTTGGCCAGGACGAGAGCGTCATGGGCGGGCCTCCGGCGGACTCTTCGAGCCTCGCCCCATGCTACCTCGATACAAGAGAAAACACGCCCCGCCTTGCAGGGCGGGGCGTGCCTGAGTGAGGAGAGATTCGGAGGCGATGGAGGGGCCTCTCGTGGAGTGTCGTGGGGGCGGTTCTGCACGCCCCTGTTGGGTCGGGCCGGGTCTGGCGGGCGAAGGTTGTTTGTTCGCCGGGCTGGACGGGCCGATACCTATGAGGCGGGAAGGCGACGGGGGGCTCACGCGCTGCTGAGGTGTTTTTCGGAGTTTCGGCGCGCCGGGCGAATCCTCAGAGCGACGGTGCCGGCAATGCCCTTGACACTTGGGCGTTGAGCGTTGGGGCATGAAGGCAGCCGTAACCATGGCCGGGAGGAACTGCATGGAAGATCGCGACAGAGCGTGGCGGTGCGTTTTGGCGGGCCTGTGCCTGCTCGCCTTGAGTGTGACCGGTTCAGGCGAAGGGGGCTCGCCGCGGGATGCGTCAGGGCGGGCCGATGGGTTCGCGGCGGCGCCGTCGGAACAGTCGAGGGCGGGTGAGGTCGTCACCGACCGCTCGCTCATGCTGCACGACGCCCGGCGCGGCAAGGATCTGCCGTTGCTCATTCGATACCCCAAGCCCGCGTCCGACGGGCGCGCGGGTGACGCGAAGCTGCCGGTGGTCGTCTTCTCGCACGGCATGGGCGGTTCGCGGGAGGCGTTTGGACCTCTGAGCGAGCACTGGGCCTCGCGGGGGTACGCGGTGATTCACTGCACCCACGATGATTCGGTCCAGCTCCGGCGGAGCAAGGGCGAGAAGCTGACGCTCGACTCGTTCATGCAGCGGGGCGTCAGCCAGGTTGACCCGGTCGGGCGCGTGGACGACATCAAGCTCATCCTCGATTCGCTCGCCGATATCGAGCAGAAGATCCCGGCGCTTCGGGACGCCAAGGGTCGGGGCCGGCTCGACCGCGAGCGCATCGGCATGGCGGGGCACTCGGCCGGGGCGCTCACAACGCAGATGATCGCCGGCGCCCAGACGCGCCTGGGGCGGGCGGCGGGGGCCAAGGGGTTCGCCGATGAGCGGATCAAGGCGTTCATGCCCATCTCGCCCCAGGGCGTGGGGAGGCTGGGGATGGGCGAGGGGGCGTGGAAGGACATCAAGATCCCGATGCTGACGGTCACCGGGTCGGAGGACACGGTGGCGTTTACGACTGAGACTCCCGAGAGTCGCAAACACCCGTTTGAGTACTCCGCCGCGCTGGGGAACAAGTATCTGCTGTGGATCGAGGGGGCGCGCCACGGGTCGTTCCAGGCGGCGCCGGGGCAAGGCGATGCTCTGCTGCCGATGACGGGCAGGGTGATGCGAGAGGTCACCACGGCGTTCTGGGATGGGTGGCTGCGGGGGGATGAGAACGCCGCGCGTTGGCTGAACGAGCCGGGGCACGTTCTCGAGCTGAGCGGGGGGAAGGCGGAACTCAGCCACAAGTGAAGCGGATTGATCGGCTGGCTGTCGCAGCGGCGCGGGGTAGAGGCTCGCGCCGGGCGTGTCCCGGGTCGCACGACGGGGGTTGAATCCACGCGGGAGTGAACGGCGATTGCTTGGGCACGCGCGGCCCGGATTCCGGAGTCGTGCGGCTGTTATTCTGTCCGCCGCCGTGGCCACCCATGCTGCCCCCAGGAGATTCGTGATGAGAGTTCGTGCCGCCGTCACTTCGTTCGCGCTCATGTCCGTCGGCGTCAGTGCGTGCCTGACCGGGTCGGTGCTGGCGGCCGACCACCGGGAAGCCCCGCTGATCACCGAAGACCCCAGCGCGGACATCAACGACGTGTATGTGTTCACGAACCCAAGCGACGCGGGGCGTCTGGTGCTTGCGATGACGGTTCACCCGCTGACGGCTCCGCCGCAGAACGCCGCCGCGAAGTTTTCACCCAACGTCCGCTACCGCTTCGAGATCGACCTGAACAACGACGGCAAGAGCGAGCGGTCGGTGTTCTGCACGTTCAAGGTCAACGACGACGGGTCGGAAACGATGCACGTTGACCTCCCGGGCACTGGCAACGATTTCGATGCGCCCGCCACGCCGGGGAGCGTCGCGGTGACGGCCCCGGCGCCGACCATCACCAATGTCGGCGGCGTGAGCGCGTTTGCGGGACAGCGCGATGACCCGTTCTTCTTCGATAATGTCGGCTTCAACCGCTTCCGGGCCGGGACGGGCACGTTCGGCGGGCACGACGGATTCGCGGGGACCAACGTGTCGATCATCGCCATCGAGGCGCCGTTCGCGGTCATCACGGGCGGGGCCAGGCAGTTCCAGGTGTGGGGCGCGACGGACCGGCAGCGGACGACGATCTACCGGTCCAAGGAAGGCAAGCTCGAGAAGGCCACGGGGCCGTTCGAGCAGATCGAGCGGATGGGCAACCCGGCCATATCGACCGTCCTGATCACCAAGAAGCACAAGGACCTGTTCAACATCGGCGTTCCCAAGAACGACGCCAAGGACTTCGGGCCCGAGATCGCCGCCTCGCTGCAGGGGCTGGGGACGAACCAGGCGAACATCGCCATCCTGGCGTCGGTGGCGATCCCCGACACGCTGAAGGTCGACCTCGACAAGCCCATCGCGTTCCCGAACGGGCGGAAGCCGGCGGACGACGTGATCGACACCCTGCTGTACTTCATCTTCAACCAGCCGTCGCCGGCGCCGACCGACGGCGTGAACAGCAACGACAAGGCGTTCCTGAACACGTTTCCGTACTTCGCCGCGCCGTGGCAGCCGGCGTGAGCAACTGACAGTCGCAAACCTCGCGAAGCGGGCCGATCGCCCGCCCCCTTGTTGTTCGGGCGATCTCGCCGGTGGGGCGCGTGGTTTGACGGGCGAGTGCCTTTGAGGGCGAGAACGCATGAGAGGGAATCGATCGAGAGGAACTTTGCTGGTTCTTGCGGCCCTGGTGTGCGCGACCGGCGCGGCGGCTCATCCGGGGCACGGGCCGGACGAGGCGGGCTCGCCCAACGAGGTTGCGCAGCTGCGTGAGACGCTCAGGCCGTGGCGGTCACGCCTGGACGCGGATCCCGGCGACGCGGGCGCCCTGGCGAATCTGGGGGCGATCTACCTGAACATCGCGCGCCGGACCGCCAGCCACGCCGACTTTGCCGAGGCGGAGGGCATGTTCATCGCGATCCTCCGGGCCGACGGGGGGGACGATTCCGCCCGCTACGGGCTGGCGTGCGCGCAGCTCGGGCTGCACAAGTTCAAGGATGCCCTGGGCAACGCCCGCGAGGCCGAGCCGGCGCACCCGGGTTCTGAGCAGATTGCATCGCTTCTATGCGATATTCACTTGGCGCTGGGGAACAATGCGGAGGCGGGGTTGATTGCCGAGGCCCTGGCGTCGCGATCACTCACTCTGGAATCGCTCTCGCGGTTGGCGCTGGTCAAGCAGGCCCGCGGCGAGCACCGCGAGGCGGCCAAAGCGATGCGCGACGCGTTCGAGGCCGGCAAGCTGCTGGACGCGCCGGCGCGTTCGCTGGCGTGGTGCCGTTCGATCCTCGGCGACTTTGCCCTGGAGCTGGGCAGGCTCGACGAGGCACGGGGTGAGTTCGAGACGGCCCTTGCGCTCGATCCCGGCTGCCACCACGCCCGCTGGCGGCTGGCGCAGATCGATATCCGGCAAGGGAAGGGGGCGCTCGCGGTAGAGCCTATGAGGGCGCTGGTGGAGCAGGTTCCCAAGCCCGCGTACATCCTGACGTTGGCCGACGCGGTCGAGGCGGGCGATCCCGGCGCTGCTTCGACCGGACCAGAGTCCGTCCACGAACTGCGGGCGCGGGCAGAAGCGGCGATGGCGAGCGAGCTCGCCTCGGGCGGGCTGGGGCATGTGCGTGAGCTCGTCGAGTTCTGGCTAGCGCACCCTGAGTTCTGCCCTGACAAGGAGAAGGCGGCGGAGCTGGCGATGCGCGACGTCAACCAGGTGCGCCGGGACGCGGGGGCGTTCGGCACCGCGGCGTGGGCGCTGATGTTCTTAGGAAAGCCGGGCGAGGCGGCGCCCCTGGCCCGCGAAGCGGCGCTGCGGGCGCCGGGCGATCCGCGGACGCTGTGCCGCGCGGGCATCGTGCTGTGCGCGGCGGGTCGGCGCGACCAGGGATTTCCGATGCTTCGAAACGCCCTGGAATCGCCCGATGCGCTCGAACCGGCGCTGCTCGCAAAGGCCCGCGAAGTGGCGGCGAGCGTCGCCCGGAAATAGGTGAACGCGCCCGCGTGCCGTGGGTGGACGGCGCCGCGTGATGATCTGCCGTTGCACTCTCACGCAAGCGAGCCGGCCCATCAGGCCGGACGTCCCAAAGGATGCGCGACCGCTGGAGGCGAGTCGCTACCCTTTGACTGACGCGGAATGACACAATCGATTCACATCCGAGCGGCGGCGGTGGCGGGGGTTGGGTTCCTCGCGCTGTGCGTATGGCTGGGAACCGGCGCACACCCATCGGGCGTGGTGCCGGCCTCGCCTGTCGGGGGCCGGATCGACAGCGGGCGAGCTTCGGGCGGCCCGGCTCTGCGCGGACGGCGAGTCCGTCACTCTGACATGAGTCCCGGCACAATCGGTGGGCCAGCGATCGTTCGGCTGCGCACGCCCGCCGGCGCTCCGGCGGGTTTCGCGAGCGTGGAACTGCTGGAGGCTCAGGACGCCGCGGCCGGCGACGCCGATCGCGCCGCCCCGACGCCGGAGGAGCCGAGCGATCTCGAAGGCGATTCGTGCGGGCGCTGGGAATCGCGCGGCTTCTCAAGCATCCGCGATGTGGTGACCGCGGCCGGGCTGCGGGCGGACCAAGCGTGGCTCGACGCCGTGTCGGGCGAGGTGCTGGTGTCGTCGCGCGACGACGACGGGAGAGAGCGGCTTTTGCTCATCACGCCGAGCGAAACGCCGGGAGACTTTGACCACGACGGGGTGGCGGGGGCGACGGACATCGGCGCGTACCTGGAGAGTTACGCGCGCGGGGAGGCCGACGCGGACAGCGACGACGACGGGCGCATCGGTCCGCTCGACCTGGTCGATTTTCTGCGTCGGTGGTCGGTGGGGTCCGGCAACTGAAGGCCGGTCAGCGGCGAAGGGGGGCGATCAGGTGGTTCGGCGGCGCCGAACGCCCATCAGCGCGAGCGACGCCAAGGGAAGCGCTGATGGGGCCGGCACCGCGAACGAGAACTGCACGTGGTCAACCTCGATGCCCCCGCCGGAGTTCCGGATGAAGATCGAGCTGATCCCGCCGGCGTGGCTCACGCCGTAGAAGCGGTCTTCGGCGGTCGTCCCGAAGAACGTGCCGTCGGCGTGGGTCCCCACTATCGTTCCGAGTGATTGGCTGCTCTCATCGAAAGCCTCGAACGTGATCGTGCCTGCGCCGTCGGTCCAAACGAGCCCGGCCGAGAGCGGCAGGCCGCCGAGGGCATTGGGGTCGAAGGTGAAGCGGACGCCTGTTCCGCCGTTGCTGGAGAAGAAACTGTGACCGGCGGTGCCGTGACCGTCGGTCGAGCCGTCGTCGGCGTCGACCGAGTCGCAGTTGCTCGCGGGGCCGTAGGGACCGCCCGCTGAGTTGGTGATACCCGCCATGAGGGTGCCGTCCTCGAAGTCCTCGACGACCCAGCCGGCGTGCCCGTTGAAGGGGCTGTCGGCGGTGCTGAGATAGGGAGTCGGGCCGTAGAGGGTGGCGCCCGACACCGGGGTGCCGACCGAGACCGAGAGCAGGGCGATCGCGGCTACGGGGCGAACGACAGTTGACATGGCAGACTCCTGTGCGGGCCAACGGATTCGGATTGGAGGAACACCTGTGCAGTGTGATTATGCCACAGGGCTTGGTCTCCGCAAGCACCCGAGAAGAAATTTTTTTAGGACAACATTATCCGCAATATGAGCGACATTGCGTTGGCGGATGACAGCCGCAACGGCGCTCAACTGGGGGGGCGAGGAAAGGCCGGCGCGGCGCGCCGAGCAGGGGCGGGGCGAGGCGATCGCGCGGCGCGGCGTCGCCTGAGTGTGTGGGAGCTTTTGCCGTGCTTGCGCGCGGGGCTCGGTTCGGCCTCAGTTGGCTCGCTTCATCAGGTCCGCCGCGGCCTCCTCGAGCTGGCGATCTCGGTTCGCTGATTCATCCTCGGGCGTCTGAACCGTGAGCACATCGGGCATGGCGCCGTGGCTTTCCATGTCGGTGCCGTCGGGGAGGAACCAGCCGCGGAAGGGGAGGCGGACGGTGGTGCCGTCGATGAGCTGCGTTGCGTCGGTGGAGATCACGCCGCCGTAGGTCTGCTGGCCGCAGAGGTGGCCGCGCTGGAGGGTCTTGAAGGCGTGCGAGATGATCTCGGCGTTGGAGAAGCTCTTCTCGTTGCAGAGCATGTTGACGGGCTTGGTGTAGCGCTGGATGTAGAGACGGTCGCGCGGGTAGGCGTCCTTGTTGGGCGCGGCGCCGCGCGGGACGGTGTAGGCGTGGGGCCGGACCATGAGCGAGGCGAGGACGAGGTCGGCGGTGCTGCCGCCGCCGTTGTTGCGGACGTCCACCAGCAGGCCGGCCTTGCCCTCGGCGGCGGCGAAGAGGTCGCGCTCAAAGTCCCAGAGGGCGGCCTCGCCCATGGCGCGGATGTGGAGGTAGCCCAGCTTGCCGCCGGTGAGTTCCCTTACCTTCTCGGCGTTGCGGTCGGCCCACCAGTGGTAGCGGAGGTCGTCCTCGGCGCCGTTGGAGATGGGCGTGATGAGGGCGGTGAGTTCCTCGCGGTCGGTGCCCTCCTTCGGGGCGCGCTTGAGTGTGAGCGTGACCTCTTTGCCGACCTTGCCGCGGAGGCGGGATTCGAGCGTGTCGGTGGGCTTGAAGGGTTCGAAGTCGATGGCGGTGATGAGGTCGCCGACCTTGAGCGCCATGGGCCCGACGCTCGCGGGGCCGCGCGGGATGACCGCGGTGACCTGGAACACGCGGTCCGGGGCGGCGGCGGCCGCGGCGTTGATGCCCAGCCGACCGCACGGCTCTGAAAGCGGCGCGGGCTCGGGCGGGGGGTACACGCCCAGGTGCGAGGCGTTGAGCTCACCCACCAGGCGCATGCCGACGTAGGCGAACTCTTCGCTGGTGCGGGTCTGCTTCGCCAGCGCCAGGTAACGCTCACTGACAGTCTTCCAGTCGAGGTCCTTCATCGTGGGGTGATAGAACACCTCGCCCAGCACGCGGGCGGCCTCGGTGAACTTCTGGGCGGCCTGGGCCTTGAGGTCCAGCCGGACCTTGTCCTCGACGGCGAGCGACTCGGTCTTTCCGCCGTCGGGGGGCACGGTTGAGGTCGAGCCCTTGTCGATGAAGAGCACCTTGTCGCCGGTGAGGCTGACGCCCTGCACGCTGGGCGAACCGTCGGCGAGTCGCTTGCGGTCCTTGGTGTCGGCGTTCCACTTGATGCTGAAGAGTCCCTCGCCGCCGTCGGCGTTGTCGTTGCCGGTGAAGATCACGCGGTCGCCGCCGGGGGTGATTTCGAGGGAGCCCTCGTTGCCGGGCATCGCGGTGATGCGCCGGAGTCGGAGGTAGGCGTCGTCGAGGTCGGGCTCGAAGGGCGGGGGCTCGGGCTTCTTCTCAGCATCGGACTTTTTGTCGGCTTCGGGCTTTTTGTCAGCGGGGGCGTCGGCGGGCTTGGCGCCGGGGTCGGCTGGTGCGGGGTCGGCCTTTGCTTGGGTGGGCGGTTCGGAAGGGGCGGGTTTGGGCTCGTCTTTCCTGGGCTCGTCCTTCTTGGGTTCGTCCTTCTTGCTCTCGTCCTTCTTGGCGTCTTCCTTTTTCTTCTCGTGCCCGAGCGGCTTGCGTTTCTTGGCGGCTTCGGCGGCGTCCTTGTAGTACTTCTCCAGGTCCTGCGGGGGGAGGGACTCCAACTCCTTGTCGAGGTACACCGCGTACACGTCGGTGTCGCCGCGGCGCTCGGAGAGGAAGGCGAGGACCTTGCCGTCGGCGGACCAGCGTGGAGAGGTGTCGTTGTCGGGGTGGCGGGTGATGTTTACGGGCGGCTTGGAGGCGTCGGCGCGGGCGATCCAGATGTCGGCGTTGAAGTTTTCGTCGTTGGTCGAATAGGCGATGAAGCGTGAGTCGGGGCTCCAGCGGAAGGAGTTCTCGTAGTCCCAACTGCTGAGCAGGGTGCGGACGGCGCCGGAGGCAAGGTCGAGGATCAAGATGTCGCCGCGACCGCGCCGGAAGGCGAGGCTCTTGCCGTCGGGGCTGGGGCTGGGGTATCGCTCGTTGTCGCCGCCGATGCCTCCTTTGCGCCCGGTGTTGACCGGCTCGACCTTGAAACGGATGGCCTTGGTCCAGCGCTCGGCGAGCTTGGCGGGATCGGTCTCCGGGGTGTCCTTCTTGTCCCTTTTGGCAGCATCGTCTGCCTTTGCGGCGTCTGCCTTCGGCTCTTCTTTATTCTCGTCCTTCTTGTCAGTGCCGTCCGCCGGCTTGGGGGGTTCTTCGGACTTGGCGTCCGGTTTGGCGGTCTTCTTGAAAGCGTCCTTGATCTCGTCGCGGGTCTTCTCGACGGTCGCGACGTACAGCCCGTCGGAGCCGTCCTGATCGCCGCTGTAGTACAGCTTCACACCGTCGGGCGACCAGGCGATCTCACGGCAGCGGCCGGCGCCGGTGGTGACGCGCCGTGTCGGGGATTTTTCCTCGGTGGCGCGGACGTACACCTGCCCGTAGGCGATCACCGCGAGGGTCTTGCCGTCGGGGTTCAACTGAGCCGCGGTGCATTCCTTGCCGATGTTTTTGAGGGTGAAATCGTCGGCCAGGTCTTCGGGCGCGTTGACGGTGACGGGGCGCGCCTGCGGCGAGGCCTCGCGGAGATTCAGCGTGTAGAGAGTGTCCCACACGTTGCAGACGCAGGTGGTGCCGTCGCGCGATACGTCCAGGTCGTGGACGTCGCTGCCCTCGAAGTTTGTGAGGCGGCGCGCTTTCGTCTCTCCGCCTTCCAGCGTCATCGTGTAGACGTTCACGGTGCTCAGTTCGCGGTCGGAGAGGTAAACGAGGGTGTTGTTGTTGCGCCAGCGGGCCTTGCCGTCGTTTCCGTCCCAGGTGGTCAGGCGGGTGAACGACTTGGCGTTGACGTCGTAGAGCCAGAGGTCGCGGTTGTCGGGGCCCTTGTAGCTTCGGCGTGACCACTCGCTGCCGCCGCGCTCGAAGACGACCTTGGTCCCGTCGGGCGACATCTGCGGCGCGTCGCCGAAGCAGTCCATGAGGCGCTCGATCTCCCCGCCGGAGGCGCCGACCTTGTACGGGCGCGGCGCCCGGTACACGTCGCCCTCGCGGGATGAGCTGAGCAGGATAGTCTTGCCGTCGGGGGTGAAGCCCGACAGGATCAGCGTGCGATCGGACGAGGTGACGGTCGCGACGTTCGACCCGTCGGCGTTCATGGTGAATATGTTCATCCCCCCCAGGCGCGACGAGTTGAACGCGATGGTCTTGGCGTCGGGGCTCCAGGCGGTGCGGAGGTCGTTGGAAGGGTTGCTGGTGAGGCGCTCGGCCAGCCCGCCGGAAACCGGGACGCTCCAGATGTCGCCGCGCCAGGTGAAGGCGATGGTTCTGGCGTCCGGGCTGATGGAGGGGTAGCGGGGGAAATCGACGTTTCCCGAGGCGGCGAACGCCGCGGGGGCCCCGAGCAAGAGGGCGAGGGCGCGGCAGAGCGAAGGGAAGAGGCGGGGCATCGAGAGGGTCTCCGGCTTGGCCCCCGTTGCGTGAAACTCAGTCCCCGGGGGAGGGGGAAGGGGTGACTATACCGATGGGCGGTCCGCGGGTTGACGCCGCAAACAGCGTCCGCCTGGCGCGTGCTACGGGCGCGCGACTGTGTGGCCGACTGGGCGGGTCATCCGTGGTGGCGTCTAGGCCGCGAACTCGGCCGGTTCGCCGCACAGCACGCGCCACACGTCGCGGACGACCCAGCTCATGTTGCGGTGGGCGGTGGCGGTGGCGGCGCCGATGTGCGCGGTGAGGCGGGCGTTGGGCAGTCCCAGCAGCGGGTAGTCTGGGCCGAACGGCTCGGGCTCATGGACGTCGAGGACCGCGAGCGTGCCTGGTCGGCGGCGGAGGAGGTCGGCGAGGGCGCCGGCGTCGAGGACCAGCCCCCGCGAAGCGTTGATGAACAGCGCGTCGGGCTTGAGACGGGCCAGCCGCTGGGCGTTCATGAACCCGCGGTTGTCGGGCCGGCCGTCGATGTGGACGGTGAAGATGTCGGCGTCGGCGAGGAGCCGGTCGAGGCTGACGGGCTCGGCGCCGCAGCGTTGTTCGGGGGGGATATCGAGCAGGTCGTTGTAGAGGGCACGCATGTTGAACGCCGCCGCGGCGCGGGCGACGCCCTTGCCGACGCGCCCGAGCCCGAGGATGCCGATGGTGAGGTCGGCGAGCTGGCGCGGAGCGATCTGCCCGGCGCGGTGCGATTTCCACTGGTCGAGCGGCAGGGCGTTGCCGAGATAGGCGCGCGGGCGCAGGGCGTCGAGCATGTACGCGAAAACCAGTTCGACCACAGCGCGGGTGTTGGCGTCGGGGGTCGAGACGACGGTCACGCCTCGGGCCCTGCAGGCGCCGACGTCGACGTTGTCCAGCCCCACGCCGGCGCGCCCGACGACCTTCAGGCGCGGGGCCCGGGCGAGCAGCGATCGGTCCACCTGCGTGTAGGTGCGGATGACGAGGCCTTCGGCACGGGCGAGCAGCTCGCCAAACCTGGGCTCCTGCTCGGGGGCGCACGGCGCCAGATCGCAGCGATCGGCGAGCCACGCGGCGCACTGTGGATCAAGGCTCTCGGTCTGGATGACGAGCGGTCGAGCGGTCATGCTGAGGGCCCGTAACGGGTGACCGGCCGCGGCCCCGCGCCCGACGGGGGAGTGCGGGCCCGGGGCGTCAATCCTCGTCGCCGGCGTGGGCGGGTTCGAGGGTCGCGGTCATCGACCCCTTGCAGGAGGCGATGCGGAAATCAGCGCCGTAGCCGTGGACCTGCTCGAGCTTGAGCTCGGCGAGTTCCTTGTGGAAAGTGCCGCACACGGCCCGCTGCTCGCTGTCCACCGCCTTGGCGATCTGAAAGGACCGCTCCGGCGGGTGGGAGAAGAGCTTCTGCATCATCTCGATGACGTACTCGTACGAATGGTCGTCGTCGTTCTGCAGCACGACGTGCCACAGGCTGGGTTGCTTGACCTTTCGCGCGGGCTTGGGACGCGGCAGCGTGGCCGCGGAGGGTCCGCTGGAGCCGGGGGCGTCGAAGCTTGGGGTCTCGTGTGGCGCGCTGTCAGTCATGGCCGGTGATGATAGCCGCCGACAAGCGGCCCGAGAAGATGGTTTTTCGTGCCGCGTGCCGTCCCCGCGGGGCGCGTGGGCCCGGTGGATTCCCGGTGCATCATCGGCGTTGGATTGACGCGACCAATGCAGTCGCTACCGTCGCGACAGTCTTCGACAACGCCCGGAGCCCAAGACGACTCCGGCTCCGACCCCCGTGGCACGGACGCCAAGAGCAGACGGGAGCTATTGCGCCGTGAACAAAGCCACGCTGATTCAATCGGTCGCCAAGGAACTCAAGCTCAGCCGCACCGAGGCCGGTCGCGCGGTTGAGGCGGTGGTCAAGGCCATCGCCCAGGGGGTCGGCGCCGAGGACAAGGTGACCATCTCGGGGTTCGGGACGTTCCGCAAGAAGCACCGCAAAGCCCGCGTGGCGCTGAACCCGCTCACGCATCGCGAGATGCGCATCGAGGCGGGGAAGACCATCGGCTTTTCCGCGAGCAAGGCGCTGCGCGACAGGCTGTAGGTCAGCCGGTCCAGCCGATCAGCCCGTGCACGCGCTCGATGGCCGCGGCCTGCCCGACGGACCAGCCGGGCGTGGGGACCGCGGCGCGCCCGTCGCGCGCGGCGGCGGAGAACCGCGAGAACTGGTTGACGAAACGGTCGCCGCCGTTTTGGATGGCGATCGTTTCCGCGCCGGGGCCGCGCGGGTGCGAGTCGAACCGGGTCCAGCGGAGCTCGGCGCGGACGGGGTCGGCGCGGAACGGGGTGTCGGTTTCGATCCTCCCCCACGCGCCGACCAGCGAGGCGTGAACGCCGGCGTCCGAGTCGATGGCGCACAGCGCGTGCAGCACGACGCCCGAGGGGAACACGCCGGAGAAGCTCGTCAGGGCGTCAACACCGCGAAGTTCGCCGGTGATAGGCGGGCCGATCCGGGCGGTGGCGGCGATGCGGGCGGGTTCCTCGCCCGTGATGGAACGGGCGAGGCTGAGCGGGTAGCACCCCAGGTCCATCATGGCGCCGCCCTCAAAGGCACGGCTGAACCGGGTCCAGGCGTTGGGGCGGGGGCGAAGGTCGAGGCAGAACGAGGCGACGATGGTCTGCAGCGGGCCGATCAGGTTGTCGGGAGATGGGCTCGTGCCGGCCCGGCCTGCCCGGACGAGGAGGTCCGTCTGCGGGTGGTGCAGGTACATGAACCCCTCGGCGAAGAGCCTGCCGGACCGTGCCGCGGCGTCGGCGACGCGCCGGGCGTCGGCCTCCCGGCACGCGAGGGGCTTCTCGCAGATCACGTGCTTGCCGGCCTCCAGCAGCCGGACTGAACACTCGGTGTGCAGGTGATTGGGGACCGTGACGTAGACCGCGTCGACGTCAGAGCGGGAGAGCAACTGCCGCTCGTCGCACGCGGCCGAGGCGGGAAGGGCGTGGGCGTTGGCGAACGCGGCGGCCCGGGCCGCGTCCCGAGAAGCGACGCACGTCACGCGACAGCCGTCGGCGGCGGTGATGCAGGGAAGAACCTTCCCTGCGATCATCCCGGTCCCGAGCACGCCCCAGCGCATCAACGGGAACCGGGGGCGCGGGCCAGGGCGGACTTGACCCGCAGCGCGTTGCGCTGCTCGGTGATCCGGTCCATCTCCTCAGACTTCAGGCTCTTGCGAGACTTGGCCTCGGCCAGCTCGGCCTGGGCCTCCTCGGCGTTCAGCTCGTTGACGGGCTTGCAAGTGCTGGCCAGGATCGTGAGGACGTTGTTGACGTTCTGCATGAACCCGCCGGCGATGAAGAACCGCTTGTTGCCCGACTCCTCGAGCTTCACGCCTTGCTCGTAGCGGTCAACGAACTCGACCCGCAGCTCGCCCGCCCCGAGCTTGCCGACCATGGCGCCGGTGTTGGCCATCACGCCGACCTTGCCGTCGTGCATGGGCACCGAGGCGTAGGAGGCGCTGGCGTCGAACACGCGGGCTTCGGGGGTGATGAGGCGGCAGCGGAAGGGTTTGTCGGCCATGGTTGGGTCTCGTTTGGGGGGAAATAGTATAACGGTGGAGCGTGCGGACCGCGACCGGGGAAATCGCCGGTGGGCTGGGCTGGGGGCAGGGCCGGGGCGGCGAAAGGGGCTATCGGACCCAATCTCGGACTCACGGCGTACACCGGACGGTCCGAAGAAATGGGCGAACCGGGCGCGACGCCGCTCGGGAACAACGGAGCCCAAGACATGTCCACGACGCGCCCTCACGCCTCGGTCACGATTTCTGTGCTCTGCCTGCTGTGCACGGCGGGGTGCGCTTCGAACCGCGGGGTCACGCCCGCGCACGCCGAGGAGAACGATGGTTCGAGGCGCCCGGCGGACCCGTTCGCCGTCAGCACGCGCGGCCCGGGCCAGCCGATCCTGCCCGGTGCGACGCCGGCTTCGCAGCAGGGCGTTTCGTCGGCCCCGATGTACAACGCTTTCGGCGAAGCGCCGAACACCCAGTCGGCGGCGCTGACGCAGAGCAGCGATTTTGATTCGGCCGAGAACGTGCTGCGCGTCTCCACGGCGGACGAGGGCGCGGACTTTGATCCGTGCACCTCTCCCGACGGGCAGTGGGTCTACTTCGCCTCGACCCGCCACCGCCCCACCAGCGACCTGTACGTCAAGCGGATCGACGGCACCGCCGTCACGCAGCTCACGAGCGACCCGGCCCAGGACGTGATGCCCAGCGTCAGCCCCGACGGCAAGCGCGTCGCCTTCTGCTCCAACCGCAACGGGTCGTATGACATCTATGTCATGAACGCCCCCGGGGTTGGGAGCGGTGTGCCCCAGGCGGTCCAGATCACATCGGACCCAGGGCAGGAGCTGCACCCCACGTGGGCGCCCGACGGCAAGACGCTGGCGTTCTGCCGGCTCGGGGACCACTCGGATCGCTGGGAGGTCTGGGTGACCGACGCCACCCGTCCCGGGGCGATGAAGTTCCTGACCTACGGACTGTTCCCCTCCTGGCAGCCCGGCGGCGACAAGATCGCCTTTCAGCGGGCCCGCGAGCGCGGGGGCCGGTTCTTTGGCATCTGGACCGTGGATTACCTCAATGGTGAAGCGACCAACCCGACGGAGGTAATTTCCAGCCCGGTCGCCGCCGCCATCAACCCGAGCTGGTCGCCCGACGGGCAGTACATCGCGTTCTCGACCGTGATCAACCCCGAGAAGCCCGGCGTTGCACCGTCCAAGGCCACCCCGGGCGCTCCGGCGATGCCGGCGCTCGCCGACCTCTGGATTGTCCGCTCCGATGGGACCGGGCGTGCCAACCTCACCAGCGGCTGGTTCGCCAACCTGTCGCCTTCGTGGGGGTCCGACGGGAGGATCTACTTTGTGAGCAACCGGTCTGGAACGGACAACCTGTGGTCGGTGGGGCCGGCGCAGGCCGTCGTAGCCGCCAGCGGTTCGGTGCAGCCGGCGAATCAATCTGAGGGGCGCGAGACCAAGACCGCTCAGACCGCCAGGCCCTCCAAGGCGGCCCCCGCGGCGGAGCCGGAGCACGCCGAATCGCCCGCGATGACCCAGGGCGGCGAGAAGCCGCAGACCAGTGACGAGGAATAGGCGCGGCCGGGCCGACGCGCAATCCCTGCCCGAATCCCCGGGCCGGAATTCCTTGGCCCCAGGCGAGAAGCGGGCAAGTCCAGAATCTTCTCCGACCGATAAAGCGTGGACCGCATTCGGTCGATGCGGATAACTCAGAATCGATGCGGGCGGGTGGAGCCCACCGCTTTCCGGCAGGACGCCATGACAACCGTACAGCGATTGCTTTTGATCACGCTCCTGGCGCCGGCCCTTGCGGCGTTTCAAGCGTGTGAGAGCACCACTCGGCCCGTGGTCTACCCCCAGAGGCTGCACTCGCCCTATCCAACGGGGCGTCAGCAGGTGTGGGCGGTCGCGCCGCCGAGGAACGAGTCGGGCGTCAGCGTCGTTGACGAGCTGGCGTTCGGCGACGCGCTGGCCGAGGAGATCGGGCAGGTGAAGGGCATCGATTGCCTTCCGCTCAACCGGACGCTCCAGGCGATGCGGGCGCTGAATCTCCCGAGCGTCGACACGCCCGCGCAGGCGCGGGTGCTGGCGGGCGCTCTGGGGGCCGACGCGCTGGTGGTCTCGACCATCACGAGCTGGTACCCGTACCAACCGCCCCGGATCGGTTTGAACGCCGGTGTGTTCGTCCGCGATGCGGGCGGGGCGTCGGTGGGCGAATCGACCGAGCAGGTCCGTTCACTGTCGGCGGCGGCGCGGGCATCGGCCCTCCCGGGCGGGGGCCGGGAAAACTCCCTCTCGGAGCCCCAGTCCACGGTTTCACTTGTCCTGGACGCATCCAACACAGCGATCCAGGCGAAAGTACAGGAGTATGGGGAAGCACGGGTTGAATCAAACGACCCGATCGGATGGGAGAGGTTTGTCAAAAGCATGAAGCTGTACACGCGCTTTGCGTGTCACCGCGCGGTCGAGCGTCTGCTCGATGCCGAGCGCGATCGCCTGACGGCGAAGACCGTGACCGTGAACGCGGACCAAGCGGAACAAGCCCGCTGACGGCGCGCGTCAACCGACGCCCGCCGCACGCGGGCGCTCGGAAGGATGGCCCGTCGTGGGCGGAATCGGCACCAGAGAAGCAGGCGGGAAGACGGGCGTGATCTCACGCGCCGCCGGACGCCCTGCGCTGGTGCCCCCGGCCCGCGCCGCTCTCGGATTTGCTTCACTTACTCGGAGTCAAACGCGATGAACACACTCCCGATCATCGAGGGGTTCCTGTCGTACCTGACCGACGAGCGGCACTTCAGCGCCTACACGGCGCGGTGCTACGGCGCCGATCTGCGCCAGCACGTCGAGTACCTGGCAGAGGAGATGGGGATCTCCGCGGGGGCCGACGCCGAGAAGCAGGCGTACGAAAAGGCCAAGGCCGGTTCGCGGCCCGCCGGCGGTGGTCGTCACTCGACCATCACCGACGCCGTGATCGGCGCGGGGGTTGATTCGATCCGCCAGTACCTGGTCTTCCTGTCCGAGCAGAGCTACTCGCCGGCGACGATGGCGCGGAAGATCGCGACCATGCGGTCGTTCTACAAGTGGGCGCTGAAGCGCGGCGTGGTGGACAGCAACCCGATGACGATGATCCGCACGCCGCGGCAGGCCAAGCGCCTGCCCAAGGCGATCACCGTCGAGCAGATCGAGCAGTTGCTCGCGGCCCCGGACGACCGTGACCCGCTGGGCGCCCGCGACCGCGCGATGCTCGAGACCTTGTATTCCACCGGCATCCGAGTGAGCGAGCTGGTGGACCTCGCCGTGACCGATCTTGACGAGCCGAACGAGGCGCTGCGCGTCCGCGGCAAGGGCAAGAAGGAGCGCCTGGTCCCCTTGGGCTCTCACGCGCTGGCCGCGATCCGTCACTACCGCGACGTGCTGAACCAGGACGAGCGCCTGGCCGCCAGCTGGAGCGACCCGCGGAGCAACCCGCCGCTGTTCATCAACAAGCACGGCGGGCGGCTCTCGTCGCGCTCGGTCCGCCGCAAGCTCGACAAGTACCTCAAGCAGGTCGGGCTTGACCCGACGATCAGCCCGCACACCCTGCGGCACAGTTTCGCCACGCACCTGCTCGACAACGGCGCCGACCTGCGGAGCGTGCAGGAGCTGCTGGGGCACCAGAGCCTCTCGACGACCCAGACCTACACCCACCTGACGACGCAGCGGATGCGGGCGGCCTATGACGGCGCGCACCCGCGGGCCGAGGCGGGTTGATTCTCGACGTTCCGGACCGGGTCCTCAGGTCGGGACATGAACCGCCTCGGGTATTGTCCACGAACAATCTCGGCGCACGCGCGGCCCTGACGGAGCCCGAATCGGGTTTCGTCAGGGCCGCGCTTTTCGACTCGGGCGGTGGCACACGCCGCCCGCTGGGTGGGTTTTCGGTCCCGCTGCGCTGAATCGCGCGCGCAGGGTGCAACGAACGTCTCTTTCTCCGCGATCACCCGCTGATCCAGGAGACCGACGATGTCACCCGAACGCGACGCGATCCTCGAGATGAAGCTTCCGGGCTGCAATCCAAACGCCGGTCCCGCCGCGGACATTCTGCGCGAACTGGCGGCTTCGTCCGCGGGTGCGTGCGATGATGCCCGCGTGGTGGGCGTGTGCTGCTCGTGGGACGACGCGACCAAGGAGTGCGTCGTGGCCTCGCTGCTGCGGTCGGTCGCTGAGCTGGTGAGGTCGCGGGCCCAGGTGCTGGTGCTCGAGCTCTCGGGCGTGAGGCTCGCCGACAGCCGGCTGGTCGCCTGCCTTGTGCACGCGTGCCGGCTGGCGCGGCTCGCGGGCGCGCGGATCGTGGTGGTCGTCAGCCGGGTCGTGGCGGACTGGCTCGCGGTGTGCGGCGTGAGCGGGATCGTGCCGCACGTCGTGGCGTGATCCGGGGCGAGGGCTCACCACATCGTCATGCCGCCGTCCACGCAGAACACCTGCCCGGTGAGATACCCGGCGCCGTCGCTGCTGACATAGGCCACCGCCTCGGCGATGTCTTCGGGCGTGCCCAGTCGCTTGACAACCACGGCCTCGGTGATCTTGTCTTTGACCTCCTGGGGCAGGTTGGCGGTCATGTCGGTCTCGACGTAGCCGGGGGCGATGAGGTTGGCGGTGACGCCCTTGCCGCCCAGCTCGCGGGCGATGGACTTGGTGAGCCCGATCAGCCCGGCCTTGGCGGCGGCGTAGTTGCACTGCCCGGCGTTACCGACCACGCCGGAGGTCGAGCCGATGTTGACGATGCGCCCGAAGCGGTTCTTCATCATGGCGCGGGCGGCGGCGCGGCAGGCCACGAAGGCGCTGGTGAGGTTGGTCTGGATGACCGCGGCGAAGTCGTCGTCGCTCATGCGCAGGATGAGCCCGTCGCGGGTGATGCCGGCGTTGTTCACGAGGATGTCCAGGCGGCCCAGCTCGCCGATGACGCCCTCGATGCCCGCCTGCAGAGCCTTGGCGTCGGCGACGTCGACCGCGAGGATCCCCGCGGTGCCGCCGGCGGCCTCGATCTGCGACTTGACCTCGCTCAGCGGTCCGGGCGAGCGGGCGCTGAGCACGACGTGGCGGCCGTCGCGGGCCAGCCTGAGCGCGACGGCGCGTCCGATGCCGCGGCTGGCCCCGGTGACAAGAGCGACGCGTTTCTCGGTGGGGGTGGGCACGGGCGGTGGGGTCTCGGGGATGGTGGGGGAGGCGCGTCCGGCGCGGTGCCTGACGCGTGGATGAAAAATCGTCGCGGCGGGTTGGCCGGAGAGGGGCCGCTCCATGCGCGGAGCCTCGCCCCGCGCGGGACCAGGCTCGGCTCGGGGCTACTCGTCGCGCGGTTTCTCGAACGGGCTGCGCTTCTGCGGCGGCTCGTTGCTTGTGCCGGGGTCGGCGTCGGACTTCTTGTCGCCGGGCTTGGGATCGTTGAAAATCGCGCGCTCAACGGCCGCCGCGGCGACGGTCGGGGCCACCAGCTCGGCGTCGTCGAGCATGGCTACGCTGGCGGCGGTGGTGGGGACGATCGCCATGCCGGAGATGGACCAGGCGGTCCCGTTCTCCGACTGGTTGCCCTTCCATGCGAGCATGTAGGCGGCCTGCTTGTCCTGCACCCCCAGGCCGAGCGTGAACGACTTCTTGTCGTCACCCTCGGTGAGAACGCAGACCCGCACCGCTTCGATGCCCTTGGTCTGGCTGGCCCAGTCGCCGAACTCGATCAGGTTGGCGAGCACCTCGCGGTCGGACTCGGCGAGAACGCCCTTGGCGCCCTCGGCGTCGCCGCGCGCGATCGCGTTGGCCAGCGCCGCGATGGCCTGCGCCTGCTCGGGCGTGTTGGGGCGGTGCTTCTCGGGCCACTGGACCTTGGCGTCGAGGTCGATGCCCTCCATCGGGTCCACCGCTTTCACGGGGGCCGGCGCGGCGGCGACGGGCTGTTGCTCTTTCTTCTTGTCGCAGCCGATCAACAGGCCCGCGGCAAGCGCGAGCGCGGCGGCGGTGGTGACGGTGCGTTGCAGGGTGGGCATGGTTGAATCCTCCGGGGAGCGCTCACGCCGAGGCGGCGGCGGCGGCCGGCTCGTCGTGCTGGATCACCTTGGTGCCCCGGTCGATACGACGCATCAAGCCGGCGAGCACCTTGTTCGGGGCCAGTTCGTGGTACTCGTGGGTTGCCGAAGGATAGGCCGACACGAGCCACGCGCACGACTGCGACCACTTCACCGGGCTGGTGAGCTGCTCAACCAGCCGGGAACGGATCAAGGACGGGTCGGGCTGGTGGGGTTGTGCGGTGACGTTGGACACCACGACGGATCGCGGAGCCTTGAACGGCGTTTGAGCCAGCGCCTCGCTCAGGCGTTGAGCCGCGGGGGCCATGAGGGCGGAGTGGAACGCCCCGGCCACCTGCAGCTTCGTTGCCTTCACGCCAATCTTTTCGGCGCTCGCCGTGGTCCGGTCGCACGCCTCGGCATGACCCGAGAGCACGATCTGACCCGGGGCGTTGAAGTTGCCGCAGACCAGCACCTGCCCTCGGGCGGCGTCGTCGCACACGGCCTGGGCCTGGGCCTCATCGGCGCCGATGAGCGCGACCATCGAGCCGCGAGAGGCCTCGGCGGCGTCCTGCATGGCGCGCCCGCGCAGAATCACCAGTTCAAGGGCGGCCTCGAATTCGACGGCACCGGCCAGGTGCAGGGCGGTGTACTCGCCCAGGCTCAGGCCGGCCATGGCGGATACACAGTCGAGACCGTACCCCAGCGCTCGCGCGCAGGCCACGGACGCCGTGAAGATCGCCGGCTGCGCCACGTCGGTGCGGTTGAGCACGTCGCCCGGGCCTTCGAAACACAGACGGGTCAGCGGGGCGGGCAGGCGGGCGCCGATCACACGCTCGGCGGTGCGGAATGTCTCGGCGGCGACGGATGACGATTCGCACCACGCCTTGGCCATGCCCACGAACTGGGCGCCCTGCCCGGGGCAGAGGATGATCTTGGAAGTGGACATGAACAGATGGTACTTGCCCGGCGCGAGCGGGTGGGACGCGCGGCGACGAAGTTTGTGACCACAAACTTGCAGATTGCCGTCCTGTGGCAGCCCGCAGGCAGGGCCGCTATATTCCGGGCCAAATCAGCCGGCTCCAATGTGGGGGCCGCGTTCGACCCGAGAACCGTCAGGAGATGCCCACGTGAGCCCAGCGGAAGTCGAAACCAAAGTGATCGAGATCGTGGCCGAGCAGCTCGGGGTGGACAAGGCCGGGATCAGCCGCAAGACGAGCTTCGTGAACGACCTGAACGCCGACAGCCTCGACACCGTCGAGCTTGTGATGGAGTTCGAGGACCGTTTCGAGACGTCGATCCCTGACGAGGAAGCCGAGAAGATCAAGACCGTCGGCGAGGCCATTGATTTCATCGTCAAGGCCAAGCAGGGGCAGCCCTCGGCCGCCTGAGTTGGTCCGGCCGGCGGCCGTAACCCCCCCGCGGACCCGTGTCATCGAATCGTTCTCTCCAGGCCCGGGCGCGGCCCGCTCGGGCTTATCATTTGGTGCGGCGCAGGCTGTCGAGTTCTGCGCGCCCCCGCCCGAGACTCACCCCCTCGTCATGCCTCACCGCCACACCTCAGCTCCGGACCGTGTCGTCATCACCGGCGTCGGTTGCGTCACGCCCATCGGCAATGACTTCGCATCCACGTGGGACGCGATGGTCCGGGGCCAGTCGGGGATCCGCACGGTGGTGGGCGAGGACTTTGCCAAGTGGGGGCCCGAGCACTGGGCGGTTCGCATCGCGGGGCAGGTGAAGAACTGGGACGAGGCGACGCACTTGGATAAGCGCGAAGTGCGCCGGCTGGACCGGTTCGCGGTCCTGGGCTGCTCGGCGGGCATCCAGGCTGTCAAGCACTCGGGGATCGACTTTTCGAAGGAAGACCCGGAGCGGTGCGGGATCGTGGTGGGCTCGGGCGTGGGCGGGATCCAGACGATCGAGCAGGGGGTGTATGTGCTCGCCGAGCGCGGGCCGGACCGCCTGAGCCCGTTC
Source organism: uncultured Phycisphaeraceae bacterium (assembly GCA_964510955.1). Lineage (GTDB taxonomy): Bacteria > Planctomycetota > Phycisphaerae > Phycisphaerales > UBA1924 > JAFLCM01. The sequence continues at coordinate 26,241 of CAZEDW010000013.1, forward strand.
ACGGTGCCGCGCCTGATGGCCAACGCGTGCGCGGGCGACCTTTCCATCCGCTTCGGACTGCAGGGCCCCAGCAGCTCTCACACCACCGCCTGTGCGTCGAGCGGGCACTCCATCGGGGACGCGTTCCGGATTCTGCAGCGGGGCGAGGCCGACGTGATGCTCGCCGGTGGCAGCGAGGGTGCGGTTTCTCCCCTGTGCCTGGGCGCGTTCATGGTGATGCGGGCGCTTTCAACCCGCAACGACGAGCCCGAGCGGGCCAGCCGCCCGTTCGACAAGGACCGCGACGGTTTCGTGCTCTCCGAGGGCGCCGCGGTGATGGTGATGGAGACGCTCACGCACGCCAGGAAGCGCGGCGCCGACATCCTGTGCGAGGTGCTCGGCTACGGCGCGTCGTCCGACGCCAGCCACATCACCGCCCCCGACCAGGAAGGTCGCGGCGCGCAGCGGGCCATGCGCTGGGCCATGCGCGACGCGGGCATCGACACCACCAAGGTTGACTACATCAACGCCCACGGCACCAGCACGCCCCTGGGGGACACCGCCGAGGTGAACGCCGTGCTGAGCCTCTTCGGCGACCACGCCCGCAAGAGCGCCGGCGGCAAACTGCTGATGAGCAGCACCAAGAGCATGACCGGGCACTGCCTGGGCGCTTCGGGCGGCGTCGAGATGGTCGCGTGCATCGGCGCGCTGCGCCACGGCGTGGTGGCGCCGACCATCAACCTCGACAACCCTGACGAGGGGTTCGACATCGACCTTGTGCCGAAGACCTCGCGCGATGCGCGCGTTCGGGTGTGCCTGAACAATACCTTCGGGTTCGGCGGGCACAATGTGTCGCTGGTGCTGGGGAAGTTTGAAGGCTGAGCGCCCGTCGCTCGCCACCAGGATCGGGTTATTCGGGCTGTGCCAACCCCACTCTCTCCATCTTCGACTCCTGCGATTCGCGTGGTAATGATGCCGCGCGACACCAACCCGCAGGGCACGATCTTCGGCGGCGTCATCCTCTCTCTCATCGACCAGGCCGCGTTCGTCGAGGCCCAGCGCCAGGCGAACCACCGCTACGTGACCGTCAGTTTCGACAAGATCGAGTTCCACCGGCCCGTCGAGGTGGGTGACATCCTGTCGCTGTGGGCCAACGCGACGCGCATCGGGCGGACCAGCATGACGGTTCATGTCGAGGTGCGGGCGTTCCGGCCTTCGCTAAACCAGGAGATGGAGATGACGCGGGGGGACGTGGTGCTGGTGGCGATTGATGAGGGGGGGAAGCCGATCCCGGTCTGAAAACTTGTGCGCGGCGGTCATCCGTCGTGCCACGGGCTGTTGGTCGTCAGGCTGCCCGTGCGGGTTGCCGCGCGTGCAACGCGAACCAATCGGACACGGGCACGCCGCGGATGGCGAGCCCGTGGCATACGGACCGGCCCGCGTCGCATCATCAGACGCTCAGCGCCGCCGCGTCGCGGTCGCTGAGCATCCCGCCGTCGGACCGCTGTTTCACCGTGCCGTCGCGCTTCCACGACCGCTCGCACCGCGCCTGCGACCGCAGGTCCGTCACGCTCGCGCTGGGCGCCGAGCGGTCCACCGTCACCCGGCTCACCCCCATCAGGTCGGCGAGGTCCACCGGGTCGAACCGCAACAGCGTGCCGTCGGGGTCGGGCAGGGTGACGCCGGCGTCGAGGGGGTTGTCGAGGTCGCTGGTCTGGCGCGTCGATTCCAGCGCCTTCAGGCCCGCGTCGCGGGCGGCCATCACCTTGTCCCACCCGGCGTCGGCCTTGACGCCGAAGCTGGTGACGAAGTCTTTCAGGTGCACGCTCACGCCAGGGTCGGTGCTGCGGAGCAGTGTGCGGTACGCCTCGTCGGCGGTGTGCGGCAGGATCGGGGCGATCAGGCGGCAGACACCGTCGGTGAGGTCCCACAGGACTGTTTGCGTCCGCCGGCGGCGCGGCGAATCGGGCTTGTCGCAGTAGAGGCGGTCCTTGACGGCGGCGAGGTAGACGCTGCTGAGCGTGTCGTTGCAGAAGTCGAACACCGCCGTGGCGGCCCCGCGGAAGTCGTAGGTGTCGTAGGCGTTGCGGACGCGCTCGCTGAGGGTGTCGTACTGGCCCAGCACCCACGCTTCGAGCGAGGTCGGCGCGAGCTGGTCGAGCGGGACGCAGAAGCCACCGCACGAGCAGCCCCCCCCGGGGGTTGCGGGGTCGCTCGCCTTGAAATCATCGAGGTTGCTCAGCATGAACCGCAGGGTGTTGCGGACCTTGCGGTAGGCCTCGCCCGAGACGCCGAAGTAGCTCTTGTCGGCGCGGATGTCGCCGGTGTAGTCGACGGTGGCGACCCACCAGCGGCACACGTCGGCGCCGTACTCCTTGAGCATGTCCTCGACTTCGATGGTGTTGCCCTTGCTCTTGGACATCTTCTCGCCGTTCTTGTCGACGATGAAGCCGTGGGTGAGCAGCCGCTTGAAGGGCGGTCGCCCGGTGGCGCCGAGCGCCGGCAGCAGCGAGAGCTGGAACCAGCCGCGGTGCTGGTCGGAGCCTTCGAGGTACAACTCGACGGGGTAGTCGGTCCCCTTGGACCCGCCGCCGGACCGCTCACGCATCACGGCGTTCCACGAGCTCCCGCTCTCGAACCACACGTCGAAGATGTCCGTGGACTTCTTAAGTGTGCCGAGGTTCAGGTTCCGGGGGGCGTCCTTGTCGTCGGCGTAGTCGTAGTGCTTCAGGATCTGCTCGGGCGTTTCGAGGAACCACGCGTCGGAGCCCGCTTCACGGAAGCGCTTGGCGACGGCCCGCACGCTCGCGGGGGTGAGCAGGGTGGTCACCGTGCCGTCGGGCGCGACGGCGTAGAACGCCGGGATCGGCAGCCCCCACGAACGCTGGCGGCTGATGCACCAGTCGGGGCGCGATTCGAGCATGCCGCGCAGGCGGTTGCGGCCCCACTCAGGGGTGAACGCGACGGCGTCGCCCTGCGTCGCACCCAGCGCCAGCGAGCGCAGGCTGCCGCCGTCGCGCCGCTGCTTCTCGACGCTCACGAACCACTGCTCCGTCGCCCGGAAGATCACCGGCGTCTTGCCGCGCCAGTCGTGCGGGTACGAGTGCATGAACTTGTGGTCGTAGAACAGGTGCCCGGAGTTCCGCAGCGTCTCGACGATCTCGGGGTTGGCCTTCCAGATGTTCTTGCCGCGCAGCGATTCGGGCACTGAACCGTCGTACGACCCGTCGCCTTTGACCGGGCAGTAGATGGGCAGCTTCTCGCGCAGGCCGGTGGCGTAGTCCTCGGCGCCGTGGCCCGGCGCGGTGTGCACCAGCCCCGTGCCGTCTTCGAGGGTGACATAGTCCGCCGCCACCACGCGGTAGACGCTCAGGTCCTTCACGCCCATACCCACCGGCAGGGCGGCGGGATTGAGGTGCGTGAAATCGGGCCCCTCGGCGGACGAGATGAACGGGTGCCGGTACCTCAACCCCAGCAGCTTGTCGCCGGTGGTGGTGGCGATCACGTGCACCGACTCGGCCTTGGCCGCCTTCGTCACCTTGTCCACGAGCTCCTGCGCGATCACCGTCACGTTCCCGTCCACGCGCACCAGCGCGTAGGTGAACTTCGGATTCACCGCGATCGCCAGGTTCGCCGGCAGGGTCCACGGCGTGGTGGTCCAGATCATGAACGTCGGCCGCTGGCCCGGGCGACCGGCTTCCGGGGGGGGCACCTCGTGCGTCGGCCCGCCCTCGTTGTCCTCCACCTCGATCTCATGCTCACTGAACTCATCGCGCCTCGGCAGCCCGAAGGTGTCGTACACCGCGTCGGCGTCCGCCGCCTCGAAGTCCACGTACACCGAGATATCCTCGCGGTCCTCGTACTCCAGCTCCGCGTCCGCCAGCGCCGTCTCGTTCGCCGGCGACCAGTGCACCGCCTTGAGCTGTCGATACACCAGCCCCTGCTCGACCAGGTCCGCGAAGACCTCGAGCGTCGCCCCCTCGTACTCCTTGCTCATCGTCATGTACGGGTGGTCGAAGTCGCACAGCGCCAGGAACCGCTTGAGCTGGGTCGATTGCAGCTTCTGGTACTTCTCGGCGTGCTTCTGGCACTCGCGCCGGATGGCCATGCGGCGCTGGTCGTCGGGCAAACCGGCGATCTTGTCCAGCTTCCCCGCCTGGGCCAGCTCGGTCATCACCTTGTGCTCGATCGGCAGGCCGTGGCAATCCCAGCCCGGGACAAACCGGCACACCTTGCCGCTCATCAGCTTCGACCGCACCACGAAATCCTTGAGCGACTTGTTGAGGAAGTGCCCCAGGTGCAGGCTGCCGTTGGCGTAGGGGGGGCCGTCGTGGAACACGAAGCGGCCGTGCCCCGCGGCCTCGCGGACCGCCTGCGCTTTGTCGTACATGCCGACGGAGTCCCAGCCCTTCACGGTCGCGGGCTCGTTCTGCACCAGGTTGGCCTTCATGGGGAAGGCGGTCTTGGGGAGGTTGAGCGTGTCCTTGTAGCGGTTGGCCTGGGGCTTCTCCGGCGCGGGAGCGGTGGGTGATTCCGGGGGGGTGGACATAGGGCGGGATGGTAGAGGTTCGCGGGCGGGGAGTGAATCGTGCGTGGGCATCCACGCCGGTGACTCCGGGGGGTACCATCACCCCGGATGCCGACAGACCCGAAGAATCTGATGATCGTGCACTACCCCGAGGCGGTCCTGCGGAAGCGGGCCAAGCCGGTGGGCGGGGTCGACGCCGAGGTGCGGGCGGTGGCTCGGCGGATGATCGAGCTGATGATCGAGGCCGAGGGCGTGGGGCTGGCGGCGCCCCAGGTGGGGCTGACGTGGCGGATGTTCGTGGCGCACGTGCCGCCCAACGAGGAGCGTTCGCTCGACCATGACCCGGCCCAGGCCACCAAGGGGCCGGTGGTGTACATCAACCCCAAGCTGAGCGAGCCGTCGCGCGACCTGGTGCCCTACGAGGAAGGCTGCCTGAGCCTGCCGGACATCCGCGGCGATGTGCGCCGGCCCTCGACGATCACCATCACGGCCACCGACCTCGAGGGCAATCAGTTCAGCCAGCGCGCCGAGGGACTGCTGGCGAGGTGCTGGCAGCACGAGGTGGACCACCTCGACGGGGTGCTGATCATCGACAAGATGTCGCAGATCCACCGGATGCGGAACAAGCAGGCGATCCGGGAGCTGGAGGAAGCCGGGCCGGGGCCGGGGGCGGGGGCGGGGGCGGGAGCGGCGCGACTGTGAACATCGTGTTCTTCGGATCGGGCGAGTTCGGCCTCCCGACGCTCAAGGCGCTGGCCGCGGGTCACACCGTCACCGGTGTGGTGACGCAGCCGGACCGCCCGGCGGGGCGCTCGCGGGTGATGACGCCGACGCCCATCGGGGCGTGGGCGACCGTGAACCTGCGCTCGGCGGCGGTGCTGAAGCCCGAGGACGTGAACACGCCGGAGGTGATGGCCACGGTGCGGGGGCTGCCGGCCGACGCTTGGGTGGTGATCGCGTTCGGGCAGAAACTGTCGCCGGCTCTCCTGGAGGGTCGGTTCGCGATCAACCTGCACGCGTCGCTGCTGCCGCGGTGGAGGGGCGCGGCGCCGATCAACCACGCCGTGCTCGCGGGCGACAAGCGCACCGGCAACAGCGTGATCACGCTGGCCGACCGGATGGACGCGGGGCTGATCCTGGGCCAGTCGGAGCGCGAGGTGCTGCCCCTGCTGACAGCGGGCGACCTGCACGACAAGCTCGCGCAGGACGGCCCCGCGCTGGTGCAGGAGGTGCTGGCGCGGCATCAGGCCGGGGGCGCGCAGGGGCGTGCGCAGGACCCGAAGCTCGTGACCAAGGCGCCGAAGCTCTCGCGGGCCGATGCGTGGGTGGACTTCGCCGATGACGCCGAGGTGTGCCGCCGGCGGGTGCACGGGCTGTCGCCCTGGCCGGGGGTCTCGATTACCGCCGCCGGCGTAGAGCTGAAACTGCTGCGGGTCGGGGCCGAAACAGATTCGGCGGGGCGCCAGAAGTACCACCGCGGCGATGCGCTGCCCGGGGAGCTGCTGGACCCGGTGCAGGGGTTGGTGGCGTGCGGCGACGCGACCATCCTCCGCATCCTGGAGGTGCAGCCCGCCGGGGGCAGGCCGATGTCGTGGCATTCGTTCGCGCTGGGGCGCCGACCTCAGGCCGGAGACCGCGTGCTGTGCAACTCACCTTCGTAAAGCTGTGGGACGCGCTCCTGCGGCTGGGCGCGGGGAGCGCCGGGCGAGGGCGGTCGAACGGCGACAGGAAGCCGCGGCGCCCGCCGGGTTCGACCGTGAAGCCGGCGGGCAGGACCGCGTCGCCGGCTCTCCCCGTGGGTGCCGAACCTGATGCGCCGGGAGAGGCGTCGATGAGCGCCAAGTATGAGCGGCTCACGCGCGAGCTGCTCGCCGCTCACGATGTGCGTGTCCGCAAGTGGCGCAAGAGCATGAGCGGCATCGCGTGGTGCGTGCACTACCGCGGCGGCAAGACGGTGCGGCTGATCGAGGCGCCCCGCCCGACCGGGCCGATGTCGGCGGCGGTGTTCTGCCACGAGATCGGGCACCACGCCATCGGGTTCGACGTGTACAAGCCGCGGTGCCTGGAGGAGTACCACGCCTGGGCGTGGGCGCTGGGGGAGATGCAGCGTCGCGGGCTGAACATCACCGACAAGGTGCGTGAGCGGGTGCGCAAGAGCCTGGAGTACGCGGTGGCCAAGTCGATCCGCAGAGGCATCAAGGGCCTGCCGCCGGAGCTGGCGGAGTATGTGCAGGGGGCGCAGCGGTATCTGCGGCGTTGAAGTTCGGGGTGGTGGTTCGGGTGCGAGTCGCGCCTCGACCAAAAGAAAAAGAGCCGGCACGGGGCCGGCTCTTGCGGGGACTTGAGAGGTCGTCGGGCGTCGGTTACGGCTGGCCGTCGTACCACTGGTAGGTGTTCGACTGCAGGCCCTGCTGCTCGTTGGTGGTCGAGAGGATGCCCTTCTTCCAGACGCGGAGGAAGGCGTTGTCGCCGGGGAGGGCGCCGAACGAGTTGGTCTGGAACTCGTTGACGAAGAGGTTGTCCTGGTAGAACTTGTTGTTGTAGAAAACCTGGATTTCCTTGGGGGTGGCGCTGGTCTCGAACTTCACGTGGCCGTCGTTGTAGCAGACGTTGCCTTCCCAGGTGGTCTTGCCGCCGTGGATCAGCATGGTGGTGGAGCCGCGCGACTGATCGAAGGGGACGCTGCCGTCGTCGAGCAGGGTGTCCCAGGTGGTGGTGGTGCCGTCACGCGGGGTCTGGATCTGCAGGCCGTACTGGGGCCCGCGGTTGCCGACGATGGCGGTGGTGGCCTGGGACGCGGTGGTTCCCCACCACTTCAGGCGGTTGCCGAAGATCGGGGAGTGGGCGTAGCTGTTGTTGCCGACGTCGTCCGGCGGCTTGGTGGTGCCGGTGTAGGTGCGGGCGCAGATCAGGGCGCGGTCGCCGGCGTGCGGCGAGCCCTTGAACATGGGGTCCCACAGGGCCTGCGACTGCAGGGCGGCGGTGTTGCCCGCGGCGACGTAGTCGGGGTTGGCGTAGTCGTACTCGCCCTCAGAGATCGGGCGGATCTTGGGGTCGGCCTCGGCGGGGCTGACGAAGATCTCGGGGTTGGCCAGCACCTTGTTGAACAGCAGGACCGAGCAGATGTTGCCGGTGCTGTTCTTCGAGCCGTTGGTGGTGTTGTCGGTGAGGGCCTCGGTGGCGTTGTTCTTATCGAGCAGGTCGGGGCGGGGGTAGTTTTCCTGGTTGTTCTGAGCCCAGGAAACGTAGCCCTGCTGGATGCCGCGCACCTGGGTGCCGCACTTGACCTGCTGGGCCGACTTGCGGGCGCGGCTGAGCGCGGGCAGGAGCAGCCCGATCAGCAGCGCGATGATCGAGATGACCACCAGGAGCTCGACAAGGGTGAAGCCCCTGGCGCCGGCGGCGGGATTGGACTTGGGATGTTTCATCGATTCGACTCCGGTCGGGCGTTTGGCGGCCGGTTGCCGCGGACTGGCCCGGTGGGTAAGAACGGTCTTTGTTCCGGCACAAGCCGGGCCCTCGGGATGGGCCGGGGGCCCGGCGATTCTCGCTTCGAATCACCCCGGGCGGCGGGGCGGCGGACCGCCTCGTGCCCGGGGGGAAGGTCAGGCCTTACTGGCAGGTCTTGCCGTCGATCCACACGATGGGGGCGTTGATGCCGTCGAGGTGGGTCGCGTAGGCGAAGGCCTGCGACGAGTTGATGCCCTCGCGCCAGACGCGGAGGTAGGCGTTCTTGTGGGTGCTGTCGGTGGAGCCGGCCGAGCCGTCGTCGCTCTCGTCGACGAACAGGTTGTCACGCTTGGAGGCGGTCGAGGTGCCGACGCGGGTCTGGTAGGTGACCGAATCGGGATCGGGGTCGGACTCAAAGGTGACGTGGACGTCGGCGTAGGCGACGTTGCCGGCCCAGCGCGAGCCGGTGCCGTAGGTGGTCAGGGCGTCGGACTTGAGGCCGTACTTCTCGTTGGCGTCCTTCTCGATGTACTTGGCCCAGTTCTCGCCGGCGGTGGCGTAGTTGATGGTGCGCTGGGTGTACGCGGGGCCGCGGTTGGCGACCACCGGGAGCGAGGCGTTGACGGAGTTGTTCCACAGCGCGGCGCGGGCGCCGCCGACGCACAGGTGGGCGTAGCTGTTGTGGGAGACCTCGGTGCGGAGCGAGGCGTCGGCGTTGGTGCCGTTGAACACGGCGGCCGAGGCGCCGAGGTGGTCGCAGGGAGTGCCCTTGAAGCGCGGGTCGTAGACGGCGAGATCCTTGTCGCCCTGAGCGCCATCGGGAGCCTGGAACTGGTACTGCGAGTAGGTCTGGACGCGGCCCTGCTCGGTCGGGGACAGCATGCCCTCGGGGGTGAGCAGGTTCTGGAAGATCATGAGCGAGTAGATGGCGCCGGTGCGGTCCTTCTGGCCGGCATTGGTGAAGCCGCTCTCAGTGGCGTTGCCGCGGTCGACCTGCGAGGGCAGCGGGAAGTTGCCCTTGTTGGACGCCGAGAAGTTCACCATGGCCTGGACCACGGCGCGGACCTGGGTGCCGTCCTTGATCTGCTGGGCGTTCTTGCGGGCGCGGCTGAGGGCCGGCAGCAGGATGCCGATGAGCAGCGCGATGATGGCGATCACCACCAGCAGCTCGACCAGTGTGAACGCGCGATTCTTTTTCGAGACTTGCATGTCAGATGCTCCGGGCGTTGTGCTCATGCCGGCGATCCTCACCCGCCCGAGGCGAGTGCCGGCGGCCCGGGTGCTGGTTCGCCGAGCCGTTTGGAGGTGCAACCTCCAACAGGCTGGCGCCCGGGCACGGGGGCCTGGACTGGTGCGGGAATCGCTCCCGACAACGGCGCGGGCGGGTCCGCCTGTCCGGCGCGTAGCGGTGCGCCGGCGAGACGAAGGCCCGAACACTGCGAACCCGCCGACCCGGCTCAGCGAACTGAGGGGGGGCGTGTTCCGGTGCCGTCGGTGCGGCGCGAGTCCAAGCCGGGCGAGCACAATCAATCCCGATAAGAAAAATCAGGACAGGGAACGAGACGCGCGCAAAGGCTGGTGAACTCTCGCTTTCCGAAGACTCCGAACCGCTACGATACGGAACCCTATTCGCGTGTCAAGGTTATCCGGTTGCGGGGTGGGGTGGCGGCCTGGTCGTTTGGATTTTGATAGGAACAGGGGTGGCCGAAGTGAGCCGTCGGTCCGGTCGGGTGGTGCCCGGCCCGTGAGGGCGCGTGGCCCGCCGGGCGGGGGATCATGGGTCACCCCGAGGGCCTGCGTCGATACGATGACGACCATGCCGACGCCCTCAGAAAAACTCGCCGAACTGGGGCTGGTCCTGCCGCCCGCGCCAAAGCCCGTTGCCAGCTACGTGCCCGTGGTGACGGTGCAGCAGGCGGGGCTGGTGTTTGTGAGCGGCCAGATTCCGATGAAGGACGGGGCCTTGATGGCCGCTGGGACGGTGCCCGGAAGTGTTTCGCTGGAGGCCGCGCAGGCTTGCGCCCGCCAGTGCGTCCTGAACGGGCTGGCGCAGGTGCAGGCGGCGTTGGGGTCGATTGACCGGATCAAGCAGGTGGTCCGGGTCGGGGTGTTCGTGGCGTGCGAGCACGGGTTTACAGATCACCCCAAGGTGGGAAACGGGGCGAGCGACCTCCTGGTGGCGGTGTTCGGGGACGCCGGCAAGCACGCGCGGGCGGCGGTGGGGGCGCCGTCACTGCCGCTGGGGGCGCCGGTAGAGGTGGAGTTCCTGTTCGCGATCTGACCCAATCGTGCGGGGGGCAGTGCGTGTTCAGCGGGCGTAATCCGGCTCGTTGCCGGGCTTCCACTTGATGTTGCACCCCAGGCTCGGGATCTGCCGGGCAGAGGGCGTTTTTCCGGCGAGAACGGCGTCGATGGCGGCGCGCAGATCCTTGCCCGAGACCGGCACGCCGTTGCCGGGGCGCGAATCATCGAGCTGCCCGCGGTAGACCAAGAGGCGCGACTGGTCGAAGAGGTAGAAGTCGGGCGTGCACGCGGCGCGGTAGGCCTTGGCGGTTTCCTGAGATTCGTCGAAGAGGTACGCGAACGGGTAGGTGGCGTCGGCGGCCTCGGTCTTCATCTTCGCGGGGCTGTCGTCGGGGTACTTCTCGGCGTCGTTGCTGCTGATGGCGACGGTCGACAGCCCCCGGGCCGCGTAGTCGCGGGCCAGGCTTGCCAGCTCGGAGCGGACGTGCTTGACGAAGGGGCAGTGGTTGCAGATGAACATTATCAGGAGCGCCGGCGATGACCTGTAATCGTCGAGCGAGACGACCTTGCCGCTCACGGCGTCGGGAAGCGCGAAGCGCGGTGCGGGGGTGCCGAGGTCGAGCATGGTGGAGGGCGTGCGGGCCATGACTTGCTGCCTTTCGCGGTGAAAGCTCCGGGTTTCGGCGAGGTTGACCGGTGGGCCGGTCGTGAGTTGGGGAGCGTCCAACTGTAGGGGCGGAGAGGCGGTGGATATCTCAGGTTTTGAAGCGGGGTTTGCGTGTTGCGCCCGGCGCGCGGTATGGTGCACTCGGTGTCATGGATTGACGCCGCAGAAACACCCCGCTGGTCATGGAGAGACCACGATGAGCCGCACACCGCAGCGCGACCGCCGGAACGCACCGTCGCAGCACGCCCCCGGGGACCATGTTCAACACGAGCCACCCACGCGCAACGGGCGATCGCTGAGCCGCGGCCCGCGCGACCGCGTTGGGGGCGATGACGCCGCCGGCGGCGTTCTGTCGCGCGTGAAGGACGCGGTGCTGCACCTGCTGTCGCACCACGAGCGGCTGTTCCTGGTGCTGTGGTACGCCGAGAAGATGACCCCCGGCGAGATCGCCATGGTGCTCAACCTGACCGAGCAACAGGCGTGCGAGACGCACGGCAAGCTGGTGGGCAAGCTGCGGATGCTGGCGGGGGCGTGAGCGTTGCCCTGCGTGGGTCAGGATGGGCCGATGCCCGCCGAACCTCGGGGCCAGACCTCGAGTGTCACGCTCGCGTGCAGCATCGGGAACGGCACGCGCAGGCGGAAGTGATCGAACCGACGGCCCCACCATCCCCGCTCGGTCAGCAGATGACGCATCACATCGGGCCAGAGCGGTGCTTCCGCGGTGGGAGAGACGTTGTCGGTGTCCAGGAAATGCTCGGGGCTCTCGCTGAACGGGAACTGGTCCGCGCTTCGGCGCTCCGCGGCGCGGTGAACGTCGTACGGGCGGGCGTGCGCCAGTGCCGCGCTTGTGGAAGGGTCCGCCCAGCCCGCGGGCACGAGCAGGTCGAGTTGCAGGGCCTCGGCGGGCAGGCACGGCGTGTGCGCGACGCCCGCGCGGGCGTCGGGACGGTTCGCCGCATCCACGTGCATGCGGGCGAAGACGCTCGTACGCGAGGCCCGGCCAATCCCGCGCAGCCGGATCACCGACTCACGGAACCCATCGTCCCCGGCGAGCGTGGCCACGTCATAGTCCGATGTGCTCCCAAAGCCCGGCACGATTTCCATGGCGCCCACGCGGGTGCCGCCCGATGGTTCGGAGCCGTCCGAGTGCGTCGCTCGAAACCTGGAGAGCAGGAGGGCCGGGGCACGCGGGCTTGAACTGCTGGCATCAATCCAGCCGCGGGCCGCGATCGCGTTCATCGCCTCGCCGGGCGCCCCGGACGCAAAGACCGCGCCGAATATCAGTGTCCGGCACTGCGCACCCCAGAGGTGCGCGTTGCAGCGGAAGGCCTCCTTGCGGACGCGCAGGTCCAGGGCGCCGTGGGCGCCGGCGTGATGCCCGCACAGGAGGGCCGCGAACGCGGCGCGATCGTCGGCGACCGCGTTCATCTCGATCTCGAACCGCTGCAACGCCCGCTCGACCGCGTCGAGGGCGTCGGCGGCGACCTTCTCGCGACGCGCGAGTTCCACGGCGCGCCGAATCTGGTTGAATGTGGGCAGGTGCTGAAAGGCCTCGACCAGCGTGCCGGACGTCGCGGTGCGGAAGATGCGCCAGGCGAGCGGGCGGTCCAGCCCGAGCACAGCCTCGACATCCGCGGCGCGCCGGACTCCCGGGAGTTCTTCGAGCAACCGCGAGAGACTCGACCGCAGGTCAGTCAGCGCGTCGAACGAAGGCTGGAGGGCGGTGCTGGCAGTTGGTGCGGCCACGTTTGACTTCCGGCTCACTTGACGTGACAAGGGTGCAGGGGGGGGACAGAGGGGACTGGTATCGGTCACGCGTGCGTATTATTCCCTATTTTTGCGAGACGGGAAATTTCCTGCAACATTCTTGACAACGAAAAAAGCGGCTGTATTCTGTAATTCAGACTTGGGAGCCCGAGGCTTGCCGCGGGCCGCCGCTCGATCGCACGCCGTTGTTTGGCGGGGCGATGGTGTGGCAATCCCGAGCAGGAGGAGCGTCACCATGAACAGGAAGGCTACAGCTTTGGCGTTGGGTGTTTTTGGCGCGGCGTGCGTTCCCGCTTACGGCGCGTTCATCGGCCAGCCCATCCTGGGCCCGTTGTCGGCCGGGAGTGTTGTCTTCGGCACCACCCTCGGGCACGCCGACGATAACGACGGCTTCACCAGCGGTGACCACATCTTTGACATCTGGGACGGCGGTGACGACGTCTACAAGCTGGTGTGGCTTGGCGGCGACATGACCGTGACGCTCGACAGTCTCGGCGGCTCCGACAACGACCTGTTCGTGTTCAGCCCCGGGAGCCTCGACGATACCGGCGACTACAGCATCGTCGGCGACCATGACGTGGTCACGATTCCCGGCGCGCCCGCCGGTGATTACTACATCAACGTGGATAGCACCGCCTTTTCGGAGGGGAGCTACAGGCTTGAGGTTTCTGTTCCCGCTCCCGCGACGGGCTTCGTTGCGGGCGCCGCCTTGATCGGAGCACTCCGGCGCCGGCGTTGAACAAGCCCTATTTCCCCGCCCCGAAAAACGTCCGCAGCGAGTCGTAAATATCGTCTTTTCCCGCCACGCGGCTGGTGACCACGATGCTGTCGCTGCGCTTGTTGGGCCTTGATTGGTCGGCGCCGGGGAACGACTCGTGCAGGACGTTGATGAAGTTGCCGCTGCCGTAGGCGCTGGCGACCTGGCGGTAGCCGAACACAATACTTTTGGCTGCGAAGTAGGCCCATCCTGGGCTCGTTTCACCCTCTCTCGTCCGTGTGAGCTGACTACGAGCACGCCTGGCCGAAACGCAGTAGCAGAAGCGTGAGATCGGCGGTGTTGACGACGCCGTCGTCGTTCAAGTCGGCGATCGCGCCGGGGGAGCCGGGCGGGGTGGATTGACCGAAACGGAGGAGCAGAAGGGTGAGGTCGGCGGTGTTGGTGGCGCGGTCGCCGTTGAGGTCGGTGGGGCACGGAGGCGGAGAAGTCGCCGTGGCGGCGACAAAGCCAAATGACACAGTGAACACGCCTCCTGCAATTCGTCCGACGACGGGCTCGGCAATCGTGAAATCACATGCAATGCCGCCGCCGCTGCACGAGCGGGCGCCGCCCGACAGTGTGACAAGCGAAACCGACTGTGCTGGAGCCGGGTAGGCCCAGATGATCGAGGCAATCGCCGCGATGGCGATGATCAAGGTTTTCATGAGTCTTGCCTTTCTGCGCGTTGTAACTGAGGCCACTGGCCCCTATTGGCCCGGAGACGTCCAGGCGTGCACTCGAAATCCGCCGTTGTAGTCAAACTCGTCGCCGTAGTGCCCCGAGAAGAACCCGACCAATCCGACCTCGTAGAAGCCGGGGGCAAGCCCTACAAAGGCGCCGGAGGATGAATACGGGAGTTTGCAGCCCGCAGGGGGAAACGCATCCAGAGCATTGAACTCCCAGCGGGGCGTCGGCTGGCTTGCGGACCCATATGGCCGAATACCGACATCGAAGGCGAAGCGGCTCGGAGTGCCGCCCGAGGGAACGCCGAGCACCGACACGGCCTCGACATGGAGCACGTCGCCTGCCTCTAATAGAATCTGCGCTTTTCCGCTCAGCCAGTTCCACTGCCCGTTGCAACCTGACGGCAGGGCGTTGACATCACCAGCGATCTGCGAAGTTCGAACCGCTGCGCCAGGGCCACGCGGTCCGGGTTCGCCTTGTGGCCCTGGGGGACCGACGGGGCCGGTCGGCCCGACGGGGCCCAACTCACCAATCGGACCAGTTGGACCCGCCTGGCCCTGAGGGCCTTGGGGTCCTTGAGGGCCAGTGGGGCCTGCAGGCCCTGTTGGCCCCGGAGGGCCTGCCGGGCCGACCGGGCCTGGCGCACCAGTGTCGGCTCGAAGGGCGCGGGGCACCGCGGTGATCTCAACACGAGGCAACTGCTGGATACCGTTGATCCAAATCTCCATGAATCGCGGGCTGCCATTGGCGAAGTTGGGGCCGAACTCGTTGTTGGCGTTGACTTTCGCGGTGAACACGCCGTTCACGATGGGCAACGACGCGAAAGCGACATGCGAACCGATCTGGGCACCGCCAGTCTCGGCGTCGTAGATGAAGAGCAGGACGGCGCGAGTGCCCGTGATCGGTGCATTGTTTTCGCGTGCCATGCCTTGGATGGTGATTGCAGGCGAGGGCGAAGTCTGCGCCCGAGCGGGAGCAGCCGCCAGGCCGAGCGTCACGAGGGCGAACATGCCTAGGACGATGGTAGCGAGCTTATGAGTTCTCATGTTTGCTTCCTCTTGCGTGCGAGCTACGACGGAGGGGTACGCAGCCCAGCGGTGGGAATAGTGCGGTTTGTTTGGCTCTGCGCTGATGAGCCGTGACAGCGCGACCGGACGGTTGAACGGGTGCTCTCGATAGACTATTGGGCGATCACCGTGTGCCTGCCGCGACCAAGCGGGTGCGCCAATACGGCGCGGAAAGCGAGTCGATCGTGACGCGACCCAATTGCGAGTTGGCGTTTACGAAGCGCCCATCGCCCAAGGACACCCCCACATGGGTGATGACCCCGGGCCGGGTGTTGTCGGTGGCGAAGAACAGCAGCGCGCCCCGCTGCATCGAGCTTTGCCAGCACCAACTAAATTGATTGGCGGTGCCGTCGGGGAGGGCAATCCCTGCCTGTCGGTAGGCCCAAGTAGACAACCCGGAACAATCAAAGGCAACGGGGGTCTTCCCGCCCCAAAGGTAGGGGGTGTTCAGGCGCGACAACGCCGCGCGAGCAATGGCATCCCCTTGAGTGGGGCTAAGGGCACTTGCACCGGCCGAACATAAGAGAAGAGCGGCAGTGCTTAACATGAAGGTATTGGTAAGCATTTTATCGGACCTTTCTGGGGGGATACCCCGAATCAGGCTCCGCTCCATAGGAACACTTCCTATGAGGTGCGCGAGCCGCACCCCAACTAGACAGCGGGAAGCGGATGCCGCAAGATTCCGCAGTCGAACCTTCGCGGATGATTCCCGGTATCATCGCGTCATCGTGGCGGCATCTCGGAGGTGCACATGGCGGGCAGGCCTGGCGCAGGAAAACGTGAGGGTGTCAACGGCGCGTTGATTCGACAACTGCGCGACGGTGTGTTCCGGCTGAGTGCCGTAGAATTCGTGAATTCAACCGACGTCGATGACACAACTCTGTTGCAAGCCGAGCGAGATGGATTAGCTACCCAAGCGGTGCGCTCGGCGATTGAGGCGCGCTTCGTCACGCTGCTCAAACAACAAATCGTCCTTGAATCCAAGGCCGCGGCGCTCACAGGGAGTGACGCGGATCCGAATGCCCTCAGCCCAATCCATGACACGGACACGATCTATCAAACAATACGGGAGATAGTTTCGTTGATCGATGCCGAGCCACCAAGTAGCTCGTTGCCGAGGTCGGACAAGCGGTTTTGGATCGCGTCAGTACACGGACTCAATCCAACAGGGTACCCCAAGAATGTCGATCTCTCGGCCAATTCCGTAGCAAGCCTTTACGCGAAGAGCTTTGGAGATACTGTGGCGCGATGCATCACCAACGATTGGGATGTGCGTACTCTCTATCATATTGCCCAACTCGACAGATTCGAACAGATTCGAGCAAGATGTCTTGAACACAAGGACAGGAAGAATCTTCAAGTGCGTGCCTACTGCTTTGCGCGAGGACTGGCGCTGCAGGCCCCACTCATAATTGGAAGCAGCAACTCATTTGTGGGGTACGATCATCCAAATGAGTATCGTGTGCGAGCCGTGCTGCATCTCAAAGGCAGAAGCCCAGCGACGCTGCAAGCCGAGTATTTTTTGTCGCTTTGGAATTCGACCGGAGTCTATCAGCTGCGCGACGAGTCGGGAGTTAACGAGGAAGAAATGAGTCGACTTGAGAATGACGTTCGCCGTCTCAGCTGAAGAAGCCGGTGCATCTTAGCTGTTTGCCACGCGTGCCGACCACGAGTGCGGCTCAACAAGGCACTACTTCCCCGCCCCGAAAAACGTCCGCAGCGAGTCGTAAATATCGTCTTTTCCCGCCACGCGGCTGGTGACCACGATGCTGTCGCTGCGCTTGTTGGGCCTTGATTGGTCGGCGCCGGGGAACGACTCGTGCAGGACATTGATGAAGTTGCCGCTGCCGTAGGCGCTGGCGACCTGGCAGTAGCCGAACATGTTGATGCGCGGCACGAGCTGGTCGCGGACGAGCTGGACGCAGAGGCGGTTGTCGCTCTCGGACGAGTTGTCGCCGTCGGAGAAATGGAAGAGGTAGATGTTCCACTCGCTGGCGGGGTAGCGCTGGTCGAGGAGCTCTTTGGCGCACTGGTAGGCGCTCGAGATGCGGGTGCCGCCGTCTTCGCGGATGCTGAAGAAGGTGGCCTTGTCGACTTCCTTGGCGCCGACGTCGTGAACGATGTAGCGGCTGTCGATGCCGTCGTAGTTGCGGCGGAGCCAGGTGTCGATCCAGAAGGCTTCGAGGCGCACCAGCTCCTTCTGCTGGTCGCCCATGCTGCCCGAAACGTCCATCATGTAGACGATGACGGCGTTGTTCTGCGGCTTCTTGACCTCGTTCCAGCTCCGGTAGCGCATGTCGCGCTTGATCGGGATCACCGTTGGGTCGTCGGGGTCGTACTGGCCGAGCATCACCTGGCGCTTGAGCGCTTCGCGGTAAGTTCGCTTGAAGCTGCGGAGCGAGGCGGGGCCGACGGGGCGGATGCCCGTGTATTTGTCGCGGATGGTCGTGAGCTTGCTGTTGCCCTTGGGCTGGATGCGGGGGAGCTTGAGCTCCTCGGCGAGCAGGTCGGCAAGTTCTTCCAGCGAGATGTCGACCTCGAGTATGTGCTTGCCTTCCTGTTCGCCGCCGGTGCTGCCGCCTTGGCCTTCACCCTCGCCCTCGCCCATGCCCACGCCGGACGAGTTGTCGCCGTAGCGGAAGGTGGGGGTGTCGAGGTCGTAGACGGGGATGGAGACGACGCCGCGGCCCTCCTTGCCGATCAGCTCACGGCGCTGGAGGAACTTCCGCAGGTCCTTGCGGATCTTCCCCTTGACGATCTGGCGGAAGCGCTGGTGGTCTTGTTCGATCTTGGCGACCATGTTGCTGTTGGCCGGCTGCGTGGATTGGGGTGACGGGCAAGACGCGCGTCGAATAACGCGACATGCTCCGGGGTTCATCGGCGCAACGGCGTGCGTTCCGTCCGGAGTTCTCCTCCAAGTTGTTCGCACCAGCGCCCGCCGTGGACGGCGCGAAGCGGGGGTGTTGCGGATATCGGTCAGGCCAGCAAGCGCCCCGCCCATCCGCGGATCACCCAAACAAAATGCAAATATCTTCGCCCCTTTCCGCGGTTCGCCTTGGCTCCACGTACAATCCGTGCACCACCGCGTGCCAGCACCAAAATCCGACAAGTTCCGAAGCTCTGCCCGGCCCGAGGATCGCGAGGCCGCGGCCCGAGGCAGGGCCTACGGCGTAGCGGTGGAACTTGCCGGATCAATCATCGGCATGGCTTTGATTGGATGGCTTCTCGATAGTTGGAGGGGTACCTCGCCCCGATGGACCCTTATTCTCACCGCCGCGGGCGCGGTGGGAGGTTTCTACAACTTCTTCAAGCGGGCCATGGCGCTGAATCGAGAGCAGGCCGCGGCGTACAGGCGGGCTCACTCGGATTCACCCTCGCGTCCCTCGGCCACGGGCAGCCCGCACGCCGACGCGATGTTTGGAAGAAGTGAGGGTGTGGAATCGGTCTCGGAAGCGCCGGGCTTCGAAATGCCTACGGAGGAGGATGACTTGGAGCAGGACTGGCGGGGTGGAGCAGGCGGTCGAAGCTGATTCGCAAATCTACATCAAATAAGCAGTTATGAACGAGAACTCCACCCAGATCGGGTCGCAAAGCGCTGGCAAGCGGCCGTTGGTGCTTCCCACCGGAAGGCTGGTTGCGGCATCGGTTCTGGTCGCGGCCGTAGCGGGAGTCATTCTTTGGGGGCTTCTGCCGCTGGTGCGACCCAACGCCGGGCTTGGAATCGCGTTGGGAGTCGCGGCAGGGGGGCTGGGGTCGATCGCCGGCGTGCTTTTGGTGAAGCCGTGGCGTTCCCGGCCGGTGGCGATGTGGCCCACCATGCTGCTTGCGGCGCAGGGGATCGGGTTCTTCGGCACACTGTTCGTGAGCGGTTTGCTATACTCGACGACCCGTCCCGATCCGCTCGGATTGGCGGCGGGTTCGGTCTTGAGTTTCGTGGGAGCGGTGATCGGTCACGCGCGGGTCTTTGCCTCGTGTGTCCGGTCGGTCGGCCCCTCCGCCGACTCCTCGGGCACGCCGTAAGTCCCGTGCCGGTCCCGTCATAGCCCCCTTGTTCGGGTCGTTTGGGTCTGCCAGGAAACCTGCGTGATGCTCGGCTCTGTCACTCTCTCCACGATGCTCCCCACGACGCTCGGCGCGGAAGATAACCCGCTGGCGCACGTGCTGGATAAGCCGCTCATCGCCCCGTTGCCGGGGCTGGAGTGGGCGGGACCTTTGCTCACGATGCACACGCTGACGATGCTGATCGCTGCGGTGCTGGCGGTGCTGGTGATCATCCGCGCTGCGGCGGCCATCGGCACCGGCCCGGCGTCGCAGGGCAACGAGCGGTTCGTCACCAAGGGCAAGCTGAGCCAGGTGATCGAGGTGATCGTTCTGTACCTGCGTGACAACGTGATCTACGCCCAGCTCGGGGCCGGGGTGGGCCGGGCGTTTGCCCCGCTGCTTCTGTCGATTTTCTTCTTCATCCTGTTCAACAACCTGCTCGGATTGGTCCCGCTGCTGGACATCCAGCACCTGATCGGCGGCCTGGCCCTGAACAACCCGCACTTCGCGGTCGTGGGCGGCACCGCCACCGGGCGTCTCGCGGTGACCGCGGGCCTCGCCACCGTGGTATTCATCATCTGGCAGGTCAACGGCATCCGGTCCTCCGGGCTCGGCGGCTGGCTCAAGCACTTCCTTGGCGGCGGGCCGGTGTTCCTGGCCCCGATCATGATCCCCGTTGAGATCATCGGCATGATCGTCAAGCCGGTCGCGCTCAGCCTGCGTCTGTTCGCCAACATGACCGCCGGGCACGTTCTGCTGGCGGTGCTGCTCGGGTTCACGGCGAGCGCTCCCAAGGCGCTGGGATGGCTGATGGGCTCGCCGGTGACCGTGGTGAGCGTGCTGGCGAGCGTAGGCATCATGTTCCTGGAGTTGTTCGTGGCCTTCCTGCAGGCGTTCATCTTCATGTTCCTGACGACGCTGTTCATCAGCCAGTTGATGCACCACCACCACGACGACCACGCCCACGCCGAGGAATACGACGCCGAGCACCCAGCTTCGAAAGACGAGGCGGTCCCTGTCTCGGCCTGAAACGGTTGAAATGAATCGGATAGCCCCCGCGGGCGTGTCGCCCGCGCTCACAGAACGAAGCAGTTTCCCAACACACCCGGCGCCGCGCGGCGCCCCAGCAAGTTTGGAGTGATCGAAGATGAAGATGAGCAAGACGATGATGATGGTGACCGGCGCCGCCGCGCTCGCCTGCCTGTGCGGCTCCGCGATGGCCGCGGATATGAGCGTCGCCGACATGGTGACCACCGCCAAGGCCGCGAACTGGGGCCGCTACGTGGGCGCCGGTCTCGCCGCGGGCCTCGCCGTGATCGGCGGCGGTCTGGGCATCGGTCGCATCGGCGGCTCGGCCGTCGAGAGCATGGCCCGCCAGCCCGAGGCCTCCGGCACCATCGGCACCAACATGCTGATCGCCGCGGCGCTGGTCGAAGGCGCCACGCTGTTCGCCGTTCTGGGCGGCTTCTTGGCCCTCATCGGCTGATCTGGTTTTCCCCCACGCCCTCCCCGCAAGGGGACCGATCCGGCGTGGGGACCCCGGCACCGGCGCCCACTCTCGAATCGACGTGGGCGCGTCCGCTGCCCGCGTCCTCGCGCCGGACCGCACCCAGCGTTCCGCCCCGCCCCTTTCAGGATTCTCTTCTGATGAAACGCCGCTTGCTCCCCAGCTCGCTCGCTCTGACCGCGATGCTCGCCCTCCCGGCCCTGGTCCTCGGCGCCGAGGAACACGCCGGCGGTCACGAGGCCGCCGCCACCCACGGGACCGAGAGCCCGATGTTCTTCTCGCTGTTCCAGTACGGGATGGCGATCGCGGTGTTCCTGATCGTGTTCGCGGTGCTGGCCAAGACGGCGTGGCCGAAGATCCTCGACGGGCTCGACGCCCGTGAGAAGAAGATCCGCGAAGAGATCTTCGCGGCGGAAGAAAGCCGCAAGAAGGCGGCGGAGATGCAGAGCGCCCACGCCCGCGAGTTGGCGGCGGCCAAGGCCGAGGCGCAGCGGATGCTCGAGCAGACCCGGGCGGACGCGTCCCGCGCCGCGGTCGAGCTCAAGCTCAAGAACGAGGCCGAGATCAGCGCGATGCGTGAGCAGGCGCTGGCGAGCATCGAGGCCGCCAAGCGGGCGGCGGTGCAGGACATTTACAACGAAGCCGCCGGCATGGCCACCGCCGCCGCCGGCAAGATTCTCGAGCGTGAGCTGAACGCCGCCGACCAGGCCCGCCTGATCGAGAAGAGCCTCGGCGAGTTCCGGGGCGCCTACGCCGGCCGGTGACCTCGGAAGGCATCAAGGCACGAGGCATCAAGGCATCCAGTTCTGATTTGAGCTTTGCGATTTGAAGATTTGAGTTTTCTCCGATTTGAACCCCCCATGCCCCTCATCGACTCACCCCCCGACGCCCTGGCCCGCGTGTACGCGGTGTCGCTCTATCAGCTCGCCGAGAAGGAAGGCGGGCGCGGGCGTCTTGAAGAGCTCGCTTCGGAGCTTGAAGACCTGGTCGAGCTGACCCGCTCGATCCCGCAGCTCTCGGAGTTCTTCGCGTCGCGGATTCTCGGGGCCCAGGACCGCGAGGCGGCCATCAGGAAGATGTTCGCCGGCCGCTGCAGCGGGCTGCTCACCAACTTCCTGCTGGTGCTGAACCGCAAGGACCGGCTGAACCAGCTGCTGCCGATCGCGGCGGCGTTCGACGAGATGATCCAGGAGAAGTTCGGTCGCATCGAGGTCGACGTCTACACCCGCCACGAGCTCAGCCGCGACCAGGTGATGGACATCCAGAAAAAGCTCGCCGAGCCCCTGGGCCGCGAGC
This sequence comes from uncultured Phycisphaeraceae bacterium, assembly GCA_964510955.1. Lineage (GTDB taxonomy): Bacteria > Planctomycetota > Phycisphaerae > Phycisphaerales > UBA1924 > JAFLCM01. The sequence goes on from CAZEDW010000013.1 coordinate 48,228, forward strand.
CGGTGGTCCACGCCTACACCGATGAAAAAATGCTGGGCGGCATGCGCCTGCAGGTGGGCGACAAACTGGTGGACGCCAGCGTCAGCACCATGCTCCGCAAGATGCGCGACCAGCTCCGAACCAGCGGGTCCGACACCCTCCGGGCCCGTTTCGACCGGCTCATTCAGGACTAGTTCACCGCGGTGACGCGGAGGACGCGGAGAGAGACTTTGGTTGAAGACAAAGATGGTTTCTCTTCCGCAAATACGACCAAGCGATACGCCTCAAAACCGCAGCAACCCAACGCCCGCCGAAACCCACTCAGAATCCCCCTCCGTGTTCTCCGCGTCTCCGCGGTGAAAACTCAGGAAAGACCATGAAGATCAAGACCGACGAAATCGCCAGTGTCATCAAGCAGGAGATCAGCCAGTTCTCCGCCGCCCTTGAAGTGTCCGAGGTCGGGCGCGTCATCGAGGTCGGTGACGGCATCGCCCGCATCTACGGCCTGGCCAACGCCATGGCCGGCGAGCTGCTGGAGTTCCAGACCTCCGAGGGCGCGGTCATGGGCCAGGTGTTCAACCTCGAGCTCGACACCGTCGGCGCGGTCATCTACGGCGAGTACCTCAAGGTCCGCGAGGGCGACACCGTCGTCTCCACGGGCAAGCTGCTGCAGGTCCCCGTCGGCGAGGCGCTGCTGGGCCGCGTGGTCAACCCGCTGGGCGAGCCGCTCGACGGCGGCCCCGCCATCCAGACCAAAGAGTTCCGCAACGTCGACATCATCGCCCCCGGCATCGCCGCCCGTCAGCCGGTCACCGAGCCGATGCAAACCGGCGTCAAGGCCATCGACTCGATGATCCCCATCGGGCGCGGCCAGCGCGAGCTGATCATCGGCGACCGCAAAACCGGCAAGACCGCCGTCGCCCTCGACACCATCATCAATCAGAAGAAGTACTGGGGCACGCCCGAGGCCATCGTGTGCATTTACGTGGCGGTTGGCCAGAAGGAATCCACCGTGGCCGGCGTGGTGGAGGTGCTGAAGAAGCACGGGGCGATGGACTACACCATCGTCGTCAACGCACCCGCGTCCGACCCCGCCCCGATGCAGTACGTCGCGCCGATGTCCGGTTGCGCCATGGGCGAGTATTTCATGTGGGGCGGCAAGCAGGGCAAGACCGTCAAGCACGCCCTGTGCATCTACGACGACTTGTCCAAGCAGGCCGTGGCGTACCGCCAGCTCTCGCTGCTGCTCCGGCGCCCGCCGGGCCGCGAGGCGTACCCCGGCGACGTGTTCTACCTCCACAGCCGCCTGCTGGAGCGCGCCACCAAGCTGAGCAACGAGAACGGCGGCGGCTCACTCACCGCGCTGCCGGTGATCGAAACCCAGGAAGGCGACGTGTCGGCGTACATCCCGACCAACGTCATCTCCATCACCGACGGCCAGATCTACCTGGAGAGCGAGCTGTTCTTCGCCGGCGTCCGCCCGGCGGTGAACGTCGGCATCTCCGTGAGCCGCGTGGGCGGCAACGCCCAGATCAAGGCCATGAAGCGCATCGCCGGCTCGCTGCGACTCGACCTCGCCGCCTACCGCGAACTCGAAGCCTTCGCCCAGCTCGGCACCGAGCTCGACAAGGCCACCCAGGCTCAGCTCGACCGCGGGCGCCGCATGGTCGAACTGCTCAAGCAGCCGCAGTACGTCCCCTTCGACGTGATCGATCAGGTCATCTCGATCTTCGCCGGCACCAAGGGGCTGCTGGACGATGTGGCCGTGCCGGACATCGCCGCGTTCGAGAAGGCGCTCCTGGCGTGGATGGGCAATCAGGGCAAGGGCGTCCGCGACGAACTCGCCAAGCTGCGCGACATCGACAAGACGCTGGAGCCGAAGCTGATCGAGGAGATCAAGCGGTTCAAGGCGAGTGGCTGGAAGAAGTAAGCCGCTGACGCCAATCCGAATCAGTATTCGGCGGCGAAACCCACAGCACACAATTCCCTCGGCCCTGCCGGGGGGCGCTTTGTACTGGAACTGCCCGATAACAGCCATCCAGGGCCAGATATTGCCGGCGAGAGCCGGGATTTCTGCCGGGATTCCGGGCCTGATCCGTTACCCTGAAACGCCCAATCGCCGCACCGGCGTTTGCTGTTGAGGAGCCTTGAGATGTCGATCCAATGCCTGTCCTACTGCGCCGCTGCAGCCCTGACGGTTACGGCCGCTTCGGCGGGCCACGCCCAGTCCCTTGTCGCCGCATCGACGCAGTCGGGCGGCGTCTCGACTCTCGTGGTCGTCGATCCCCTCACCGGTGGCACTCAGTCGTACCTCACCGTGCCCGTGTCCGGATCGGGCAACCGTCAAGTGTATTTCCTCACGCAGCTCCCCGACGGGCGTTTGGCCGCGTCGATCTACACCGAAAACTCCAACGCCGACGTGACGTCGGACCTGATGCTCATCAACCCGCAGGTCGGCACGAGCACGACTGGGCCGTTCGGCGCTCCGCTCAGCACGTCGTACATCGAAGGATTTGAGTATTCTCCGCGCCATGGCAAACTGCTGGTTTCCTTCGCGGCATTCGGAAACTTCGGCACCAACCGGTTGGCGGTCGTGAACTTCGACGGAAGCGTGGTCTCCACGACCGCCGCGCTCGCAGGAATCAGCGACCTTGACACGATCCTTAGTTCCGAGACGAGCGACTTATTTTTCGACCTCAATGCCACGGCAAATCCGCGCGTGAAGAGCCTTGTCAACCCGCTTCCCGCGACGACATTCGCGGCGTTTTCTTCGCCGCCGACACAGACGGCCTGGTTCGACGGGGGTATCCATCCCACGACCGGTGAGATCATCTTCACTCGGCCCGTTTCGGGGCGGTCGCAGCTCACTCGGCTGGTGGGGAATGCCTATGAGAGCGGGGCCGACATCGCCAACAGCCTGCAGGTCCGCGGCATGACGTGGGCGTTTTTGCCCGCGCGAGCGTCTGTTTCTGCGGGCCCGCTGGTATGCCCGAACGCCGCGGCTTCGTTCACTACAACCCCCGTGGGCACGGGGCCGTTCACGCAGCAGTGGCAATACATCGGCGGCCCGCCTCCCGCGAGTGTGACCGAGTGGACGGACGTGGTTCCGGGCGCAAACGTCGCACCCGCCGGCACCGGCGCTCCGGGGCGATTCCTGTTCAACGCCGCTGGCGATCAGGGCTTGACGCTCACAGTCGACCGCGCCGCCCTGCCCAACGGCGACCCCGGCCAACCCAACTGGTCCCACGCCGGCGTCGGGCAGTTCCGTTTCCGCGTCATCGTTACCGGCGATGTCGGTGCCGCGTTCACGAGCCCAGAGGTCACCTTTCAACTGATCCCGGACCTGAACTATGACGGCGCCGTGAATACAGGCGATCTGACGGCGCTGCTTCTACGGTTCGGCCAATCAGCGCCGGCGGGGTCCCCGGGTGTGATCGCTGACCTCAACGCCGATGGCGTGGTCAACACGGCGGATCTGACGCAGATGCTGCTGCGGTTCGGCCAAGCGTGTCCGTGAACAAGCAAGTGCCAGTCGGACGCCCCACGCTCGCCACCAGGATAGTCGCGCCGTCTCCCTCGTGGCGCCTGGTCCGCAGGCGGTGCGTTTGCCCTGTGCTCGCCACCGTGTCTTGCCTCCCTGCCCTGCGCTTGAACGCCCGACGAAGGGGTGAGGGTCAGGCCTCGGCTGCGGCGGCTGCGTTCCAGGCAACGTCTTCCGCAGATATCGGGCATATCGATGGCCACCTCCGTCGGAACTGTTGACACCGCGCAACGATCGGTGCTTCTCCGGGGGCGCCAACTCTCGGGGTGATATCCCGGTCTTGTGACGTTTTACAACGACAGAGAGCGCCCGTGAATCACGCGGCACGCTTTTCGCACTCTCTCTGGCAGCGGTGCGATCGTTGCATCGCTTCTGGAACCACTCCGGGGTAGAAGGAGATTTGCCATGAACCGTTCTGTTAACGAACGGCGCGCCCGCTGGGCGTGCGCCGCGGTTGGTTGCTGCGCCTGCGTGCTTGCTCTCGCCGGCGCTGCCCGCGCCGTTTCGACCTGCGACTGGTTCGGGATGTCGAGCTATGGCGCGTGCATCCCCGGCACGGCGTGCATCCCCGCCCAGTACGTCGCGGCGACCTGCCAGCCCATGCCCACCGGCATGGTGATGAGCGCCCGCATCGGGCCGGTCGGGTCCGACATTGTGCAGAGCACCGTCGGCACGTTCTTTGAGCTGAGCTTCGACGGCGACCTGACCTGCGGCATGCAGGCGGGCACGTCGCTCAACGTCCACTTCAACGTGAACGCCGCGCACTCGGGGGGCACGCTGGTGCTCAACGGGGCCATGTTCATGGCCAAAGTCGACGACGGCAGCGGCAACTTCACCTACCTCAACGGGCACATGTTCCCCAACGTCGAGATCGCGCCCGGCGGCAGCTACGCCAACCAGTTCTCCACGTTCCAGCTCCCCACCGGCGGCCCGACCGGCACCTGGACGATGTTCATCTCGTTCAGCTACAACGCGCCGAGCGGGGCGACGCTGGACCTGACGGCCAATCCGATCCTTGTGACCGTGGTGGCACCGCCGCCGTGCCCCAGCGACATCAACCACGACGGCGTAACGAACACCGGCGACCTCACGCTGCTGCTGGTGCGCTTCGGTCAGGCGACGCCGCCCGGCTCGCCCGGCGCGGGCGCGGACCTGAACGGCGACGGCTTTGTCAACACCGCCGATCTGACGCTCCTGCTGGTGAAGTTCGGGCAGCCGTGCTGACGGCTTCCCAAGAGTGGAGCGATTCCAAGATCACCTTCCAACCGTGAGAAGCGGTGTTCGCATGGGCGGGAGGCGATGACCGGTTTCGGCCTGCGCAGCGGCTGGCACGCTGTGTGCATGAGTGACCGTGGATGGGGCGGTCTTGCGCCGCGCCATGTCGGTCGTCGGTGCGGTCGAACGGCTCGCTGGTCCCACAAGCTGAGGTGCCGAATGAAGCGCGGTTGGAGCATCGGGATGGCCAAGACACTGCTTTGGTTGATGGTCGCGCCGGTGCTGTGCCACGCCCGCGTCTGCCCCGGTCCCAGTTGGATGGGGAGCGTCCCCGGCGGAGCGCCCGACGGCCCGGTGTACGCCGCGGTGGCGTGGGACGCCGACGGTACGGGGCCCGCCACGCCGCTGCTGGTGATCGCGGGGGACTTTCTGAACGTGGGCGGCGTGTACGCGCCGCAACTAGCGGCGTGGGACGGGCTGGGCTGGTATGCGCTGACGGGCGGGGCCGACGGGCCGCTCGCCTCGCTCGCGGTGTTTCAGGGCGAGCTGGTGGTGGGGGGGTTCTTCTCGCAGATGAACGGCGTCAACGCTCAGAATGTCGCCCGGTTCGACGGCGCCGCGTGGCGTCCGCTGGGCGAGGGCGCCGACAGCATCGTCCTGACCATGACCGAGTTCAACGGCGAGCTGGTGTGCGGCGGCGACTTCAACAACGCGGGCGGCGCGCCGGCTCACAAGATCGGCGCGTGGAACGGGTCGAGCTGGCACGCCTTGGGGACCGGCACCAACTTCGGCGTGGCGGCCTCGACCACATACGCCGGGTCGCTTGTCGTCGGCGGCTACTTCACGACCGCGGGCGGCGCGAACGCCAAGTACATCGCGCGGTGGAACGGGTCGGCATGGGGGACCTTCGGCCTGGGCATGAACGACTGGGTCACGGCCCTGGCGGTCTTCAACAACCAGTTGTATGCGGGCGGTGCCTTCACGCTCGTTGGTGGCGGCGCGATCAACCACGTCGCCCGTTGGAACGGGTCGCTGTGGCTCTCGATGGGGCCGGGCGTCAACGGGGTCAACGGCGGCGTGAACGCGCTGTGCGTGCACAGCAACTCGCTCATCGTGGCCGGGGAGTTCTCAACCGCCAGCGGCGCGCCTGTCAGCAATCCGGTGCGGTGGACCGGTTCGGCCTGGTCCAGCCTCGGTTCGGGCGCCGACGACGTGATCTACAGCGTCGTCCCCTACAACAGCCTGCTGATAATGGGCGGCATGTTCACGACCTCGGGCGGGCAACCCTCGGCAAACCTCGCGTTCTGGAGCGACACGAACCTCCCCTGGGTGGCGTACCAGCCGGTCGGCGCGCGGGCGTGCCGAGGCGGTGGCGTGACACTCGAGGCCCTCGGCGCCGGCCCCGGCGTGATCGCCTACCAATGGCGAAGAGCGGGCGTCGCCCTCAGCGACGGCGTCACCCCGTTCGGCACGACCGTCTCCGGCGCGAAGTCCTCTCACCTCACTCTCGGCTCGGTCTCCACCGCGGACGCGGGGACGTTCGACTGCGTGATCTCCAACGACTGCGGCGCAGCCGGGACGGTGGGAGTGGCGGTTACGGTCTTGCCCGACCTCAACGGGGACGGCTCGGTCAATACACCGGACCTCGCGCTGCTGCTGGGCGGCTTCGGTGCTTCGGTCGCGGCGGGCACTCAGGGAGACCTGAACGGCGACGGCGTGGTGAACACCGCCGATCTCACGGCCCTCTTGGGCGCGTTTGGGCAGGCGTGTTGACACGGACTCGAGTAACCAGCGCGCTTTGGCAATCGCTGCCGATGCTGCCGTCCACACCCGCCTCTGGTTTCGGGGCGGGTTGCTGGCCGATAGCAGGGGGTCATGTCCGAAATCCCCAAGCACGACCTCGCCCCGACCGCCCCGCAGCAGCGAACCTGGACCGCCTGGAATATCGCCGCCCTCTGGATCGGCATGGCGGTGTGCATCCCGACGTACAACCTGGCCGCGGGGATGATCGATCAGGGGATGGCGTGGTGGCAGGCCGTCATCACTGTTGCGCTGGGGAACTGCATCGTGCTCGTCCCGATGGTGCTCAACGGGCACCCGGGAGCGAAGTACGGCATCCCCTTCCCCGTGCTGATGCGGGCGAGCTTTGGCTTCCGTGGCGCGAACATCCCGGCCATGGCACGGGCCCTGGTGGCCTGCGGGTGGTTCGGCATCCAGACCTGGATCGGCGGCGACGCGATCTACCAGGTGATCGGCGCGCTGGGATGGATCGACATCGCGGCGGACAAGGCGGGCCACACAGTGGCGTCGCTCGGGATTACTCCCTGGCAGGGCGGGTGCTTCCTGGTGTTTTGGCTTTCGAACGTGTACTTCATCTGGAACGGGATGAACGCGATCAAGTGGCTGGAGTCGTGGACCGCGCCGTTCCTGATCGCGTCGGGCCTGGCCCTCCTGGGCTGGGCGATGTGGAAGGTGGACTCGGTGTCGGCCCTGTTCGCCAAGGGATCGAGCTTCAAGGACGGAGCGGGGTTCTGGAAGATGTTCTGGCCGCAACTGACGGCGATGGTGGGGTTCTGGGCGACGCTTTCGCTGAACATCCCGGACTTCACTCGCTACGCCAAGGACCAGAAAACCCAGGCGCTGGGCCAGGCGCTGGGGCTGCCGACCACCATGACGCTGTTCTGCTTCATCGGCATCATGGTGACCAGCGCCACGGTGATGATCTATGGGCGGGCGATCTGGGACCCGGTGGCGCTGGTCTCGAAGTTCGGCTCGGCCCCGGTGATCATCATCTCGCTGGTGGCGCTGTCGGTGGCGACGCTGACCACCAACATCGCCGCCAACGTCGTCAGTCCCGCCAACGACATCGCAAACCTCGCCCCCGGAAGAATCACGGCGCGCACCGGGGGCATGATCACGGCGTTCATCGGGATCGCCATGATGCCGTGGTATCTCTACAACAACCTGGCCACGTACATCTTCACTTGGCTCATCGGCTACAGCGCCCTGCTGGGCCCGATCGCGGGGATCATGCTGTGCGACTACTACCTGCTGCGGAAGACCCGGCTCTCGCTGGCGGCGCTCTACAACGCGGAGAACTCCGCGTACGGGCGCGGCGTGAACCCCGCGGCCGTCATCGCGCTGGTGGTCGCGGTGGCGCCCAACGTGCCGGGCTTCGTCAACGCGCTGGCGTCGGCCCGCGGGGCCGCCCCGGTTTTCCCGCAGGTCTTTGATTCGATCTACGGCTACGCGTGGTTCGTCGGGCTGGGCCTGGGCGCAGCGGTGTACTACTGCCTCATGTTCACCCGGCCCGGTCTGGCGTTACAGGACGAATGAGCTCAGCGTCCGTGCGTGGGGCGCGGGGCCGTCGAGCCCGGGTGGGCGTGTTCTGTCGTTCTTTTTTTGCGACAATTCGCCTGTTGCCGCTATGATCTCCCTTCCCCCGGCGGGTTCGCCGGACAGGACCCCGATGCCCGACCCCGTTGTCATCTCCCTGCCCCCGGACCGCACCGAGGCGGCATTCTCCGACGCCAAGCCTCCGATGACGCCGGAGCAGGCGACGGCCGACGCGAACCGCTGCCTGTTCTGTTCCGATGCACCCTGCGTCAAGGCGTGCCCGACGGCGATCGACATCCCCCAGTTCATCCGCAAGATCGCCACGGGCAACGTGCGCGGGTCGGCGCGGACGATCTTCGAGTCCAACATCCTGGGCATGAGCTGCGCCCGCGTGTGCCCGGTGGAGGTGCTGTGCGTCGGGGCGTGCGTGTACAACGAGCGCGAGGCGCCGCCGATCCAGATCGGGCGGCTGCAGCGATTCGCCACGGACGCCGCGTTCGAACACGGTTGGCGTTTCTTCGAGGCGGGCGCCGACACCGGCAGGAGCGTGGGGCTGATCGGCGCCGGGCCGGCGAGCCTGGCCGCCGCCCACGAGCTGCGCCGCTTTGGGCACCGCTGCACGATCTATGAGCAACGGTCGATTGTGGGCGGACTAAACTCGACTGGCGTCGCGCCGTACAAGATGCGCGCCGAGAAGGCGGTCGAGGAAGCCAACTGGGTGCTCCGCATCGGCGGTATCGATGTGCAGCGCGGCGTGACAGTGGGCAAGGGCATCACGCTGGAAGAACTCGAGCGACGCCACCACGCCGTGTTTGTGGGCGTCGGGTTGGGCGCCGACTCGATGCTCGGGGTGCCGGGCGAGAGCCTTCCCGGCGTGCGCGGCGCGGTCGACTGGATCGAAGAGATGAAGACCCGCCGTACCCCGCTCGCCGGCGTGCGCCGCTGCGTCGTTGTCGGCGGCGGCAACACCGCCATGGACGTGCTGCGCGAGCTGAGCGAGCTCGGCGTCCCCGACGTCGTCATGATCTACCGCGGCGACGAGCCGCACATGCCCGGCTACGCCCATGAGTGGGCGGGCGCGAAGGAAGCCGGGGCGCGGGCCCAGTGGCGGAGCCTGCCCGTGGCGTTCGAGGGCGTTGGGCGGCTTGAGCGGGTCCGCTGCATCCGCATGGATGAGAACAAGCGACCAGTTGCTGGGTCCGAGTTTGTGCTGGAGGCCGACTTGGCGCTGCTCGCGATCGGCCAGTCCAAGCTTGGCCCGATGCTCTCTGCGCTGGGCGGAATCACGCTCGACCGCGGGCGCGTGGTCGTGGACGCGAACGGCTTCACCGGTCGCAGGGGGTGGTACGCCGGCGGTGACTGCGCCAACGGCGGCAAGGAAGTGGTCAACGCCGCCGCCGAGGGCAAGGCGGCCGCGCTGTCGATCCACGCGTACATGATGGGGGCCGCGACCGCGCCCCAAAGAGGGATCGCCCATGCCTGACCTGAGCACGAACTGCGCGGGCATCCGTTCTCCCAACCCGTTCTGGCTGGCGTCGGCGCCGCCGGCGAACTCCGGGCTGCAGGTTCAGCGGGCCTTCGACGCGGGCTGGGGCGGCGCGGTGTGGAAGACGCTGGGGACGCCGATCCAGAACGTCTCCAGCCGTTTCGGCGGTCACACGATCCGCGGCGTCCAGGGCGCCGGCTTCAACAACATCGAGCTGATCACCGACCGCCCGCTCGACGTCAACTTCCGCGAGATCGCCGAGACCAAGCGCAGGTTCCCAAAGCACGCGGTGGTCGTGTCGCTGATGGTCGAGTCGCGGGAGGAATGGCGCGACATCATCAAGCGGTCCATCGACACCGGCGCCGACGGGCTGGAGCTCAACTTCGGCTGCCCGCACGGGATGTGCGAGCGCGGCATGGGCTCGGCGGTCGGGCAGGAACCCAAGATCAACCAGGAGATCACTTCGTGGGCGGTCGAGTATTCGACCGTCCCGGTGCTGGTCAAGCTCACCCCCAACGTGTCGGACATCGTCCCGCACGGCATGGCCGCCAAGCGCGGCGGGGCCCACGGCGTCTCGCTCATCAACACCATCAAAAGCATCATCGGCGTTGACATCGACCGCTTCGTCCCCGAGCCGCGCGTGGGCGGCGCCAGCACCAACGGCGGCTACTGTGGCTCGGCGGTCAAGCCCATCGCGCTGCACATGGTGGCCGCGCTGGCACGCGAGAGGGAGTTCGGCCTGCCCATCAGCGGCATCGGCGGCGTCTGCAACTGGCGCGACGCCGTCGAGTTCATCCTGCTGGGGTCGTCGTCGGTCCAGGTGTGCACCGAGGTGATGCTCCGCGGCTACCGCGTTGTCGAGGACATGATCGACGGGCTCGAGGAGTACATGCGGTCGCACGCGTTCTCGTCCGTCGACCAGATGGTCGCCAAGGCGATCCCCGGCTTCAGCGAGTGGGGCGACCTGGACCTCAACTACGAGACCGTCGCCAAGATAGACGCGGGCAAGTGCATCGGGTGCCAGGTGTGCGTGGCAGCGTGCCACGACGGGGCCCACCAGTGCATCCACCCCCCCCGGGGTGCGGACTCGAACGGCACGCGCGTCCCGGTGGTCGACGAGAGCGAGTGCGTCGGCTGCAACCTTTGCCAGATCGTGTGCCCGGTGCCCGACTGCATCTCGATGGTGCGTGTGGACAACGGCCACACGCCCGCGACGTGGAACGAGCACGTGACCCAGGGCAAGAAGCTGCGGCCCAAGAAGGGGGCGCACTGACCGCTCCTATTGTGCGACTCGCACGGCGCGCCGGCGCGACTCAGAGACGACGACCGCGGAATCCAGGAGCGAACAATGCCCAGAACCGTCCGATGCGGCCTGATCCAGTGCAGCAACCCCCTCAACGATGAGAAGCGTCCCGTCGCCGAGATCCAGAAGGCGATGGTCGACAAGCACATCCCCTTCATCGAGGACGCCGGGAAGAAGGGCGTGCAGATCCTGTGCCTGCAGGAGATCTTCAACGGCCCGTACTTCTGCCCCGGCCAGGACCCCCGCTGGTACCAGGCCGCGGAGGAGGTGCCCGGGCCCACCACCAACCTGATCTCCTCGGTGGCCAAGAAGTACAGCATGGCGGTGGTCGTGCCGGTGTACGAGCGCGAGATGAGCGGGGTGTTCTACAACACCGCGGCGGTGTACGACGCCGACGGGACGTACCTCGGCAAGTACCGCAAGCAGCACATCCCGCAGGTGAACCCCGGCTTCTTCGAGAAGTTCTACTTCAAGCCCGGCACCGGCGGCTACCCCGTCTTCCAGACCCGTTACGCCAAGGTGGGTGTGTACATCTGCTATGACCGTCACTTCCCCGAGGGCGCCCGCTGCCTGGGGTTGAACGGCGCCGAGATCGTGTTCAACCCGTCGGCGACCGTGGCCGGTCTTTCGCAATACCTGTGGAAGATCGAGCAGCCCGCCCACGCCGTCGCGAACGGCTACTACATGGGCAACATCAACCGCGTGGGCACCGAGGCGCCGTGGAACATCGGCAAGTTCTACGGCACCAGCTACTTCGTGAACCCGCGCGGCGAAACCGTGGCCCAGGCGTCGGAAGACAAGGACGAGCTGCTGGTCGCCGACCTCGACATGTCGGTGATCGAGCAGGTGCGCTCGGTGTGGCAGTTCTACCGCGACCGGCGCCCCGAGGCGTACAAGGAGCTGGTGCAAACCTGACGGGCGGCACCTGCAAGACTGACCAATCGATTTCATACCAAGATCCGGGTTCCCCGCACGAAGACGCAGCGGGGTGAGAGACGAGCATGCCAGCGACCTTCCCAGCCACGAGCTACGACTTCACGACCTTCATCCCCGCCCGCAACCTCATCGGTGGTGAGTGGCGCGACCCCGCCACATCGCGCGCCAGGCAGGACGTCGTCAACGCCCGCTACGGGCGTCCGATGAGCACCGTCGCCATGAGCGGCGCCGACGACGTGGACGCCGCGGTGAAGGCCGGGGCCGCGGCGTTCGCGGCGTGGCGCGATTGGCCCATACGCGAGCGGGCGCAGGTGCTCTACAGGTTCCGCGAGCTGCTGCTGAAGAACATCGACGAGCTTTCATGGCTCGTGACGCACGAGAACGGCAAGGTGTTCGCCGAGGCCAGGGCCGAGGTCGAGAAGGGCGTCGAGTGCACCGAGTACGGCTGCTCGCTCCCGAACCTGGCGGCGGGCAACCAGCTCGAGGTCAGCCGCGGCGTGGCGTGCGAGGTGGTGTACGACGCGCTGGGCGTGGTGGCGGGCATCACGCCGTTCAACTTCCCGCTCATGGTGCCGCTGTGGATGCTCCCGCAGGCGCTGGTGGGCGGCAACGCGTTCATCCTCAAGCCCAGCGAGCGCGTGCCCCTGTCGTCGCTGCGCCTGGGCGACCTGCTGGCCGAAGCGGGGCTTCCCAAGGGCGTGTTCAACGTCGTGCAGGGCGGGCGCGAAGTGGTCGAGGCGATCTGCGATCACCCGGGGATCAAGGCGGTCGGCTTTGTCGGCTCAACCAAGGTGGCGAAGCTGGTGTACGCGCGGGCGAGCTCGCACGGCAAGCGGGCCCTGTGCCTGGGCGGCGCGAAGAACCACCTTGTGGTCGTGCCCGACGCCGATGTGGAGCTCACCACGGAGAATGTGGTCGCGTCGTTCACGGGCTGCGCCGGGCAGCGGTGCATGGCGGCCAGCGTGCTGCTGGCGGTGGGCAAGGTCGACCACATCCTCGACCGCGTGAAAGAGCGGGCCGCCAGGATCGTCCCCGGCAAAGACCTGGGCCCTGTCATCACCGACGCCGCCCAGAAGCGCATCACCGGCTACATCGACGATGCCGAAAAGCGCGGGGCCAAGGTAGTGCTCGACGGACGCAACGCCAAGGCGGTCGACGGCGGCTACTGGGTCGGCCCGACCATCATCGACCACTGCACCCTCGACATGCCGGCGGCGAAAGAGGAGATCTTCGGGCCGGTGCTGTCGGTGGTGCGGGTGGAGTCGATCGAGAAAGCGCTCGACATCGAGAACGCCAACCCCTACGGAAACGCCTCTAGCGTCTACACCTCCAGCGGCGACATCGCCCGGCGCGTCATGGGGCGCGTCGAGGCCGGCATGTGCGGCGTCAACATCGGCGTCCCCGTGCCCCGCGAGCCCTTCGGCTTCGGCGGGTGGAACGACTCGTGCTTCGGGCACGGCAACATCACCGGCTGGGACGGCTACCGCTTCTGGACCCGCCAGCGCAAGATCACCAGCAAGTGGGCCGTGCAGAAGGACCAGACCTGGATGAGCTGACGCGCCGGGAGGCCGTCCGTGTGCCCCCTGAGGATTCGATTCGAGCCTTGATATGGCGAGCGACAACATGAACTCTCAAACGATGATCGACCTGTGCCTCAAGCACAGCCTGTTCTCCTGGTCCGCCACCGGCAAGGTGGACCCGCTCCCCATCGCGCGGGCCGAGGGGATTTACCTGTACTCACCCGAGGGCAAGCGCTGGATGGACTTCAACAGCCAGCTCATGAGCGTCAACATCGGGCACGGGCATCCCAAGGTCGTCAAGGCGATCCAGGACCAGGCCGCAACGCTGGCCTACGCCTACCCCGGCATGGCGACCGAGATCCGCGCCCGCCTCTCGCAGCGGCTCGCCGAGCTGTGCCCCGGCGACCTCAACACCTTCTTTTACACGCTCGGCGGCGCGGAGGCCAACGAGAACGCCATCAAGGCCGCACGCCTTTTCACCGGACGCCTCAAAATCATCGCCCGCTACCGCTCCTACCACGGGGCCACGCACGGGGCAATCTCGCTCACCGGCGACCCGCGCCGCTGGCCCAACGAGCCGGGGATGAACGGCGTTGTTCGCGTGATGGACCCCAAGCCCTACAGCTACTCGTTCGGCACAACCGACGCCGAGATCACCGAGAACAACCTCCGTTACGTCGCCGAGGTCATCGACTACGAAGGCCCCAAGAACATCGCGGCGATGATCATCGAGACGGTGACGGGAACGAACGGCATCCTGCCCCCGCCGCGCGGGTACCTAACGGGGCTCAAGGCGCTGCTCGACAAGCACGGCATCCTGCTGATCTGCGACGAGGTGATGTGCGGCTGGGGCCGCACGGGGCGCCTGTTCGCGTTCCAGCATTCTCAAAGCGACCCTGGCAACCCGGCGGGGATCGTGCCCGACATCTGCACCATGGCCAAGGGCCTCACCAGCTCGTACATGCCGCTGGGCGTGATGGCCGTGTCGGACCGCATCGCCAACCATTTCCGCGAGAACGTCTTCTGGGGCGGGCTGACCTACAACGCGCACCCGATGTGCCTCGCCGCCGCGCTGGCGGTGGCCGAAGTGATCGTCAACGAGGGAATGGTTGAGAACGCGGCCAGGATGGGCGAGGTGATGCGCGGTCACATGGCGCGCCTGGCGACCAGGCACCGCTGCGTCAAGGAGCACCGCAACATCGGGCTGTTCGGCACCATCGAGCTGCGCAAGAACTCGCGCAACGAGGCGCTGGTGCCCTACAACGGAGCGCACCCGGTCATGCCCAAGCTCGCCAAGTTCCTCCGCGACAACGGCATGTTCACGATCACCCAGTGGAGCACGCTGATGTGCAACCCGCCCCTGTGCATCAACGAGGCGCAGCTGGGCGAGGCGTTCGAGATCATCGACCGCGGGCTGTCGATCGTTGATGAGGCGTGGGAGGGGTGAGCCCCGGGTCTCCGGGCCGTTCCCCGATTCACCGCTTGCTCAGAATATCCGTCAGCGCCTCGCTCTGATGGTCCGCGTGGTAGCTCGACCGAACCAGCGCCCCGCTCTCGACCACTTTGAACCCCCGCCGCACGCCCTCGTGTTTCCACTGCGTGAACGTCTCGGGCGTCACCCACCGGTCGATCGGCAGGTGGTTCGGCGTTGGCTGCAGGTACTGGCCGATGGTCAGGATGTCCGTGGCGGCCTCGCGCTGCACGTGGTCGATCAGCGTCAGCACCTCGTCGTCGCGCTCGCCGATACCGGCCATGATGCCGGTTTTGGTCACCATGCCCATGTCCTTGGCCCGCCGGAGCAGCTCGACCGATCGCTCGAACTTCGCCTGCGGGCGCACCGCGGGGTACATGCGCGGCACGGTTTCGAGGTTGTGGTTCAGAATCTCGGGCTTGGCGTCGCAGACGACTTTGAGCGCGTCCCAGTCGCCCATGAAATCGGGGATCAGGACTTCGATGGACATGCCGGGGCACAGCTCGCGCGAGCGGGTGATGGTCTCGGCCCAGATGGCGGCCCCGCCGTCGGGCAACTCGTCGCGGTTGACGCTAGTGATGACGATGTGATTCAGGCGAGCGCCTTCCCACATCAGCCGCAGCGACTCGGCGACCCGGCGCGGCTCGTCCAGGTCCAGCACCGGCGGCTTGCCCGTCTTGACGTTGCAGAAGCCGCAGGAGCGGGTGCAGGTGTCGCCCAGGATCATGATGGTCGCGACGCCGCGGGCCCAGCACTCCCCGAGGTTGGGGCAGCTCGCCTCCTCGCACACCGTGTGGACGCGGTGGGTGGAGACGATGTCCTTGAGCTTGAGGTATTCGGCGCCGCCCGGCACCTTGGCGCGGAGCCAGCTGGGCTTGCGCTTGGCCTGGGCGAAGCTGGGGGCCTCGGGTCGGTTGTTCAGGACCCGGTCGGAGAGGCTGAAGGCCGGCTTGGGGAGGAAGCGGACCGGGTCGCCTCCCAGCGCGCGGGGGTGGCGCTCCAGCGTCTTGGCCAGGCCGGAGGGCGTCACCCCGTGCGGAAGCGGTCTGGAAGGGTCGCCGAGGGTGGGGTTCTGAGCCGACATGGCGGGGACTATAGAAAGATGCCTGCTGTTGGATAGGGCCGGAACGCCAGCGGTCCGCATCCTCTTCCTCCCCGCGCCGCGCAGGACCCCGGTCGTGCCATGTTCGAGCCAAAGCGCCTTTGGGCAGAACCCCGCGCGAACCGGCTAGGGCTTTCCGGCGTCTGGATGCTGGCTTGTTCGCGGTGGACGGTCTGAGCCTTGTCCGCCGCGCGGCCTCCATCGCGCGAGTTGGCAACTCGGGCTCAATCCGGGGTTTGTAACGGCCGATAGGTTCAAGGGCCGAGAATATCGTGGGCTTGGCCCCGGGCACGCCGGCTGATTGAGCCGACCGGTTTGCTCCGATTGACAGGTGTTTCGTGGCTGTTAGTGTGTACTCTCGTTCTGGCGATCCGATCCCTGGATCGCCCCGAAGCAGAATCATAAAGCGTTGCGGTTGCTTGATTTAGAGCGCCGACAAACGAGGAGACGGACGTGACCCTGAGGAAGGCCAAGCCGATCAAAGTTTCGACCCGCCGACCCGCGGCCGCTTTGGCGCGTGCGGGTGCCTTGGGGCTTGGGTTAGCCGCCGCGGCGGCCTTTCCGGGGTGCGAGGCGGATTCCTGGCTGTTCAACCCTTCGGTGGTGGGGCGTTGGGAGGCGACTCCGACGATCGTTCCGGTGCTGGAGCGAGTAGACGTTATCGAGGCCGACACCGGTGACTATGTTGAGATCACCCAGCCGACCCGGGACGACCTGACCCCACAGGCGAATCCGGTGCGAGCCAAGCCGGGCGATCCGCTCAAGATCACGGTTCTGGATTTCCCTGAGGCCGGCAAGCCCGGTGAGTTCCAGCGCATCGTGGACACGGTCGGCTGCATTGACCTGCCGCTGGTGCCGCGCATCAAGGTGAGCGGGCTTTCGGGACCGAAGATCCAGGCCGCCATCGAAAAGGCCCTCGTCGAGGCGCAGCAGCTTGACCGTCCGGTGGTGCAGGTCGAGTTCGGTACCCAGGAAGACGCGACGTTCCGGGTCTTCGGCTACGTGGAGAAGTCCGGCCAGTACCGGGTTCCCGGCCCTGAATACCGCCTGTTGCAAGGGCTGACCGACGCCGGCGGCGTTTCTCCGGTTGCCAAGAAGATCTACGTCATTCGGCAGATATCCCTGGCCGAGGAGCTCGATCGCGAGCCGTCGGTCCCCGGTGATGCAACCGCCGAGCCGCAGCCGGGAGTGCCCAAGTCGTCCTCGACCGGTGACAAGCCGGGCGCCGACGGCAAGCCCGCGCCTTCGGGCGAGGACCTGCTGAAGGTGATCGACGACCTGACAGCGGAGCCCAAGCCCGCACCGGCTCCCGCGCCGACCCCGGAGAAAAAGCCGGAACCCGCGCCGCAGGGTGGGGGCGGCACCGAGACACCCAAGGTCAGCAGCGCGCAGGATTCCCCGGAGCACGAAGCGCTGATGAGCGCCCTTTCCGGGAACGATGATTCGGCGCCGCGCCACTTCCGGCCCGCGGCGCCGCGGGTGGCGCTGAGTTCGCTCAGCGCGGCGCAGGACGGTTCTCAGCCGGCCATCGACCTGCCCGAGGGCGACCACCCCGTGGCGAAGCCCGCCGAGCAGCCCGAGGGGGCGCCCAGCAGCGCCGGCGGTCAATGGGTGTTCCTCAATGGCGAGTGGGTGCAGGTCTTCCGCAAATCGCACAAGGGCGGCGGCCTGCCGGAGGGCCAGGACCCCCTGAAGGGGCGCTCGTCGGGTGTTGAGGACCTTCTCACCCAGCGCGTGATCGAGGTCCCCGTCGCTCCGCTGCTTCAGGGAGCGGCCCAGTACAACATTGTTCTCCGCGCCGGCGATGTGGTTCACGTGCCCGGGCCCGAGCAAGGCTTTGTCTACGCGGAGGGTCCGGGTATCAGCCGTGCGGGCGTGTACTCGCTGCCCGGTGCCGGTCAGTTGACCCTGCTGCGCCTAGTGGGTGCGGCGGGCGGCCTTTCTGAAATCGCCATCCCCGAACGTGTTGACCTGACGCGCCGAGTCGGCGACAAGCGGCAGGCCACCATCCGGCTCAATCTCAGGGCTATCTACGAGGGCACGCAGCCCGACATCGTGCTGAAGGCCGATGACCTCGTGAACTTCGGCACGAACTTCTGGGCCACGCCGCTGGCCATCATCCGCAGCGGGTTCCGGATCACCTACGGGTTCGGGTTCCTGGCGGACCGGAACTGGGGTTCGGACATCTTCGGTGTCCCGCCCGAGTCTCGTGCCCGCGGTTTCGGCAACTGAACCGAGCCCAACCGCGCCGTTCTGATATGATCCCGTGGCGCGGGCTCGGCAACGCATCGAGTGAAAATCAAGCACGGATGGCGACATCGCGCGGCAGGTCGGGCGACGGATCGAACCTCGCGGGGGCGGAGCCGTACCAAGCCCGGCGGTCCGTTCGTTCATGTGCCGGGGGAAGAGTTGAGTTGTTATCGGACAATCCCCGCAGGCTCTGGGCGCGTTGGGTTGGCGCTCGATGAATGAGCGGTCACCGCGGGGCCTCTTACCGGGGCTTCGTCCGGTCGATGGAATATTCCCCGACCCAGGCCGAGGGGTGCGTCAAGCAGGCAATCGATGAGCCAGACAGCGTCCATCCCGAGCAAGATGAAAGCTTCGCAGAAGCTCGGCGTCGATGACGCGATGCAGGCGCTGAAGGAGCGGCGTGTGTGGATGCCGCTGGCGATGCTGGGGCTTGCGTTCGTGGCGGTGTTCTGGCGGTGGATGCTGAAGCAATACCAGCCGGCCATGCCGTGGCTGGGGTGGTCGTTCCTGGAACCCTTGGGGGGGTACAGCTGGCAGAAGCCCGAGGACTGGGGTCACGCCTACATCGTGCCGTTTGTGGGGGTCTACGCGCTCTACAAGGACCGTGATCGTGTGCTGCGAACCGAGGTGTTTCCGTTCTGGCCGGGCCTGGTCGCGGCGCTGCTGGGCGTGGTGATGTACGTCTACTTCATCGTCGGGTTCTCGAACCACATGTTCCAGGGCGCGGCGCTGGTGCTGACGCTGGCGGGCGTGTGCCTGCTGTTATGGGGGCCGCGGATGTTCGGGCTGCTGGTGTTCCCGCTTCTGTTCCTGTTGTTCGCGGTCACGATCTCCGAGAGCGTGATGAACACGCTGACGTACCGGCTGCAGGACATCGCGGCCCAGGGCGCCTGGGCGCTGCTGACGATGGTGGGGGTGGACGTCGACATCGGCGGCAACGTGCTGACGCTCCACGACTCCACGGGCAAGGCGCTGCCGTCGATGAACGTCGCGCAGGCGTGCTCGGGGATGCGGATGGTCATCGCCTTCATGGCGTTGGCGGCGGCGACGGGCTGGTTCGGGTGCACCTTCTGGTGGCAGCGGGTGGCGCTGTTCCTCATGGGCGTTCCCACCGCGGTCCTCATGAACGTGCTCCGCGTCGCGGTGCTCGGCCTGCTGAGTTTCATCAACCAGAACTTCTCCACCGGGCAGGCCCACGCCTTCGTCGGCAACCTGCTGCTGGTCCCGGGTTTCCTCCTGTTTCTCGGCGTTATGTGGGCGCTCAAGCGGATGGCCCCGGAGGGCCCCGCGAACGCCGCGCCCAAGCCGAAGGGGCAGGCGGCATGAGCGGCCCCGTCGTGAACAAGCCTTGGACGGGGCCCGCGTTCATCGCGGCGATGCTCCTGCTGGTCGCCAGCGCCGCTGGTCTCAGCGCGGTGGTCCGCACCCTGGGCGCTCACCTTACCAAGCTCCCGATCCAGCCCGACAGCGGGTACAAGCAGCTCTCGATCCCCGACAAGCTCGTCGGCTGGCCGGACATCGATCACGGCTGGAGGCAGGTCGGCCAGGACCGCTCGATGAGCGTTGAGGAAGAGGAAGAACTCGGCACCAAGGACACCATCTCGCGGCTCTACGTCGAGCTCGCCCCCAAGGATTCGTCCAAGCCGCGGGGGGTTCAGCTCCACACCGCGTATTACACCGGCATGATCGACACCGTGCCGCACGTCCCGGATCGGTGCATCACGGCGCACGGGACGCAGATGGACGGTTCGCCCAAGGTGGTGGACGTGCCGATCGACATGTCGCGGCTGACGGTGCACCCCGAGGCCGACCCCGCCAAACCGACGGTCTACCGGATGCGGAACCTGTCGATCGGGCGCCAGGTGGCGTTGCCCCGGGGCATCGAGAAGCTGCAGATGACGGTCACCCCTTTCAAGGACCCTGACGGCCGGCGGTTCTTCGCGGGGTACTTCTTCATTGCCAACGGCGGCGTGGTCGCCTCGGCCAACGGCGTGCGCCTGCTGGCGTTCCGACTGCAGGACGACTACGCCTATTACCTCAAGGTCCAGGTCACCAGCAACGACGTGGGCTCCGAGGAGGAGCTGGGGCGGCTGACCGGCGAGTTCCTCAATAACCTGCTGCCCGAAATTTCTTACCGGATCCCCGACTGGACAGAAGTGGAGGCGGGACGGTATCCCGTCCGCCCCGCGGCCGGGGGCGCGCCGCCGGCGGCGTCAGGCCACTAGAGCATCCCGACGGGCACAGACCGCATCAACTCAACGGCGAACCAGCAGAGAGCGAACCCGGCCGCGGCCGGAACTGAAAAAGGACGACGCAGATGGCAGCTTCAAAGGTCAACAAGAACTTCGTGGTGCTCCTGGTCACGATCATCGCGGCCCTGGTGTTCGGCGCCGGCGGCTTCGCGTACTACGCGATCCTGCAGGGCGGCGCCCGCAACGTCGCGCGAGGCGACGCGGCGATGGAGAAGGGCGACTACGAGCTCGCGGCCAAGTATTACTCGCGAGCGGTGAACAAGGACCGTTCGCGCGTCGACTGGACCAAGAAGTGGATCGGCGCGCTGGTGAAGTGGACGCCCACGAACGAGACCGATTACCAGAAGGCCTACAAGAACTACTACCTCGGCGCCCTCAAGGGCGTGGCCCAGGTTCAGAACAAGGACCCCGACGCGGCCACGGCGTTTCTGAGCGAGGTCGACGGGTACATGCGCAAGGGCAACAACAACGCCGAGGCCCTGCGGTCGTTCAGCCGCGACGTGGACGACACGCTCCGAACCCTGCCCCAGGACGACCCCAGGACCAAGAAGCTGATCCGCTACCGCGGGCTGGCGCAGCTTGACGTGGCGAGCCTGATCACCGTCCCTGACGAGGACCGCAATAAGGCGCTCACCGATCTGCAGAGCGTGTGGGATCTCGATAAGAGCGACTGGGAAGTCGGCCTCGGGATCATGCGGTGGTACCTGCTTGACGCGGACCTCAAGGCCCGGGCCCGGCGCGACACCGACGCCGACAACGCTCGCAAGAAAGCGCGCGAGCAGATCGAGACGATGCTCAAGCTCGACCCAACCCAGCCCGAGGCGATCTGCTCGGGGTTGATCGTGCGTCAGGCCCAGGATTCGTCCAAGGCCGCGACGCTCGCCGACCGCGTGAAGCTGCTCGAGCAGTACAAGCCCATGGCGACGGAGGTGTTCGACAAGCTGGACAAGGTCGATCCCAAGCAGCTCCGCACCGAGACCATGTGGCAGGTCGTGACGCGCATCCGCCCGCTGCTGGCCAAGGAGGGCGCCACCCGATGCCTGAAGCTGGTGGACGCGGCGCTGGCGGCCAACCCGGACCAGCCCGAGATGATGATCATCGGGGCCGAGATGGCCTATGAGGCCGGCGACATGCAGGAGACGCTGAAACGGTTCCAGCAGGTGGCGGACCTGAAGGACCGCCCCGTCAGCCGCGTCGGCATGATGATCCCGCACTTCCGGCGTTCCGCCGTCGGGCGACAGGTCGATACCGCGCTGGACATGTGGCGCAGGGCCAAGGAAGCGCCCGCCAAGGAGGCGGCGATGAAGCTGGCCAAGGATTACCGCGACAAGCTCAAGTCGCTGGTCGACGTGCAGTCCGAGAGCGACCTCAAGCTCCGCAACGCCTACATCGACATCGCCGAGGGCCGCCTGGACGCCTCGATCCGCACCCTGAACGAGCTCGCCGGTACCGCGGCGTCCAGCTCCGACCACCGCGTGCTGCTTCCCCTGGCCGAGGCGCTGGACCGCGTGGGCAACACCGGCGACGCGCTGGCGACGTACGAGCGGCTCATCAAGGCGGGGTACATCGACTCGGGCGTGTACGGCGCCGCGAGCGTTCTGTGCCGCAAGCTGCTGAACTTCGAGAAGGCCTACGAATACGCCGAGCAGGCCCGGACGCTCGACCCCGACAACGCCGGGCTCGAGGACATGGTCAAGGGTCTCCGCGAGGCGCTCAAGGCCAAGCGCGGGGACATCAAGGACATCTCCGACCCGATCATGCAGGCGCTGCTGAAGGCCCGCGAGCTGTCCAAGGACGGCGACAACAAGGCGGCGCGGGCGGCGTTCGAGGACCTGTACAAGCGGTTCCCCAAGGAGCCGCGCGTCATCCAGCAGTACGTCACCTTCCTGGTGAACGATGACAACCGGGTCAAGGCCACCGAGGTGCTGGACAAGGCGATCGCTGACAGCCCGAGCGAGAAGCGCTGGCAGCAGATGAAGACCGTGGTCCAGATCGCGAACCCCGACGAGGCGCTCCTCGCGCTGATCGACCAGTCCGACGCATCGGCCGTGGCCAAGCTCACCCAGAAGTACCAGATCTACGCCCGGATGAACAAGCCGGACAAGATGGAAGAGGTGTACCAGGAGGCGGTGAAGGTCGCCCCGGACGATCCGGGTGTGATCGACATGGGCTTCCTGCGGGCGTTGGCGGCGATCGCCACAAGCCGCGGGCCGGCGAACGCCGAGAAGCGCGCCGCCGCCGAGGCCGACGCGCAGAAGATCATCGCCAAGGCGACCGAGCGGAACCTCGACGAGCTCGGCGGGTTGCTGTACCGCGGCCGGCTGCTGATCGCGCAGGAGAAGTACAAGGACGGCGCGGTGGTCTTCAAGCAGGCGGTTGAGAAAGTCTCGACCAACCCGACCGCGTGGCGCCTCCTGGGGCTGTGCTACACCGAGTCGGGGCAGGTCAACGAGGGCCTGGAGGCCTACCGGCGCGCCATCGAGGGTCGGCCGAATGACGGCTCCATCGCCAAGGACTACGCCCGAGCCCTCTTGCGGGTGAACCAGGCCAAGATCGCGCTGGACCTGGTGAACCCCGACACCGGCGTCCTCCGCTTCCCCGAGAACGCCAACGACGACGAGCTGATCGATATCTGGCTGACGCTCGAGGCGCAGGCCGGTGGGAACGACGGCATCGCCAAGGCGATCCAGCGCCGCCGGCTCATCCTCACCCGCACACCCGACAACCTCAGCAACGCGGTGTCGCTGGTCCGGCTGCTCACGGGGTCGGGCCAGTTCGAGGAGTCCAAGCGGGTGCTGGACCAGCTCAGCAAGAACCCCAAGATGGTGAAGGAGCTCCACACCCGGCTGCAGGCCGACTGGTACGCGGCCCAGGGCGACATCGACGGCGGCGACAAAGTCTATTCCGACTTCATCGCGTCGCTGGGAGAAAAGGTGTCGGTGCGCCGGTTCCTCGAGTACTCCGAGTGGCTGCTGGACTACAACCGCCCCGAGAAGGCGATGCTGAAGATGCAGGAGGCCCGGAAGTACCAGACCAAGCTGCACGAGGCCGACCGCACGCTGGGCGACTTCCTGTTCAACGGTTACGGCAAGCTCCGCGACAACGCCGACAAGGCGCGTGCCGCGGGTCAGAAGGAGCAGGCCGACCAGTCCGACGAGCGTGCCAAGCTGTTTCTGAACGGCGCCGCCGAGGCCTACGCCGCGATTGTCGATGACAACGCCGACGACGCGGCCCAGGGCTTCCCGGTGATGAAGAGGCTGTGCGAGACGCAGATCAGGCTGGAGAAGTTCGAGGACGCGACCAAGACGCTCGACCGCATGACCGCGGCGGCGACCGGGGTCAAGCTCGAAGACGACATGCAGATGATGCTGCTGCGCGGCACCATCGTGGAAAAGAAGGGCGACCCGCGTGGGGCCCGCAAGATCTACGACAAGGCCGTCGAGCTCTTCCCCGGCGACGCGCGCCCTTACATGGCCCGTGCCATCCTGAGCTCCAAGGACGAGGCCCAGTTCCCGGACACGATCGCCGATCTGTCCCAGGTGGTCCGCATGCAGCCGTCCAACGCGATCGCGTGGAACATGATGTTCGTGCTGCACGACCGCAAGGGCATGGTTGATCAGGCCCTGACGCTGCTGAACAACGCTCTGGACAAGAACCCCGGCAACGACGACCTGAACATCCTGGCGATCGACAAGCTGCGGTCGATGGGCCGCAACGACGAGGCCCTGGCGCTGATTCTCAAGCTGGTTTCCAAGGAAAAGAAGAACGATCCCAGGTGGATGCGCGACGCGGCCACCTTCGCGGCGGGCGAGCAGAAGTGGCGTGAAGCCGCCGACCTGTTCAAGTCGCTCCGCGAGATGCCCGGCCAGGACTCGGTCGAGCTCAAGCGGCTCCACCTCCACTGCCTGCTGATGCGGCTCAACCCGCTGCCGGAAAAGTCCGTGGTCGGCGCGCTGCTGCGTGACATCGAGGCGGACAAGTCCGCCGACCAGGACAGCCTGGCGATGCTCATGCTCCGGGCCCGGGCCGAGGCCTATCTGGGAGACACCGACAAGGGCATGAGCCTGGCGAAGCAGGGCCTCAACAAGGCCGAAGGGTCGATCCAGGTGTACGGGTGGCAGGTCGATGCCACGAACATGATCCTGGCCGCGTTCAAGAAGGGCAATCAGTTCTTCCGCGACATGCCCGACAGTGTGATCCAGGCACGCCGCGAGATGTTCAGCCGGTTCCGCGACGCGCGCAAGCCCACGCCGCCAATCCTCCGCATCCTGGAAATGCCGTTCCGCCAGAAGGACGGCGAGCCGCTGGCGAAGCTTTTGGACGAAGTCAACAAGATGGAGGGCGACGTCGCCGAGGACAAACCGGCCAAGATCGAGCTGTACCGCATCAAGAACCAGTTGCAGTACGCCATGGGAAAGTACGAAGACGCCCTGGAATCGTGCAAGCAGGGCCTGGCGCTGGCGCCCAACGAGGTGGAGTTCAACAACAACGCCGCCTACACCCTCGCCAAGCACCTGAATAAGCCCGAGGAAGCCCTTCCGTACGGCGATAACGCGGTCCGCAACAAGCCGCGCCAGAGCGCCGTGCTCGACACCGTGGGGCAGATCTACGCCCAGTTGTCGGCCAGCGAGAAGGACAAGAAGAAGTCCCAGGACTACTTCGATCGGGCGCTGCGGCTGCTTACCAACGCGGTGGACTTCGCGTCCGACCCGGGTGAATCCGTGGCGGCCAACGTCCACCTCGGGCTGCTGCGGATGTCCCAGACGCCGCCCGATATCGGCGCGGCCCGCAAGTGCTCCGAGCGCGCGAACGAGGCGTACAAGAAGCTCAAGGACTACGAGCAGAAGCCTTACAAGGAAGACCTGGAATCATTGAGCAAGCGCGTCCAATAGACCGAAAAACCTGAGGCGAGACCGCATGCCACCGGCGCAGAAACTGCGCGTCGGGGTGGCGTTCGGCCCTCGGTGCGACCTGCCCGTTCCGATTCGAGGACTCGACCATGACCACGATCTCGGCATCCCAGCCCATGCAGCCCCCGCGCGTCGGGCCCGCGCCCGCAGCACAACAGCCCGCGGCGCTGGTGGACCCCATCCGCGTGCTGCAGCAGTACTACCCCTGGCTGGCGGCGTCGGCGGTGTTCGGGACCATCCTGGGCACCATCGTCCACTTCGCGCTCTTGTTCATCTACCCGCTCTACACCGGCTATGTCGTGTTCGAGTGCAAGCCGCCGTTCCGTGTCGGCGAGGGCAGCCGCGAGATCGGCGGCAGCTTCGGCGTCAAGGAAGAGCTGCAGCTCTACATGGAGACGCAGGTCAGCGTCATGAAGTCCGACATCGTGCTCTCTCGCGCGGTCAACGAGCCTCAGGTGCGCGAGACCAAGTGGGCCCAGTCGTTCAACTCCGGCGGGAACTACGACCCCGCCGAGGCCCTGAGAGAGCTCCGCAAGGTGGTGAGCTCGTACGTCATCCCCGAGACCTCGCTCGTGAGGCTCCAGGTCCGCGTGCACGAGCGAACCGATTCGGCCACCATCGCCAACGCCATCAAGGACGTCTATCTGAAGGACAACCAGACCCAGACCAACCGTGAGACCACCAGTCTGCTCACCCTCACCAACGAGAAGGTGAAGGAGCTGGACTCGGACATCCGCACCATCCAGAACTCGATGGAGAACCTGCTCAACACCCGCGAGATGACGAGTCTTGAGCAGCAGAACACGGCGTACTACGTGGAGGTGCAGAACCTCCAGCCGCAGCTGGTCTCGCTGCTGGACTCGCTCTCGAAGGCGACGCAGCAGAAGGAGACGTTCGACACCCTGGCGAAGAACCCCGGCGGGATCGTCTACCCCGAGCAGGTCCGCGAGGACGCAGAGAAGTCGCGCATGATGGAGGACCTCAAGTCCCAGATCGCGCAGATCCAGGCCCGGATGGAGAGCGACAAGCAGGAGTTCGGCCCCGAGCACTCCAACGTCAAGCGCGGGATGCGCTATATCGAGTCGCTCGAGGCCGAGAAGTCCAAGCAGCTCGAACGGGAGATGGCCAAGCTCTTCGCCGCCAACCGCGACCAGCTCGACAACACGGTCAAGAACCTCGAAGCAGCCTCCAAGGCCCTGCAGGCCAAGCTCGACCGCGCCAAGCAGCAGCTCACCGATACCACGGTGGCGATCAAGCAGTACAAGGAGTTCGAGCGAACCCTCGAAGCCAAGCAGACGCTCAAGGCCAACTTCGAGGAGCGGGCCGTCGAGCTCGCGCTGGTGCAGCAGCGCGGCACCCGCGTCCGTCCGATCACCGACGCCGAGCCGCCCGACACCCCGTCGTTCCCCCGCCCGCAGATTATGATCCCGCTGGTGGCGGTGCTGGTGGTTGTGCTGACGGCCGGCTTCATCGTTCTCAAGGAAGCCCGCGAGCAGCGCATCCGCAGCCCGCAGGACGTCGCGGTCATCCCGCGCACCCGCCCCATCGGCTTCGTTCCCGAGCTGGGCATGGACCCGACCTCGCCGCCCAAGTGCGAGACGGCGTCCATCGACCGGCCCGAAGGCATCGTGGCCGAGTCGTACCGCCAGATCCGCAACAACGTGCTCAAGGCGTGCCAGAACAAGGGCTTCCGCACCGTTCTGGTCAGCTCGGGCCTTCCCGGATCGGGCGCCAGTTCGCTGGTGTCAAACGTCGCCGCGGCCGTCGCGGGGCTCGACATGCGCGTGCTGGTCATCGATGCCAACGTGCGGCGCCCCAGTCAGCACACCATCTTCGGCGTGCAGGAAGGGCCCGGCCTGGCCGAGGTGCTCCGCGGAGGCACGCCGATGGCGGGCGCCGTGGTCGCCACCAAGGTTGCCAACCTCTCGATCCTGCCCGCGGGCAAGGACCGCAAGGGCGTGCACGAACGCCTGGGCACCGCCGTCATGGGAGGCGTGCTCAACGAGGCCCGCGAGAAGTTCGACCTTGTGCTGATCGATTCTGCGCCCGCCGTCGTGGCCGGCGACGCCGCCGCCATGGCGGGCATCACCGACTCGGTGGTGCTCGTGGTCCGCGCGTTCTCGGAGAAGCGGGGCCTGGTCGCCCGCCTGCGCGGGCAACTGGGCGACCAGAAGGCCGAGTTCCTGGGCGTGGTCGTCAACGCCGTGCAGGCCTCCGCCGGCGGTTACTTCAAGAAGAACTTCGAGCAGTCCATCGAGTACCAACGCATGGGCGCTGACGCGCCGGCGCCGGCCGACAAGAAGGCCTGATTCGTGCCCGCGGGAACGACCCCAAGCCCCGTGCGCCGCCGGTGCCTCGTCACCGGCGGCGCCGGCTTTATCGGTTCGCACCTGGCCGATGCGCTGCTGGCCCGCGGCGATTCGGTCACCGTGGTGGACGACCTTTCCACCGGTCGGCGTGAGAATCTCGCCGGCGCCGCGGCGCGGTTCCCGGAAGCGCTGACGTTCATCCACCGCCCGCTCGCGCACGCCATCCGCGAAGACCTGCGGGATGCGCGGTTCGACCGCATCTTTCACCTGGCCGCGGCGGTGGGGGTGAAGCGCATCGTCGAGCGCCCCATCGAGTCGATCGAGACCAACATCCTCGACACCGCGGACCTGCTGCACTTTGCCGGCACGCACGGGCCCGCGCCCGGCGCCCCCGCGCCGACACTGCTCACGTCGAGCTCCGAGGTCTACGGCAAATCATCCAAGCCCGAGTTCTCCGAGTCCGACGATTGCGTGTACGGCCCCACGACGGCGCGGCGCTGGTCCTACGCTGCCAGCAAGGCCATCGATGAGTATCTGGCCCTGGCGTGGCACGCCCAGCGCTCGCTGCCCGTGGTTGTTGTCAGGCTGTTCAATACGGTCGGGCCGCGCCAGGTGGGCGATTACGGTATGGTCCTGCCGCGCTTCGTGGGCGCAGCTCTGCGCAACCAACCGCTTCCGGTACACGGCGACGGATCGCAGACGCGCTGTTTCTGTGACGTCCGCGACATCGTGCCGGCGCTCGACAGGTTGCTCGACACGCCCGGTGCGCTCGGACAGGTGGTCAACCTCGGCGGCGACCGTCCGATTTCGATTATCGACCTGGCGCGGCTCGTTGTTCAGACCCTGCGAAGCTCTTCCGCGATTCAGCCGATCCCCTATGATCGGGCGTACGGCCCCGGCTTTGAGGACCTGCAGCGCCGCCGGCCGGACCTGACACGGGCACGAGCCCTCATCGGGTTCGCGCCCAGCGTGTCGCTGGAAGGGACGATCCTCGGCGTCGCGGATCATCTGCGCCAGTGCCCCGGCTATCGCGCGACGGAGCCTTGACCCCACCATGCCCAGCCCGCTCATCGCAATCATGGCAGGGGCGCTGGGGGCGGCGGGCGTCGCGGCGCCCATCGGCGAAGTGATCGCCGGCGCTGGCGCCCCGGCGCAGCCGCTCAGCGACCACGCGATGTCGAGGGCGGCGGAGCTGTTCTACAACTACCTCCCGGTCCTGGCGGTCAGCTTTGCCGTCACGCTGCTGTCGACTCCCGTCATGCGCCGGCTGGCGGTCTCTCACGGGATCGTGGACCGCCCGAGCGAGGCGAGGAAGGTCCACCGTATCCCCATCGCCTATCTGGGCGGCGTCGGCGTGTTCTTCGGCCTGCTCGCGGGCATCCTGACAAGCTACCTCGGCTACTCCGGCAAGGGCGGCGCCAGCTTCTGCTGGCACGAATCGATGATCGAGCAGCTCCCGGTCCCGATGCTGAGCATCGTCACCGCGATGGGCATTATCTGCGTGACCGGCCTCATCGACGACGTGAAGGGGTTGTACCCGCGGCTGAAGGTGGCCGGGCAGCTCATGGGCGCCGCGTTTCTTGCGATGGAGGACGTCGGCACCAAGGTCGCGGCGGGCGTCCTGCAGCCCACGCTGGGCACCTGGCTTGGCAACGAGGAGCTCAAGTACACCATCAGCCTCCCGTTCACGCTGCCCGTGCTGAACACCGGCAGCATTCCCGTTGACGTGATCTACTGGGTCGGCGTCGTCATCATCGCCATGTTCGTGCTCGGCGCCTGCAACGCCAGCAACCTGATCGACGGGCTGGACGGGCTGCTCTCGGGTACCACGGCGATCTGCGCCGCGGGCCTGCTGGTGCTGGCCCTGGGGCTGGCGGTCGCCGACGATGGGCGCCTCGACGGGGCCCGCATCGTCCTGTGCATGGCGCTCTTGGGCGCTTGCCTGGGCTTCCTGCCGCACAACTTCAACCCGGCGAACATCTTCCTGGGCGACGCGGGCAGCCTGCTGCTGGGCTACATGACGATCGTGATCATCCTGACGCTGGGCGATACCGGAAAGACCCACCTGGTGCTCGCCGGGCTGGTGATCTACATGATCCCGATCATCGACACGTCGCTGGCGATCGTGCGGCGCAAGCTCGCGGGCAAGCCCATGAGCGCGCCGGACGATCAGCACCTGCACCACCAGCTCAAGCGGGCGCTGGGCGTGAAGGGCGCCGTGTTCGCGCTCTACGGCATCGGGATCGTTTTCGCGGGGCTCGGCATCGCGCTAAGCGTTCTGCGGCTGCGCGTCACGCTGACCCTGGCGATGGTGTTCGCCAGCTTCATCGGGGTGATCGCGCTGAAGATCGCGCGCCGGCAGATGATCGAGCAGCAGGTGGTCGCGGCTCACGGCGGGCCGGCGCCGCCCGGCCCGGACCTTCTCGGAGTCGCCGCGACGCCTCCCCACGCGGGCGTCCCGCAGGAGCCCAAGCCGGCCTCCAAGCGCGAACCGACCGGCGTGAGATAAGCGCGGATCACTTACCGTCGATCGGCAGCTTCCGCCCTTCCCAGAGCGTCCGCAGGGCCTCGGGCTTGATCGGCTCAGTGGTGACGCCGTCGGCGGTCCGCCGGATCAGGTTGCCGCGCACGTCAAGGTCCGTGGTCACGATGCGGTCGGGCTGGGCCTCGTAGGGGCGGCTGGTCCAGGTCCACCCGGCGCCGTCCGCGCTTTTGGTGAACTCATCACGTCTCAGCGTGATCTTGGACGCGGTGAAGTCGTAGCAGTAGAAGTTGAACAGCGCCGGCTCGGCCCGGGCCGCGACCAGCCTAGGCAGCATCGTCAGCTCGACTCGGTTGATGAACGCCTCGGGGAGCTTGTCGTAGTCCTTGGCGTCCGGCGGTGCGCCCGGCCCCGTGCTCTGCACCGTCAGCCGCCCGGCGCGGCGCACGATGTTCTGCACATAGGTGTCGGTCCCCTTGCCGCGCTTCATCGCGTTGATGACCGAGCCGGTCTCGTTGGCGCGGTCGCTGGATAGCCAGAACGTCGACACCGAATCCAGTACAGCCTGCGGTTCGCCGCCCGGCGCGCCCTCACGGTAGATCAGCCCTCGGGCCTCGATCTTGACGAGGTATCCGAACTCACGCTGGTCGCGGGTCCACTTGGTCTTGTCGCCGGCGGCCACCTCCCCGAGCTGTCCTTTGCGGATCGTGAGCTTCTGATAGCCGATTTCGAGGTCGCCGCCGTCCGCCCCCGCGCCGGGCTTGAACAGCCTCAGCAGCAGCGGCTCAGCGAGCGCCGCGGCGTCGAGCTCCTGGGCGTTGAGGGTTGAGAGCAGCGATGCGCCGGCCTGCACACCCTCCTTCCGCCTGGCGTTCTCGGCCTGCTGGTCGCGGAAGACCGCCGTGGCGATGGCGGTTTCGATCGCCGGGCGGTCGCGGGCCACGTTCCCCGACGGACAGTCGAACTGGAAGATGACGAATGTCCCCGGCGCGGGGTTGAACACGGTGTAGCCCGTGACCGGCGCCGCGGCGTCTTCGGGGATGTCGAAATAGGCGCGGGAGGCCGGCTCGCCGCCGATCACCAGGTTGTCCACGCGGTCGAACATCCGCACCTTCATCCGGCGGCGCGTCTTTGGATTGATGGTGGTCTCGGCGCTCTGCCTTTGGGTTCCGATGGAGTCGAGCACCCCGGCGGTCGTGAGGGCGGCGTCGCGCGTGAGGCTGGCATAGATCTGGAGCAGCCAGGCGTTGGCCTTGGGGTCATCGGACGATTTCACCGAGACCCGGGTTTCGGTCCCGATCCCGGTGGTCTCGTAGACGCAGCCGACCGGGAGTCGTACCGAGAGATTCAGGCCGGGCGCGTCCAGGGGTTGCTCGGCCAGTTCGACCGCGCCGGGGTTGTCGGCGCGTGCCGGCCCGGCAGCGGCGGGGGCCTTCTCAGTGGGCTTTTCGGTGCCCGCGGGACAGGGGACACCCGTGAGCAACCCAATCAAAATACTAACAAGCCACATTGCACTCGAGCGATTCATGATGCTCCGTTCAGTGGGAGGAAGTCTGGTGCCGCAACCCGTCATCGGTTCGGTGGAGGATCGGGGGATATTCGGCTACCGCGAAGTTCTACAGGCGAAGGTGGCGAGGGGGAAAGGCGATTCGGCTTTTCGTCGCCTTGACAGAATCCGCGGGGTGAGTATCCTCTTCCTCCCCATTGAGCGGACAGGGTCCGTCACGGGGCAGGGTCGGTTGGTGGACCACCAAGCAGTTGCTTGATCCACGCCGGTCGCGGCGGGCCGGAAGCCCGCGGCGAACCGAGGTTGTCTCGACCCGGTCAGAAAACGTCCTTTCCCCCTTTCTTGTGAGCCTCGTGGCTCAAGGAACCGCATGAGCGTCGGCCGAATTCGAATCCGGATGGAATCGTACGACCACCAGGCGCTCGACGTCTCCGCCAAGGAGATCGTCGATCACGCCAAGCGCACCAGCGCGAAGGTGGCGGGGCCTATCCCCTTGCCGACGCGGATCGAGCGCTACACGGTGCTGCGCTCGCCGTTCATCGACAAGAAATCGCGCGAGCAGTTCGAGATCCGCACCCACAAGCGGATCATCGATATCACCGAACCCAACGCGCGCACGGTCGAGGCGCTGAACCGCCTGGTCGTCCCGGCCGGTGTGTTCATCAAGATCAAGGCGTAACGAACTTCAAGGCCGAGGCCGCGCGAGCGACCCCGGCCTTTTCAATCGAATCATCGGCCCCTCTGCCCGCCGGATGTTCCGGCCAGTCAACAAGAGGCATGAGCCCGGCTCGCCACGAGCCACGCCCGCCGCGAGAACGCTCGCGAGAGGCGAACGCGAAGGATCGAACCCATGGGCATCAGTCTGCTGGGAACCAAAGTCGGCATGACCCGCGTCTTCAACGACGCCGGTGTCTCCGTGGCCGTCACGGTCATCCAGGTGGGGCCGTGCGTCGTCACGCAGCTCCGCACCAAGGAAACCGACGGCTACACCGCGGTTCAGATCGGTTACGGGGAGATCAAGGCCCGCAACTCGACCTTCCCGATGATTGCTCACGACGCCAAGGCCGGCGCCGCCCCCCAGCGCCATCACCGCGAGTTCCGCGTTGACGAGAAGGAACTGGCCAACTACACGGTCGGCCAGGAGCTGACCGTCAAGGCCCTCGAGGGCCTGAAGTTTGTCGACGTCGTCGCCACCAGCAAGGGCAAGGGCTTCCAGGGCACCATGAAGCGTCACAACTTCAAGGGCATGCCCGCCACCCACGGCACCGAGCGTAAGCACCGCTCGCCCGGCTCGATCGGCTCCCGCGCGTCCAACCGCGGTACCGGCTCCCTGAAGCGCGGCATCCGCATGGCGGGCCAGATGGGCAACGCCCGCGCCACCGAGCGTGCGCTGGATCTCGTCCGGATCGATGCCGAAAAGGGCCTGCTGCTGGTCAAGGGCTCTGTCCCCGGCGCGGCCCGCGGCACCGTCGAAGTTCGCACACCCGTCCGTCTGTACCGTTCCAAGGCCAGGGCCCAGCGGGGCGAGGCGCCGCCCTCCAGCGGCAAGAAGGGCGAAAAGAAGGACGCCAAGAAGTAGTTCATCGAATCGATTCAGATGTGATTCAGAAGTGGCTCAAGTGTTTCGCGGCGGCTCACCCCCCGTCATCGTGACGGGTGATCCCGCCTGTCGGGCCGGTCTCCCCTCCGGAATCCCCGGAACAGATACCACCCGGCACATCAAAGCGGCTTTTCGCCGAGTCAGACCCGGCCCGACCCCGTTTGTGAAGAGGGCGGCCCCGGGCGAGGCGCTCCCGGCCCCGGAAGCAAACGTCCCGCGCGTGCGGGCCTTCCCGGCCGAAAAGGCGAACGACGAGCGAGATTCCTCCCATGGAAGTCCCCGTTCTCAATATGCAGGGCAAGCAGGTCGGCAGCCTCAGTGTCGACGAGCTGGCCCTGGGCGGCGAGGTCAACCCCGCCCTCATCAAGCAGGCCTACGTTCGCTACCACGCGAACCTGCGCCAGGGCTCGGCCCGGACCCGCAACCGCGGGCGCACCGCCGGCTCCACCCGCAAGCTCTACAAGCAGAAGCACACCGGCAACGCCCGCGCGGGCACCATCCGCACCAACCTGCGCAAGGGCGGCGGTCGCGCGTTCGCCAAGCTCAAGCCCCGCGAGGATTACCGCCTCGACATGCCGGTCAAGATGCGCCGCAAGGCCAACCGCAACGCGCTCCTGGCCAAGCTGCTGGACAAGGAAGTTCGCGTGATCGACACGCTGAGCTTCGACAAGCCCAAGACCAAGGCGTTCCGCGAGCTGCTGGACAAGCTGGGCGTGAACCGCACCTGCCTGGCCGCCATCAACGCCGAGAACAAGGGCGCCCGCATGGCCGCCCGCAACGTTGACGACGTCACCGTCTGCAACGCGGCGCAGCTCACCGTGTGGGACATGATGAACTGCCGGTTCATGGTCATCACCAAGTCCGACCTGGAGGCGTGGATCAACGGCGCCTCGGCCCAGACCGGCAAGATCGTCAAGACCGCCAAGGAGACCAAGTGATGATGCCGGCCCACGAAGTCATCAAGCGCCCGATGCTGAGCGAGAAGAGCACCTGGGGCTCCAGCGAGCAGAAGCGCTACGCGTTCCTGGTCGACCCCCGGGCCACCAAGACCGAGATCAAGTCGGCGGTGCAGTCGCTGTACAAGGTCCGCGTGGTCGGGGTGAACACCTCGGTCCGCAAGGCCGCCGACCGGCGCCTGAAGTACGGGTTCGTCCCGGGCAAGATCAGCAAGAAGGCCGTCGTCCGCGTCCACGCCGACGACACGATCGAGTTGTTCTGAAGAGAGGCACTGGGGACTAGGCAATAGGCACTAGCCCGGAACGCGAGACGCAAGACACCAGACCAGGATTCACCCATGCCAGTCCGCATCTACAGACCGACCAGCGCCGGGCGCCGCAACGCCTCGGTGAACTCGTTCGCCGAGATCACCAAGAGCAAGCCCGAGAAGTCGCTCACCGCCCCGCTGCAGAAGCACGGCGGGCGCAACAACCAGGGCTTCATCACCGTCCGCGGTCGCGCCGGCGGGCACAAGCGCCTGTACCGCAAGATCGACTTCAAGCGCGCCGATCGCAACGGCATCGCCGGCAAGGTCGTGGGGGTCGAGTACGACCCCAACCGCACCGCGTTCATCGCGCTCATCGAGTACGCCGACGGCGTCAAGCGCTACATCATCGCCCCCGCCGGCCTCAAGGACGGCGCCACGGTGATCGCCTCGGATTCGCCGGTCGATCCCGACGTCGGCAACTGCATGCGGCTGCGCGACATCCCCACCGGCCTCGACGTTCACTGCGTCGAGATGAACCCCGGGCGCGGCGCCCAGCTTTGCCGCTCGGCCGGCATGTACGCCCGGCTGAGCAACAAGGAAGACAACTACGCCACGCTGGTGCTGCCCTCGGGCGAAATCCGGCGCGTGTCCATCGATTGCCGCGCCACCATCGGCCAGGTCGGCAACGCCGACCAGAACCAGGTGTGGCTGGGCAAGGCCGGCAAGACCCGCCACAAGGGGCGTCGCCCCAAGACCCGCGGCATGGCGATGCACCACGGCATCCACCCGATGGGCGGCGGCTCGGGCCGCAGCAAGGGCAACCGCCCGCCGTCGAGCAAGACCGGCGTCCCCGCCAAGGGCGGCCCGACCCGCAACAAGAAGCAGTTCTCCAGCAAGCTGATCATCCGCCGCCGCTACAGCAAGCGCTTCGGGCAGCTTCACTAGGCAGGCATGAGGCAGTCGGCATCGAGGCACCAGGCCGGATTCAAACTCAGGACTTCAG
This sequence comes from uncultured Phycisphaeraceae bacterium, assembly GCA_964510955.1. GTDB lineage: Bacteria > Planctomycetota > Phycisphaerae > Phycisphaerales > UBA1924 > JAFLCM01. The sequence goes on from CAZEDW010000013.1 coordinate 83,634, forward strand.
GACACCAGGACCCAGGACTCTCCTATGACTCGCTCGCTCAAAAAAGGCCCGTACGTCGAAGAGCGCTTGTTCCGCCGGGTTGAGAAGCTCAACCAGCAGAACCGCAAGGAAGCGATGAAGACCTGGCGCCGCGCCTGCACCATCGTGCCCGAGTTCATCGGGCACACCTTCAAGGTGCACAACGGCAAGGGCTTCGTGGACGTGTTTGTGACCGAGGACATGGTGGGTCACAAGCTCGGCGAGTTCAGCCCGTCGCGCAGCTTCAAGGGTCACACCAACAAGAAGGAAGGCGTCGCCGCCCCGGCCGCGGCCTGATCGGAGCGCCTCAGCCACCGAGCACCCATCCCCGGAACTCCCCGTGATCATCAACCCCGACAAACTCAAGCGGCTCGTGAAGAAGGCGAATGTGGCGCCCGAGCAGCTCGCCGCCGCGCTGCCCAAGCCGTCGTCGCGTCGCAAGCAGGACGAACTGGCGCTGAAGAAGGTCGCCAACTGGATGGCCGGTCGCAACCACCCCCGCGCCCGTCAGCGCGACGTGGCGGCGATCGCGGGCGTGCTGGGCGTCGAGCCCAAGAGCATCGTCCGCTACAGCCACACCAGCCGCTTCGTCCGCTCCGCCCCGCGCAAGAGCCGCCTGGTGGTGGACCTGATCCGCGGCAAGCGCGTGGACGAGGCCCAGGCGCTGCTGCAGTTCAGCCCCAAGCGGGCCGCGATCATGGTCGGCAAGGCGCTCAGCGCCGCCATCAGCCAGGCCGAGCAGAACGAGGCCGCCGTCGATCAGCTTTTCGTCACCGAGTGCAAGGTCGACGACAGCGTCCGTATCAAGCGTTTCCAGCCCAAGGACCGGGGCCGGGCGCACTCGATCATCAAGCGCACCTGCCACATCACCGTCGGCGTGGAGGAGAGGGCCTAATCATGGGACAAAAGACCCACCCGTTCGGACTCCGCGTCGGCATCACCGAGGCCCACAAGAGCCGCTGGTACGCCCCCAAGGCGCTCTACGGCGAGCTCCTGGTCGAGGACTACAAGATCCGGCGCTTCGTCGATAAGCGTCTCAACCGCACCCCGCCCTTCGCCGCCGTCTCCGATATCCACATCGAGCGGACCCGCGAGGAGCTGAAGGTCGTGGTCAAGACCGCCCGCCCCGGCCTGGTCATCGGGCCCAAGGGCGCCGAGGTCGAGAAGCTCACCAACGAGCTGCAGTACATGACCGGGCGCAAGGTCTCGATCTCGATCATCGAGATCAAGAACCCCGACATCGACGCGCAGCTCATCGGCGAAGCGGTGGCGGAGCAGCTCAAGAAGCGCGCCAGCTACCGGCGCGTTGTGAAGATGCGGGCCGACGCGGCCCTGCAGGCCGGCGCCAAGGGCGTCCGCATCCTGCTGGCCGGGCGCCTGGGCGGGGCCGAGCTGGCCCGGCGCATGGACACCCGCGTGGGCAGCATGCCGCTGAGCACCTTCCAGGCCAACGTTCAGTATGGATTCGCCGAGGCCTTCACCACCTACGGGACGCTGGGCGTCAAGGTGTGGGTGTACCGCGGCATGTACGCCGAGGGAGTCACCGAGGAAGAGGGCGTCAGCAACGCCGCCGGCGCCCGCCCGCGTGCACGCGGCCGCCGCTGATCCAAGGCTCTAGACCCAAGACGCAAACCGCAAGACCAAGACCCCAGATCACACACGAGGCTGACCCATGCCCCGGATGCCCAAGAGAGTCAAGTTCCGCAAAGAGATGCGCCGCGTGCGCGACCGCAAGGCCACCAAGGGCAACTACGTTGCTTTCGGTGACTTCGGCCTGCAGGCGCTGGACGGCTGCTGGATGACGGCGCGACAGCTCGAGGCGGGCCGCGTCGCCAGCCAGCACTTCCTGAAGCGCGCCGGCAAGATCATCATGCGGGTGTTCCCCAACAAGCCCATCTCCAAGAAGCCCCTGGAGACCCGAATGGGCACCGGCAAGGCCGACGTCGAGTATTGGGCCGCGCGCATCCGCCCCGGCACCATGATCTTCGAGGTCGCCGGCGTGAGCGAGACCGTCGCCAAGCAGGCCCTGGTTCGGGTGGCGATGAAGATGCCCATCCGGTGCCGGTTCGTGAAGCGCCGCGTGGCGGTGTGATGTCAGAAGGCACCGGGCACCACAAACCGGGCGCGAGGAAGCACAAGCACCAGGCAGAGAACAGACCCCCGGCATCGAGGAATACGACCATGAAGGCCGCTGAAGTAAAAGGCATGACCGGCGAGGAGCTCACGCAGGAGCTCGCGCGCCTGCGGACCAAGATCTACGACCTCCGCTGCCAGGCGGCGACCGACAAGATCGAGGACCCCAGCCAGTTCAAGAAAACCCGGCGCGACATCGCCCGGATGCTGACCGAGATGAAAGCCCGCACCAAGGTGAAGGCATGACCACCACCCGCAACAAACCCTCCCAGCCCGCCGCTGCCCAGGACAACGTCAAGGGCGCCAAGATCGGCGTCGTCGAGTCCGACAAGCGCGCCAAGACCCGCAAGGTGGTGGTGAGCTTCCTGTCGCAGCACCCCAAGTACGGCAAGTTCATCCGTCGCCGGACCGTGCTCCACGTCCACGACGAGGCCAACACCAGCCGCGTCGGCGACCGCGTCGAGGTGGCGCCGTGCCGCCCCATCAGCAAGACCAAGTTCTTCAAGCTGGTCCGCGTCATCGAGCGCGCCCACCAGGAAGCCTGAGACTCGCCCACCGCTCCCTGAGACAGAACCATCTGAGATTCAACCATGCTTCAAGCAGAAACAAGATGCGACGTCGCGGATAACTCGGGCGCCAAGACCGCCTACGTGATCCGCGTGCTCGGCGGGTCGACCGGCACCGGCCAGTTCACGCGCCGCATGGCGGGCGTGGGCGACATCTGCGTGTGCTCGGTCAAGAAGGCCATCCCCGGCGCGGACGTCAAGGCCGGCGACGTGGTCAAGGCCGTCGTGGTCCGCACCGCCAAGGCCACCCGGCGCAGCGACGGCTCGTACGTCCGCTTCGACAAGAACGCCGTCGTCCTCATCAACGACGACCAGAGCCCCAAGGGCACCCGCATTTTCGGGGCCGTGGCCCGCGAGCTCCGCGACCGCGGCTACAGCAAGATCGTTTCACTCGCGACGGAGGTGATCTGACCATGCCGGCACATGTCCGCAAAGGCGATGAAGTGGTGATCACCGCGGGCGAGTTCCGCGGCAAGACCGGGAAGGTCCTCTCTGTCGACCGCGACCACGACCGCGTGGTCGTGCAGGGGCCCGCCATCCGCGGGATCGTCAAGACCCTCCGCCCCAACAAGATCAACCCCAAGGGCGGCCAGGTCGAGATCAACCGCTCGTTCCACATCTCCAACGTCAGCCCCGCCGTCGACGGCAAACCCACCCGCGTCCGCTTCGACCTCCGCAAGGACGGCTCGAAGGTGCGCGTGGCGGTCCGGGGCGGGTCCGAGCTCAGCGTGGTCCAGTCACCCGAGCGGGCCAAGAAGCACGCCAAGAGCACCAAGCGCGCTCCGGCAAAGAAGGCGGGGGCCAAGGCCTGAGCGACCGTAATCACCCGGGAGCAAGCGAGAATCAACCATGGCGAAAGACGCAACCAAAGAGAAAAAGGGCAAGCACGACGAGGCGGCCTCCAACGAGCCCGCCCAGCCCGCCCGCCTGCGCCTGAAGTTCAACGCCGACGTCCGCAAGGCGGTGGCCGATGAGCTGGGGATCAAGAACCCCATGGCCCAGCCGCGCCTTGAGAAGATCGTCGTCAACGTGAACATGGGGCGCCACCTCGACGGGACCAAGATCCCCGCCAACGTCAAGGACACGGTCACCAGCACCCTGCTCAAGGCGACCGGTCAGAAGCCCATCACGCTCAAGGCCAAGAAGAGCGTGTCGAACTTCAAGGTCCGCGAGGGCGTCGAGACCGCCATGATGGTCACGCTCCGGCGCGAGCGCATGTGGCACTTCCTCGACCGGCTCATCAACATCTCGATCCCCCGCATCAAGGACTTCCGCGGCATGCCCGAGAAGGCCTTCGACCCCCAGGGCAACTACGCCATGGGCCTGGCCGAGCAGGGCGTGTTCCCCGAGATCAACATGGCCGAGGTGACCTTCACCCACGGCATGAACATCAACATGGTCTTCCGCAACTCCGACCCCAAGCGCAGCCGCTTCGTGATGGAGAAGCTCGGCTTCCCCTTCCGGCGCCCGGAAGAAAAGAAGAAGAAAGCCTCCTGAGGCACCGGGGACTGGGCACTGGGAACGTAGGGACCAGGGACCAGCAACCGGGCAGCAGGATCAAATAGAGCCTCAGGACCCCAGGACTTCAGGACTCACGACTCACGACTTTCGACCCCAGGACTCCACCCATGGCCACCAAGGCGCAGTTCGCCCGCAGCAAGAGGAAGCCGAAGTTCAGCACGCGGATCGTCCGCCGGTGCGAGCTCACCGGGCGCGCCGCGGGCGTGTACCGCAAGTTCCGCATCAGCCGCATCATGCTCCGCAAGCTCGCGCTTGAGGGGAAGGTCCCCGGCATGCGCAAAGCGAGCTGGTGACACCAGGACTTCTAGGACTCAGGACCACAGGACCACCGGACTCAGCACCGCCCCCGCCGCCGCACCCACGCAGCCAGCCCAACGCTCACGACGGAACAGAAACAATGGCAGTCAACGACCCCATCGCCGACATGCTCACACGGATCCGCAACGCGGCCAGCAACCGCGAGAAGCAGGTGAAGTGCCTCAACAGCAAGGTCTGCCGCGGCATCGCGAAGATCCTGCAGGAAGAGGGCTACATCGACGGCTTCGACGTGCTCGAGCTCCCGCCCCAGGGCGCGCTGCGCATCCGCCTGAAGTACGGCCCGCGCGGCGAGGAGATCCTCCACTTCGTCCGGCGCGAGAGCCGCCCCGGTCGGCGCGTCTACCGCAGCTACCAGCAGCTCGACCGCCCCCTGGAAGGCTTGGGCATCTCGATCGTCTCCACCAGCAGGGGCGTGATGAGCGACCGCAAGTGCCGCACCGAGAAGATCGGCGGCGAGCTGCTCGCCACCGTCTATTGAGGCCACGTCCCCGTCTCCCCGCACCCGACCACTCGACCACTTCGTCACTCCCCGGATACCCACCCATGTCTCTCCTCGGCAAGAAACCAGTACAGATCCCGGCCAACGTGAAGGTCGAGGTCGCCGGCCGCAAGGTCACGGTGTCGTCCGGCGCCAAGAAGCTCGAGATGGAGCACCGCCCTGAGGTCAAGGTCTCGGTCAACGCCGACACCAAGACCGTCCAGATCGAGCCGGCCAAGGGCGCCGAGACCAACCCCGAGACCGGCGCCTACTGGGGCACCACCCGCGCGCTGATCAACAACATGATCGACGGCGTGGTGAAGGGCTACGAGAAGAAGCTGGAGATCATCGGCGTCGGCTACGCCGCCGAGATGGCCGGCAAGAGCCTCAAGCTCAAGCTCGGCTTCGCCAACGCGATCATGGTCCCCATCCCGGCTGGCGTCGAGGTGTCGATCGACAAGACGTTCGTGACCATCAAGGGCGCCGATCGCCAGGCGGTCGGCCAGCTCGCGTCGGTCATCCGCTCCAAGCGTAAGCCCGAGCCCTACAACGGTAAGGGCATCAAGTACACCGACGAGGTCATCCGCCGCAAGGAAGGCAAGGCGTTCGGAGCCTGAATGGATCGGGCCAGTGGCACGAAGGAGTATTCCGAGGGCAGGCAACAAGGCAGAGACGTATGGACAAGCACAAAGACAAAACCATCCGCCGGGTCCGTCGCCGGGCCGCCATCCGCAACCGCTTGGAGGGAACGCCCTCGCGCCCGCGGCTGGCGGTCTACAAGTCGCTCAACCACATCTACGCCCAGATCATCGACGACCTGGCCGGCAAGACGCTCGCCGCCGCCGGCAGCCGCGACTCCGGCCTCAAGCTGGACAAGACCGGCAACAGCGCCGCCGCCAAGTCGGTGGGCAAGCTCCTGGCCGAGAAGGCCAAGGCCGCCGGCGTCAAGGAGGTCGCGTTCGACCGCGGCGGCTTCCGCTTCCACGGGCGCATCAAGGCCCTCGCCGAGGGCGCCCGCGAGGGCGGGCTCAAGTTCTGATCGGAAGGCAAGAGGCACTAGGCACTGGGCACTAGGCACGAGGACATAGACGGGCAACTCCGGCGCACAGCGCACCGCGCACCCCCCGCAGGACCATCCAATGGCCGAGTTCAAAAACGACGATAGATCGCAGCAGGATTCCACCACGATCGGCGTGTTCCGCTCGTCCGCCACCGTCAAGGGCGGCAAGCGGTTCAGCTTCGGCGCCATGGTCGTGGTCGGCGATAAGCGCGGCCAGGTCGGCCTCGGCTACGCCAAGGGCAAGGAAGTGCCCCAGGCCGTCGAGAAGGCCGGCAAGGACGGCAAGAAGAACTACAAGCGCGTCCCGCTCCAGGGAGGCACCATCCCGCACACCGTCATGGGCCGGTTCGGCGCCTCGATGGTGAAGCTGGTCCCCGCCTCTCCCGGCACCGGCGTCGTCGCGGGCGCCACCGTCCGCGCCGTGCTCGAGCAGGCCGGCATCACCGACTGCCTCACCAAGGCCTTCGGTTCCACCAACAAGAAGAACCTGGCCAAGGCCACCTTCCACGCTCTCGAGCAGCTCCGCCAGAAGGAAAACGTCGGCGAGCTGCGCGGCGTCAGCATCGGTGACACCGAGGTCGATGCCCGCCAGGCCCGCGGCAAGGCCTTCATGCCCGCCACCCGCGCCACCGAGGGCGCCAAGGGCCCCGTCAACACCATCGGCAAGGAAACCCGTGGCCGTGGCGGTCGCGGCGGTCCCGGCGGTGGCGGCGGCTTCGGTGGCGGCGGTGGTC